>CAYWXV010000017.1:0-53306 GCA_964462535.1 uncultured Alphaproteobacteria bacterium
TCCGCAAACTCCTTCGTGACCTTATCCACCTGCGCGGCCAGATGATCGCCGTGGCAGTGGTGGTCGCGTGCGGCATCGCCACGTACGTGACGATGGTGAGCGTCTATCATTCTCTGCAGGCGACACAGTCGGCCTACTACGAGGAGTATCGGTTCGCGGATCTCTTTGCAAGCGCGCGACGGGTTCCCGAATCAATCGCACGTCAGATCGCATCCATTCCCGGCGTCGCCGCCGTTGGTTCACGCGTTGTTGTCCAGGTGACGCTCGATGTTCCCGGTCTTGACGAGCCGGCCACGGGACGTATCGTGTCGATCCCTGAGCATCGCACTCCGATTCTCAACGATATCCATATCCGCAGCGGACGGTATATCCAGGAGAAACGGGACGATGAAGTCATCATCAGCGAAGCATTCGCGGAGGGGAATTCTCTGAAGACAGGCGATACGCTTGGCGCCGTCATAAATGGTCGCTGGCGTCAGGTTCGCATTGTCGGCATCGCTCTTTCGCCGGAGTATGTCTACGAGGTCAGCGGAGGCGCAGCCTTCTTCCCCGATAATCGTCGTTTCGGTGTTCTCTGGATGAGTCGCGAGGCTTTATCGGCGGCATTTGACATGGAAGGGGCGTTCAACGACATCTCCCTTCGTCTGATGCACGGCGCGAACAAGAGCGAGATCATCGACAGGATCGATGACCTTCTTGCCGGATATGGTGGACTGGGCGCCTACACACGTGAAGATCAGATTTCGAATCGATTTCTCTCGGACGAGATCACCCAGCTTCGTGCCAACGGCCTTATCGTGCCGATGATATTTCTCGGCGTAGCCGCGTTTCTTCTCCACCTCACTCTCTCGCGATTGATCGCGACGCAACGCGATCAAGTGGCGGTATTGAAGGCCTTTGGTTATTCGAACTGGAGCGTCGGATTCCACTTCATGCAATTCGCGTTGACAGCGGTGATCGTTGGAGCAGCTCTGGGGATTGGCGCCGGGACGTGGCTTGGCAGCCTGTTGACAGAGGTCTACACGAAATTCTATCGCTTCCCGATTCTTCGCTACAACGCCGGGCTGGATGTCATTGCCTGGGGATTCATCATCAGCGCCGCTGCCGCGGTAGTCGGGGCGTTGAGCGCCGTTCGACGCGCCGTCTCCCTCCCCCCTGCCGAAGCAATGCGCCCCGAACCGCCCGCTCGTTTCAAACCAGGCTTTCTCGAAAAGCTCGGTATTACCGGCCTCCTCTCGACCTCTATGCGGATTGTCGTTCGCAACATCGAGCGAAATCCTCTCAAGGCATTTCTCTCGACACTCGGCATTGCAATGTCGGTCGCCATTCTAGTGGTGGGGCGATATTCGTTCGATGCGATCAACTTCATGATCGATCTCCAATTCCAGAGAGTGTCGCGCGAGGATATCACGGTTGCCTACAACAACCCGCGTGGGAGCGGGGCGATGTACGATCTGAAGTCCTTCCCATCGGTTCTTCGTGTCGAGCCGTTTCGCATTGTCCCGGTACGCATTCGTCACGGTCACCGCGAACGGCGTCTCGGGATTCAGGGCATAACGCCGGACGGAGCGCTCCATCGCATCGTCGATGAACACCTCGAGATCCATCGCCCCCCTCCGGATGGTCTGCTTATGACACGAAAGCTTGGCGAAATCCTGGCTGTATCGCCAGGCGACACCGTAACGATCGAGGCGTTGGAGGGACGACGGCCCACCAGGCAGGTCGTCGTCGCGGGATTGATCGACGAGCTTCTCGGGGTAGCTGTCTACATGGATTTCGGGGCGCTCAATAGACTGATGGAAGAAGGGGGAAGCTCGTCCGGCGCGTACGTTGCAGTCGATCCCGTCGGCGAGGAGCGGCTGTACGAACGACTGAAGCGAACACCCGCGGTCGGCGGTACGATCATTCGGAAGGCAATGCTCGAGGGTTTCCAGAAGACGATCGCCGACAATCAGAATATCAGCGCGTTCACACTGATTATTTTCGCAGGCGTGATTGCGATTGGCATCGTCTACAACAACGCCCGCATCGCCCTGTCGGAAAAGGGGAGAGAACTTGCAAGCCTGCGTGTCCTCGGTTTCACAAAACGTGAAATCGCGGTCATTCTGCTGGGGGAGCAGACAATTCTCCTTTTCATGTCGCTCCCTCTTGGGTTTATTATCGGCTACGGAATATGTGCCGGCCTGGTGGCGGAATTCGATACGGAACTCTATCGAATGCCTCTGTTCGTTACATCCCAGTCGTACGCCTTCTCGGGAATGGTCGTTCTTGCCAGCGGAGTCATCTCCGCTCTCCTCGTCCGCCGACGACTCTATCATCTCGATCTGATTGAAGTTCTGAAGACAAGAGAGTAGCGGTCAGCGCAGATTCACTGTCGAACGTCGACGGTTAACATCTGCAACCATGTCTATACCGACAGCTGACCACGAACTTCCAACTACGTCCTACCAACTGCTCCCTGATGAAACGCCTGCTCTGGATCGTCGCGATTCTCTTCCTGGTCGGCATTATCGTCGTTGCGCTGTTACCGAAGCCGGTGCAGGTCGAAACGGCAACGTTGAAGCGTGGAGCGTTGCGAGTAACCGTAGACGGCGAGGGGAAGACACGTGTCCACGATCGCTTCATCGTGTCGGCTCCCGTGACGGGCGAGCTGGGGCGCATCGACCTTCAGGAGGGTGATGCTGTCACCCAAGGCCAGATACTCGCGCTCATTCAACCGCCACCACTTGATGTGAAGCAACTGCGGGAATTGGAAGAGCGGATCAAAGGAGCGGAAGCGACAGTTCGAACGGCGCAGGCGACGGCAACCAGAATAGAGGCATCGATCGACCAGGCGAAGAGGGAGCGGGATCGGCTTGAATCACTCGAGCGGGAAGGAGCGGTGGCGCTCCAGGATGCTGAGCGGGCCTCGAGCGCGGTCGACGTTGCCGAGCGCGAACTGGTGTCGGCCCGTGCCCAGATCGATGCCGCTCGAGCTCAGGTCGATGCGCTACGGGCTGCACGTGGCGCGACATCCGGTTCAAGACCCATTCCTCTCCTTTCCCCGGCAAGCGGGAGTGTTCTGGCCTTGCTCGAAAAGAACCGGCGTGTCGTCCCGGCAGGGACGCCGATCATGCAGGTCGGTGATCCCAACGGACTCGAAATCGTCGTCGATCTCCTCTCCGCCGACGCGGTTTCGGTAGAATCGGGGATGTCCGTGCTCATTGATGGATGGGGTGGCGATAGGCCTCTCAAAGGAAAGGTCCTGCGTGTGGAGCCGTCGGCCTTTACGAAGATCTCCGCTCTCGGCATCGAGGAACAACGGGTCAATGTGGTGATCTCGCTGGCCGAAGCAGCGCCGCGTCTGGGGGACGGCTTCCGGGTCGATGCAAGAATTGTGCTGTGGGAGAGCGACAATGTCCTAAAGGTTCCTACCAGTGCGCTTTTTCGCGAAGGGGAAACCTGGGCACTCTTTGTTGTCCGGGATGGCGTTGCAAAGAAAATGATCGTGAAAATCGGACATCGAAATAGCGCGGAGGCAGAAATAGAAAACGGGCTGCACGAGGGTGATATTGTCGTCATTCATCCATCGGACGCCGTTACTGACGGGATTTCCGTCGAATCGGAGTCGGATAGTTGATGTCGAATTATTAGAAAACCAGAACCCCGGCACCCTTTATCGCGTCATGCTTCAGGGCGATCAGGGCATCGTTGGCCTGTGTGAAGGGCCATGTCTGCACATGGGTTTTCACAGGAATACTCGCCGCCTCTGCAAGAAATTCCAGACCATCCTGCCGCGTATTGTTCGTCACGCTCCGTATCGTGCGCTCCTCATAGAGAAGATTGTACGGCATTTCCGGTATCGGGCTCATGTGTATTCCACCCAGAACGAGAACGCCACCTTTGTCCAGCCCTCTCAGTGCCTTGGGGACCAGATCCCCGGCCGGTGCAAAGATGATCGAGGCATCGAGGTGAACGGGAGGTTCTGACTCCGCATCACCGACCCATGCAGCACCCAGCTCGTTCGCCAGCGCCTGATGACGTTCGCGGTCGCGCGTCGCAACGTAGACGTCCGCACCACGCGCCCGCGCCAGTTGAATCGCAACGTGTCCCGCCGCGCCGAAGCCATATATCCCGATTCGCGCTCCGCTCCAGCCACGTTCATTCAATCCTGTCAGTCGGAGTGCTCGATAACCGATGATTCCCGCGCAGAGAAGTGGAGCGGCCTGCTCGTCGGTGAAGCTGTCGGGAAGCGGGTAGGTGAATCGAGCATCGGCGACAGTGTATTCGGCGAAGCCCCCATCAACCTTCCATCCCGTCAACGAGGGTGACGTGCAGAGATTCTCCCTCCCGGTGCGACAGTAGACGCACTCGCCACAGGTCCTCCCCAGCCATGCGATGCCGACTCGATCCCCCTCACGCAGGTTTTCGACCTCCCCTCCAACCTCGACGACGCGTCCCACGATCTGGTGACCCGGAACGACCGGGGTGCGCCACTGCGGCAAGTCGCCTTCGACGATGTGGAGATCGGTCCGACAGATACCGCATGCATCTATCTTGACGAGCACCTCACGCGCTGAAGGGGGCTGAATGGGAATGTCGATGAGTGTGAGTGGTCGAGTCTCGACAGGCGCCGGTTCGCTGAGACACCAGGCGCTCATGGTGGGTCGTGTTTCCAAGTATGCGTCTCCGTTCTACAGGCGCCCGCGATGATTCACGATATCCGCCGTTTCCGTCGCGGGCGCTCAGGCGATCGGGGCTTCACTGCGCGAACGGACAACCTCCACCGTACAATGGGCACGCGCGGCAATGGTGGCCGATACGCTTCCCAGGAGAATCCGTTCGATGGTTCGATGCCCTCTGGCGCCCACCATAATTGCATCGGCGCCCCACTCTCTGGCCTCTTCAAGTAATTCGGGCGCCACACCCCCTTCACGAATGATTCCGTCGGCAATCAACCCATGCGCACGAAGGGTGTTCGACTCGCGCTCGACGATCGCTTCAAGATTCTTGCGGGCATCAACACCCATTCCCTCCCGCCATGCGGTTATGTCGTAATCGACGGCCGGCATGTAGGGGAAAAGAGGCGGGCCGATTACGGCGATCAGGCGAAACGCGGTCCCTTCATGCCATCGTCGCGATGCGATGCCTTCGATGGCGTGGGCCGAATCCGCGCTGCCGTCAACGCCGACCACGATTCTCGACGCCGCCTCCGGCATCGTTTGATGTCTTCGTCCGATACGAACGCTGCATGGGGCGTTGTGCAGCAGGGCCTGCGATACCGATCCCAGCAGGAGTCGGCCGACTGCACTGCGACCGTGAGAGCCCACGACGATCATATCGGCGTTCGTCCGGTCAATCGCTTCCAGAATCGCCTCCGCCGGCGAGAGTGGTAACACGAGAGGCTTTACATGCCAGGCGGGGAAGATTTCGGCGGTGCGATGTGCTCCGGCTTCTGCATGGGCACGCGCTTCGGCGACGCTCTGCATGGTTACAGCGTCGGTAGTTGCGTCGTCCGCCGGGAGCTCCAGCATCCAACGGTCGGGAACGGAAACGATAACCACGTCGACGTCATCGCCCAGACCGGCTCGGCGCAGATCATCGATGGCATCGTTGCCGTGCGATGAGCCATCATATCCTATCACGATCGCTCTGCCCATAACCTAAACGTAGCGGGGTTGGACGCAGATGACCATGACCTCGGTCATGTCGGTGGAAACGGGGACGGGTGGTGTTGGGGCCGGTCACCCGCGCGACGGGAAGGCCGTCGCGCGGGTGGGGCAATACTTACTTCGAGGTCGTCGTGGACTTCGTGGCAGCCTTCTTTGCAGTTGCCTGCTTGGTACCGTTCGATTTGCCCGATTTTTTCGTCGTCTTTTTCGCACTGACGACAACAGCACCGGTCGTCGTCGTTGAAACGATCGGAAGATCGGCGTGTCCGCAGATTCCCTTCAATGTCTGCACAACCGCATCGGTGGATAGGACCTTGCTCCCTTTGCCGCCACTTGCCAGCAGAATGTCGTTGATGGAGAGAATTCCTTCAACGCGTCCGTAGTCGTCAACCACCGGGAGTCGCCGAACCTGGTGACTCTTCATCGTATCGAGCGCAGTCTCTACCGTGTCGGTGGTTGTGCATGTCAGCGGCGGACGTGCAATCACCTCGCCGACGGAAACCTCGGAAGCCGGGCGATTGCGCGTAGCCAGCGCCATGCAGATATCACGATCGGTGATGATCCCTATTACACGATTCGCGTCGTCCACCACCGGAAGAACCCCGCAGTCATCCTGCCACATCGCAGCAGCGGCAACCGCAAGATTCTCATACCCCCGGACGGTCCTCGGCGACGACGTCATTAATTCATGGACATTCATAGTTAACTCCTGTTGATGCATTCTATCCTGTATCGCCCCCCCTCTCCGTACCCCGGGCGCAAGTTTACCGATTCCATCTCCACGCTATTGTGAAAAGTCTCTGTTTTGACTAACAGTAATATTGCAGGGGTGGTTTTCGCGAGGATATTACGTCGGGATATTTGCGATTTGCGCAAGTTTCTGCGCATCGAGCACCAGAATTTTCTGGCGCTTCAAATCGATCAATCCCTCACTCTTCAGTTCCGAAAGGCCACGAATAGCCGATTCGGTAGCAGTTCCGACAATGCTGGCCAGCTCCTCGCGCGTCATCTTCATATCGAGGGTGACGCCGTCCTCTTCCGTGCCAAACGTGTGACGAAGAAGAAGCAAGGCCTCGGCCAGCCTCTCACGTACCGGTTTCTGTGCCAGCTCGACAATCAATCCCTCCGCCGCTTTCAGATCACCCGAAAGCATGGAGAGAACATTGAGGCACATCTGGGGGGTTCTGGAAATGAGATCAAGGAAGATATCTCGGGGGATGAAGCAGATCCGGGCCTCTGCCAGAGGAGCCGCAAAGTCATCGTACGCCTCCCCGTTCAGCAACGATCGATACCCGAAGATGTCCCCTTCCTTGACGATCCTGACGACCTGCTCTCGACCGTTCTCGCCAACCTTGTAGATCTTGACCTTCCCCTGGTGTATACAATAGAGTCCTTGCGGCTTGTCCCCCGCGTAGTAGACCATCTCGTTGCGGGTGTAGTGCCGACAGACCTTGGTCGTTGAGACGTAATCGAGGCCGGAAGAGGTTATACCGGAGAAGATCGAACTGTTGCGGGCGGCGCAATGTTCGCAATCAGGGTTGATTATGTCGAGCCGTTCCGATCTCATGCTTGTGGGGTTGGTTGCGAATCGTGGCCGAAGAGGATGACGTGCGCCTGCGAATCGTAGAAACTAGAGATTGCCCCCACGGTACGCAAGCAATAGAGAGTGACAGGGATGACGCACGTCATGGTGCAGGAAGTGGATGTTTCCAACTTGTCGGGAGAGTGAGAATGCCCCCACCTGCGGGATGCATCGTGTCGCCGATTGAAGTGGGTGGTGGTGGCGATTTGGATAACGATGGAGGTGATCATGAACAGGCCAATGAGAATCGTTGTCGCCTACGATCGCTCGCCTGCGGCCGATGAAGCGCTCGACACGCTCTTCCGGGCGGGATTGCCGCCTGACGCCGAAGCCCTCGTGCTCTCGGTTGCCGAACCCTGGCCCCTCCCGGTCGCTACAGACGGGGGGCTCCACTTCGCCGGCCCGCCTCTCACCGATCTCGAATCCGCCGAGGAGGCGGCCCGGTTCGCCGGTGATCGTCTGCGGAGAGACTTCCCCGGTTGGTCGATCACCACACGCGGGATGACCGGCTCGATCTCGCGAGGTATCCTGCAAACATCAGAGGAGTGGGAAGCCGATCTGATCGTCGTGGGTTCGCGAGGCAGATCGCTCCCCGGGCGAAGTCAGTTCGGCAGCATTTCACAGCAGGTCGCCACATCTGCACATTGTTCTGTACGGGTCGCCCGCGAACGAAACGTCAGCCGGAACGAACCCATTCGTATCCTCCTGGCTCATGACGGATCTTCTGATTCTGATCGAGCCTTCGACGTACTTCTCCACCGCAACTGGCCCCCGCATACCAAAGTCTGGATCGCGACGGCCATCGGTGTCAATGCCACAGTAGAGGATGATGAAGAAGAGCATGGACGGATGGCAACTCTGCACGACAACCTGATGACCCGCCTCCATGAAAAAGGGCTGTCCGGGTCTTCGATCGTGGACGCCATGGATCCCCGTTACACGATCCTTGTCAACGCCCGCGAGCTCGATGTCGATTGTATCGTGATGGGTGCGCGAGGACTCACCCCCTTCGAACGGACTCTTCTTGGCTCCACCTCAGCCTCGGTGGCAGCCCGTGCCTCCTGCTCGGTGGAGATCGTCAGGAAGCGGTAAATCCACCCCCGAATCATACTTTTCCACATCTTATCCACAGGGCAAATCCACCCCCTCTTTTCGCCACCTGCAAATCTCCACCCCCTCCACCCGCATTGAAAAACAGCCGATATCAGCAAGATTTTCACTCAACCCCCCTCCTAGACCCCCCTAAAGTGTATCGACCACAGGTTGGAGCGAGGGTCCGTGGCGTCGAGGGTCGGGGGTGGATCCGAATCCACGGGTGGAAAACTTATGTGTCGCCTCCACCCTGCAGCTTCTCCACCAGTCTAGTCAGCAGATCCCTCCTCTGCTTCAGCGAATCCTTGTAGTCGCTCCGGTCCGTGTCGACGATCTCCATCCGCAAATCCGAGAGGGCCGACTCGAGTATTTCAAGAAGGAGGCGAAGCTCCTCCGAAGTCAGTTCAACGTTCGACATGATGAGACTCCAATGACGTTGTTCCAGCCACACCCACGCGTCAAGATATGACCCTTGTCATGGTTACGGTGCGGAGCATCCGATAGCTTTGTTGACCTCCACATTCACATTCGAACGATCGCAGTCCCACGTGTAACCGGAGTCAGTCATGTCCACGGTTCCGTACGTCCTCGAGTTCAGCGCCATTTCGCTCGGCGATATTCCAGTGGTCGGTGGAAAGAATGCTTCCCTGGGTGAGATGTTCAACGCACTGACCCCCCTTGGCGTGAAGACGCTGGATGGCTTTGCAACGACGGTGGAGGCATGGAAGAGATACCTGGAGGAGAATGATCTTCGAGCGAAGCTGGAGGATATTCTTCGGGGTGTCGACATCAGCTCGGTCAGCGACCTGACGAAGGCGGGATCGGCTGCCAGAGCATTGATTCTCGGGACGCCGCTGCCAGACGATCTGGTGATTGCCATCAACAAGGCGTATGGGGAGCTGGCTGAGCGAATCGGAAGGGAACCCGCAGTGGCTGTAAGGTCATCCGCCACGGCAGAGGACCTTCCGGGGGCATCGTTCGCCGGGCAGCAGGAGACCTACCTGAACGTCGCCCCGGGGGCGGAACTGCTCGACATGGTTCACCGCTGCTTTGCATCCCTCTACACCGATCGGGCGATCAGCTACCGGGCGGGGCATGGCTTCCGGCACGAGCAGGTCGCCATTTCGGTGGGAGTCCAGCCAATGGTCCGCTCTGATCTTGGAAGCGCCGGCGTGGTTTTCACGCTCGATCCGGAAACTGGGTTCCGAAACGTCGTGTCGATATCGGGGTCGTGGGGATTGGGGGAGGCGGTGGTACAGGGCCTGGTAGTCCCAGACGAATGGATTGTCTTCAAAACAACGCTGAAACCGCCATTTCGGCCCATTGTCAGTCGGAAGAAGGGGGAGAAGAGCGTCCGGATCGTCTATGATGCCGACACCGGAACTCGGCAGGAGGAGACACTACGGAGCGACCGGGACCGGTTCTGTCTGACGGACGATCAGGTTCTTCAACTGGCCGAATGGGCCTGCGAAATCGAGCGCCACTACACAGAGCTGGCCGGTCACGAACATCCCATGGATATCGAATGGGGCCTTGACGGACAGACCGGAGAACTCTATGTCCTCCAGGCGCGGCCGGAAACGGTCCATTCGGGGTCGAGACCGGGAGCGATCGCCCGGCGGTACCGGATAACGGGGCAGCATGGCGCTCCCCTGGTGATTGGGCAGGCAGTCGGCGAAAAGGTGGCGGTGGGTCCCGCCCGTGTCGTCCGCGATCTGTCGGAACTCTCCACAATTCGGGAAGGGGAGGTGCTTGTGGCCGAGTTGACCGATCCCGATTGGGAACCGGTCATGCGAAAGGTAGCCGGTATCGTCACTGATAAGGGTGGCCGAACGGCTCATGCCGCCATCGTCTCTCGCGAACTTGGTCTTCCGTGCGTTGTCGGCACTTCAGTCGGTACGGAAGCAATTCGCGACGGTCAGATTGTGACCGTGTCGTGCGCCGAAGGATCCGAGGGACGTGTCTACGATGGTCCCGTGACCTATTGGATCGACACGGTCGACCTCTCGACCCTACCTCATCCCCGGACGAAGATGATGTTGATCACCGCCGATCCGTCGCAGGCGTTCAGCCAGGCGGCTCTACCCAACGACGGAGTCGGTCTGGCGAGGATGGAGTTCATCATTGCACGACATATCGGAATTCATCCGATGGCCCTGGTGCGATATCCCGAGCTGAAAGACCCGAAGGCGATCGCCAGCATCGCGGAACGGATCGGCTCCGAACCTCCCCGGGAGTTCTTTGTGCGTCAGCTAGCGGAGGGAATCGCGAAAATCGCCGCAGCGTTTTATCCTAAACCCGTCATCGTCAGAACGAGTGATTTCAAGACGAACGAGTATGCTCGATTACTGGGCGGGGCGGAATTTGAACCTGATGAAGAAAATCCAATGCTCGGATTTCGAGGCGCGTCCCGGTACTACGATCCGAGATATTCTCCAGGTTTTGCATTGGAGTGCGAGGCTATTCTTCGCGTTCGGAAGGATATGGGATTATATAATCTGAAGGTGATGATTCCATTCTGCCGCACGGTCGAGGAAGGGAAGCGAGTTCTGGAGGAAATGGCTTCGAACGGATTGCGGCGCGGAGAGAATAAGCTCGAAGTGTGGGCGATGTGCGAGCTCCCTTCGAATGTCATGGAGGCCGAAGCCTTTCTGGAAATATTCGACGGATTCTCAATTGGATCCAACGACCTCACACAATTGGTTCTTGGAATCGATCGAGACTCGGGAGCGATAACGCACCTTTTTGACGAACGGAATCCGGCCGTGACCGGCATGATTTCGATGGCAATCGAAACGGCACGACGGATGGGGAAGCCGATCGGTATCTGCGGGCAGGCGCCAAGCGATTATCCGGAGCTTGCAGCCTGGCTGGTGGAGCAAGGAATAACATCCATTTCGTTGAACCCGGACGCGGTTCTCAAGACATCGAAGTTCGTGGCGGAAGTCGAGGAAAAGGTGTTGTGATTGTCGCTCTGTTCCTCGTACTATTGATTCGAGAGAGCAGAGCAACCGATCACACAATCAGGGGTGTACCATGATTCTTCGCACGACCTTTCTTGCGGTCGGACTTCTCTGCGTCCTTGTATGGACCACCGCCCACGGGCAAATCCAGCATCCCCGTTTCGATTCCTTTGAAGGACTGCGTCCTGTCGGTGCCATCATACTGCATGACGGCGCTGCCGCCATGACGCATGGTGGACGCATGCAAACCGCCGCACTCTGGACGGATGACATGCAGAATGTCGTGGCGGGGTTCAGCACAACCTTCACCTTCCGTGTCGGCACCGGACTTGTCGGGGGCATCACCAATCCCGATGGAACCGGAGGAGCCGACGGATTCGCCTTCGTGATCTACAACGGCCCGCAGGAGGCTGTTGGAGGAACCGGACATTGTCTGGGGTATGAGGGAATCACAAACAGCATCGCGGTGGAGTTCGACACGTGGATGAACCCGGACTGCGGTGATCCCAACGGTAATCACATCAGCGTCAATACGCGGGGCCTCCTCTTCAACAGCTCCCGTCATGCCTACTCGCTCGGCATCTCAACAGACATTCCCAACCTTTCGGACGGTGCCGTCCACTCGGCCACCATCACCTATGCCCCCGGCACCCTCACGGTCGCTGTCGACAACGCGCCCCCGTTGATCGTTCCAATCGATCTGAACGCAGCAATTACGCTGAATGACGGGAAGGCATGGGTCGGATTCACCGGCGCCACCGGTGCTGCCTGGGAAGGGCATGATATCCTCTCCTGGTCATTTGACGACAACGCAGCGAGTACCGGCAGAGGACGGAGAGGGCTGCGCTGATGATGGTCGCGGGTGAGCAACTGCGGAGGAGGGGACGTTTCCTCCTCCCCAACCCACTGCTACTCACCCTCGTCTTCTCCCTTGCGGTTGGTAACTCCACGGCACAGGTCGGGGGAGATTCGTCGTTCACGGCTCAACCCATTCCCGACTCCGTCTTCACCCCGCCCCCCCCTACCCGCTGGGATACATTTGTCGATGATCTTTCCATTATCGGTCGGGACGGTCTCCAATATTTGACCGCCCCGTCCCGATGGTCTGCAACAGACTGGGGGATGGCCGGAGGGGTGATTATTGGAACAGCAGGACTCTCCTTTGTCGATAGCGCAATTGCGATAGATGTGCAGCGGACCGAGTTCTCCCCTGCCGTGAACACCACGATGGATATCGGCTCGGAGTATGGAGAGCTCGTTTATGCTCAGCTACTCACCCTTGGGCTCTACGGTTCAGGTCTGGCTCTGGAGCATGAAGGAATCCGCGTCACCGGTCGCATGCTGACACAAGCGCTCCTCTATTCGGGCGCCATTACAATGGGACTGCGATATACACTGGGACGCGATCGCCCGTCTGGAACCACCGATCCACACCTGTTTCTCTTTTTTCAATCCTCGAACGATCATCAGTCATTTCCGTCAGGCCATACGACGGTTGCATTCGCCGTCTCCTCTGTTCTGGCGGATCGAATTAATTATCCGCCGGCAACTGTTTTCCTGTACGGAATGGCAACGCTGACGGCCGTCTCCCGGATTATCAAGAATCGCCATTGGACAAGTGATGTCTTCTTCGGCGCCGCGCTCGGCCTTGCGTCAGGACATTTTGTGATATCACGTCAACACGAGCGCGAGGATCCAGACAGAACAATGGAGGGGTTTTTTATTCGACCCTATCCTGTAGGACTGGAAATCACGATGCGATGGTAGTGACCTGGCAGACGATTGAATAACTGTCAGGTCGTTAGGCTGTTCAAACTGCGGCAGATCAAGGCGCGCGACGAAAAGCGAATGAGGCGTACAACAGGTGCGCGGAAGTGAGCGATAAGGAGCGCAACACAGCGATCGCGCACATTTCAACAGCCTCCCAGAACGATGATCAGAAGGACCACCCAGACCCGAACAGTCTAGTAGAGCGGACGACCGGAAACGCGAGTACCCCACCCAGGAATCCCCCCGCAGCAGACTCATTCACCAGGTGGCGTCGATAATCGGGCGAGCTGCGAAGCGACCTTTCAGCCACATCGACTACATCATGTACATCGTATTGAACGCTGACGGTCATGAGCAGATAGAGTAGGGAATAGAACGGCTATGGACTTTCTTGAGTCTTTCGCCGAACTTCTCCCGATCTTCGTCGTAGGCCGCCCGTTTCGCGGGAACACCCGCCACGGCAATTCGTCTCTTATCCCGTATGTCGACAGCTCGACTTCCTGCACACCCGGAATCGCATCGCGGCATGTCGGAATCGCTTCTCCGAGCGATTTTCGCTGTTCTGGCGATTATTTCGCTGAATGCGATTCTATCTACCGTCATCGCGCTGACGCAACTCAATGTTGTCAACTCGGATGATACGTTCTGGGGAATCATGGAACGAGGGGGGCGCCCAGCGCTTGTGGTGATCTCCGTGGTCGAGGGGGGTGTCGGCGAAAAGGCTGGGATACGGGTCGGCGACGAGGTTCTTGCCATTGACGGGCGAGAAGTTAATCCCGCATTGAACGCAGCTCAGGACGTCCTGAACGCAGCCTCCGCCGATCACCCTGTCTCCTACGTCGTTGCCCGGGACGGGCGCATCGTGAATCTCACCATCTCGTTGGTACGCCAGATACGGTTCGTCCAGTTCGTTGCCCCGGTCTTTGCCTTCCTCTGGTTGTTGATTGGGACGCTGGTCGTGCTGGCAAAGCCGCGCGGGCGTATCCAACGACTCTTCTTCGCCACCAGCGCCCTGGTAGTCTTTGCGTTCACGCAACCCCTCTTCTTTTCGTCCAACGAAGGCTCACCTCTTGGAGTCGTGATCCGCCTTCTCTGGGGTCTGTTTGGTGTTCTGTTCTTCGTGGCCTGGGTCCGGTTTTGCACGGTCTTCCCCATCGACCAGAACATTTTCATTACGCGTGGCCGGAAACTGACCCTCTATTCGGCAGTGATCGCCTATGTGGGGCTGATCGTCGTAGTGACGGTCGCACAGATCTTTGTCCCTACGATCAGCCCGCAGCAGGTTCAGACGCTATTCGCCGGCGTCATGGCCTACTTCGCCCTCTTCCTGGCACTTGGGTACTTCGGCGCCGGAACGTTCTTTCTCTATCGAGGTTACCGTGACATGCCGGCGAACGCCGATCGGCGGCCGATGCGTGTCATTCTTGTTGGGACGGTGATGGCCGGTCTGGCCCTCCTCTACCTGATTGTCCTTCAGACGACCATCAAGCTGAAGACCCTCTCATACATCATCAACCCCCAGCTCCTCCTCCCCATCCTTCTGCTCATCGCACTTCCGATTTCGTTCGGCTACGCGATTTTCAAATACCAGGTGATGGATTTCCGGCGTCTCATCCGGACGACCATCATCTATACGCTTACGATGGGGCTTGTGGCTGCCATCTACCTGGCTGTCGCCTATGGCGTCGGGCAGGCATTCGGCTCGCTCACCACCGAGGATGTTCGGGGACCTGTAGGAGTCATCGCGTTCGTCCTCTTCGTGATGTTCTTCGAGCCGATGAAGCGACGTATTCAGACGTTGATCGAGAACAGGTTCTTCCCGCAGCGACGCGACTACTCCGCCAACCTCGCTTCGTTCACATCCGATCTGGCCGAGACGGTCGGGACTCACGGCGTTGCCGAGCTGATTGCCCGTACACTTCGCTCCACGCTCAATCTTGAAGGCGTGGTCGTCATGCTGGAGGATCCGATCAACCACGAGATCCGCGTCGTCGCCCGCGATTGCTCGTTCGGGCTTGTCTACGTCAACGAGGAGGGTGTCGCGGCCCTCAGACGTCTCCTCCGACAACATCATTCCATGGTCTCTCTGGAAACTGTCGCCGAGCCGGACCTGGATACGCTTCAGAACTACTTCTCGTATGCCTCGGGTCTCTACGCCCAGGGAAATGTCGTCGGCGCAATTCTTCTCTCCCGTCCGGTCAACGACGAGCCGTTGAGCGGAAGCCAGACCCCCTTCATCAGCAGTATCGTATCGCAGGGAGCGTCGGCGCTGGAGGTTGCGCGGTTGTACGAACAGGAAATCGCGCGTCAGCGACTGCAGGAGGAATTGTCTACCGCGCGGAGAATCCAGGAAGGATTGCTGCCGACCGAGATGCCGACCGTTCCGGGTATTTCGATCAGTGCAATATCTCGGCCGGCGCAGGCCGTTGGGGGTGATTACTACGACGTCATCGCACTTGATGACGACCGATTCCTGATCATCATCGCCGATGTTTCCGGCAAAGGATTGCCCGCCAGTCTCTACATGGCGGAATTTCATGGTATGGTTCACGTCGTCAGTGGGATGGAGAAAACCCCGAAAGAAATGCTCTCCATTCTCAACGATCATTTATTCGAGGTGTTGAAGCGGGGAGCATTTGTGTCGGCCACGATGCTTCTGTTCGACACAAAGCGAAAGAGCATCACATTCGCCCGCGCCGGACACACACCGATTCTCCGCGCAAACGGTTCCCAACTGGACGCCCTCGTTCCCGACGGCGTCGCCCTTGGACTCTGTGCCCGCCCCCTCTTCGATGACCTTCTTCAGGAATACACGGTCGAGTATGAGCCAGGGGAGACGTTTGTTCTCTATAGCGATGGTGTTTCCGAGGCAATGAATGGCGATCGGGAAGAATTTGGGGACGGCCGGCTGCACGACGTCATCGCATCGGCATCCGATCCGACCGTCGACGGCCTTCGAGACTCCATCATTTCACAGGTCGAGCGGTTCCGCGGCCAGGCCGATCAGAACGACGATATCACCGTTGTGGTAGTAAAGGTCGAGAGGTCATCGGAAGGGGCGCGTCCGGTCCGTACGATGGAAGGGAGACTGGCCGAATAGGTCACCGGATGCTACCACTCCCCGTTGTCGCGCGGATGAACGTGATGATGTCCGAGATTTCCGATGAGCTAAAATCAAGACGATCGGAAGGAAGAGTCTGATTGGGGAGCGGGGTCAGATGGTGATCTCCATCGCGATTTCGGAACGCGACCGCAGTCTGGTTGGCGAGATACCGGTTGGCCAACCATCCCCTTGACTCTCTGGGATTCAATTCGTTGGTGCTGACGACCCTACGTCCGAAATACCAAGAAGCGCCCGGACGATATGCTCGTTCGGGCGCTTCTGTGATACTTCACGTCGTTCAGACTCGGGTGTCAGTCGTCCCCTCCCGCGCCACCATTGTCATCACCATTCCCTTCCTGCGATCCCCGTGGCGAGTCCCTCAGAGCGTTGTTCATCCGGTCGATTCGCTCTCTGACCTTCATGAGCCGCTCCTGGATCAATCGATTCAATTCGTCGAACTCGGCTGCGCGGTTGGGTATCTGATCATTCGGACTAGTCGCGTCCTGATGCTGCGGCTGTGTTGGCTGCGGCGCCATCTGATCGGGCGTCGGGGACTGGGCGGTGTTGCTCGTGCGGGCGACATTGGCGCGGGGCGCCGACTGCATTACCCAGGCAGCACGCGGACGGGGTCCGCCACCTGCACCGATACTGATCGTCTGCGACGGCAACTCCGTCGGCGCGGCGACCAGCTCGACCGGAGGCTCGGCAGGCAGTTCGGCAAAGGCAAACTGACCGATTGCTCGATAGGCGTTGGGGGCAATGCGAACCAACGGACCCTCGGTCAGATCGATCGCCACCACCAAGGGCACAGCGTTGTTCTGTACCAGGCTCGTCGTTCTGAGGAGTTCACCGTTCGGGGTCGAAATCAGGATGTACGGGGACTCTCTCTTTCCATCCAGCGCCGCAACGAGTTCCTCAAACGATTCGCGTGACCGTTCAACACCCTGCTTCGCGCGGATGATGGCCAGTTCCTCTTCGGCCTGTGCGATGCGCGTGCGGCACGCCTGCGTCACGTCGGCGCTTTCCATGCGTGCCAGCGACTGCAGGATGCGGAGACGGAGTTGCGGGACATTCGGGCTGACGGCGATCGCTCCGTCGTTCGAGCGGAGGACCACCAGCCGCGAGATCCGCATGAGTGAGTCGTAGCTGGGAATTGCACTCGGCTTCAGACGTGCCAGCTCCCGCACAAGATCTTCCTTCGGTGCCCCGGTATGAAGTGCGACTGCCAGAGAATCGGCACTCCGGGAAGCAACGGTGATGAAGCGTTCGCGAGCGGCATCGATCGGAAGCGTACCGTCGACGGCAAAGGTCACGAGCTCGCCGGCGGTCATCGGTGGAACGATGACGGACGAGGAGTCGAGGTTCACAACAGGAGTTGCCTGAAGACCGCTCACATATGGGGGGCGTGACGAAGGCGTGTTGTCAGTCGTCAACTGGCGCCCGGGCCAGATCATCACTCCAACCGTGACCGCAGCTGCCGTCACCAGTCCACCAATACCGAGCGTTCCCCAGGAGCCGAGAATTCCCCCCTTTATACCGACCGATCCCGCCGCTGTCTTGATCGCTGAACCCGTAAGACGGGTGGCGATGATCATCGTGTCGGCCGAAAGGGGTACGGTGAGAGCGCTCGCCGAAATGTTCTCGACTGCCTTCAACTCCTCCAGATAGCGACGGGCATCGTCGCTCTCCGCAAGAAGACGCTCCGCCCCCACTCGATCGACGTCGTTCAATTCGCCGTCGAGATAGGCGGAAAGCAATCCCCGTTCGTTCTCTGTCAGCCTGTGATTCATTGCAAGATTTCAGGGCTCTGATGTTCGTATCGAAGCATCAGGAACCATTCGTTCAGTAATCGGGGTCCCATTCGAAAGGCACGTCGTCAAGCCGGCATTCGACCATCCCTGATGTAGGGCATCAATACTTCGCGAAGTCGCTCGCGCCCGCGTGCCAGTCGCGACTTTATTGTCCCAACCTCTACCTCGAAGATCTCCGCCAGTTCCTTGTACGACAGCTCCTCGACCTCACGGAGATGCAGGAGCATCTGCGTATGTCGCGGAAGGCTGTTCATGGCGCGACGGACGGCCAATCGACGTTCGTCGGCATCGAGTGTCTGTTCGTTCTCACCTGCGGGATGGCGTCCATCGCCCCGTCCCATCCAGTCATCGAGAGAGAAGAACCTTCTGATCTTCGATCGTCGGAGCTCATCCCGGCAACGATTGATGGTGACGGTATAGAGGTAGGTCGAGAAGGATGCATCACCACGGAAGCGTCCGAGTGACAGATAGACCTTGACGAAAATGTCCTGCGCAATATCCTCGACATCGGCATGGGCACCGAGCGTCGAGGTAACGAGTCGCAGGACTTTCTCACGGTAACGACGGACCAGTTCATCGAAGGCAATCGAATCCCCGTCGGAGGCAAGTTGCACAAGGCGACTGTCTTCGAGCATGGAGATCGGAGCCCCGCGGTCACTACTCGTCATGGTCTTCGAGGATCGTGTGACCGTGGATCCGTGCTGAAACTCGTGAATGTAGTCCAGGATAGCTGTTTCGTCTAGTACGAGCTTCATAGGGAAGCATCCGGAATGCCGGGAACATTGGTTGTGACGCGAAGGTGGGTAGGGTGTTCCCCGAATGCGGAACCTTCGGCCCTACGAGGCGTCCCAACGAATGATTCAGAAAGCAAATAGCGATTTTCCGCTGCAAACTCACATTCGACCAATTGTCATGAAGGCCCGCTCACTACTCGTTGCATCGCTCGCCCTCCTGATTGCATGCGCTCTTCCGATCGCTGCGCAACAGACCCCTGAAACCCCGTCGACCGACACCACCAAGCAGAAGCGTATCCGCATTCGGATCAACGACAAGACCATCAACCTCGACTCCGCCAACACCCGGGCGTTCGAGACAGAGGATCTCGACTTCGACGACGTCGACATGGACTTCGACGGTGACTTCGACATGGACGTTCAGGTCGATTCGGCCAATGGAAACTTCAACTTCCAGATGAACGGGAACTTCGATCAGGAGAAGTTCCAGCAGAAGATGCAGCAGTTCCAACAGAAGATGCAGCAGTTCCAGGAGAAGATGCAGCAATGGCAGGAAAAGAATCAGGAGAAGATGCAGCAGTGGCAGCAGAAGCTGCAGGAGAAGATGAAGGACATGAATGTCGAGATGGAGTCGATGAACGACGGCGGTGACGACAGCCATGTTCTTCGCTTCCGCTCCGGCGATTCGAACGTCGTTGTTATTGGGCGAACACGACGGCTGGGTATCGGGAACGGCGACATGAGTCAGGCCGTCGACGCGAACGCGAAGCAGATCAATGACATCACCAGCCGTATCAATGGCATTACACAGGAATTGAAGCGACTTCCGAAGAACGACCCGCGACGAGCAAAGCTGAATGAGGATCTGGATCGGACCCGTGCCGAACTGAAGGAGATCCAGGACCTGAACGGGCAACTGCAGATGATCATTGTCGACGGGAAGAGGGCCCTGGTCTTTGCGAACGGCGAAGGGAATGCATTCAGTGTTGGTGCGGACGGTGAGGGGTTTGCCTGGGCCAATGGTGATGGCGTATGGGGCAATAACGTAGATGGCGGCGAAGGCAACTCGGAAGATTGCTTCGTGGTCCACATGGACTGCGATACGTTGAAGGGGGGGGCCAAGGCGATGGCACTCGTCGCGCGAAGCAGACACGATGGCAAGGCGGCGAAGAACTTTATGATGAGAATCGAAGGTGACGATGCCGCCAGCGAATCCGTCACCCCTCGGCTGATGATCAAGACCATCACGTTCACGGGGGATCAGAACGCAATCTCCCCAACCGATCACGTCTTCAACGACCAGACTGTCCAGCTACATCGGAGCGAGGTGGTGATCGCCGGCGACACGATCGGCCTGGATGATGGAAGAGAGGGACAGACGGTAATTCGAATCGATCACGGTCAGTCGGCTGATGGGAAGACGCAGGTCGTAATCATGACCCTCCGCAGAGGCGCCGGCAAGGATGCTGCAAGGAGCTCGTCGTCGCCATCGGCGCCAAGCGCCGCAGGATTCGCGCTTGGTGAGAACTTCCCGAACCCGGCTACGGAATCGACGACAATCGAGTACACAGCTCCCACGGCAGGCCATGTGAACATCGGCATCTTCGATAACACCGGCCGCCTCGTCAAGACCGTACTCGACAAGGATGTCGACGCCGGAACGGGCTCGATCGTCGTGAACACCAGCGACCTCCCCAGTGGCCTCTACCTCTATCGCATGGTCTCGGGGGGATACTCCGAGGCAAAGACCATGACGGTTGCGCGATAGGATCGTGGCCACCTGAATACGAGAAGGGGCGTGCGTCGAGCAATCGACACACGCCCCTTCTCAATTATCAGCCGCTGTCATATTCGGTCGATCGTCTCGCTCATACGGTCCCAATGATCGACGACTGCGTCGGCAATCGATTCTCGATCCGTTGACGGGAGCCGCCCGGGGTCGCCGCAATAGAGGACCGCTTTCATTCCCGCCCCCTTTGCCCCGACGATATCGGTTCGTTCGATATCACCAATGTGAACGCTGTCAACCGTCTCATCAACGTCCAGCAACTGAAACGCCCGGCGGAATGCTTCGGGATGAGGTTTTGCTACACCTGTCTCGTCGCTGAAGACGAAGGCGGAGAAGTGCCTTGCGATTCCCACCCGCTCCATCAGCTCTCGCAGAATCCGACCTGGGCTGAAGGCCGTGTCACTGATCAATGCCAGTGACGCGTGGCCTGCCAGATGCTCCAACGACTCGACGACACCAGGAAGAAGTGCCGGTGGATGATGGAGGATTCCACGCTCAAAGACGTCGGCGATCGCTTCCATCCTTCTCTCGGACAATGATGAATCGAGAGATGCGCAGAGTTCCCGCACCATTTCGAGCGACGTTGGGGTACGCTGGTGTTCCAGCCAGTGATGGTCGAAGTAGGACCAGAGCATCTTGAAGGCATTGCCGATCTGATCACGCGCGACAACAATACCCTCAGCTTCAAATCCCTGGACTACAGCCTCCAGTCGTTCTGCATTGCGGGCTTCGCCGTTCGATGCGTCGAAGATTGTGTTCCAGAAATCGATGGTGATGACGCGCATGATCAACCTGAGACGACCGTTGTTCCTTCGAGTCCGCTGGGCGGACTGACGATAAGCCTCCGCTGAATTCTGTCGCGGAGTTGACCGACGTGCGAGATAAGTCCGATCGCTCGTTCCGGTGTTGCAAGTCGCTCGAGCGAGTCAATGACCGTCTCGAGCAACTCGGCGTCGAGCGAGCCAAAGCCTTCATCAAGAAAGAAAAACTCCAGCGGACGACGTTCAAACTGGAGCGTATCGCTCAACGCGAGTGCGAGCGAGAGTGAGACAAGGAATGTCTCGCCACCTGACAACGTTCCCGGATATCGCTCCCCCCCAAGGCGATTGTCCCCTATCACAAAACCATCGCTCCCACGTGCCATCACCTCGTATCGACCTCCAGTCAAACTGCCAAGCGTTCGTGTTGCGCGTCGACAGATTTCGGTGAGATGTTCATTCGCGACAAAGTTGACGAAGCCGTTGGCGCGCAGATACCGTTCGAGGCGCTCGTATCGCTTCGCCTGCTCCCCTTCTCTTCCCTTTGCCTCGTTTGCGTCGCGCCACTGAACGTTCTTCTCGCGCGCCGTGTTCAGATGTGACTGCAGAACGCTCAACTCCTTTGTCCATTGGTCGGCAGCCTCACTCGTCGTCCGTTCTTCGTTCTCCAGTCGATCGAGTTCTCCGCTTGACATGGTACGATCGCCGATTCCGGAAATGAGTTCCCCCATCCGCTTGCTGGCGATTTCGAGCGCTGTGGTACGGGTCTGCAATTCCTGTCGTAGTGCCCGCACGCTCTCTTCGTCGCGGACATCGTTGCCGACAGCCTCCGCGGATGAATAACCAGCACGCAACAGCGCCTGAGCTGCCTCAGCCCGGGCAAGCTCGAGATCTGACGCAGACCGCTTCATGTGCCCATCGGCATTGGCCAGATCCTGTTCGGCACGTGCGCGGTTCTCCCTGCTCTGCTGCACGTCATGTTTCACGTTGTCGATAGTCTTCCGCAGAAGGTCTATCTCGTTGGCGCAATCGGCAATCAATCTCTCGATCGGAACATCCTGCCGCTCGGCATCGACGATCGTGATGATCATCCGGCGAACGTCCCTCTCCGCTTCGTCAATTGCATCACGCAGTCGCGCCGCATCCACTTCCACCCGGTCGTGCCGACGGAGCGTCTCCTCCCGGCGCGCTTCCAGTACTCGACGTCGGTCATCCAGTTCATCCTTGCGGCGTCGACGACTCTCGATGTTTGTACGCACATCACTCAGACGCGTCTCGCGCTCCTTGAAATCAGAGACCTCCCGTTCGGCTCCAGCGAGATCCCCCTTCGTCGAGAGTTGCACGATCGCGTCGTCGATTTCCTTCAAGCGTCGTTCATCGGTCTCCAGAGCATCTCCATCCTTCTTCAACGCCTGTTGTTTCGCCTTCAGAATCCCCTGATCGTTGCCAAGGTCTACCTCCAGAGTCTGAGCACGCGCAACGAGTTCTGATCGCTCGTCGTTCTCTTTCTTCAATTGCGTCTTCAGAGACTCCAGATCCCGACTCAGCATCTCGACCTGCTGCGATGCTTCGCTTCTTCTACGCCGTGCGACGTCTATCGATTCTTCTTCGGATTCAGGGAGGAGCGTTCGCAGTCGTGACGCGAGGATCTTGTTCTTCTCCCGCAACTCATCTGATCGGTCTTCGAGCGCCCCCTCCATCCCCCGCAGCTCCTCCCGCTTCGCTTTGTACTCGGCCCTCAACGCGGCGACCTCCTCTCCCTTCTTGCTCACGGCCGCCTCAGCCTGTCGTACGACTTCCTTCGAAACACCTTCTCCCTTCACACCACGTTCATCGGGGCGTTCGTGGAACGGATAGGGGTGATGCGGCGAGCCACAAAGGGGACAGACCACACCCTCCACCAGCTTCTCGGAAAGTGTTGCGAGCGCCTCCCGATACATCATCGCATCCAGCTCTTCCCGTTTCCTGTTCAGAGACTTCTCCAGCGCAGCGTATTCGTCGCTTTCCTTCTGTCCCTGATTTGCCAGCAGTGTCAGGTTCCGCTTCCGCTCCTCGATTTTCTGTCGCTCGTCCCCCTCCTTCTTTGCGATCGCTGCGATGTCGATCGCCAGGCGTTCCAGCTCGTCCATGCCGTGAACGAGTTTGTCCGCACTCTCCTTCTCCTCACTCACTCGCTTCGACAGCTCGGCATCCCTTCGCTCGAGGTCGGCAATCGATGCGTTCCGGTCGTTGATGTTCTCCTTCAGACGCGAGAGCTCACGGGTCTTCTGCTCGATAGCGTTCACCAACGATTCGACCGCCTTCGTATCGTTTTCATGTTGATCTCTCCGATCCCTGATCGCGGTGGCAATCGGACGTCGATCTCGCAGATGGTTTTCGATCGTGGTGATCCTGGTTCGCTCCGCCTCCGAGATCGCGTATTCTTTCTCCTGATCCTGAAGCCTGACTATCTCATCCCGGATAGTCTTCTCCTCGTTTCGTGCGGCGTCGACATCTCCCTCCAGCTTCTTCAACGCTTCCTGTTCGGAAGCTAACGTGGTTGAGACCGTGTTGTACTCCCTTCTCTGCTTCGTGAGATTCTCTTCGATCCCACGAGCGCGCTCCAGTTCGCGGCGTTGATCTTCCAATTGTGGAAGCCGCTCCTTCTCCTGCGCGGCAATCTCCTCCAACGCTCTCTCAGCGTTCTCCGCCGCCGCCGAAGCCTGTTGGTGACGCACGCCTGCCTCGCGATGCGCGTCCTCCGCCTTGCGGCTCCGTTCTTCACTATCGGCAACGGCCTCCAGAATGGGAAGAAGGGCTCTGGCGCGATCGGCCCTATCCAGTTCTCCTTCGATGCGTCGAATCCGTTCGAGCGATTCCTCTCGCTCATGTTCCGATAGACGGAATCGACTCAGCTCCGTGATGAGTGCAAACAGTTCGCGGGCCTGTTTATGGGCATCGGCGGCGGTGCGTGCCAGGTCACTGCTGCGACGCCATTCCAACTCAGCGGCAGTCGCCTGCTTCTCGAGATCGGTGACCGCATCATCGTTGTAGTCGGCAAGGAGTGCCAACCGTTCTTCTATGATTCGAATGTCACCCGATTTCTGATCACGTCGCGCGCGAAGGGTCTTGGTCAGGCGATCACCAAGATGCTCGAGGCTGAACAGGCGCTCGAGCATTCGACTGCGATCGGTCGCCTTGAGGGAAAGGAAGTCGGAGAACGCTCCCTGCGGAAGAACAACGGCACGGAGGAAATCATCGGCATTGATACCGAGAATCTCCTGCACGTATCCATTCACCTCGCGTGCTTTCTCAACGACCGGCGTGGGGTTATCGTCGGCATCAAACTCGCTCAGCCGAAGACGACGAGCCTCGACGCCCCCGGTTTTCGACTTGCGGTAGTGACGCTCCACCCTGTACCGTTTGCGATCGGTGCCGTCGCTGACCTCGAACGTAAACGAGACTGAACACTCCTCCTCTCGCTCATTGATGAAGCCGCCACGATTCGCCGAGCGACGCACAGTTCCATAGAGGGCAAGCGTGATGGCATCAAGAATGGTCGACTTTCCACTACCGGTCGGACCGAATATTCCGAAGAGACCATCGCGGACGAGATCGCCGAAATCGATGGAGACGTTCTTCCGGAAGCTGTTGAGTCCGGCGATGTCTAGGCGAATGGGCTTCATGCGGACACGCGCGGGGATCCGCGATCCGAAGGAAATAATTGACGAAGGATCGGAACGATGTGATGCTGAAAGGTGGCTTGTAGTTCAGCTTCCGTTCGCTGAACAAGTTACGAGTCGGGGCCGGATCGCGCCTCTTCAGTCAGCTCCAGGAACAGGCGAACCAGATCGTCATCGCATGGTTCATTGAAGGTCTCTGCCACGTAGCGCCTGAATTGTTCATCGAGCGTCAGCTGCAGGAGGGTCTGCGCACCTTCTGCCGCATCGGCCGGCGCACGGTCGTGGAGAAATGCAACATCCACGATGGATGTATTGGAGCGCCGTATGTCGTCGAGGTCCTCAGGGGCCACACCGTCTACGAGCGTGAAGTCGATGCCAATCCAGGGATCCCCTTCCAGAGCATCAAGCCGCGAACGAAGATCTGCCAGACTGGATGTGGCGATGCGAACCAGAGGACGCCCACCATTCAGCGGGACATCGCGATGATGCACCTGTTCGTCTGTGAACTCAACGATGGTTACCGACTTCTTCTGTCCCGCTTCTCCGAATCCGTTTTGAAGGATTGAACCTGAGTACCGAACGATGGAACCACTTGGTGTGCGGTATTCCTGGGGGGCATGGAGATGCCCGAGAGCAATGTATCCGGCCGTTGGAAACGTCGAGTAGTGAACGCTGTATGCGCCACCGACCTGTATGGGTCGTTCAGATCCCCCCTCCCGCCCGCCATCGACGAAGAGATGGCTGACGATTGCTGTTGGTTCTCCCTCGATAAACCGCTCGGCCAGACCTTCCATAATCTCCCGAAGCCGGTCATTGTAGTTCCGTCGCGCTCCGACCTCATCGTCGATGGAATCAGAGAGGAGTTCGAAAAGGCGCGACTCGGAAGGATAAGGGAGAAGAATCAGCGCGATCGTCGAGCCGCTCGCCACGCGAAGGCGGGCAAAGGAGGGGGTGGATTCTATACAGGCGATGCGACCCGAGCCGAGATCGAACAGACCGGGCTCGTCGGTGGGTCGTCCAAGCGTGATGACACCGTGTGAACGTGCTATTGGATCGGAGGCGATCAGACGGTCGGGGGAATCATGATTTCCTCCGATCACTGCAACGGCACGTCGTCCTCCATCCGCCAGTCGTGCCAGCGTTTCGAAGTAGAGTCTTTCCGCTTCGACTGGGGGCGAATAGGTGTCGAAGATGTCCCCTGCTATCACGACCAGATCGACGTTCTCTCGCTCGGCAATACCACAGATATCCGCGAGCAGATTATGCTGCTCGGGAAGACGGGAACGCCCCTGAAGACGCGCACCCAGATGCCAGTCTGCGGTATGGAGAAGTTTCATGGATTGGAGCGATCGCGAACGATCCAGACATCGGAATGCCCAAGCTTGTCCGCCTCCCCCTTGGCCTCGTTACTGGAATCATACCGACCGTAGCGGACACGAAACATGTCGACCCCGTCTTTCTTCAAGGTCTCGACACGAACATTTCGAACCCCTCTGTCACGCAGGCGCTCGGCAATTCCCTCAGCCTCGCGTCGATCGGTTGTCGATCGGACCTGAACGCTGTACCGCGCAGTGGATCCACCCCCCGATGTTGCCCCCTCGTCTCGAGTGGTGGCAGATGGTGTGGTAGCCGCACGGACCGTTGGTTCGTCCTGCGCCTCATCCTGACCAGCGCGCTGTGCCTCACGTGCAGGCGCGGTGGTCGTTTGTTGACGAGTGGAGTGCTGACTCGATTGTTGTGACGCCTCCTCGACTCGCGACTGATGGCGTGCTTCAGTAGTAACGTTCTCGCTCGCAGCACCATCTCTTCGTCGATTCGCCTGCTCGGCCTCTACTTCGTCGGGAGCCGACTCGCGCTCGATCACAACGGCCTCGACCGGTTGTGTCTGGCCGTTCAGCTGATCCATGGGAGGAGTTGACTGCTCGGTTGGCGTGAGTGCTGGAGGCGTTTCGGTTACGAGGGCCGGATTGGCCTCTATGGGTTCCGATTCGGATCCAGAGAAGAGTGCGGCAATATCGCTTCCAACACCGGCCCATACTGCAACACCGATCAGCAGTCCGAGTCCGATTGCTGTGAACGCGATGAAGCCAGATCCCCTCCGACGACGTGGCGCGTACGTCTCTGTGCGGGGTGCTGCATTGGCTGTTCGCATAGAGAGGGGTTCCACGACCGTACGGGGAGTCTGCCGTGGTACGGCGGTCGGTGTATCGTCATGCGCGATCGGCGTCGGGACGGGTGTGTCGGCAGATCCGGATGAGGCGCTCCCAGACGTCTCTTGAACAATGCGCTCCGCCGTTGGCGGTGCAATGCGTGTTGCCGATGACTCCGGTGCGGCCGTCACTGCGGGAAGCGTCGACGGCGGTGTATCGGCCACCGCGCCAAATCGGAGACGTGTCTCCCTCCGGTCCTCCGCCGGCACGTCGCTCTCCTGCGGGAACGGCGGACTGGACGCCGCCCTCATTGTGGAATCGCCACCCCCCATCACGGCACGCAAGCGTGTCGCGTCTCGCACCATTGCGGATGTTGGCTTCTGTTCCGACCGGTGTTCGTTGTCTTCCATTGGATTGTGGCTCATCAGATAAGCGGAGAGAACATCAGTAGCGTAAAGCGAGACCGATGGCAGCGTAGAAACGTCGCTCCTGATACCCCGTCCAGAGTTCGTATTCAGTGTCGAGCAGGTTGGTGAGTGCCCCCGTCAGTTCCAGAAGGGAGTTCAGACGGTAACGTCCTTCGAGCGACAGGAGGAGAACCTGATCCATTGTCCCACCAGCGCCGTCGATTCGATCGCCCAGGAATCGTGCACCCAGAATGATCGTCAACGGTGACGGTGCGATCTGAGCAGAGTGTATCGCCTCGACGAACCAACGGGGGGTGTAGGGGAGTCTCCCGCCGGTGCTCTCCAGCGTTGCGTCCGCAAAACGGACTGCGAGAGTGGATAGGTTGTTTGCATCGAAGCGGACCATGGCTTCGCCGACAATCTGGTCGAGGGTTGTCGGCTGATAGAGTGGGATGAAGCGTCCGGTCGTCGGTGTTGTATAGCCCAGATAGTCTGCAAACGGAGAGTGGGACGCTGCGACATGGAAGTTGACCGCATCGGAGGGATCGAGCCGGACCTCACCACGATATCCGATCATCTGATCTTCGTGACGTGCATTCGGTGTCGCCATAACAATCGCCCACGGATTCGCCGTCAGGACCTGATCGCCCCGCCACTGCTGCACGCCACCAGTGATATCGGCGGAGATAGAGAATCCATCGGATGGTGTAATGGCTATCCTCCCTGTTGGAACCAGACGCGTAACTGTCGACCCGTCGTCATTCTCGCCGGTCGACACAGCGCCGCCGGCCGATAGCGTAACCACGCTTCGACGGTAGGTGACCCCACCAGCGAAACGCATGAACGGCATCGATTCTCCATTCAGAGATGCGAGGCTGACGATTGCATCACCGCCGATAATCAACCCCATCCATGGCGTTCCAAACGACGCAGATCCTTCCAACGCATTCTCTCGAAGCGAACCGGCATCATCGTCGTCAAGCGTAAGACCCCGATAGCGTGCCTGCACCGTGAATTCGTCACTCAGGTAGGTGTTCGATCCGTTCATCGAAACGCTCCATGTCTCGACCGATCGATCGGGATGGGAGAGGAGTGCGTAGAGGGCGTTGGACCTGTTTGCGTACGAGACCTGAGCACCCATGTACCCACCACTGAAGATCCACGCGTTGTCGTTGATGACGTACCCGCCAGATGCATCGATCGAGAGATTGGACCGGGTTGCGTTGTCGGCCGATCCATTTGACCGTTCGAGTGCAAGTCCGACGGTGTAGTCATAGGGCCACGACCGACCTGTCACTCCGGCGCGAAGTGCAGCGGTCGTGAACAGTCCGACGTTTCCTTCAGCATAGACGGGCCGTGGATTGACGATGTGGTCCGCGACTGATGCGTAGGGCCTTGGGGGTATTCTGGACGCCTCGCGGTTGTAGCGCGCGATCAACGAGACCTGCCGCTGGGTGAGAAGCGTGTCGGGTTGAAAGGCCATCCGCTTCACGACCCCTGTTGGCGCCGACAAATCCTGCAGCACCGCCGAAGCCAGATCGGCGAAGGGCTCATCGTCGACGGGGGGGGTGGGAGTGACACTCTTCGCTGGGTCGGGTCGTCGCGGGGCCTCCCGCCGGGATCCCTCCTTTCTTCGACGCTGGGCGTACGCCTCCTGGCTTGTACTCAGCAGAAGCGGAAGGACAAGAAGGAGAAGGAGAATCGTCGAAACGAATCTCTCGGTGTTGGTATTCGGACGGAAGCTCATCCGATTCAGTTATGATCGGCGCTTGGGGTTTGCGCCTCCTGTTCACAACGTTCGCGGGAAAGGGCGGTTGTCAGTGCGTCCGCTCTCCGAGTATCACCAGCCTGGCGGTAGATATTGGAGAGCATTGTCATGGCGCTCCGTCGAACGGTAGTGGACCAGACGGGATGCGACATGAGTTCTTCCAGCCGAGTACGGGCTCCGGCGATGTCGCCTTCGAGTACATGAAGGCGAGCATCCAGGAGCGCTCGGTCATCGGATGAGGTGGCTCGCTCCGCGTCGATCGCCATCAGGGCCTCCCGTGCCTGGGACGGACGCCGCAGGTCGAGCAGGAGATCGACGCGGAGGAGCTGAACCTCCGGGGGTAATGGAGCGGGGTTGACCGTACTGTCTTCGGGTCTACGCTCCAGTATGCGAAGCCCCACCTCGGGGAGTCCGGCGTCACGGGCCAGCGACGCTGCGGCGAATCGCCGTTCGATGGGGAGATCACGCTGACCGAGGGAATCCGCAAGCGACCGCGCGCGTGCGGTGTCTCCAAGGTCGAGCAACAGACGACCGGCCATGATGGTTGCGGGGACGGGCAGTCCCCCCGTGGACCTTTGGTCGATCGCGGAAGCGGCCATCTCCCCTGCGCGGGATCGGTCGCTTGAAATCAATGGGCGAATGGCTACCAGATCTGCGGCCAGTTCGTACCCGACATTTCCCGTACGCGCCGCGGCTTGCCGATAGAAGTACTCTGCGTCTTCCGCTGCGCCCAGCAGATCGCACAACTCGGCGCGCGCTGCCGGATCGCGCGGATCGGAAACCGGTTCGGCACCACTTGATGTCGTTCGGAGTTCATCCAGCAGAGCAGATCCCAACCGACGTCCATCGCTGGTTGCGGCACTATCTGCGAGATAGGCTGCTACAACCCCGGCTCGTTTGCCATCCCCTTGTCGCGCATAGAGGCGCGCCAGATGCTCTAATGATCGAATTCTGACGTCGGGACGTCCCCTATCTTCCGCCCCCCTGATAAATGCCGAAATCGCCGCCGCCGTTGCGCTCCCTTCCTCCGCCGCAATCCCCTCGAGATATGCGGCATCCGCAATGAGTTGGGATCCAAGGTGACACGCTTGAAAGCGGGTTGCCGCAAGAAACGTGTCGAATCGAGCACCCGCGCGTCGAAGTGCGACGATCCGTTGATAGTCCGCATAGAGCCGTTGATCGCCAGCAGCTCCCACCTGCGTTGCCTGCACGTAGGTTTCGGCCGCTTCTGCAAATCGTCCAAGGGCGTAGAGGCAGTCGGCCCGTCGCAGGACTGCCTCGATCGTTCGGTCGGTTCGAGGATAGGCCTTCACCATCCGGGCAAAGGCAAACTCCGCGCGATCGTAGTGTTTCTGTCGCAGGTTCGCCCAGCCAATAGTGTAAAGGGCTGGCTCGGCGTACGATGAGCTTGGGGAGTCTTTCAGCAGGCGCTCGAGCGCTTCGATTGAGGCTGGATAGAGACGCGATTCGAAGTAGGCCTCGCCAAGCCAGTAGGCAATCCCCTCCCCTTCGTGTCCCGACCATTGGTCTTCGAGTCCCAGAAGGAGTGGGATGGCATCGGAGGCACGACCAGATCGAACCAGAGCTATTGCCAGGAGATACTGACGCACGCGATCATCGATACCGGAGCGATCGGGTTCTCGGCTGGCGGGAGTGGCTTTCTCCAGATGCGCGCCTGCATCTGCGAATCGTCCCTCTTGCAGGAGAATCGCCCCCATAAGGATATGGGCTCGACGGGCCAGAATCGATGATGATCCTTCGGACAGACTGTTCTGGAGCCGAATCCGTGCGGTATCGTTTTCGCCTCGTCTGTATCGAATGAGCGCAAGGTCGAACAGAGCCTCTTCACACCGGAGATGACCCGGCGTCTCAGCGATGTGTCGGAGGCGTTCCTCGGCCTCCGTCTCATTCCCGGTAGCGGCTATCGCGACGGCAACATTGTATGATGCCTGTTCCCCCGTCTGGTCGGTGGCATCCGCCTCGGCAAGGCGGCTGTTAATCGCGAAGGCCGAGTCCGCCTGCCCAGCCGCCGCGTAGGTATCTGCCAGTCCAAGCATACCCCGTCGACGGAAGGGCGTGATTTCAGTCGATGCCAGTGCGATGAACGCCTCTTCCGCATCGACATAGCGACCGCGATTCAGTTCGAATTCGCCACGCAGGAGCTGATAGGCAAAGTATCCGGAGTCGGGCCTGACCTCCTGGCCCCCTCCTGCCTCAGCTCGCAGTGATTCCAGCTGTCTCACGGCGGCCGTGCTGTCGTCAGTTGCAATCGCGCACTGGGTTGCGCGCAGTCGAATAGAGAACTCGTCCCAGTGGTCCGGTGCAATCCGGAGCGTCTCCAGATAGTGCTCCAGGGCTGATGACGGGTTTCCCTCTTCCTCTTCTATCAATCCCAGGAGGTAGTGAGCGTCAGCCAGATGCGGATGATCCGGGAATCCCCGAACGAAATCGCGCAACAGGCTGGCGATCCTTCCCAGGGGTTGAGACCTGTCGGCCAGGTGGCTGGCCGAAATCCAGTAGAGCGCCTCCCCTTCCATTCGCCTCCCCATGCGGGCAGGTCTTGACTCGACCTCGAGAATCGCCTCGGTCATGTAGATCCGAGCCCTTTCGTAGTTCCCTCGCTGGAATTCCGCAATGCCCTCTCCTATGAGGGGAACACCCGGATGAACTCCGTTGGCTGGCGCATTGGCAAAGAGTGCGCGATAATCAGCGAGGGCCGGTGCGTAGCGCCGGTACGTCAGGCGGGATTTGCCCCACTCTGCCAGCAAGAGGCTGTTCCACGGCGTCAGGGGCGTCGATACCGCAGGAAGAGTGGGTGTTCGCGGGACGGGATCTACGGGAGGAAGGACATCGGGTCCATTCCTCACGATTCGGTGCCAGCTGTAGTCCGTCAGTGCGCTTTGACCGGCGCCCGGGCTCGATACAGCTATCACCCCAAGTACAACGATTGAGACGACGGCCAGCCGGCGGGAAACCGGGGAGGTCGTGGTCGCCCGGCCGGCTGGCATCGTCGGTATGTTGACCCAACGTCGCACTCCGCTAATTTATAGTTTATTCTGAAACAAACGATTAGATAAAGAAGAACTTTAACCAAAACGGCAAAAAAAATGACCCAACCGAGGTACGGCCGGGTCATTTTCTACAATTTTTGACCGGAAACCGACGTTTCTTGCTACCTAAAGAGTTCCTTGATCATTCCCCAGGACTTTCGCACGCTGGAAACATCGTGACTAATGGTCAGAATCTGCGAATAGGTGCTTCCGTTTCGGGTCGTTGCCCGAATCCGATACGTGTATTGCTTCGCCTCGGATGGCTTGTTGAAGGCGCTGTTGTCGACATATGTATATCGACTACCGGAGCCTTTGAGGTCAACCGTCCCAATTCGAACATAAATTGGGGTCTCAGCATCCCTGCGTTGGACCTCATATGATGTGAGCCCGTCTTCGCGAACGGAGGTCCACTGTACGACAATTGCGTCACCAGAGGCGCGGATGCTCAACGCTGAGAAGTAGTCGGAAGCGGTTTGAGCCTGCAGCAGGGTCGCTCCTGCGGAGAACAGGAGGAGGAGTGGAAGGATGTAGCGCATCGACTTCATGATGACAATTCGTCGATTTAATCGAGGTTTCTTCACATAGATGCAGCCGTCTAACATACGCGGAATTCTGGCTGACTTCAAGTGAAAAGATACTCTAGGCGGTCACACGAGATCGTCACGCGATGTCGAAGGTCAGGCCGTCATATGCTAAATGTATGCCGTCCGGCAAATCTTGTTCAACCTCGTCGTGCAGGATGTCGTGAGCGATATGGGTGAAGTAGGTCTCACGAGCGCCGATGGCGCGGGCGACCTCGACGGCCTGGTCGATGGTGAAGTGCGTTGGATGTGGCGTCGGACGCAGGGCGTCCAATATCAGCACGTCTACGCCACGGAGAGCGTCAATCGAATCCGGGGAGATGTAGTTGCAGTCGGTGCAGTAGGCCGCGGAACCGAACCGGTAGCCGTTGACACGCATATTCCCGTGTAAGAGCGGGATTGGTGTAAGGCGAACGCCAGCAACCTCGAACGTCTCGTCTCCGACCAGATTGACCTGAACCGAGGGGGTGCTGCTCTGATTCGATTCGTCCCTTGCAAAGGCGTAGTTGAACACATGCTGCAAGTGTGTGAGCGTCTCCTGCATCACGAATAGTTCCACCGGTCTGCGGGAGGTGTAATTGAACGCCCGGAGATCGTCAAATCCAGCAATATGGTCGAAGTGGTGATGTGTGTACACCACGCCGTCCAACCGACCGACCCCCTGGCTTAAGCACTGCGCACGAAAGTCGCTCGACGTGTCAATGACTATGCTCGCCTGGTCCGTTGTTATCCAGACGGACGGCCGTGTCCGGCGATCACGGGGATCCGATGACGTGCACGTGCGGCACGTGCAACCGATTGTCGGCACGCCGGACGATGTACCGCTCCCTAACACGGTTAATCGCACGGAATCCCTCGTTTGTTCGAACCGTCATTGCTGGGGAGAGCGGCCCGGTTAGTGGTATTCATATGCGTCCCCTTTCCAATCTTCCTCGCTGTGTCTCCAGAAACTGCAGACCCTGTTGCAGCGGAGTGCCTCGAATGCCGAGAATGGCTTGCGCACGGAGTGTCAGAAGACCCGACTGAAGTGGTCGCGCGGCCGGTCGATTCAGCTCGCTCGATTGGACTGGCTGAATGAGGGCTGGATCGGCACCGATCCAGTTGGCAATGATGTACGCAACATCCAACCGCGAAAGGATCTCGGTCCCGGCGAGGTTGCAAATGCCGGTGACATCGAGTTCCAGAATCCTCCGGATTCCTGCCGCAACGTCCTCGCAAAGCGTTGGGTTTCCAATCTCATCTTGTGCCACACGAACCGATCGCTCGTGCGACAGCTCTTCGGCGATCCATTCAACGAAAGACGTCTTCCCGGCACCAGACCCGTACAACCACATCGTTCGGACAATTGTGACGTTCGAATCCAGACGGCGACACTCGTTCTCGGCCGCCAGTTTCGTCTTCCCGTAGTAGTTAATCGGATTCGGGAGTCCGGTCTCCGTGTACGGCCCTCGCTTGCCATCAAAGACGTTATCGGTTGATAGTTGAACCAAGCGAACATCGTGCTTCCGACAGGCATCCACGATGTGGGACACGAGGTCCACGTTGTCGCGCCGGGCGCGCTCCCTATCCTGCTCGCATCCGTCGACATTCGTGTATGCTGCAGTATTTACGACGACATCGGGACGTGTTTCGGCGTCAGCAAACAGTGAGGTCCAGGAGGTTTTGTGCGAGCTATCGAACGAACGGACCGTTGAGCCAGCTCGGTACTGGGCACGTGTGACGGCCACGATCGTCCAGTCAGTCTCCGTTGTGAGATGCTGGGTAAGCACAGAACCGAGCCCACCATCACCGCCGACGACGAGAACGCGCATTACTCTTTGGACCTATGGTGTTTCACGTGGAACACTCCGCCACCCCATTGATGAAGTCTATCGAACGTACATGGACAAGACACCAAGATCAGACCTGGATACGCCGGCAATTCGGGACGCCTGACCAAGAGAACGTGGACGAATCCTTCCCAGCTTCTCACGCGCCTCCGACGAGAGGGATTTGATCCGCTCGTAATCGATGCTCTGGGGAATAGATGTTCTCTCCATCTCGGAGAACCGGTCAATTTCCTGGCGCTGGCGTTGAAGATAGCCATCATATTGAGCCTGAATCTCCAACTGCTCCGCTACCTGAGGACTGCCGAGCAATACGAGGAGTTCGGGCGACGTAACAGTCTCGGAGCTTGCGATCCACTCGGCGATCTCGGGGAGGGAGCAATCCTGCCGTTTGAGAAGCTGCCAGGCTCTCGTTGTTTCCTGGTGGGGACGTCCGGGACCAGGCTCAACTGGAGTTCCTTCCAACAGCTCGCGCCCCCGCTCCACCATCCGTCCCTTCTCCTGGACCCTTAGAAGCTCTTCCGCATCAACAAGGCCCAGGCGCGCGGCCAGCGGTGTGAGGCGAAGGTCCGCGTTGTCCTGTCGCAGGAGAAGTCGATACTCGGCACGTGACGTGAACATGCGGTAGGGCTCGTCGATAACCAGATTGGCGAGGTCGTCCAGCAGAACGCCGACATAGGCGTCCGACCGATCCAGAACGAATGGTTCCTCCTGCCGCAGGCGGAGTGCAGCGTTGATTCCTGCGATCAGCCCCTGAGCCGCTGCCTCTTCATACCCCGATGTCCCGTTGACCTGCCCGGCAAAGAACAATCCACCCACCAACTTGCTTTGCAGAGTAACATCGAGTTGGTACGACGGGAAGTAATCGTATTCCACCGCATATCCATACCTGAGGATCTCGGCGTTGCGGAGAGCCGGGATCGATCTGAGCGCAGCCTCTTGCACGTCCGCTGGCAACGACGTAGAGAATCCGTTGACATAGACGGAGTCCGTATCGAGGCCCTCGGGCTCGAGGAAGATCTGATGGCTCTCGCGGTCCGGGAACCGGGCGATCTTATCCTCAACGGAGGGACAGTAGCGAGGGCCGACGCCGTCGATCACCCCCCGGAACATCGGAGATCGATCGAAACCAGATCGCAGCACCCGATGCGTTTCTTCATTTGTCTCCGTCAGGTAGCATGAGATCTGATTCGCCACTCGGCTCGTAGCCCGCGAAAAGGGAACTGGGGTGGCGTCTCCATTGTCTCTGCGGGTAAGGGAAAAGTCGATTGAGTGTCGAGCTACGCGAGGAGGCGTCCCTGTCTTAAGTCGCCCCGTGACGAATCCAACCGATCGAAGCGAACCGCTGAGGCCGATAGCGGCCCCCTCGCCTACGCGCCCCCCTGGGGTCGCCACCATTCCGGTGTGCATCTTCCCTGCGAGAAACGTACCGGAGCAGACGATCACGGACTTGCACGGAACAAATCCACGGTTCGAAAGAACAACTCCCGAAACGACACCGTCCTGGATCCTGACATCAACAACGTCGTCCTCGACGACAACGAGGTCCTGAATCTCATCAAGCCGTCGTTGGGCAAGCAGGGGGTATAGATCTTTGTCGTTCTGCGATCGCGGGGACCACATGGCTGGCCCTTTTGAGCGACCGAGCATCTTGAACTGCAACCCGGACGCATCTGCTATACGCGCCATCTCACCACCCAGGGCATCGATTTCGCGGACCAATTGTCCCTTGGCCATGCCGCCAATCGCTGGGTTGCACGACAAACGTCCGATCGCGGTTCGATCCATCGTAACGAGGGCCGTACGGCAACCCATGCGGGCCGCTGCCGACGAGGCCTCGATTCCGGCATGGCCGCCACCCACGACCACGACGTCGAAATACATCTGCTGCGAAGAGTCTGGCGACATCAAGATTTGATTTCGAGGAATTCGTTCCACGTGGAACATCGATTCTACGAGAAAGCCGCTACTTCCCGATGCAAAACTGAGAGAACACGGCGTTCAGAACGTCCTCCGTGACAGAGGCGCCTGCAAGCTCGGACAGAGGCACAAGCATCTCCCGGAGTATTGACGAAACAACAACAGTATCCGAAAGTTCGCTGGCTAAGGCATCTTCCACCATCCCAACCATTCTCTGGCACAGACTTCGTTGCCGCTCTGTCACAAGAACCTCGACCCCCGTTCCCTCACCAGTGAGGCCGACGGCCAACCTTGCAAGAAGCTCACGGACAGACTGCGGTCGATGGACAGATACGACCCCCCAGAACTCCGCATCCTCCTCGTTCAAGGACACATCCGCCTTCGTTCCCACGATGAAGTGTCGAACATCGGAGAGCTGACCAGCAAACGCTCTCGCTGACTCCAGGGCAGCCTTGAAGTCTTCTGACGACGTATCAACCAGGATCAGCACGACATCGACGCGGTCCGTCAATTCGCGAGCCATCGAAACACCAACAGCTTCAACGGCATCATCGGTATCGCGAAGCCCGGCGGTATCGATCAATGTCAGCCGAACCCCATCAACCACAACATCTTCCTCGACATAATCGCGGGTAGTCCCAGGTGTCTCACTAACGATGGCCCTATCGTACCCAACAGAGGCATTGAAGAAACTCGACTTGCCGGCATTAGGACGACCGGCAAGCAATACCCGCGGATGCCTCCGCAAGAGTTCTCCGCGATCGAAATCAGCGATCAGCGACCTCGAAAACAACAAGATTTCCAACAAAACACTCTCGATTTCACTACTGGACGCGAAGCTGTATCCCTCTTCCACAAAATCGAGTTCAAGCTCGAGGCGCGCCAGGACCGACAGAACTCGCTCCCTCAGATCCAACAACTTCGACCGGATAACGCCTCGCAGCCCACGCTCGGCAGCGGCTAGAGCAGCCCGCGAATCCGCGGCCAACAGATCCGCAAGAGCTTCAACCTGGGTGAGGTCGATCCGGCCGTTGACGAACGCTCTGCGTGTAAACTCGCCGGGATCGGCCACGCGTGCACCAGCATTGACGGCCGCACTAATGACCAGCTCAGCGATAGCGACATTGCCATGGAGATGGAGCTCGACAACGTCTTCCCCAGTGTACGAGCGAGGGCCAGGAAACCGAACGGCAAGAACCTGGTCTATAGCATCACCCCCAACAGAGACGGTGCCGAACACGAGCATGCGAGCGGGTGAATCTGCGATACCACCACCCTGCTCCCTCACAAAGATTGTGTCAGCAATTCGGACGGCGTCGGTGCCACTGAGCCGAACGACACAGATGCCCCCGGAGCCCAACGGTGTGGCACGTGCCACTATGGTATCAACAAAGTCATTCAACACAGATGGGTAATTTACGCCGATGCCAATCTCATTACTCGTGCTGCTTCTGACATTTACGTCGCAAAGTGCCAGGAGCATTCCACACATACCGGATACAACGCGCCCGTACCTGGATCCTGCTGAGGTGGTGGTTACTGACTCCAGCGCGTACGCCAGCTTTCATGTGAAGGTGATCAACCCAGGGGACAGCCTGGTGGCGATCGAGTCGATTCAACCGAGCTGCGGTTGCCTGCTGGCAACGATCCAGAACAGCAACTCGACACGACAGAGACCAGCAGATATCTACGTGGCGGTGACAACAGCCAGGATGGACACCCTTCAGCCGATCACAATCGATGTATTCACAAATCGGACCGGCTCCACTCCTCTACGACTAACGATTCGCAAGCGGAACCTTACACAGAGTGCTGGCGATTACTAATGGAGATTCTCCGACCCGCGAGGGCCTCATGCGTGTGATTGTTCCTTTCGCGGCGGTCGTCGTGGTGATATTGGGTGGGTGTTCGTCCGGGGTTTCTCCCGATGAACGCGATCGCATCGCTATCGCGTATGCCGAGACACTCATCGCCCGACAGAGTCATCCCGGAGATTCCCTGGCCACAGCGCACGCAGTGGATTCCGTGTTAGCGGCCTTTGGCTACGACAACGCAAGCGACCTGACGGAGGACGTGAATCGCGTGGCAACAGAGGCAGAGCAGTTCAGAACGATGCTGGACTCATCGCAGCACTACATTGAGCGTGTCAGAAGTGGCGCCAACGCAGTTCAGCGTTCAGAACAGGACACAACAAAGGGGGCGGATCAAGCTCGTTGACCCACCCCCTTTCGCTAACCGTCACATCAGCGGCAGACGTTATCTGGCTTCCTTATCGTCATCAACGATGGTGTAGTCAGCGTCTTCAACACCACCAGACCCCGCCTGTTCCCCTCCGGTCGCTCCGGCCGCCTCAGCGCCTTCAGGGGCTGCGCCCTGGTACATCTGTTGGGATACCTCACTCCAGGCACGATCAAGAGCGTCCTTCGCCGATCGGATGTCGTCGATCGAATCACTCCTGAGCGCCTCCTCCAACTTCGTTGTCGCCTCCTCGATTCGCGTCTTCCCCTCCGCAGGTATCTTGTCCCCAAGCTCCGTCAACTGCTTCTTGGTCGAGAAGACCGTCTGATCAGCCTGGTTGCGCAGCTCAACCTCCTCCTTCCGCTTCCGGTCAGTAGCCGCATTGTCCTGAGCCTCTCTCTTCATCCGATCGATCTCAGCCTGATTTAGGCCGCTTGACGACGTGATTCGGATGGATTGCTCCTTGGATGTTGCCTTATCCTTCGCAGAAACATTCAGAATCCCATTTGCATCGATGTCGAACGTAACCTCGATCTGAGGTACACCGCGGGGAGCTGGGGGAATGCCATCCAGGTGGAACTTCCCGAGCGACTTATTATCCCCTGCCATCGGACGCTCACCCTGCAGAATGTGTATCTCGACTGACGGCTGGCTGTCTGCTGCCGTTGAAAAGATTTCGGTCTTTCGGGTGGGAATGGTTGTGTTCGAAGGAATCATTGGTGTCAGGACACCACCCAGCGTCTCGATGCCGAGCGTGAGAGGCGTAACGTCCAACAGAAGGACATCCTTGACGTCACCCTGCAGAACCGCACCCTGGATGCCGGCGCCAATGGCCACAACCTCATCAGGGTTGACACTTCGATTCGGTTCCTTTCCAAAGAACTCGCGGACAAGCTGCTGGATCTTCGGGATACGCGTCGAACCACCAACAAGAATAACCTCGTCGATCTGGCTTGGATTCATCCCTGCATCTTTCAAGGCCTGATGACAGGGATCCAGCGTTCTGCGGAAGAGGTCCTCGCAGAGTTGCTCGAACTTGGCTCGCGTGACGACCAGATTCATGTGCTTCGGCCCTTCTGGCGTCGCTGTGATGAACGGAAGGTTGACGTCCGTCTGCATCATCTGGCTCAGCTCCATCTTAGCCTTCTCAGCCGCTTCCTTGAGCCTCTGGAGGGCCATTGGGTCGGACCGGAGATCAATTCCCTCCTGCTTCTTGAATTCGTCCGCCAGGTAATCGAGAAGACGCTGGTCGAAGTTGTCGCCGCCGAGGTGTGTGTCACCGTTGGTTGACTTGACTTCGAACACGCCGTCGCCCAACTCGAGAATCGAGATATCAAACGTTCCACCGCCGAGGTCGTAGACAGCAACCTTCTCGTTCAAACCCTTCTTGTCGAGACCATACGCCAGCGCGGCAGCCGTCGGCTCATTGATTATGCGACGGACCGTCAACCCGGCAATTTCGCCTGCATCCTTCGTCGCCTGACGCTGCGAGTCATTGAAGTACGCAGGGACGGTAATGACAGCCTCAGTCACTTTCTGTCCAAGGTAGTCCTCCGCCGTCTGCTTCATCTTCTGAAGAATCATCGCCGAGATCTCAGGGGGTGAGTACAAACGATCGTCAATCTTCACCCGCACCGAGTTATTCTCGCCAGCCACCACCTCGTACGGTATCATCTTCTCTTCTTCCTTGACCTCCGACTCCGTGCGGCCCATGAATCGTTTGATCGAGAAGACGGTGTTCGTGGGATTCGTTACGGCCTGCCTCTTTGCCGCTTGTCCCACCAACCGATCCCCCGACTTCGTAAACCCAACAACCGAAGGCGTGGTACGAGAGCCCTCGCTGTTCGGGATAACCACGGGGGACGTTCCTTCCATGACAGCCACAACGGAATTCGTTGTGCCCAAGTCAATGCCAATAATCTTGCTCATGTATTACTCCTGTGTGATTTGATTCTATGCTATGCGCAGCCCGGGTACTTCTCATGTCACTGAATCGGAACGGATATGCCGGGCTGTGGTCTCTTTCTGGGAATAGTGATCGTAAGAACACCATCTTTAAACGCTGCTACGGCCTGTGAATAGTCCATCTCGATGTCGCGCGGCAACTCGAATTGTGCGGACAAGCTCCCGTACCGGCGCGTACGTCTGAATACGGTTCCGTTCTCAACATCGTTCTCCCGTCGTTCACACGTCAGACTAACCTTCTCACCTCCCATCGTCAACGAGATGTCATCCTTTACCACCCCAGGCAACTCAATCTCGACAAGAACCTGTTCAGGCGTGGAAATGACATCGTAGGCGAACAGTGCTCCAGACGGATTCTTTTCACTGCTCCGTGGTCCTCCTGCGTCGGTTACGATGTTTACGAGCCGTGCCGAGACGTTCTGAAGCTCTCTGACCCAATCAAAATTATCTCGATGCATGATGTACTCCCTTCAATTGGTGGGTTCTCCTTGTCGGAGGATTCGCCGTTCCTAACAACATATATGCCATCAGTTCATTTCTGCCAATCTGACGCATAGATCGTACCAGTCATTGATCCCGTGTCACCTTTCAACCAATCTGTGCAGCAAACATGTCAACCTGTTCATTCTGATCTCTCTATTCTCATTCACTGAATACATAGAAAGAGTTTTTGTTGTTTATGTCCCTGTGGATAGGTGGATAGAGTTACGTGACGTAATGAAAAGATGCGGAAATCAAGCAGAATCAATTGTTTTTGAGCCATCTATGGTGTGGAGAAGTTGGGGAAAACACGCAGGTTCTCCACACTGCCGTGGATAAGCGTGAGGGGAGGGACTTGAGAGCCTCGCAATTCACAGCGGATTCACACGAATTCCACAGATCCTGGTCGAAATGTGGATGACGATGTGGATAACCGTCGTCGAAAACGAGAGAATTTCGCCGCTTCTGAATGGACGCCTTACATAGCCGTTCGTGTCACGGCCGTGGAACATACCAAGTATCGGAATCGTTGAATTTCTCTGAAAATCAATACTCAGCTGTTGAAACGACAAAGGGTGACCGAAGCCACCCTCTGCGTTACACCTGAATTTGTTGCCGAAACGACTATTGAAGCGGTGACCAGTTCTGAATCAGATCGACCAGGAGTCGAACCCCTGCCCCCGTGCCACCCTTGTTGATGTACCCCGACCCTTTCGATGTCATGCCTGTTCCAGCTATATCGAGGTGCGCCCAAGGGTACTCCCCAATGAAGTGCTTAAGGAAGAGGCCAGCGGTAATCGTGCCGGCTGCGCGACCGCCTGAATTCTTCACGTCGGCGACATCGCTCTTGATCAGCTCCTCGTACTCCTCCCACAGCGGAAGCTCCCAGACTCGGTCGTACGTCCGGTCCCCTGATTCCTTCAGTCGTGCATTCAGCGATGGGGTGTTGCCCATGAGGCCGGTTGCGTGGTTTCCCAGCGCGATGACGCACGCGCCCGTCAGCGTAGCAAGATCGATGACTGCCTGAGGATTGTACCGCGAGGCATAGCTGAGAGCGTCTGCCAGTATCAGGCGTCCCTCGGCATCCGTGTTGTCAATCTCCGCGGTCTTTCCATTCAGGAACGTGACGACGTCGCCTGGCTTGTAGGCGCTACCGGACGGCATGTTCTCTGTCGTTGGCACCAGAGCGATAACGTTACGCGCGAGCTTGAGCTCAGCGATGCTGCGCATGGCGCCAACCACAGCAGCAGCCCCACCCATATCCATCTTCATATCACCCATCCCAGCGGACGGTTTGATAGAGATTCCACCCGAATCAAACGTGATTCCCTTGCCGACGAGTACAATCGGCGCCTCGCCTTTCTTTCCCTTGTTCCACTCCATTATGACGAAGTAGGGCGGGCGGACACTTCCCTGATTGACGGCAAGCAACCCACCCATACCGAGACGCGTGATCTGTGCCTTGTTCAACACGGTCACCTTCACGCCAAGCTTTGAAAGCTCCTTGCATCGGGTGGCGAGTGTTTCAGGATCGAGTTCGTTCGATGGCGCGTTCGCAAGATCGCGGGCAAGCGTGACTCCGTTTGAAACGCCCTCTCCTGTCGCTGTTCCGCGCCGTACGGCCGTCAGATCATCAGAATCTGCAAGTATGACGATCTGCTCCACCTTCTTCCGATCCTCCGGTTTCTTCTCCGTGAGGTACTTGTCAAAAGAATAGTTGCCAAGAAGCATCCCTTCAACAATCGCTTGCGATGACTGCTCAGCAGAAAGCGGAAGTGGGCGCACGACACAGGCCACACGCTGGCACTTTAGTGTGGTGGCACGTTGGATGGCCAGCGCAGCTGCACGACGGAGCCGCTCAGTGGTTAGTCCGGTAGAGTCACCAATACCAGCGACGATCAGTCGTGGTGTCTTGCGGGAGCCCGTGTACAAGACCGAAATCTGATCCGCAGCCCCAGTAATGTCGCCGGCCGAAAAAGGAGCCGATGTTCCTTCCCACGAGGCACCAATCCACGCAATCGTTTCCTGTTGTGCAGACTTGTCCTTCGCCAGAAAGACGATGACAGCATCTGCTGATGCGCCGTCGGCCTTGAATCGTTGAACGGATATCTTCATTGTCACTTGATTGGGATGGATAATGCTCGATAGTAGACGGATAGGTCCGACTATTCCCACTCTATGGTTGCCGGGGGTTTTGAACTGACGTCGTATACGACGCGATTGATTCCCCGTACTTCATTGATAATCCTGTTGGATACCCGGGCAAGCAGATCATACGGAAGCCGAGCCCAGTCAGCTGTCATGCCGTCCGTACTGGTGACTGCGCGGATCGCGCAGACGTTCTCATAGGTTCGCTCGTCCCCCATGACACCAACAGACGAGATCGGCAGCAGTACGGTGAAGGCCTGCCATGTTTCACTGTAGACGCCCGACGCATGTAGTTCATCGATTAGAATCTGATCGGCCTCGCGCAGCACATCACAACGCTCATGCGTGATTTCTCCCAGCACGCGGACGGCCAGTCCGGGACCTGGGAACGGATGCCGCTCGATGAACTCCTCCGGGAGGCCGAGCTCCCTGCCCACGTTGCGAACTTCGTCTTTGAAGAGCTCACGGAAGGGCTCAATGAGTTTGAACTTCATCCTCTCCGGAAGGCCCCCTACGTTGTGATGGGTCTTGATGGTGACCGAGGGCCCCTTGAACGAGACGGATTCGATTACGTCTGGATAGAGTGTCCCTTGCGCCAACCACTCCGCATCCTGAAAACTCCGCGCCTCCGATTCAAATACATCAATAAACGCAGCGCCAATAATTTTCCGCTTTTGTTCAGGGTCAGTTACACCGGACAATCTTTCGAGAAAGAGATCTCCAGCGTCGCGAAAGTCGAGCGGGATGTGGTATTTCTCTCGGAAGAGCTCAACGACTTTTCTCGACTCATCCTTCCGCATCAGACCGTTATCGATATGGATACAGAGAACCTGGTCACCAATCGCTTCGTGGAGAAGAACGGCGAGAACGGATGAATCGACGCCACCAGAAAGAGCGCAAATAACTCTTCCCGATCCAACTTGCGCGCGGATTTCCTCTGTGGCAGACTGAATGAACGTAGAGGCATCCCATCCACCGTGAGCATTACATATCGAATAGACGAAATTTCGAAGTATTTGTGGTCCGAAATGGGTGTGATGGACTTCCGGATGAAATTGCACACCATAGAATTTTCTGCGCTCATCAGCGACAACACAGATTGGTGCATTCTCTGATTGTGCTACTATATTGAATTCCTTTGGTGGCGAGGTTAGCGAGTCACCATGACTCATCCATACAGTACTGCCTGACGCAATATCGGCTATAAGTGGGCTACTGCCGATAAGTTGAAGCGTGGCCGGACCGAACTCACGCTTTGATGAACGATCAACTGTCCCTCCGAGCTGATAGGCCATCAACTGCAGCCCATAGCAAATGCCGAGCACCGGAACACCTAGCTCAAAAACAGCTGGATCGCTATGCGGTGCTCCCTCTCCATATACAGAAGATGGGCCGCCGCTCAGAATGACACCGATCGGCTGAAGCTCACGAAGCGTCGCGATCGAAATGTTATAGGGATGGATCTCGGCATAGACTCCTGCCTCCCGCACTTTGCGCGCGATTAGCTGAGTATACTGCGATCCAAAGTCGAGGATGATAATACGTTCGGAGTGCGTCACGTGATAGGAAACAGTAGAGTGAAGACGTCTGATTCGGAGCCGGAGATAAAAGGGAAATGCCGGACGCTGCCGCCCGGCATTTCCAGAAATTCAGTGTGCGATATCAGCTATTGCCGCGACGGCGCGAGTTTCCGCCGTTGTTACCGCCGCGATCGCCGCCCCCTCTGTTACCCCCACGGTCACCCCCTCCACGATATCCGCCACGGTCACCACCTCCTCGATTGCCTCCCCTGTCGCCGCCACCGCGACTACCCCCTCGATCGCCACCATTCCTCTCCCGCTGCACCTGCTCTTCCATTCCTTCGGGTACGGGTAACAGCGCCTTGCGGCTCAGTCGGAACTTGCCATCATCCTGTATCTCGACAAGCTTCACCTGGAGACGCTCTCCAATCGAAACTACGTCCTCGACGTTCTCAACGCGATGATGCTCGAGCTGGGAGATGTGAAGAAGTCCAGTTTTCTTCGGGAGGAACTCCACGATTGCACCCAATCCTTCGCGGATCTGGAGTACGCGCCCCTCGTAGGTTTTCCCTACCTCAGGCTGCTCCGTGATCCGACCGATGAGCGCAATCGCCTTTGCCGCCGACTCGCCACTTGTTGCAGCTACGGTGACGGTTCCATCATCGTCGATGTTGATTTCAGCTCCTGACTCGGCACAAATACCTCTGATGGTCTCTCCACCACTGCCAATGAGAGCACCGATCATTTCGACTGGAATCTGCAGTGTGGTCAGGCGAGGTGCATATGGCGACACATCCTCGGCTGGTGCATTGATTGCTTCGGCCATCTTCTGGAGGATATGCAGACGACCCTGACGGGCCTGCTCAAGCGCTCGACCCATGATCTCAAGTGAAATTCCCTGGATCTTGATATCCATCTGACAGGCGGTGATACCCTCAGTCGTTCCGACCACTTTGAAATCCATATCACCCAGATGGTCCTCATCACCTAGAATATCCGAGAGGATAGCGACGTTGTCACCCTCTCCTTTGATGAGACCCATCGCGATGCCAGCCACGGGCTTGCGGATCGGAACGCCACCCGCCATGAGTGACAGGGACCCGGCGCATACCGTTGCCATCGATGACGAGCCATTCGACTCGAGGATATCCGAGACGATTCGAATCGTGTAGGGGAACTGATCCTCCGACGGAAGAATCTGCTTTACCCCTCGCTCCGCCAGGTTTCCATGACCGATCTCGCGTCGAGACGTCGAACCAAATCGTCCGGTCTCACCCGTTGAGAAGGGAGGGAAATTGTAGTGGAGCATGAATCTCTTTTCGTGCTTTGGCACCAGGCCGTCGATCATCTGGCGATCCATTTTGGTTCCCAGCGTCATCGAGGTCAACGACTGCGTTTCACCACGAGTGAAGAGGGCCGAGCCGTGTGCTCGTGGCAGGATATCGATCTCGCAGGTGATCGGTCGGATCTCATCGAGGCGGCGACCATCAAGGCGGCGTCCTTCCGAGAGAATCATCTCGCGCATGGCTTCCGATTCGAGATCGTGAAGGACCTGCCCGACGATCTTGTTGACCTCGAGTTCGGGGTGAACTTCCGTTGAGAACTTCTGGGCTACCATATCAGCGATCTCGTCGCGGAAGATCTGGTAGCGTTCCTTTCGCCCTTCCTTGTCGGTGAACTCACGGGCGGCCGCAGCCATCCGTTCGGAAGAATGAGCGACAATGAACTCGTTGACGTCGCTGTACGTGGTCTTCTCTGGGGCCGACAACTGCGGGACTTCGCACTGAGCGATGAGCTGGCGCTGCAAGTCGTTCAGCATCTTGATATGGCGATGACCGAACTCAAGAGCTTCCAGGAAGAGTTCCTCGCTTATCTCTTTGGACTCACCTTCGACCATTACGATCGAGGAGTCGGTACCGGAGATAATGATTTCGAGTTCGGAACCCTCCAACTGCTCGTAGGTGGGATTGATCATGAACTCGCCATCGACGTAGGCGACGCGCACGTTCGAGATCGGCCCATTGAACGGCATTCCGGAAAGCATTAGCGCACACGAGGCGCCGACGGCACCAAGGATATCGGCCTCGCTTTCCTGATCGAACGAATAGACCGTGCAGATGATCTGCGTTTCATAGGTCCATCCCTTCTGAAACATGGGACGAATGGGGCGATCGATCAGACGCGCCGAGAGGATTTCCTTTTCGGTTGGGCGGGCTTCACGTTTGAAGAAGCCACCGGGGACCTTACCGGCAGCAGCATATTTCTCGCGATACTCGACCTGCAATGGCAGGAAGTCGATTCCTTCGCGGGGATTTGCGGAAGCGACAGCCACCGCAAGAATCATTGTGTCGCCGTGACGGACCATTACGGCCCCGTTGGCGAGCTTGGCAAAACGACCGGTCTCAAGAGTGAGAGTTCGGCCGCCGAACTCCATGGAAACGGACTTCATATTCTTCCTTCTGTCAGTTCACGCCCACGGGGCCAACTCCCCGGGGCAGTCCGCTTTTGCGGACGTTACATGGTAATCCGCCATTCCAGACAAGTTGATGCGGCGAATCGGCGGACGGAAAAAAAGAGGCGCCGTACGACAGTCCCTCTGTCTACGGCGCCCCGGACGTCTACTTGCGAATACCTAGCTCCGCGATGATAGCGCGGTAGCGATTGATGTCCTTCTTCTGGAGGTAGCCAAGAAGAGCGCGTCGCTTTCCGACCATTTTCATGAGTCCACGCAACGAATGCTTGTCCTTCTTGTTCTTCTCCAGGTGAGGTGTCAAGAGCGAGATGTGCTCTGTGAGAATTGCGATCTGAACTTCAGGCTTGCCACTGTCGTTCGGATTGTCGCCGAATTTGCGCACAAGTTCAGCCTTGCGCTCTTTCGTTACTGCCATAGAACTTCCTCTGTTATGTCCAGGGTCGTGACGAGTTGCCAGGGTCGGGGTCCGGTCACGCTCAGTCCCCTTGTTCCGTTCAGCCGATACACGGCGACGAACGGCGCATCGCTCGTCTGAAAGAGTCGATGCTTGCGATGTGCGTCGATGTCGAAAATGAAACGGAGAAGACCTCACGCAGCCGCGTGCCGGCTTCTCCTAGTGTTCTCTGCAGAAGGCTCTGTCCCTGTCGAGTTGTTCCAGAAACTCCTCCGCAGAGCCGAATTTTCGCTCCGAGCGGACAAACTTACGGAACACAAGGGTCACAACATTGTGATAAATATCTTCATCGAAGTCGAAGAGATTGGCCTCAATCGTTCGCTCACGACCATCGGTAAAAGTCGGCCTTCGACCGATGTTTGCCATTCCTCGGACCTCCCGATCGCCCAACAACATCGAGACGGAATAGACTCCCTCCATCGGGATCAGCTTCGCCGGATCAAGTGGTTCGACATTGGCCGTTGGAATACCCAGGCTTCGACCACGACCATCGCCTTTGATAACCCTTCCCTGGAATGAGTAGTGTCGCCCCAGGTACTGCTCGGCCAGATCGAGTTCTCCCCCCTGAAGGGCCCGGCGGATTTTCGTGGAGCTTACCGTCTCGTGACCGATATAAAGGGGGGACACCTCCGTCACTTCAAAGCCCTCCGCCTCCCCCAACGTTCGAACAGCCTGAGCAGTTCCCTCTCTGTTCTTTCCGAACGCGTGATCGTGCCCGAAAATCATGTGCCCGATTCCAATCTGATCGATCAACAGCTGCGCGAATTCTCTCCACGGAGTCGCGGCGGTTGCCGGCGTGAAGGGCATGACAAGAACTTCGTCAACGCCACATTCCTTCAGAAGTTCGAGGCGTTCTTCGATCGTTGTAAGTATGGGAACGGTATCGCCATGCCGTCGCAGGACAAGCTGTGGGTGGGGATGAAACGTGATGACGAACGACCTTCCGTCGAGGATGGTCTTCTGACGAAGAAGCTCCTCGATAATCAGTCGGTGACCTTTGTGCACGCCATCGAAGGTTCCCATCGTGAGTGCGGTGCGAGGATCGCGGCGGACATCACCGATATCTCTGTGCACGATCATCGACGATCCTCCCTGCCGTGGCTTCTTTCTCCAAGTGCTTCCAGCGTTGCGGCGTCGTCAACGCGATAGCTTCCGCTTTTCGTTCGGCGAAGCTCGGTGAGATATGCCCCAGAACCGACAGCGGTACCCAGATCGCGGACAAGTGATCTGATATATGTGCCGCGCGAACAGACGACCCGGAAGGCCACGTCCGGGAGCCGGACGTCCCCGATTTCAAACTCATGAATGTCCACACTCCGTGACGGGCGTTCAATCGTCTCCCCGCGACGGGCAATCTTGTAGAGTCGCGTTCCGTCCACCTTCCGCGCCGAATACATTGGCGGAATCTGATCGATCGTCCCAAGGAACGTCTTCGCGGCGGTCTCTACTATCTCTCGTGTCAGATGATCGATTGGTAGGCTTTGTGTTACCTCTGTCTCGGCATCATCGGATGGCGTCGTTCCTCCAAGACGAAAGTGACCGACATACTCCTTGAGGCCGGCTTGAAACGTCTCCACCAGCTTTGTCGCCCGTCCGACGCAGACCTGAAGCAGACCGGTTGCCATTGGGTCAAGCGTTCCACAGTGACCGATCCGCCGAATGCGAAGAATAGTACGAAGGCGGGCAACGACATCGAACGATGTCCAGCCGGAGGGCTTGTCGATCAGAATAAGGGCTCCGGTGGTGGCGGCGTCGACGTGATCGAGAAGATCGATGGTGTCCCGTCCGATGACAGGAAGCTGATCAATGGAGGGAATCACGATCGTCTATTCCTCCATCCCCCATGTCGCCCCGGGCGCGTGCCCGTTCCTCATCCTCCTTGCGGACCTGATGAAGGAGTTGATCGATGCGCTCCGCCGTGTCGAGCGTGTCGTCACGATAGAATCGCAATTCCGGCATGAATCGAAGAGTAATGTTGCGGGCCAGCTCGTGCCGGATCTCGGGGGCATGCGTATTCAGGCGCTTCACCAGAATCTCCGGATCGGTTGTACTTCTCCAGATACTGACGTAGACGCGGGCAATGCCGAGATCGGCCGTCATTCGCACCGACACGATCGTCACCATACCGTCCAGATATTCCGGCGGCCGTCGCTGCAGTTGTGTACCCAGCGCCTCGCGAATCATGGCGCCGACACGTTCAGTGCGGATAGACATGGTAATCAGTTGACAACGGGAGATTGACTATCCGGCGACCGAGTCGAGTTTCCGTTTGACCTCGACCATCTTGTACGCCTCGATCACATCCCCGACCTTGACGTCGTTCATGCCATCCAGTGCGATGCCGCATTCATATCCTTGCTCGACTTCTCGCACGTCATCCTTGACACGGCGGAGTGATGAGATACCACCCGTGAAGATTTCGAGCCCGTCGCGAAGCAGACGAATGCGATCGTTACGCGTGATCTTCCCGTCCTGCACATAGCAGCCAGCGATTGTTCCCAGGCGGGAGATCTTGAAGACGTCGCGAATCTCCACCGTACCGGTTATGACTTCCTTCTCCTCTGGCTTCAACATACCCTCGAGGGCTGCTCGGATCTCGGCGGTTGCGTCGTAGATGATCTGGTACGTGCGGATGTCGACCCCTTCCTTCTCTGCAAGCTTTCGGGCTTTGAGATTCGGGCGGACATGGAAACCGACGATGATCGCGTTCGATGCTGTGGCAAGGAGGACGTCTCCCTCCGAAATCTCACCGACCGACTTCATGATGACTTCTACCTGCACCTCCGGAGTTGACAGGCGGAGCAGTGAATCGGCAAGAGCCTCGACCGAACCGTCCACGTCACCCTTGATGATGAGCGGGAGATTCTGAACACCGCCACGCGCAATCTGATCGGAAAGGTCGTCGAGTGTGATGTGGCGACCACGCTTAAACTCCTGCTCACGACGCAGTTGTTGACGGCGATTCGCGATCTCGCGCGCTTCGCGCTCGCTCTCCAGAGCAACGACGACGTCACCCGCTGTAGGCGCGCCATCAAATCCGAGAACCTGAGCCGGATACGATGGGCCAGCCTGCAGAATGCGATGTCCGCGCTCGTCCATCAGCGCGCGGACGCGCCCGAAATGATGCCCGGCGACAAACGGATCACCGACCTTCAACGTTCCCTTCTGCACAAGGACAGTGGCAACGACGCCCTTCCCCTTGTCGATCTCCGCCTCGATGATCACCCCTCGGGCTTCGCGATCCGGATTTGCCTTCAGGTCGAGAAGCTCGGCTTCGAGTAGAATGGTCTCGAGCAACTTGTCAACGTTGATGCCCTTCTTCGCAGATATCTCGACTGACTGATATCGGCCTCCCCACTCCTCGACAAGAACACCACGATCCGCGAGCTGCTGCTTGATTCTTTCGGGATTGGCCTCCGGCTTGTCGACCTTGTTAATCGCGATAACCATCGGAACGCCCGCTGCCTGTGCGTGCGAAATAGCCTCAATTGTCTGCGGCATGACCGCATCGTCAGCGGCGACGATCAGAACAACGATGTCTGTGATCTGAGCACCACGCGCGCGCATGGCAGTAAACGCCTCGTGTCCCGGTGTATCGAGGAACGTGATCTTTCGACCATCGGCAAGGCTGACCCCGTACGCGCCGATGTGCTGGGTAATGCCACCAGCTTCACCAGCGACGACATTGGCGCTTCGGACGTAGTCGAGCAACGAGGTCTTGCCGTGATCGACGTGACCCATGATGGTGACAATCGGGGCGCGAGGCTTGAGGGTCTCGGGAGCATCTTCCTGATCGGCCAGCGCCTCTTCGGTGTACTCCTGCTGGAATTCAACCGTGTAGCCAAACTCGTCGACGACGAGTTGAATGGTGTCTTTGTCGAGGCGCTGATTGATGGAGACCATCAACCCAAGACCGATACAGGTGCTGATCACCTGGCTGACGTCGACGTTCATCAGATCCGCAAGCTCGGCGACAGTGGCGAACTCGGTGACTGGAAGAACAGTGGCTTCGGCACTTTCAGCGTCGCGTTGCAACTGAGCGCGGATCTCGCGCTCTTCACGCTTCATTCTGCTCCGCTTCTGGCGGGCCGAGCCTGATGCGTCCTCCATTCGTGAACGTGTTTCACGAATGGCGCGAGCAACGTCTTCCTGATTGACCGACGACTTCGACCCACGTGCGCGGAGCTTCTTCCCCTTACCGGCCGCAGTCCCCGCTGTTCCCTGCGTTGCAGGTGTGCCCGTTCCTTTTGTCGCTGTACTGCTGCTGGTCCGGTTCGCTCCACCGGTCGTAATGTCGACCGCCTTGTGGCCTTCGCGGATTCTCTTTCGCTTCTTCTTCTTGTCTTCCGGTTTCTCGACCGTGATCTTTCCGACGACGGTAAGCCCCTGCAGTTTGGGGGGAGAAGAGACCATGTTTCCGGATGGCGCTTCTTCCGGCGCCGCCTCGGTCGATTCAGGACGTTCCTTCTCGGCTGCGACAGGCTGCGCAGGAGCCTTCTCTGCTCGAGCTTCTTCCTCGTCCTCTCTTGTCTGCTCCTTCTCTGCGATGGCACTCTTCGCGATGGCACGCAATTGCTCGCGACGAACACGGCGAGCCTCCTCCATCTGCTCCGGTGTCATGGGAGCGCTGGAGGGGGCCTCGGCGGACTGATCTTCATCCGTCGGTGCTTCCACAACGGGAGCAGCTTCAACCACCACCGTCTCGGCCTCTGCGGGCGTATCGGTAGTGGGAGCGGTCTCCGTCTCAGCGATCGGAGCATGTTCGGCCGGCGTCGCCGGCGTGGTCACACCGGGAGATTCTACCGGCTCATCATCGGTCTTGCGGCGACGTGACGTCGTGGGCTTCTTCTCTTCCGGAGCCTCATCGCGGGTGCGGACGCGCTTCTCGTGATAGGCGTCAACCTTCTTCCTCTGCTTCTCGATCTGCCGATGTTCCTTCTCAAACTTGTCCATGACAAGCGTGACCATTTCCTGCGTCAGAGCAGTGGTCGGCTTGTCAGGAACATCGAACCCCTTCTGGTGGAGGAACTCGACAATCGTCTCTTTGCCGATGTTGAGTTCAGCAGCGACCTTGAAGAGCCTGTACGTTGTACCCTTCTTTTCCTTCGTCTTGTCTGTCGTCGCGGCCATTCAGTCTCCGATGTGTAAGAAAATCTCCTCGTCGTCGCGTTGTCATCAGTCTTGGCGGTTTTCGCTCTGCACAAGCTCGCTCTGTGCTTCGCCGCCATCGACTGCGGGGGGAGCGTCCTCAACCGGAGCTGCTTCGCCAGCTGTCTCCCCGACTGTGTCACTCTCCTGGACGACCGCCACCATTTGCTCCTCCTGCTCAGGCGCTCCCTGCACCTCCTGCTCGGGTGCTCCCTGCACCTCCTGCTCGGGTGCTCCCTGCACCTCCTGCTCGGGTGCTCCCT
>CAYWXV010000017.1:53406-71145 GCA_964462535.1 uncultured Alphaproteobacteria bacterium
GTGCTCCCTGCACCTCCTGCTCGGGTGCTCCCTGCACCTCCTGCTCAGGCGCTGCCTGTTCGTCTTGCGCCACCGCCGCCGATTCTACTGGCTGCTGCGTCACCTCTTCTTCTTCAACCTGGTCGGTCAAAGGGTGGCGAGGCGCGACGCCGGCTTCCGCATACATGTCACGGAGTTCGTCTTCATCGAATTCAGATGAGATGATCTCGCGCAGCTCCATCAGTTGCTGGAGCGAAAGCTCTCCAGCGAGCGCCATGAGTTTGTCGTCGTCCTGCAGGAGAAACTCCTTGGCAGTAGCGATGCCGGCCTGCGAGAGAATTGCATAGAGCTCGGCTCCCAGTTCATCCTGGAACTCGGCCAGTTCGATGTCTTCCCCACCTTCCTTGACAAGATCGATCGTGTACCCGGTCAGCTTCATGGCAAGGCGGACGTTCTGACCGTTCTTGCCAATGGCGAGCGAGACCTGGTCATCGCCAACAAGGACCGTTGCGGTTCGCGTTTCCTCGTCGATCGAGATCTCACGCACTTTGGCCGGAGAAAGGGCCTGTGCGATGTACTTCTTTGACTCCGGGCTCCAGTAGACGACGTCGATATGTTCGTTGGACAGTTCGCGGACGATCGAGTGGACGCGTACCCCCTTCATGCCGATGCACGCACCGGCGGCGTCAACGCGCTCGTCGTGTGACCAGACGGCGATCTTCGCACGCTCGCCGGGTTCCCGCGCTATACCCTTGATCTCGATGATGCCGTCATAGATCTCCGGGATTTCGATCTCGAACAGACGCTGGAGAAACTGGGGATCGCTTCTTGAGATGATAATCTCTGGCTGGGAGGCCGTCCCTTCCTCGGCGCGGACTTCTTTCAGGAGGGCTTTGAGTGTTTCACCCTTCTTGTACCGCTCCCGCCAGATCTGTTCGTTCCGGGGCATGCGAAGCTCAACCTTGTTGTGCATCACATAGACATCGTTCCGGCGAACCTGATAAACCTCGCCAACGATAATCTCGCCAACCTTTTGAGAGTACTCTGCAATGACGTTGTCCTTCTCGACCTCCCGAATTCTCTGACTGAGGGTCTGCGCGGCCATGTGAACAAGGCGGCGGCCAAAGTTGTCGGAGAGATTCTCAAGGTTGAGCTCGGTCAGTACCTCGTCGCCGACATCGTACTGCTCGCTCTCGTTGTTAGCCTCCTCCAAGGAGATCTGGAGATTCGGATCCTCGACTTCCTCGACAACCTCCCGGATCAGGTAGATCTCGATGTCTCCCTTCTCCATATTCACGATGATCTCGAAGTTGGACTCCTGTCCATACTTCTTGCGGACCATCTGGGACAGAGTGTCTTCGATGATTCCCTGCAGGAGGTCGCGGTCGATGTTCTTCAGGCGCGCCATTTCGGCGAAGGCCTCGATGATCATCGACTTGTTGGCGGTCGACTTTGCGTTCTTTCGCTTTGCCATGATAATCTATGAACTGTCAGAAACGGTCTTGAGAGCCCGGGGACCGCGGGGGTTAGAGTCAGAGTTGGGGTTCAACGGTGGCTCGAACGATCGCCGACATGGGGATGGTGCGTTCCGATCCCTTGGCGTGGGATGGGCGTCGTCCTCCGGGGGGGGCCGGCTCCACCGTTATCGCGTCATCCGAGACGCCAAGTAGGCGGAAGAAACCGGTTGACTGCCGTCCATCATCCTCGTCAACGAGGAGTTTCAGCAGACGTCCAACGTTCTTGCGATACTGCCAGAGGAATTCAAGAGGGCGGTCGAGCCCCGGTGTCGTCACCTCCAGTCGATAACGACCGGGGAGGTCGCCCTCGACTTCATCCAGCAGGGTGCTGGTCCAGCGGGCAAGGTCGGCTAGTTCGTCAAGTGTGGCACCCGACTCGCTATCGACGATGACCTCGATTACCGAGGTACCTCCCTGCCCGCGACGACCCGCGTCAAGCAGGATCAACCCACGCCGCTCGATCTCCTCCCGCAGTCGCTCCTCTATGCGGATCGGCAGCGGTACCATGTGTACACGGTCCTGTGGAAACAAAAAGGGCCACGCGTTGCCGCCTAGCCCACTTCACAGAATCAGAACGCAAAGATACGGTTGGACCCCTCCTCATCCAAAGGAAATGTCCGTCGATTGCGATTGGAAACGACCATTTCTAACGCTGAAGCCCGCTTCCCTCTGATTCCCTTTCACGAAATCGTCAGGGAACGGAAAGACGTACCGATGCCGTCGTGATTGCGCTACCCCTCGTGCTCCCTGGATAGCGCATCTGTTTATCAACCTCCGCGTGGTTCCGCAGAAACATCTCGATCCCCGGGTTTGTCCAATCGCAACCGGATTACCCTCACGTCCATCCTCCTTCGACATGCATTTACGGCATTCGCCAATCGAATCGGATATGGCGCGCTTTTCGGGTTCCAGGAGACTGTTGAATAACTCAGATCAAGAGGCTGTTCAAATCGCGCGACGACGAGTGTTTGAGGTGTACCTGAGGTGCGCCGCAGTGAGCGATGAGGAGCGCAACGCAGAGATCGCGCGTTTTTCAGCAGCCTCCAAGGGGGCCGAGCAAACGCCCAACCCACTATAATCGTTCGGTGACGGGTCGATGATGTATCCGCGCGACGTCAGGCAGTGAGGTGGTGGTGAGTTGAGGCGGACGTTGTGGGCTGCGAACAGATTTCTATTCCGCCTCGGCGTTTCGCGGGTTGCTATGATCGGGGGGTGCCTCGAGCATTGCGATACGCCGAGCATGCCGACCACCGTCGAACGGCGTCACCAGGAAAATGTCGACGATCCGCAATGCCAACTCGAGAGAAATCATGCGAGCCCCGATGGCGATTACGTTCGCGTCGTTGTGCGCCCGGCCCAGCCTGGCCGTCTCTTCGTCCCAACAGAGGGCGCATCGAATCCCGCCTACTTTGTTAGCGGCAATTGCCTCACCATTTCCCGATCCGCCAAGAACGATTCCTCGTTCAGCTTCACCCCGCGCGACAAGCTCAGCAGCAGGGCGGACAAAGAGAGGGTAATCAACGGGCTCGTCAGAATTCGTTCCACAATCAATTACCACCAAACCCCTGTCGCGCAGATGACGCGCGATCGCTTCCTTGTATTGATACCCTGCATGGTCAGTGCCGATAGCCACGCGTAAAAAGTGATCCGTAATCTCAGAGTCCATGTGTCGAAGCCCCCTCGCACCGCTTCTTTATCACCTGGAGAATGTTCTCCTGAATGTCTTCCATAAAGAATCTGGTCCAGAGCTCCGCGTAGAAGTTGAATCGCGTCGATAACCGCTGCTGGCTGGAGAGATGGAGTACGCAGGTAGATGAGTCGACGTACTCGATTCGATACGTTCCACTCAGGATGTCGAAGTATCGCCCTCCGACGACTACGTGTTCGTCGAACGTCGTTGGTGGAATATTGGGGTCCGGGTCAATTGTAAAGGAAAGAAGATGTCCGGGCTCCCATTCCGTGACCGTTTCGACGAACAAAACCCCACCCGTGAATGTTGCGTGACGCACAGCTCCCACTCCATCTCCCGAAATCCTCGCCTCCAAGGGATCAGGAAAACCGATCAAACGAGTGAAGGAAAAGGAAAGCTCACTTCTATCGATGGTGGGAACTTCGCGAATGTTCTTCCAAATCTTGTTCCGATCCGCATGAATGATGATGTGGTTCTCTGAAACCCCTGTCACCGGAGTTGGATTGTAGGTCTGTTCCATCGGTGAAAGCACGAATGGGAGCAGAGTAAACGTTGCGAACATCATGCCCCGTGATGAGCGTCCGTTGACAAACGAATGTGCGCCGGCGGCAGCGAGTCCACCAATTGATGAAATGCAAAGAAAAAGCGGAAACCATATAACAATGCACGCCAATCCTTCCCACTGCAGAACAAGAGTAAAAAACAGGGTGAGTAGTGCGGCGACCCACGGTAACATGATCCAGATGCGTAACCGCTTGTTTGGGTTCATTCCGCGGGTGGAGTTGCGCGACTCCCTGACGGAAATAGTGATAAATCCCAGCGCGAAGGGAACAATAAAAAGAAAGGAATAGGACATCGCCTGCAGCAACGGAAAGGATTCATAGCCAAATGCAAAACGGCTAATCAACCCATAACCGGTGCCGGTTGCCACGGACGTAATGAAGGCGGGTATATGAAGCCCAAGGAGGGTTCGTTTGCGTCCGGGTGGATCCTTCTCTATAGGGTCATTCAACATGACTCTCCAACGATCCATCCCTCATCGAAAGAACGCGATCCGCGCGACTGGCTAGATCAGCATTATGGGTGACGATGACAAACGTTCGCCCCTCCTTGCGGCTGATGTCCCAAAGAAGCTTATGGAGGCGCTCTCCGTTTTCTGAATCGAGATTTCCACTCGGCTCATCGGCGAGGACAATTCGCGGTCGAGGGATCAGCGCCCGTGCAACCGCCACACGTTGCTGCTCGCCGCCGGAGAGTTCGTTCGGTTTATGGAGCGCCCGTTCTGACAGACCGACAATCTCAAGGTATTCTGCGGCTCTGTTCAATGCCTCTTTCATCGCTGCTCCACGGATCAGCAGTGGCATGGCGATATTTTCCTGGGCGGTGAATTCCGGAAGCAGATGGTGGAATTGAAAAACGAAGCCGATGTTGGCGTTCCGGAACGAGGCCAGGGCACCGGGGGCGAGTCCGTTGAGCTGGACACCGGCGACTTCTACGTCTCCTTGCGTCGCCACATCCAGACCACCGATGATGTGCAACAGCGTACTCTTTCCAGCGCCTGAGCTCCCGGTGATCGCCACGATCTCCCCTTCCTCTACCTCAAGCGAAATACCCTTGAGAACGCGAAGTGGGCGCTTATCGATCTGATAGTCCTTGACGACGTCGTGGAGACGGACGATGGGAGAAGGCACGGCATGCGATTGTAGTTGATACGGGGCGCTAGTATACCACTACTCTACCCACCATGGCACGATTGCCGACTCTCAGTCGGGCGACATAGAGACCGGGTTCGAGCGATGCAATGTCCAGCGAAATGGCGTTCGTACCCGGCTCCATCGTTCGCTCCGGAATCGATGCTACCCGTCGACCGGTCACGTCGATGAGATCCCCGCTGACCAACGCAGTCCGGTCCAGCCCGTAGCGAAGCTCGATGCGTTGACGTGCGGGAGTGGGGACGACTGTCAATCGATCGGTACTGGAAGGCTCAGGTGAAACCGATGCGGGAATCAACGAGGCGTCGGTGGCATTGATAACGTCGCGCTGGGCCATCAGAGGACCGTATCTGGAAACGAAAGCGACAAGGCGTGCTTTCTGGGGATCAACGTCCTGTCCCAGGGTCCCTTCGATCATGATCGAATAGGTCTGCTCAGCCTCCATTCTCATTGGGAGACGCCCGGAATCACCCCACGTCTCGGTCAGAGTCCCGCGGAGAACATGTCGATGAGTGTAGTTGGGGACTGGATTCGGCAGGGCATAGAATGGGTGATTGGGGTAGTCCCGATTGTTGCTGAAGTAGTTCACCTGATCATACCCCTGTCCTCTTCCAGTTACCTCCTCCTCGACCACAAGGAGATGTACGCGGTAGTCATCGGGAACGACGAAATCGGCGCAGGTAATCGCTAGCGAAGCTGAAATGTGACGTGTGGACGGTTCGTACGATGGTGTGAGCGTGAGGAAGAAGGGCGCCCCCTCGGCCATGCGGTCCTCGGCTCGAGATCTCCACGCAAAGCCGGTCCTGTCCAAGGGGATTTTAGATTCCCCGTTGAAGAGGTGTCGATCGATCATCGCCTGCGGAAAGGCAGGGAGATAAGCATTTGCAAGCTCCAATCCGACGACTGACTTCATCAGATCGGGTTGTGTGCCGGCGTGTATGGAGACCAGCACGGCCTCCGGCAGTGTCGCAGCAATAGAGTCCATCTGAAGAGCACCGTCTGGACACCACCCACACCATGCTCCGGTATACTCTTCCACCAAAGGACGTCGCGCGGTGTTCTCTCCAAGATTGGTGAGGACCATCGCCGTGAGAGTGTCATCACTCTGCTTCTCGTCACCCTCTAGCTCCAACCACGCCGTGACTCTCGTGAGGGAGCCCGGGTCGTCGGGCGTCCAATTTTCATTCATGGACCAGGAAACCGACTCATTTCCTTTCAGATTCAGCCCGTTGAGGGTGGTAGTCCAGACGTCACCATCGCCAACTCGGCAATGAACCGACATGGACGTAATCGTATCGAAGCCTGCGTTGAGAATGCGGCCGGAGGGGCGGATTGGTATGCCGATGCGCGCAACGGGTGGGACATCCAGTTGAAGCATCGCCCCGTTTCGACGTTCCGCGGCCCACGTGAAGTGGTAGACGATATCGTCATCAGCACTGGCAGTAAGCGAGGGATAGGGGAAATTTGGCGATCCTGGGAGCATGGATCCAGCTGACGCGTCCTGGTTCTGCGCCCCGATTGTTCCAGACGTACGCCCTCCGGGTCGACCGGCCACTTGAATAATCTCGAAGTCTCCTCCTTCGTACATGGCCAGGGCAAAGCTCAGACTACCGGAACCGGCCACGTTCGACGGCGTGACGGAGACCCACATGACAACGTGGACCCGGTTGGGGGGAGTGCCGAACGTCTTCGACCGAATCTCATTGGACCACATGTTCGCGTCCTGAGCAAGACGCAGTGAGTCCCAGAATGCGAAGATGGCGTTCCGCGGTGCCGTCGACGAAGGAAGAGAAGCGTTACGAGGATTGCTGGCAGTCTCGCCGGAATCAAAGGTGATGTACCCGTTATCGCTGGCGTAGTATCCTGTTACTTTCTGTCCAAAAAAGGACCATGTAAAAGGGAGCGTCTGCCATGTCGTCAACGAATCGTCCGCCGGGTCGCTCATCAACAGAAGAGCGTCCGGGCGGATGTTTGTGTACGGGGAGGCCCCGGTAGATGTGGAGACGACGTAGGTCTGAGCTGTGGCACTGACGAAAACTGCCGTCAATAAGCCCAGGGCCATCAGCGAGATTCGTGGAATCAGAGCGTAAAGCGTACACATGACGTAGCGGGGGATGATGTGGAACGGTAGGCCCGTCCGGGACACGAAGACAGTGGGTGGGCCGTTCACTCTGGAGGGAGGATCAAGGTAATCATGTGGGCTCGATTTCCCCGGGATCGATATTGCTTCCTCCTTGGAAACTTTTTAGGTTCGGTCGTGGTCTTTCTCTATACGGCAGGTTTGGAGAAAACGAGGTCACGCCCCACTCCTCCTCTTCGTGTTTGAAGAGGTCTTTCGACAGTTCCCCTCCCCTGCCCGATCGGATGCTCACCCCATGCTTGCTTCGTTCGGGAGCTTCCGACGAATTCAGTTCCCCATTCCCGGTATTTCCCCTTCCCATGGTACACGACGCATGGGTAGGGCAGACTAGCATTCAGTCGACACGCACAACAGGGATATATCCAGGAGCATCGTCATGAGACGACTCGTACGCCTTCTATTTCTGCCAATGATGGCGCTGGCGCTTGTCACAGGCCATCTTCAGGCTCAGGACGCAGGGAAGTACAAGAACTTTCCAGTTCCCTTTGGTCCGACCAACGTAGGTCGCGACTTCTGGTTCTCATTCCCGGCAAACTGGGATGTTCCGACGGCAACGCAGTACTACATCCGGCTCTACATCACATCGGGTGTGGAAACGCGCGTTCGCATCTATGTCGGCGGAGCGTTCATGAAGCAGATCACCACGAAGCCGTACGACGTTGTCACGTATGACTTCACCCCGGTTCAGGCACAGGTCTTCACTCGCCGCGACGTTGATCCGGTCCCGCCCGACCAGGTTTACAAGAACAAGGCAATCCATGTCGAGGCCGATGATCCAATCGTCGTGTACGGAATGAATCGGACCAGCTACACGTCGGACGGCGTCCTGGTTCTTCCCACGAACGGCCTGGGGCGCCAGTATGTCGTCGCCAGCTATGCAGCCGTTGCCGACGGCTCCATTCAGGAGCTTCCGTCACAGTACATGATTGTAGCTCCGTACGACGGAACGACCATTTCCATCAAGCAGACATCCCGGACCGAGAGTCATCCGGAAGGTGACGCGTTCACCATCAACATGGATCGGGGCGATGTATGGTCTTCAATGACGCGCGGATACAATGGCGATCAGACTGGTGTGACCATCTACGCATCGAAGCCGGTCTATGTCGTTGGTGGACAGAACTGCACCTATATCCCCAACCTGATCACCTACTGCTGCTGCGACCATTTGTGCGAGACAATGCTACCCGTCGAGGCATGGGGGAACTTCTATCACGCGGTCCCCTTCATAGGTCGACGGAACGGAGATTTCTATCGCGTGTTCGCCGCCGAAGACAACACGACGATCTATGTCAACGGAGCACAGCACGCCATCCTGTCAAGCCGAGGGGGTCTGGAAGGAATCGGGTGGCTTGAGTATCGTGCTGTTGGGCGCGATCTGATTGAGTTCGCCGCAGACAAGCCCATCTATGTCGCGCAGTACAACACGTCACAGGCATACGATGGCGTTCCCAGCGATCCCTTCTATCTGGTGATGACACCGGTCGAGCAGTATCAAACCGGCGTTACGTTCTCGACCCCGGCAGCCGACTTCCCGCTGAACTACATCAACCTGGTCTGCGATTCATCTGCCTGGTACCAGATGGAGATAGCCCAGGGGGGGACCGAGAACTGGACAAAACTTCGATCCTACTCCGGTTCGACCAATCCTATCAAGTTTTATCCATCCAAGATCAATGGGTTGAAATGGATGGGGACGACGATCCTGGTGCAGCCGGGAACGTACCGTATTCGCAGCCCAAGACCGTTCGCCGGGTACCTCTACGGCTTCTCTGCCTATGACTCCTATGGGTATCCCCTCTCAGTCGCCGTCGGTAACAGGCAAACGCCCGATACCGTGGCCCCGGAGATCGTGAAGACGCAGAATTGCAACGGCACGGTAACGGCAACGACGACTGATCTTCCTGAGGACGGTACGATACGATCCAACCTCTCGACCATCGAGCTCGATCGAGCTCATTCGGTCAACTACATGCTTACGGTCGACAGGGTCCCGCCGCTGGAGCCGGGGATCTCCGTGTCGCAGAAGTACACGCTCTCGGTGATCGATCCGACGCAGGATGCTATCGGGATCTACACAATCTCTGATGCCGCCGGCAACGAGACGACCGACACGGTGACGTACACCACGTTCAACGTTCAGATCCGTCCAACCCCGCTAGACTTCGGGACGTTGATCCGTGGCGACATCACAACGCAGACGGTACGCATAACCAACAAAGCGAATCGCTCCATTGACATTCGCGAAGTCCGCCTGCAGAATGGTGGTGTCGGCTTCAAGATCCTTTCGCCAACGGGTGGGTTCATTCTTAATCCCGGCGATTCGATCGATGCGGCCATCGAGTTCACTGCTACCATCGGTGGAACGTTCAAAGACTCGATCGGTGTACGGGACACATGCGGACTTCGGTATCTGTCCGAGGTGCGAGCACATGTTGTCAGCCCGGTCATCGAGGTTACGGACAAGGACTTTGGGGCGATTGTGGTGGGGGCTTCGGTGGACGGTCAGATCGAGATCCGCAACAAGTCCACGGATGGTGGACGGTTGACGATCTACGGTGGCACGGGGCCTTTTGGAACGCCCGTGATCTTTACGACACCGGACGGACTTCCCCAGCCGACACCGTTCGATATCGCAGCGGGGGATGCTCGACCTCTTCGTGTCAGCTTTGGGCCGCTGGCGGTCACCAGCTACATCGATTCGATCGTCTTCAATCACAACGCTCCTCCAAATCCGGAGAATGACTCGGTCGGTATTCTGCGCGGTCGTGGAATTCAGGCAAGTCTGATTGCCACATCATATGACTGGGGACGGAGGCGGATCTTTACGGGGCCGCACCCATCGTCGGTCTATCTGAAGAACTTCGGCACCGCTCCCGTCCGGGTAACCGGTCTGGCCGGTGGTGGGCCGACCGGAGATGTTGGTGATTTCACCTACGACTTCACCAATGTGATCGGTCGTACGCTGGGCCCGGGCGATTCAGTTGCCGTTCCAGTTACGTTTACGCCGTCGACGACCGGGCCACGGTCTTCGCAGGTGGAGTATTCAATCGAGCCTCCACAGTCCGAGCCGGTGATTTCAAAGCTTGATGGAATCGGCATCCAGCCGGCTCTGACAACCGAGGATCACGACTTCGGAACGATGAACGTGAACGAGCGGGACGAACTGCGTGACGTCTACTTCTGGATCCCAACTACGGCATGGCCGGACTCCGTGACGATCACTGGGTTCGCTTTTGTGAGTGATCAGGGACCAGGTGGCATTGCCGACTACACGCGGCTACCACTGGATCAACCAATTACGTTGATCCCTGGACGGGTCGACACTGTGAAGTTCACCGGAACGTTCCGCGCACGCGCGGCCGGAACGCGTACCGCAACCTTGACGGCGCTGACCACTGATCCTCTCGATCAGTCGGTGTCAAAGACCGTCTCAAACTGGACGGGACAGGGTGTCTCCCTGTCGGCAGATATCTCCGGCCGACCCGATTCGGCAATGGGTCTCTGTCTCAACACGACGCAGGATCTTGTGGTGACCGTGACAAACGGAGGGCAGGCGCCATTGACGGTCAACAGCCTGGCACTGAAGGGAACTGGAGAATTCCAGCTCATTGGTCCGGGGACGCCGTTTGCGCTTGGGGCGGGGCAATCACAGGGCATCACGGTTCGATTTGCACCTACCCGCAACGGGGTTCAGTTCGATACGGTCGTTGTCGATAACACGACGGCAACCGCGCCGGTCCTGGAGATCCCGATCGTTGGCTCCGCCCGTGGCGGCGCGATTCGTGGTCACATTGTTCTGACCGGTACTACCGAGGATGGACGTGGGCGAATGGGAGAAGAGGTCACGGCACGCATCGTGATCGACGATCTGCCGCCGGGCTTGAACCTCAGTGATTACACCTTCTTCTTCAATTACGACGACGATCTGCTCCGTCCGCTGACGGACAAGATTGCTCTGAAGAGTGGTGTGAATCCGACCGGGGGTGTAGCGACGATTGATGCGGCACAGACCATTCCCGGCCTGCTCGTCGTTAACGTCGACAATTCGGATACGCTTACAGGACCGGGTGATCTTGTCGAGGTACCATTCTATGTCCTCTTCGACGACCTCCCAAGTCGTGTGATCAAGGGTGGGGTCTCACTGTCGAACGGACAATGTCTGACTGTGGATATCATTGACGACACAATCTCGATTGAGCCGATCTGTGGACTCCATCTGCGATTGATCGAACTGACCAGTCAGGACTACACGCTCGACCAGAACAAGCCGAACCCATTCAACCCGATCACGGTGATTCGGTATTCGCTTGGACTGGACGGGCCGACGAAGATGGTCCTGTACAATGAGCAGGGGAAGGTCGTTCAGACACTCGTGGATGAGTACCAGCAGCCTGGTGTCTACGAGTTGACGGTGGACGTAACGGCCCTCCCATCCGGTCTCTACTACTACACACTCGTCTCAGGTGACTGGACGGAAACGCGGTCGATGACCGTCGTGAAGTAGTCGAGTCCGCCCACAAGAACGGCGCCCGGCATCTCGTTAGAGTTGCCGGGCGCTCTTTTTTGCTAAGAATCGCAGATTCAAACATTTTCTATGCACGCTGCTAACTAATGTTCCACGTGCGGCGTTATCTCCATTGGTAATAGGTATTGAGGGAAATACCCTAGAGCGCCCTTCGGTGTTGTGTGGCCCGAAGGGCGCTCTGCGTTTCTGCGCTATTAAGTGTTATCACATGCTTCAATCACCATCTCCATTGAACTCCAACCGCTGGAGATCCATCGGACAGAAGTGCAAGGCATGGCGTTGGTCCATGCTCTCGAACATCGTACGATTCCATTTCGGGTAAATCGCGACGATCGGATCGTCGGGACCCAACGATCTTCCCAAAGCTATAGCCAAGTGCAAGCGCGAGTGGGAAGTCACTCCACCAATGCATACCGGAAGAGACCAGGCCGATCCCGAGAGCACCGAGGACCGGGTATCCAACCCACGGGAGCCAGGTGAGTTCGGGATAATTCCGCATGATGACGGTCAACGTTGCCGTGGCGGTAGAAAGATGTCCGGACGGGAATGCGTCGTAGCGGGGAACGTGACGTTGATACTCAATTGGATTCGGAAGGAGAGCCCAGCGCCCTGTCGGCGAGGTTGCAGCGGAGGGGCGCTGACGCCCGGTTAGATGTTTGACGAGTTGCACCACGCCACCGCAAGCCAGAATCACCTCCGTCACCTGACTGGCCGTTCGAATGGCACGATTGTCACCCGCAATGAAGCCGTAGGCGCCGAAGAGAGCGGCTACTCCGAATTGGAAGGTTCCGTCGCCGATCAAGACTGCGCCATCACAGAACCGCCTGAAGTCCGTTGACCCGTCGTATTCCTTTCGGATAGTCCGATACCCATGCTCGTCGATCTGAACAAGACCAGCCGTCGCGACTCCAATCCCGGCAATCACTGGAGCGTTGCTGATGTTGATAGTGTTTACTGCCCATCCGGCCCAGTCACCAGGAAGATTGGTAATGAAATCGATAGGACCTGGGAGATAGTCCGGATCGGCTGGAATCGAGGGTGGTGTGAGGCTCCCGGCAATCGCATTCGTATCGGCCCCCCCCGTTCCATCAGGTACTGGTGCCGGTACTGAGACCGACTCGTCAGGAGCCGTGACGACTGTGTCGGCGCCGGGGGTTAGAACCAGAGTACCCAGCCCCATAAGTAGTGACGCTGCAATCATGACGGTGCCGCTTGTGGAATGTGTTTTTAGCGCGTCCAGGTCAGACCGAGCGCCGGAGAGCCATCCGAGAAGAAGGAGAGAGAGAAGTGGGGGGATCGATCGGGAAGCCTGGAGGCATGCTCCCCCTCGTAGCGGTCGTCGGAGCGACGTGATCCAACCAGTCGACCAAACGTGTAGCCGAGCCCGATGGACAACGGATAGTCGCTCCACCAATGGATGCCCGCTCCAACCATGCCTACCGCAAGGGCGCCAATGGCTGGATATCCCACCCATGGAAGCCATGTCGCTTCGGGATAGTTCTCCATGATCACGGTGAGTGTTGCAAGGGCGGTTGCGACATGGCCCGAGGGGAAGGCATCGTAGTGAGGGACGTGTTTGTGGTATTCGATCTGGTTTGGAAGAAGGGCCCATCTACCGGTTGGCGAGGTCGCCACATACGGACTCTCCCGCCCGGTCAGATGCTTCAACAACTGCACGACCCCGCCACACGCAAGAATAACCTCGGTGGTCTGGCTCGCGGTCCGAATCGCGCGCGAGTCGTTGGCGATAAAACCATATAGCCCAAAGAGACAGCCGATCCCAAATTGGAACTTCCCGTCTCCTATGAAGACCGCCATATCGCTTGCTTTCTGAAACGAGGTATCGTGGAGATAGGAGTCGCGCAGTCCAACGTACCAGTCGTCGTCTACCAATACCAGACCGACCGTTGCCACGGTAATAGCAGCAGCGTATGGGATGTTCTCTGGTACGATCGTCTCCTTTGTCCAGTCGATCCAGTCCCCGGGAAGATTGGTGACGAAGTCGAGCGGTCCCGGTCGGTAGTTCGCGCGATCCAGGCCTGTAACACCAACATGTGTATCCGGGACATCAAACGGTGGCAGACTGTCGGACGCCATGACTGAATCCAGCCGTGAGGTCGCAACGATCATGCTGACGGAGTCGACCTGCGGAGATACAGTATCAGCAGGTGGCGGAGCCAACGTCCCAAGTCCAAGCAGAATTGCCGTGAGAAGCATGTGTGTCGGTGAACGTGTCGAAGTCGATGCGGGAAGAAGAATGGGGAGGTAACGCGGAAGACCGGCCGAATGTACACAAGCCCCCGCATTGTCGCAATCAATCAACATTCGCCGTACTCTTCCGCATTGCTACCTTTGTCCTCCCTGTTCAATGTCGTTACTCTCACCAGCTCTCCTTTCACTATGCGAGTCGCCGTGATATGCCTCGGGCTTCTTCTAGCCGCAGCAGTTCTTCTAAGAGCACAGGATGGGGAGCCGTCGGATGGAGTTCAGTCGATCGAGGGACGTGACGCGATTCAGGCTTTCCTGAAGAAGATCGAAGGCCCGGCCGCAAAGGCCCGCGAGAGTTGGCCGGGAGTTCGCGAGCGTTTCAAGAGCGGGCTTCCAGAAGGCGCAACCCTGACGGTTGTGACGATCATGAAAGATGAGTCCGGAGCAACAGAGGTGATTGATGTTCGTGTGGATCGTGTTGAGAATGGGTTGATTCATGGCACCATCGCCACACCCATAACCGCCATTGCCGGTTTCAAGGAAGGTGACGAGTATGCATTTCCCGAAGCCCTTCTCTTCGACTGGGTGATACTCAATAGCGATGGCACGGGCGAGGGGAACTATATCGAAGAGGTGCTGGACGAGGAGGGATGTTAGATGCTCACCGCCGCGAACGCCAGAACGCTGCTCAGTTGGAAGTCCTTCATGCCGCGGAAGGACATCATGCACCCAATAATCCAGAATGCTTACTGACGACCTGCAGATTCATCGTGATCTTCTCGCGGAGCGGGCAATTGCTTTATGGGGGGACGGGTTCACACTCTCCCACGTGGCCGACAGCGGTAATTCGGTCTTCATTGCCGAACGACGTGGGCTCAAGGTGATTCTTCGTCTCACAAACCCGGCGTACCGAAGTGAGATCGAGTGTCAAGGGGAACTGGACTATCTCCTCCACCTGTCGCGTTGCCGCTGTCGCGTTGCCGTCCCGCTTCCCTCCCGCAATGGGAATCTGACGGAGATAGTCTCGGAGGGAGAATCGACACTGATTGCCTCTCTCTTTCGCTGGGCGCCGGGGCTACTTGTGTCACCAGGCGATCGCAACTGGAACCGATTATTCTTTCAGGAATGGGGAAGAAGTCTTGGTGAGATTCATCGCGCATCGAAGAGCTTCACACCGTCGGATGAAGGAGCGCGATGGGACTGGGATCAGGAGATTCTCCTGAGAGATGCGATGAGATTGATACCGGAAGAGGAAACGGAGGTGCGTCGGCGGTTCATGAGCGTGGTGGAGACAATACAGTCCCTGCCCACATCAACCGACGTCTATGGCATGACGCATGGAGATTTCGCACCGCAGAACTTTCGCTTCGATCCCATCAACGGCATCACGTCGTTTGACTTCGGAAACTGCTGTCGGCATTTCTATGCATCGGACGTCGCAATCTCCTTCACTGCCCTCCGTCGCCGTTCACCGGACGAACAGGTGAAGGCTCGCACGGAGATTCTGGATGGGTATCGGCAGATTCTTCCATTCACCGAAGAGCAGGAAGCAACGCTTCCGCTCATGCATGCGCTTCGTGTTCACTATGTCTATCTCTCGCGGCTGTATAAATTCGGTCCTATTCCTACCGATGCTGAATTTGGAATTTTGAATGGCTTACGTGAGTGGGTTTTGGATGAAGAGGTGCCATAACGCACTTTAATATGTGGAGAACAACATGGATGAGATGATCAACAAGTTGATCGAAAAAACAGGGATCGATCGTGAGACCGCCAACAAGGTGATCGAGTTCCTGAAAGAGCACGCTGCCGAGATTCCGGGATGGCTGGAGCAGGCAGGTCTGGGTGGTGTCGCCGACAAGGTCGGTGGTCTGTTCGGAGGCGATAAGAACTAGACCACCTGGTTGATAGGGATAAGAGATGGCGGCAGAGAGTGCTTCTTTGCCGCCATGCTCGCTTTCTTGCCTGACGTTTGAGCGTGAATTGAAACCGGAAGAAGACATTTAATAATGAATGATGGAGTGACATGCGGGATGCTCGGTGCGCGACGCAACGCACGCGACTCGATATGTGGGGACGCGACGGGATGTGAAGGGGATGCGTGAACACAACGCAAAGACATGGAGCCACAGAGACGCAAGCAGTCGTTGGACCATGAGCCTGTGAACTTTGACAGGCACGCAAACAATTCGGCTCCTACGGTGTTATTGAAGAAATGCTGGTGATCCGCATGAAGATCTTCTCATTCCTCCTCTTCATTCTTCTTTCCTCTCTCTTCCTTCTTGACCCGCCCCCGGCGCGTTCCCAGGACATCAACCCCGTCAACCCCGACGCCTGTACCCTCCAGGAGATCGGACGGATGGACGGATGGATCACCGAAACGAAGCGGCGGGGCTGGGGGCAGAATTTCGGCATGGAGATCTACGCGGTCGGCGACGTGAACAACGACTCGCTGGCCGACTGGGTCGTTGCGTACAATCAGTGTGATACGCTCTTCTACGGACCGAACGATATCGACAAGATGCCGGTCAGGCTGGTGCTCTATCATGGCGTACGGGGCGGGGTACCCGATCCGCAATCGGGAGTATTGCTTGGCGCGGATGAATTATGGACCAGTACGACTTTCGTGGCCGCAGGCCGCTTCGACGATGATCCGTATGTCGACCTCGTGCTGGCAATCTCCACCTTCTTCGACACCACCGATGGAAGCGGAGGATACACGACGTGGAGAGTTGTTGTCTACTGGGGTGGTCCGTCAGGTCAATACACAAACGCGGATACCACGCACCTTGAGAATGGCGGTCGACTTTGGGGGCTGCCGCGAGCTGGGGTTGTCGATCGAGGACGGCGTCTTCCGGAGGCTCTGATCCTGTGGGCAGGCGGCACGATCATCAACGGAGTCATCACGCCGACAGCGAGGGTTCATGTCTTCGAGAGCGAGGACGGAGGCCGCTGGGGACGCGACGGCAGGCCGAGAACAGCACGCTGGAGCTGGTGGAACGCGCCCGACGCCCGTCGCGCGCAGTTCATCGATCACGACGGCGATGACCGACTCGACATCGCCTTCATCTCCGATGAACTCGTCGACTCGACGACCATCACTGTTCTCTACGGTTCGGCCGATGGATTCTTCGACACCACGGCCACCGAGTTCGTCTCCCTTCTGATCGCCAACGGACGGCACATGCTCTTCACCGATGTCACGGGTGACGACGCGCCCGACCTGCTGACGATGGCCGGCAGTCAGGAACTCATGAAGGTGTTCGTTGGTCGTCGTGGGCATCGGCTTGTGGAGCAGTACGGGACGGGGAAAGATCCGCCCGACCCTGGGGGAGGACGTCCGTTCGGGCGTCCGTGGGCATCGATCGCCCTGCCGAAGAAGCTCAACAACGTCTGGCCGTCACTCGGGTTCGAGAAGCTGTTCGATGTCGGTGATGTGGGGCGCGATAAGATCAGTGATGCGGTTCCTCTGTCGCGCCCGAGTCTCTTCGTCTACTCGACGGGCGACTACTTCGATGAGTACATCGATGCCCTGATTCCGATCAATTCCCAGTCCGTGACCCGCGCCGTTCGCGTTGGTGACGTTGACGGCTCAGGTAGGGACGCGGTGGCCGTGAACTATGGCATCACGCCCGGCGGCATCGTCTTCTACCGAACGAACTCGTGCGTGGAGCAGGCTGGTGGTCGCTATACGCCGGTGCCTCCGGGAACCGGCAAGCCGACCGGCGGCGTCACCGGAGCGGAGCGTCCGCTGCTTCGGACGATCGCCGTGCGTCTGAGCCCGAACCCGTCGCGGGACCGGGTGCGTGTCGAGTGGGACGGACCACCCACCGCCGGTGTATCGATCTACGACGCCGCCGGGAACGAGGCGGCGAGATGGTCGGGATGGGATCACGCGATCGAGCTGGATCTGGCCCGATGGCCCCGTGGCGCGTATCGCGTGCAGGTGCGGAGCCGTGAGGGCG
>CAYWXV010000018.1:0-40466 GCA_964462535.1 uncultured Alphaproteobacteria bacterium
GTTCGAATCCACGGTCGATGCGCATGCGAAGAAAACGTACGAGCGAATCGACAACATTTGAGCGAGGATCGAAATTCATGTCCCAGACATGTTCACCAATCATCTCCCGCGTAAGGACCTTCCCCTGATTGTGGATGAGGTACTCGAGCAGCCCGAATTCCTTGGCGCTCAGGTGTATCGGTGTGGTTCCTCGTGCAACGGTTCGCTTTGCGGTGTCGATGACCAGGTCTGCGACCTGTATCACGCTGGTCTTGTGGTCCGACGTGCGTCGCGTCAGAGATCGAACACGCGCAAGGAGAACGTCGGGATGAATCGGTTTGACCAGGTAGTCGTCGGCGCCCGTGTCCAGCCCGTAAACGATGTCCTCGCTCTCGCCAAGCGCGGTCATCATCAGGATTGGTGTTGAGCATCCGTCATGTCTCAAAGACCGACAGACATCACGTCCGTCCTTCCCAGGCAGCATCAGGTCAAGCAGAATCAGATCGTAGTCGTTCACGGCCCCCATCTCCTCACCTTCGAGGCCGTTCGTGGCTATGTCTACGATGTAGTTGCGCTCGCGCAATTCGCGACTGATCGTCTCCACGATCCCGGGGTCGTCCTCAATCAAGAGTATGCGCATGAGGGCGGTTGTTGAGTGTTCGGTCGATGTTCATGCTAACGAACAAGTAGTCGTCGGCTGTCGTGCCAGTCACCAGATCGGACGACGACCATGTACAGACCGGCGGGGAGACTCTCGACGTCAAGCCTTAACGCGTGCGGTCCGGCCGGCAACCAGGACGAAACAGGGATCGCGACGATCCGCCCATCTGCTGAGAGAATTGTCACCGTTGTCTCGCCATCAAGTCCCAGATCCAGATGGAGCACCGCTTCTGTTGATGCTGGGCTGGGATCAGGACCATCCAATCCGTACGCACCTTCACCGAACACTATCAATCGTTGCTGACGGAGACATCCCCATGCGTCGACGTCGATACGGGAATCCGAAATCGCAGGGCATCCTGGCGCCGCGGCCGTAAGTGTCACGGACAACGGAATACGTTCGAGGGAATCCAGGTAGAGTGTGAATCGCAGATCGGCCAGATCGCCGGGTCCATCAAGTGAAGCACCGAGAGGTGGGATGAGTCGCATGGTTACACTGCCGGCGAGGTCGTCGCGCTCGATCAGGTCGATCGCCCAGTTGTGTACAATCCCGCGTGTGACGCCATCAAGAAATCGTATCGCCCGCGGGGGATAGTTCGCCTGAAGCGTTATCGGTCCCGCGAGCAGCCGGTCGGTCTGCTGAACGCTGACGTGGGCCACAAGCGTATCGGAAATCGTCGATACCGACTCGATACGTCCGACAAGCACTCCTCCCTCGACGACGGTTACCCAACGCTCGGCGGTGTCCGCCCCGTCGCTGTTCGCAACTACGAGTCGCACGGGCCATCTACCGGGTGTCGGGAAGCAGAATGGTTCCGGCACTCTCCCAAACGAGTAGGTAAGAGCAGAGCCGGGTGTCTCCCATTCCCACGACGTTGGATTGTTTCGACTCTCATCGATCACGCCGACACACGACCCAACACAGACAATCGTGTCGCTCAGCCGGAAATCAGCATGGGGGAGCGAGCAATCGAGACCACCACGCAGTTCGATATCGTCCACGAAGTTCGGGAGGGAGAATAGGGAGGCGCCGGCGAACCCCAGATCGAATCCGTCGCGTGTGAATCCGCAGGAGGCACCAGGTGCATTCGGGTTCGAAATCGTCGACAGCCAGCGGTCTCCCGCCCGCGCCATATAGATCTTCCCGTCCGGACCTATCTGCAAGGCCCCGAAGTGCCTTGCAACTGGGTCCGGTCCGCTGGCCACGAGACTCATCGTACTGGCGATCGTCAGAGAGTCAGGTACCGAAACGTCAAATTGCCAGAGCTCGAAATGATGTGGTGTTCGGTTGCCAGTATTCGTCGACACATAGAGCTTTGTGCCGTCCGGCGAGAAGCAAAGTCCGTACGCGTATGGGAGGTTCGGAAGGCGGGCCACGCTTGCAAGTCGCCCTGTGGACCGATCGAAGTCAAACAGCTCAACAATTCCTGCCGAATACGATGCCACCGCGACTCTATCGCCCGCCGGAGAGAAGCGCATCCACCCAATCGCAGCCCCACCGACCGTTTCACCCGGCGGGTCGATATGGGGTGTCCCCACGGCCGAGACCACGGCCGAGTCGATCCCATTCGCCGTCAGGTGGAAGACGTGAAAGTTGTTGTCTCCAACCCCGTGGGACGCGATCCAATAGCCACAACCAGACGTGTCGCGCACCGCGGCAAGCTTCTCTGCAGTGTTTGGTAGCAGCGAGACGTTTCGCAGCACAACATCCCCAAGCCCAGCGTCGAGTCTCATGTCGACCAGCGAATAGGAAAGGCCGGTGTTGGGTGGATCAGCGTAGGCGGCTCCGTCCTGGGTGAACAGGTAGTAGAGACCGGGATTTCGGGGTGCCGGTAGGATGAGCGAAGACTGCGTCGCGTTATCCAACCCGGCCAGACCGTCGCCATTCGGCATTACCTGGCCGTTCGCGTTAAAGACCCGCGCGCCGTCGGTTGCCATCAAGACGATACCGGTCCGTCCATCGCTGAGGGTTGCGCACCCCTCATATGCACTCATGGGAGTCCGGACCGGAGTCGGGGGTGTCGACGTGAAATCGATTCCAACACCGGCACCAAACCACCACACATCGCGCTCATGCTGAGCAATGAGCGCTGGCGACAGGAGGAGTAACTGAATGAAGATCAGGAAGGAGAGACGCATCGCTGGACCGAATGGATGGACCGGCACAACGTACGGAATCCGATGCGATCATCGTCGCGGGCAATCTCAGCGGACGATGACGACGCGCCCCTTGTATGTGTCCCCGCCCGCCCTCAAAAGCACGATCCACTCTCCTGCAGGAAGATCAGACGTGAGGATCTCCACGCGTTGATCTCCGACCGGCATCCACCCAAGATCCAATCGTCGCGCTCGTCGACCGTGCATCGAGATGAGCTCCAACGATGCCAGCGATGGGCGATCGATCTGGAATTGGATAGAGACTCGTTCCGCTGCAGGAGATGGCATAACTGTGAGTGCCCGATCGATGTGGATCTCCGGAGCGATGAATGGCGCAGAACTCGAGCGATCGACACTTCGGAACGCGCCAGATCCAGCTGTGCCGACGTAGATGTGCGCGGATCGATCGAGTATCATGGCATAGCTGGAGTAGGACGAAATCCCCGTGTTATATGGCGCCCACGTGACACCGCTGTTTGTAGATCGATACAACGCTCTGTTGATCGTACCGGCGAACAGGACACCGTTGGTATCGACCATCAGTCCGACGATGAGAATTGCCGACGGATCTACAACGCTCTTCTTCCATTCCACACCTCCGTCTGTCGAGAAGAAGAAGTTCCCGTTGTACGATCCCGCATATAGCCTTCCGTCTGGCCCGGTGGCCAGCGAACTGATATACGACGTTGTGATCCCCGACCCCGATGCCGTCCAGGTCTTTCCATCATCCGCGGAGACGTAGATGTTGCTGGATGTCCCGGCCCATATGCGCCCGGAAGAGTCGCGTGAGAAGGCGAGAATAAGGGATGACGGATCGACCGCCACCAGCTCCCATTCGAGACCTCCGTTCGTGGAGCGGTAGATCCGGCCGCTGTCGCATCCGGTTAGTATCGTCCCCAGTGGGGAGAGCGTCATCGCGTTAATCTTCGTGGTTGCGGGGCCGCTCCATCTGTTTACCCACGTTCGCCCACTGTCGGATGACGTAAACACTCCTTCTCCGAACGTACTAATGACCATGGATCCGTCGGGAAGGAAGTCAATTCCGCTAACGCTCGTGTAGTAGGGTCGTTCGAAGCCGGCCATCCACTCCCATTCCAAACCATCTCCGTCGGTGGCGTAGAGAAGACCATTGTGGGTTCCTGCGAAGATTCGATTGTCGCCCGGTCTGCGTGCGAGAACACTGATGAACATCGCCTGGATTCCGTAGGAGCTATTCAGCGTCCAACGCAGACCGTCATCCGTTGTCTTCTGAATTCCGTCGCTCGTCATGGCAAAGAACGTCGGTTCAGATCCGCCGACGTGATACAACACGCTATACACGATCTGAAAGCCGTCACCAAATGGTCTCCATGTCTCACCGTTGTCCTCCGATACGTAAATGGACCCTCCGTCGCTAGTGATGTAGACGCGGTTGCCGCCAACGGTCGTGATGCTCTCAGGGCTGGATAGCTCGGGAGGGAGATTCAGCTTCTGCCAGGTCGTACCAAGGTCGGTGGAGCGATGAAACCCGTCTTCGTCTGCGCCGGCAATGAACGATCCGTCCGGCGCTATGCCGAGCGTGGTGATCCATTCCACGGTGGAGGAAATGGTTGAGGTGTCCCAGTTCCCGCTAAGCGGCGTCCTCGATCGAAGAAGCTGGTTGTCGACCATGACGCACACGGCCTGCGTGGAGTCCACGGCAACAGCGTAGGGACCCAGCGGGAATTCAAGCGAGGTCCAGGTATCGCCGTCGTCCGTCGAGACGTAGCCATTGTCCGATGCGGCGATTACTATCATCGAGTCGGAAGACCGAACGGCGATGTCCCACACGTAGCTGGAGAAGGCACCGGAGTTCACGCGATGCCAGGTCGTCCCATTGTCCGTTGATCGGTAGATTCCGACGTCAACCGTGCCGGCGAACAGCGAACCTTTGGGCGAACGGGCAAGCGTGAGAATCGAGGTAATGGGAATCCCCTCGCTACTTCTGATCCATTCCTCCCCGTTGTCGGTTGATCGATATGTTCCGTTGTCGGTTCCGGCAACAAGGGCGCCATCTGCGGTCACAACCATGCTCGTCACCGTGCCTCCATAGGGGCCGTTTGCCGACGTGAAGAGGTTCTGCGCGTTGACCGCGAGCGAAAGGAGAGAGTGTGTCAGCAGAGCAAGGACGAGAAGACGCATATCGGTGTCGGTATGTATAGACGAGGCGAATGAACGAATCGCGAAAGTACGAAGTGAAGACCCCTGTCACCAGAACCTTGCGTCCCCCCGGCCCGGAGGGGACCGTAGTAGTCGGTGCGCTGCTGAGTCTGCGGAAACGCCCTTTGGAATTCCTGACCGATGCCGCCCGGAAATATGGCGACATAGTCTACATGCAGATTGGTCGCGTTCAGCTCTATATGCTGAGTCATCCAGACCTTATCGAGCAGGTACTGATTACTGACGCGCGCTGCTTCGTGAAGCCATGGCTGCTTCGCGAGGCAGCAGATGTCCTCGGCAATGGGCTGCTTACAAGTGATGGGGAGTTGTGGATGCGTCAGCGAAGGCTGATGCAGCCCGCATTTCATCGGACGCGCATTGCAAACTATGCGTCGGTGATGACTCGACGAGCGGAACGAATGATGACCCGATGGAGCGATGCACAGGAGCTCGACATTCACGACGAGATGATGAGGTTGACGCTTGACATTGTTGCTGAGACTCTCTTCGGTGCGGAGGTCGAAGATCGTCATGCCGAAGTGGGGCATGCTCTCGAGTTGTCATTGGAGCGATTTGTCGACCAGTTGGGCCCGCTCAGATTTCTGAATCGCCTCCCCCTCCCACGCACCCTTCGATTCCGTCACGCTGTCCGAAAACTGGACGCGATAATCTACGGTCTGATTGAAGCGCGTCGCCGAAACCCGGACGCGAATCGGGACGACCTCCTTTCACTACTCCTCCATGCCGTCGACGATCAAGGTGAGGGGGGCGGAATGTCCGATCGTCAGCTCCGCGACGAGGCCGTGACGCTTTTCCTGGCCGGTCACGAGACGACGGCGATCGCACTATCGTGGACCTGGTACCTTCTCGCGTCCGCCCCAGACGTCGAGGCTCGGCTCCATTCCGAATTGGACGAGGTAGTCGGCGATCGGCTCCCCACTCCGGAGGATCTACCGAGACTTCGATACACTGGGATGGTCCTCCGCGAGTCGATGCGCCTGTACCCTCCGGCATGGCGAATCGGTAGAGAGGTCTCGGATGAGTGTGTGGTGGGAGGATACCGTCTCCCGTTGAAGGCGCAGATCCTCATGTGCCAGTGGATTGTGCATCGTGACCCCAGGTTCTACGAGGACCCCGAAACATTCAGACCGGAGCGGTGGGAAGAGGATCGGGTTCAACGTATGCACCGATTCGCCTATTTTCCTTTCGGCGGCGGGGGGCGCAGGTGCATCGGAGACTACTTCGCGGAGATGGAGGGGATACTAGTCCTTGCGACTGTTGCCCGGCAGTTCCGGATCGAGATCACAGGTCGACCCCAAGCCGAACCCTTTCCGACGATCACGCTCCGACCCCGAAACGGTATTGGGGCCCGTCTTCGACGTCGGTGAGAGGTCCAGTCGGCGATAACAATCCTCCACTTCGGTACGTTACACAGGAAGCGACCGCTCACTCCCCCGCTTGACTTCGTCTGTCGACTCTCCCCCGAGTCACGGTCCTGTCCCCCCGGCCATCCGCACGTTGGCCAGTCAACCCGCTCAGACGCAGTCCAACCGATTCTCCCACGATACGACAACTCGTCCAGAGAGGTGTTCCTATGAAGACTATTCGATTCGTTGTGCTCATCGCCGGCCTCGTGATTGCCTCCGTATCCGTAAGCGCGCAGGTCCCAAGAACCATCTCTTACCAGGGCATACTCGCGGACAGCCAAGGGAACTTCCTACCGGACGGTGTTCATTCGATTACCGTCAGACTCTATCCGACGCTGACGGGTGGCACTCCGGCCTTTGTCGAAACACATGCAGCCATACCCGTCGTCCGGGGGCTCTTCAATACGATTATTGGTTCATCAACGCCCATCCCGTCGACGCTAGCGTTCGATCGGGCCTACTTCCTCGGCGTGTCGGTGGATGGTGGCGCCGAATTGGAGCCACGCACACCGATTACCGCTGCGCCGTATGCGTTGTACGCCGAGACGGCAGGAAAGGCTCTCGCCCTTGCAGACGGCGCCGTTGGAGTTGTCACGAGCGTGAACGGGATCCAGGGAAGGGTGACATTAAAGGCGGGTGGCTCGGCGCTCCTGTCAAAGACTGACGATACGATTACGATTTACGCAACCGGTGGATCTGGTTCGTCAGGGATTCAGGGGGTGCAGAGTTCAAGCGGGCGATTGACTGTCCAGAACCCGATCGGGCCAGTTGCCGACATCGACATTGCAGACGGTGCGGTGACGGCGGCCAAACTGGCCGACGGCGCAGTGACAACGGGAAAAATCGCGGATGGCGCGGTCACTGGGACCAAGCTTGCCGACAGCAGCGTGACGACCACGAAGATTGCGACGGGGGCGGTGACCACGGCCAAGATCGCCGACAGCAGCGTGACAACGGCCAAACTTGCCAGCGGGGCAGTGACCAGCTCGAAGCTCGCAAACGGGGCTGTTACCACGGTCAAGCTTGCTGACAGCAGTGTGACGACGGCAAAGCTCGCCACCGGGGCCGTGACCACGGTCAAGATTGCCGATGGAGCGATAACGCAGGAGAAGATCGCGTCGAGCGTGACAGTCCCGATCGGAGGGACGGCAGGTGGGGATTTGACAGGGACGTATCCCAATCCGACGATTGCGCTCGGCGTCGTCACATCCGCGAAAATTCAGGACGGCACGATACTGGGCGGGGACATCAGCAATTCCGCGGAGCTGGCGATTCACTCGATGGCGACGAATAGTGATGTCGCGATTGGTAGCGTGCTCCCCGGTGGCTCTCGCCTGGTCGTCCGGGGATCAGGGGCCACGTCCGCGTCCTCTGCCCTTGATGTTCAGAACTCAGCCGGCACGTCGCTCCTCTTCGTCCGAAACGACGGTCGTGTCGGTATCGGTACAACAACTCCGACTGGGGCGCTCGATCTCTCAATTGGGACGGGCGCGGCACTCACGATATCGTCTGGCGCGGTTCGCGTCTCCAAGACATCCGTTGGCCCGCAGTTTAACGGAACCGGCCAGGGGGTGACAATTCCCCCGGGCGTGACATATGTCCGCGTGACCGACGATGGAGTCAATGGACCCATTACGGCCACATTCCCGGCTGCTGCCGCGGGCGAGATTCTGATCGTGTCAAACGATGATCTGGTCAACACGATCACCACGCCTGTTGGGCTTGCGGTCACCATCACCCCAGGTCAAGCTCGGCTGTTCATTCACGACGGTACGGCCTGGCGTTTGGTCAACTAGGGGAGATATCGTAGGTTCGACGCTGGCTCTCCCCCGATGCAGCGGTCCCAATCATTCATCGCTTTGGAGGTCTTGACGCAATGAAGCTTTCGCGTACGATTCCGGGTCTTGTTGTCCTCGCGTTCCTTGCCCTGGCGACTAGTCCCACGACTGTGCATGCGCAGTTTTCCATACCGCGATCGGTGATCGCCAGCGGGGGTATCGTGAATTCGAGCGGAGGAGGCTACACGATGGGGGCGACTATTGGACAGCCGGTAATTGGCTGGACGAATGGGTCGTCATACAATCTCCATCAAGGTTTCTGGTTCCCCCGTATCAACGGGTCGCTCGGCGTTGATGGTCCGGTTGCCTCGGTCAACGGCGCTCGAAACTGGCCGAATCCTTTCTCAACATCAACGACCATCTATTATTCCCTATCCGAACGGAGCCAGGTCCATCTTTCGGTGTACAACGCCGCCGGAGAGAAGGTCCGTGAGCTTTTCAGCGGAACTGCGGAAGCGGGTGACCAGAATATCCTATGGGATGGTCTGAACGATGCGGGTGAAGTCGTCGGCGCCGGTATGTACATCTTCGCTGTGGACGCGTTCAGCAATGCTGGTCGTCCGACGCTGGCAGCCCGAGGCAAGATGGTCGTGGTTCGCTGAGCCAGCCGCTAGCCCTTTCAAGAAGACTTTCGATCGAGCCGGAACATGCGTTCCGGCTCGATCCGTTTTGTCCAGGTCCTCCATGTTGAGCACATCATCTCAAGCGGGAGAATGGTAATGAATGGCCGCCATGTTCGTCGATTGCTCGTCACGCTCGCGGCATTTCACGTCGCCGCTATCCAGGTACATGCCCAGCAGGATTTGGTGCAGTCGGGACCCATGGTAGGGCGGGCCGAAATGCGGGAGGTTGAACTTTGGGTGCAGACGCGCACACCAGCGACCGTGAGATTCCTCTACTGGGAGACGGCGAATCCGTCCCGTCGGTATGCTACTCACGTCGTGCGTACGGAAGTCGAGAGTGCCGGCGTGGCTCACGCGATTGCCGATAGCGTTGAGCCCGGGAGAGTGTATGCGTACGAGGTTGAAGTCAATGGCATGACCGTCGCGCGCCCTTGGCCGCAGGAATTCAGAACCCCGCCTCTCTGGCAGTGGAGATCCGATCCGCCGACGTTCACCGTTGCCACGGGGAGCTGCGCCTATATCAATGAAGATGGGTACGATCGACCGGGTGAACCGTATGGGGGGGAGTATCAGATCTTCACCAGCATAGCCCATGTCAAGCCGCAGATCATGCTCTGGTTGGGGGACAACACGTACCTGCGCGAGGCCGACTGGAATTCCAGAACGGGATACCTCCGTCGCTATACCCACACCCGCTCGCTTCCGGAATTGGGACCGCTTCTGGCGGCGTCCAGCAACTACGCGATTTGGGACGACCACGATTACGGCCCGAACAACTCCGACCGGGGCTGGAGAGAGAAAGAGACATCGCTGGAAGTGTTCCGGCTGTTCTGGTGCAATCCCACATACGGTACGCGGGAAATGCCTGGCGTGTCAACGTCGTTCGAATGGGGGGATGTGGAGTTTATTCTTCTCGACAACCGGTGGAACAGATCGCCGAACGAAAGAACGAACGGTGAACGGGGAATCTTCGGCGATCGTCAAATCGAATGGTTGATTGATCGTCTGAGTACGAGCAACGCCACGTTCAAAATCGTAGCCGTCGGCGGGCAACTACTGAACCCATATGCCCGCTTCGAGAACTATTCAACCTACGCCGACGAGCGAAAGAAACTCCTCGATGCCATTTCTGAAGCGAACGTTTCGGGTGTTTTCTTCCTCAGCGGCGACAGGCATTTTACCGAGTTGACAAAACTTGCACGCCACGGAGATTACCCGTTGTACGATCTGACGGTCTCCCCGCTGACGTCACAAGCCTACAATAACCCATCGGAGCCCAATTCGCTTCGGGTTGAAGGGACGCACCTCGGTCGTCGGAATTTCGTGACGTTGACATTTTCAGGGTCGTTGAACGAAAGGTCTATGTTGATTCGCGCGTACGACTCGGACGGTAGAGTCCAATGGGAACGTTCGATACCGGCGCGCGAATTGAAACGATCGGAGTAGGCACCTCAGAATTTCTGCTTACCGTGCGCACTGGCTATTTTCTCCACATTCTGACCGCTTCCCTTACGCTAGTTCTCTGGCTGGTTGCATTGCTCCTTGTATGGACGCTGCACAGGCAGTGGTGGCGCGTCAGGGGTGTGCGCCGTGCCCTGTGGATGGCGCCGACTATTAATCTGGTGATTATTGCCGCATGGTGGCTCGTGGTGAACAACGGATGGAACAGTCTCGCGTGGCCATTGCGATTTCTGGCGGCAACGGGAACTATTATCTCTCTCGGGATGGTTATCACGCTGCCGTTCACTGGAGTCGTGCTTACGGCGGAACGTGCAGTTCGGTGGGTTGCCCGAAAGCTTCGGGAACGGAGCGGACCGGGAACGGAGAATGCATCCGCAAGACCAGTCGATGTAGGGAGAAGAGAGGCACTGTCAATTGTCGCGGGAGGTCTTCCCGTCGCATTTGGCGCCGCCGGACTCGCAGGCGCCATAAACTCGTCGACCGCACGCGTCCACTTTCCGGAGGTCTCGTTGTCCTGGGCCGGACTGCCCCGCGACCTCGACGGATTGAGAATTCTCCACCTTTCGGATATCCATCTTGGGTATGCGCATGACTTGGCCGATATGGAGGAAATCATATCGGATGCTTCCGCACAGCGTGTCGATCTGGTTCTCGTAACGGGCGACATCGCCGACGACGTTACGATGCTCCCCGAAGCGTTGAGGATGATCGATTCGCTGCGGCCGCGCCTGGGAGCGTTCGCAACACTTGGCAACCACGAGTACTACGCCGGCATCGACTCAGTCTTGCGCTCGATGGACAAGGGTCCGATTCCTCTTCTCCGGGAGGCGGGGACAAACCTTGCCGTTGGAGGCGCTACACTCCATCTCCTTGGTATCGACGACCCGACGCGGATCTCCCGCGCAATCAATCCGCCCAACTCTCCGGCGTTCCTACTTCGCGGGATTGAACGGGCAATGGACGGCGGCCCTTCCGATGCCTTCCGGATTCTGATGAGTCATCGTCCCAAGGGGTTCGATCCGGCGGCGCAGCTTGGCATCGACCTTACGCTTGCCGGGCACACGCACGGTGGCATTCAACTCGGGATTGGTGGGAGAAGCGTATTGGAGCGATTCTTTCCGGAACAGTACTTCTGGGGTCACTACTCGAAGGGGAAGTCGCAGCTGTACACATCAGCGGGCGTTGGCCACTGGTTCCCATTCCGGCTTGGGTGTCCCATGGAAGCCCCGATCTACACGCTGAAGAGACTCGGATAACGAGATCGTCGGCGCATAATGCCCGGCAAACGTCTCGGCCGCCCGCGCGACCCCAACATTTGACGATGACCCGTCGGCGACTGGGAGACGTTGAGGTCAGATCGGTACAGCCTAACCGGGGACTCGGACATTCTGTCCAATTGGGCGGTAATTAGGACCGGCGCGCACGGTTGAGCCGACCGCGTTTGGTGCCATTCCGGATAGCGAGACGGTTCGATCGATGCACCATCATGCGGCGTCGGCTGTGCCCCGGCAACAAGTGTCACGACAATCTTGAGGCACGTCAAGCCGAGAAATCGCTGCAACCTATGTTTGAAAGTCTTCATTGGATAGCCGAGTACTTCAGTACTACACATGCTATCCAAGGGACTTAAGATCGACCTAAACGGTCTTAACAAGGTTTGGTGGCGGCCGACGAACCGGCAGGCATCGGTTTCGTGGCGTCTATTCTATCTCTTCGTTACGCAAACGAAGCGATCCGCGTCGCGGGCACCAATTCAGGCCACGGAACCCCTGTCTTGCCTATTGTCCTCAATTGGCACCAACGGCGATCAATGAACATGCACCTCATGCGCCTTCTGCTACTACTAACCCTTCTGCTCCCCAGGATCTGTTGGTCCCAGAGATACACGCCAGTGTCGATCCCAACCAGAGATGGGAAGACGCTTGCGGCCGATCTCTACGCAAGCGACACGACGGTCAAGAGGCCGGCAATACTAATTCAGACTCCCTATAACAAGAACGTCTATCGGACGCTTGCTGATCTTGGGCTATCCGGGGGATCGTTGCCATATGACAGCTCTCACTACAACTATGTAATACTCGATTGGCGCGGTTTCTACGGCTCGTCGGCTGCAGCTAAGTCGGGATACGATCGGGGTCTGGACGGGTATGACGCCGTCGAGTGGATTGCGGCGCAGGGGTGGTGTGATGGAAAGGTCGGGACCTGGGGGGGCTCGGCGCTCGGTGCGATACAGTTCATGACCGCCCGTCAACATCCACCGCACCTGGTCTGCAGCGTTCCGATGATCAAGGACTTCAAGACGAAATATTCGGACAACTACTATGGAGGTGTTTTCCGCAGAGAGCATGTGGAAACTGTGGAAAAGCTCGGGCTCACGAGCGTAGCAGTTGTTCTGGCCCACCCAACGAACGACGTCACATGGCAGTTTGTGGAGGCGGGTAGCGACGACGCCGAGGACTTTACCGTTCCGATGCTTCTAGTGAGCGGGTGGTTCGATCACTATCCGGACGACATCTTGCGAGCGTTCCGTGACCTTCGTGAGCGTAGCGATCCGGCCGTGCGGGAAGAGCATCGTTTGATCATGGGCCCGTGGCTTCATTCAGGAATAGACGTTGCGAAGCAGGGGGAGCTGGAGTTCCCCAACGCGGTTGGCATCGCGAACGACGCCGCCCTCCGATTCTTTGACTTCTGGTTGCGGGGAGTAAACAACACGTGGCGCAATCAACCTGTTGTCACGTACTATCAGATGGGGGAGAACGTGTGGAAGACGACCAATGACTGGAGCAGCGTTGCCACGAGCGTCGACACGTTGTATCTGGCGGCAGATCGGACGATGTCGCGGACACCCGACGGAGTGAGCCGAGCCGACTCATTCCGCTACGATCCGCGCGATCCCAGCCCATCTGTTGGTGGATCCAGATTCTATTTCCCGGGGAGCGTTGTCCCGCCAAGTCAGGGACCGATGGATCAGCGGCCCGACGTCGAGAGCAGATCCGATCTCCTTGTCTACTCTACGCCTGTGTTGTCGGAGCCCATGGCGATCGACGGTCCCGTGAAGGTGGAGCTGCAGTTCTCGAGCAATCGCTACGACACCGACGCGAGTGTCAGACTCTGCGATGTTTATCCTGATGGACGTTCGATGTTGATAACGCAGGCAATACGGAGGCTGAGATTCAGATCCGGCTATCGCCCGGCCGACACTCTGGCTCTAAACCCGGACCAGGTCGTCCCGGTCACGATTGAGCTTCAGAACACCGCGATAACTATTCTACCAGGGCATCGGCTTCGTCTCGATGTGGCATCGTCCTGCTGGCCCCATTTCGATCTCAATCCCAACACTGGGGGGCCTCTATACCTTGAAGGGGGGGACACAGTGGTCGCGGTGAACCATGTCTTAACGGGGGGGGCGAGTCCGTCGCGAGTGTTGATTCCGATCGGCGTTCAATCGAGTGGAGCAACAGCCTCAACAGCCGTGCGCCAACCGACAATCGAGGTTTTGCCGAATCCGTTCGGGAAGAGCTGTACGATTCGCATTGAGTCGGACCGAAGCGGACTGGTCACCCTGGACCTGACGACGATAACTGGCGGGGCAACTGGTATACGAATCAAAGGTGGAGTGGAGCGAGGCTCGCAGTCGATGTTGCTCGAGACCGGGGGTCTGCCACCAGGGCTGTATATGCTGCACGGTGCTGTGTCGGGCAGAGCAGTCTCCCTCGGCGTCCTGGTCGGAGGAAATTGAGACCTATTATCCGCTTGCGTGAGCGGGCCTGCCTGAGGAATCCAACAACGAAAGGCCTCGACCCGTAACTTTTGAGCCCTTCTAAGGATCACTTGTAATATGACGGGAACCTCCCTCCCCATCCCGTCTCGAATACCTGTATCAACAGCGGACTCCGCACACGGAGCATATCGGTCTCCCCATTCGGCGACATTCACTTCAACTCTATCCAAGAGCGTAGCATGAACCGGAGGAACTTCCTTACCCTCGGCCGACCACAGGATGGACTGGCCCACAGCGATGGGGGGCGGACACAATCGCCGCCGATCTTCGCCAAGAGGACTGATGCCGGGCTGGAGGCGTACACGGGGCCGTGGACCTACAAGGAGGCGGCGCACTTGCTTCGCCGCTGCATGATCGGTCCAACCGATGCCGACATTAGAACGGCGGTGTCTGAGGGATTGGATGCTACGCTTGAAAAGCTGTTCCTGCGGTTCAATCCACCAATGGACTTGATACAGGACTGGGCCGGTCAAGATCCACAGATCAGAGCCGATGCTGCCGATTATCAGGCGTGGCAGACTGAGCTGTTCCGCCGACGGGAAACGGTAACCCGCTGGTGGGGGAAGACAATCGCGACGTCGCCGGTCTCCATGCAGGAGTGGCTCGTCCTCTTCTGGCACGGTCATTTTACCAGTGAAATGCAGGTCGTGAATTTTGCGGAATGGATGTTGGGCCAGAATCAACTGTTCCGCCAGAATATGCTTGGGAATTTCAAGCAGATGACGAAGGACGTCACCAAGGACGTCGCGATGCTTTTCTACCTGGACGGATTGAAGAACTTCAAGTCAGGCAATCGGAACAATATCAACGAGAATTACGGGCGGGAGCTGATGGAGCTCTACACCTGTGGAGTCGTTGACTGGGATGGCAATCCGAATTACACCCAGGCTGATGTCTCGGAAGCGGCGCGGGCGCTGAGTGGTTGGGTTATTGCCCCGAGCTCGAAGGGGAATTACTACGCCGGTCTAACGAGTCAGTTCGTGCCAACCCGTTGGGATAGCGGCCAGAAGACGCTTATGGGCCAGACGGGAGCATGGCAGGCCGATGATGTTGTTGACATCATCTTCGCGCAGCGCGGGGATCAAGTGTCGAAATACATTTGCGAAAAGCTCTATCGAGCCCTCATCTATGACATCGCCGACAGAGATGTGGTGACGGGGATGGCCGAGACGATGCGGAATTCGAACTGGGAAGTGCGTCCAGTCATCGAGCAGCTGTTGAAGAGCGCCCACTTCTATGACGAGACGAACATCGGAGCAATACAAAGGAGTCCTGCGCAGTACTTGATAGCAATGGTAAGGGGGTGGGGTCTGGAGAATATTCCAGATTTCGATCCCGCTGTGTCGGGACGCGGGTCGCAGGATCTTGGAGGGCGAATGACGACGTTGGGAATGACGCTCTTTGATCCACCCGATGTCAAAGGATGGCGGGCGGGCCGCACCTGGGTGAGTACCTCGACCGTGCCTGTCCGGCAGAAGTTTGGAATTGATGTTGCCAAGGGACTCATCCGCGTGCGGGGCACTAACCTTTACACGTTCGACGCTGTTGCGTTCGCCAAGTCGTTTCCGGACTACAACGATATCCGGAAGCTGAATGCCAACATGGCGCAGTTCATTCTGAATGTTCAGCCATCAGACGCGGAAAAGCAGATGCTTCTCGACACCCTTCTGGCCGGGGGCGTGAATTATGAATGGGACATAGACGATCCGAATCAGAAGGCGGACGAGAGAATTCGGAAATTTCTTGAGGCGGCGGTCCAGCTGGCGAAATTCCAGCTCTATTGATCATCCCGTTCACCGCAGCAACCAGGAGTAGATTATATATGAAAAGACGCACCTTCATACAGAGGCTTGCCGGAACGGGAATAGTCCTTCCGATTGCGATGGGGTTCCCTCGCATGCGAGCGTTTGCAAAGTCTCCATCCGGATCCATGTTCGCCAAGCTCTCATCGGCGTCCAACGACAACGTGATGGTATTGATCCGTTTGGCGGGCGGGAACGATGGTTTGAATACGATTGTTCCCTATACAAACGACGTGTACTACAGCGCGCGCAAGGCGGGTACCGCAGACGACCTGTCCATCGCAGCCAATACTGTTGTGAGACTTTCTGGTCACGACACGCTTGGCCTTCACCCCAGTCTGGGTCCACTTCAGTCGCTCTACGATAATGGGAAGATGACCGTCGTTCAGAACGTCGGCTACCCCAATCAAAACCTCTCGCATTTCCGCTCGACGGATATCTGGCTATCCGGATCGGACTGGGACCAGTATCAAAGCAGCGGGTGGTATGGCAGGTACCTGGAGGAGCTTTACCCGGATTATCCAAGCGTGCTACCGGACGATCCATTCGCGATCGAATTCGGCTCATATCTCAGTACGACGTTGATCGGTGATCACGAGAATATGGGGGTCGCCATATCATCCGTCGACTATATCCCCGATCAGCCCGATCCAGATCCTGTCGCGGCCACACACGAGGGGGACGAAGAGGCATATGTGCGCGAGGTGATCCGACAGTCGAACATTTTCACTAATGCCATTAAAGACGCATTTACCCGCCAGACAAAGAACAACGCAACCTACCCGAACTCTGCACTGGCAACGGGTCTGGCAGCCGTCGCGCGTCTGATTGCCGCTGGCATGAAGACGCAAATGTATATCCTCAACGTCGGTGGGTACGACACGCACACGAACCAGCTGACGACGCAGGCCACGCTTCACCAGAACCTGGCAGAAGCGGTCGTAGCGTTCCAGTCCGATCTGGAGGCGTTCAGCCTGGATAGGCGCGTCAGCCTGATGACGATCAGCGAGTTCGGACGGCGTGTTATATCGAACGGAACGGGAACGGATCATGGATCCGCCGCTCCACTCTTTGTCTTCGGTACGGGGGTGATAGGCGGCGTGATCGGTAGCGACCCGGATCTGACGAATCTGGAAGGTCCTGGGAATATCAGGATGGAGAACGACTTCAGACAGGTCTATGCCTCCGTTCTGGCCCAGTGGTACGGCGCTGCGGACGATCAGCTAACACCGGCGCTACCGAAGGCATTTGAGCAACTTCCAATCTTCAAGACCACACAGCAGGGCGGCGTAGGGGGCGGCCCGTCCTCCATGGGAGATTTTAACCTGGGACAGAATTACCCGAATCCGGCGTCGATCTCTACGGTGATTCCTCTGGGCGGCATATCGAGCGCCGGGCAGTTCACAATCTACACGATGGACGGCCGCCGTCTTGCTTCTGCAGGAGTCGCACCGGGACAGACAGCTTTGGATGTCAATATCGGTCACCTGCCTGCCGGAGTCTATCTGTACGAACTGGAAATCGGCGGGCGGAAACAGGCACGTCAAATGGTTGTTGCTCGATGAATCATCCTTGGATTCTACTGCTGTTGCTAACAACCACCTCGATGTTCGCGCAGGGACCAGAAGTGACGTCCTGGATCGTGAATTCAAGCGGTCAGACCGGCTTCAACGGCCTTGCGACGAATGTCCAGCTTGTTCGGTACTCGGCGCAGAATGTCTATATCAGCTGCACTGGCATTCCCGGTTACGACATTGGGCCGTGGCCGGGCAATCCCAACACGCCAACCACGCACAACTTCGTATTTCGCATTCCCCGCACCCCTCAGCGGAACGACGGGGCACAAGTGGCGACGCCGCTAGGCCACGTCGGTGTGTGGACGAACGGCGTGAGCATTTTCAACGCCAAGGATGCCCGATCGTACAACAACGCCGGGATTTGGAATCAAAATGCGGTGGTTGTGGAGGGTCCGGGATTCGATAATTGTTTGGGACATCCGGCCCCCGGTGGGGAGTATCACCATCATTTGAACCCGCGGTGCCTGTACAACGACGCGGACAGCTCCGTTCATTCCCCCATCATCGGATACGCCTTCGACGGATTTCCGATTTACGGAGCGTATGGATTTCGAAACTCCGATGGAAGCGGCGGTGTCACAAGAATGCGCTCCGGGTATCGGATACGACTCATCACCGAACGAACGACTCGACCCGATGGGTCAGATTTGCAGCCGTCGCAGTATGGTCCCGCGGTCACGTCGCAGTATCCGCGCGGCTATTACTGCGAGGACTTCGAGTACGCGGTTGGTATTGGGGATCTCGACGAACACAATGGGAGGTACTGCGTCACTCCAGACTACCCGGCCGGCACCTACGCCTATTTCGTCACGCTCGATGAGGCTGGGGACGCCGCGTACCCGTACACATTAGGACCCACCTACTACGGCGTCGTCGCCCAGGAGAACATCGGGCCGGGTTCGGGCCATGCCACACCATCGGAGCCCGTAGACATCTGGACGCCGGCGGGGGTAGGCGGCGAGCACGGGATTGGTCTCAAGCCGGTTCTTTACCCTAATCCTGCCACCACTCAGGTAGTAGTTCAGATCCCTGAGACGGGAAGGGAGTGGGAGGTAGTAGTTGCTGACATGTCGGGGCGGCAATCGGCCGTTCCCGTTCGCGTTTACGCTGGTCAAGCGTGCCGGATTTCACTGAATGACCTCCCAGCGGGACTTTATGTGGTAACCGTGCGATCGAATTCGGAAGAGCGGAGTTCGCAGCTTGTCATCCGAGCTGACGGGGAGTGATTTGACGCGCGACGTCTGTTAGAGTAGGCGACTCAGTTCGTGAAAAGGCTGTTTTGCGTGTAAATCGACGATAGCGCAAGCACCGCGGAAGGATCTGCCGTCTGTTTAATCACGCTCCTAATAGTTGCACCGTAGATTGATTGGCTGAGTTAAGACGGATGGATCGTTGTCCCACGACCTTAGGACAGCCTTGCATGCGTTGCCGAGCGACTTGCTTGGCTCTGCTCCGCCGAATGGGAGCGAGATCCCACCACACGTGAGTATCAGGGAAGACCTGACGGGAGGACCTTAGTGCGCCCGCGTCCCCATCATGGGGGATGCGGGCGCATTCGTTGGAGTCACGGTCAACAGACGCGGTCGGGGCTTGGAGGAGCTATCTCGGGCTGGCAGGTGGCAGTCCCCAACGAATAGTGTGAGCCAAGGTTGTTTCCGTTATGACTCGTTCTTCCACCGGTATCCGGGCTCGTGTATATTGCGACCGCCTTTCGAAAAAGCCGCGATTCAGCATCATGTCGGAGCGACTCGGAACAACGAGCAATGCCGAAGTGGTAGGGGGACAGGAGCTCCGCTCCTTGCTCTGATCTCTTCCGCATCACTCCTTGTAGACCGGCTCGTCGCCAATCCAGGCTGAGGTCCTGCGGCCACAACATCCCAAGCCATATTCCATCAGGAGAGCAGGTCAATGAAAATTACCCGTCGCTATACGCGGGCTGGTCAGAACGTGTACGACCAGTTTGAATACACGTACCGTTCATCGGTGCTTCGCAACCCCGACGGGTCTGTGGTTTTCGAAATGCATGATATCGAGGTTCCGAAGGGTTGGTCGCAGGTAGCTACAGATATTCTTGCGCAGAAGTATTTCCGTAAAGCCGGTGTACCTCGTCTCGATGGCGATAGGAACCCAATTCTGGATGAAGATGGATCCATCGTGTTTGGCGCGGAGAACAGTGTTCGTCAGGTCGTACATCGGCTGGCGGGCTGCTGGGCCGATTGGGGGAGGCGGTATGGCTATTTCGATTCAGAGGAGGATGTGCAGGCGTTCTATGATGAGACAGCTTACATGCTGATGAACCAGATGGCGGCACCGAATTCGCCGCAGTGGTTCAACACGGGCCTCGCGTGGGCGTACGACATCACCGGTCCGGCCCAGGGGCACTACTTCGTCGATCCCGACTCCGGCAGACTGGCACGTTCGAAGGACGCTTATACACATCCACAGCCGCACGCCTGCTTCATTCAATCGGTGTCCGACGATCTCGTCAACGAAGGCGGGATATTCGATTTGATTACCCGTGAGGCCCGGATCTTCAAGTACGGATCCGGCACTGGATCAAACTTCTCGTCACTCCGAGGCGTTGGGGAACCATTGTCGGGTGGTGGAGTTTCGTCGGGACTCATGTCGTTCCTTAAAGTAGCGGATCGTGCGGCGGGGGCTGTCAAGTCCGGTGGTACAACGCGTCGCGCGGCGAAAATGGTGATTCTGAATGTGGATCATCCCGACATCGAAGACTTCATCGACTGGAAGGTGCGCGAAGAGCAGAAAGTGGCGTCGCTGGTGGCCGGATCCAAGATATGCGACCTCTTCCTGAACGAGATCATGGAGGTCGCAGGGCGTGACGGGACCGATTTCAAGACACCCGGAACCGAGCTCCACGAACTTGTGCAGGGTGCCCTTAGTCGGGGCGTTCCGATGAACTACATCGTTCGAGCTTTGGCTCTTGTTGAGCAGGGCGAGAAGTCATATCCATTCCGCACATACAACACGCACTACGAAGGTGAGGCCTACATCACGGTCTCCGGGCAGAACTCCAATAACTCGGTTCGCATTACAAACGAATTTATGGAGGCTGTAAACCAGGACGGTCTCTGGCAATTAACCCAGCGAACCGATGGCAAAGTCGTCAAGACACTTCGTGCCCGCGATCTGTGGTCAAAAATCAATTATGCGGCATGGAGCTGCGCTGACCCGGGGCTCCAATACCACACGACGATCAATGAGTGGCACACATGCCCGAAGGATGGCGAGATCCACGGCAGCAATCCGTGTAGCGAGTATATGTTCCTGGACGATACCGCATGTAATCTGGCCAGCATCAATCTGTCCCACTTCTACGATTTTCAGAAACGGCACTTCGATGTCGAGTCGTTCCGACATGCGTGCCGCATCTGGACAGTCGTGCTCGAAGTGTCGGTATTGATGGCCCAATTTCCCTCCAAGGAAATTGCGCAACGAAGCTACGACTACAGGACACTGGGTCTTGGTTACGCCAACCTTGGAACAGTGTTGATGACTGCCGGCATCCCCTATGATTCCGATGAAGGACGTGCATGGGCGGGAGCCATAACTGCAATCATGACTGGCGAGTCGTATGCAACGTCTGCTGAAATGGCGGGACAACTCGGACCGTTCCCCGGTTTCAAGAAGAACGCGAAAAGCATGCTCCGCGTGATTCGCAATCACCGGCGGGCTGCCTGGAATGCACCGACCGCTGAGTACGAAGGGTTGACGATTACGCCCGTCGCTCTTAGCCCGCAGATGGTACCACAGAACATGTTGCAGGGAGCACGTCAATGCTGGGACAACGCTCTTGCGCTGGGTGAGTTGCACGGATATCGGAACGCCCAGACGACGGTAATTGCGCCAACGGGAACGATTGCTCTCGTGATGGACTGCGACACTACTGGAATAGAGCCCGATTTCGCAATGGTGAAGTTCAAGAAGCTGGCAGGCGGCGGCTATTTCAAGATTGTCAATGGATCTGTGCCTCGGGCGCTGCGAGCGCTTGGATATAGCGATGCCGAAATCGTCGAGATCGAACGTTATATCAAAGGGCACGGAACACTGAGTGGTTGCCCGCACATTAATCGCGCAAGCCTGAAAGGGAAGGGCTTTACGGATGACAAGCTCGACGTTATCGATGGACAGCTCGATTCGGTGTTTGATATTCGGTTCGCATTCAATAAATGGACGCTTGGAGAGGAATTTCTCCACAGCCTGGGATTTGATGCGGGGCAGCTGGACGAGTCGTCATTTGATTTGCTCGCTGCTCTGGGATTCACCGCATCTGAAATCGAGGAAGCCAATCGGTACGTATGCGGTACCATGACAATTGAGGGAGCGCCCGGGCTGAAGACCGATCATCTTGCCGTGTTTGATTGTGCCAGCAAATGCGGGCGGTACGGTGAACGATACATCCAGTACATGGGGCACGTTCGTATGATGGCCGCTGCACAACCGTTCATTTCCGGCGCCATCTCCAAGACCATCAACATGCCCGATCATGCCTCATTGGAGGAGGTCGATCACGTCTATATGGAGTCTTGGAAGCTGATGCTTAAAGCGATCGCGTTGTACCGCGATGGCTCAAAGCTGTCGCAGCCTCTGAACGCCACGAGCGAAACAGATCTTGTCGATGAGGTCACGCTCCGCGACGTGGGTGTGGAGGCAATGGCTATGATCGGAGGCGCTGACAGCTGGAACGAAAACGTCGGTGCAGCACAGGTGCATGAACAGATTGTGGAGAAAGTCTACCATCGTGCGGAGCGTCGACGTCTTCCCAAAAGGCGACATGGTTTCGTCAGAGAGGCGATCGTCGGTGGGCACAAGGTGTTTATCCGGACGGGCGAGTACGACGATGGAACGTTGGGTGAAGTCTTCATCGATATGTACAAGGAGGGGGCGAGCTTCAAGGGACTGCTCAACTGTTTTGCCGTGCTGGCCTCGAAGGCTCTCCAATTCGGCATGCCGCTCGAGAAGATGGTCGACACATTTACGTTCACACGATTCGAGCCAGCTGGACCCGTGTATGGGCACGAGGCCATCAAGAGCACGACGTCGATTATCGACTATGTATTCCGAGCCCTCGGCTACGAGTATCTGGGACGGACGGACTTTGTTCACGTTAAGGCCGTGGACGAGATACATGCTGAGGGTTCGGGTGCCGAAGGGAGCGGCGGCGGTGTCCGGGGTAAGCTCTCGCCTGGCCAGGAGTTGTACAAGCGACAGAAGCGAAGCAATTCCCCTGAGCAAGCCGCTCCCGCTACAAGTCTGCAGCGGGTTCACCAGATCGATGAGGGCGCTCAGAAGATGAAGAGTGCCAAGGCGCAAGGATATACGGGCGATCAATGTCTGAATTGCGGATCCATGCGCGTCAAGCAGAATGGTGCTTGCCATGTTTGCGAGGATTGCGGCACAACGAGCGGTTGTTCGTGACGTTGCCTGGATAGGAACGTAAACACAATGGGGGTGTCGGATATTTCCGACACCCCCATTTGCTTACTGGCTACCTGTTTACACTGGCAAATAGCCGATCACGACTCTTCAGATATTGCCTCAATAGACACAACCGTCAGCTCCAGATCCCCAATTGGACGATGCCAAACGGCGGTTTCTCCAACTCGCCTTGTCATGAGAGCTCTGGCCAGTGGTGAGAAACAACTCACGCGATCGTGCTCGGGATCGGTCTCGTCTTCCCCGACAATCTCATAGCGCGTGATCTCGCCGTTCTGATCTCGCACTGTCACGGCCGAGCCAAAATGTACTCTGTCCGGAGCGGCCACGGACGAATCCACGATGATCGCACGAGCGATCCTTCCTTCCAGGTATCTAATCCTCTGCTCCACACGAGCTAGCTCAATCTCTGACGCAGCCGCGTTTGCACCCCCTTTCTCCACGAGATCGGCAAGAGGAGGTCGGGTTTGATGTCGCAGCCGGTCGAGTTCTGCATTTAGCATGCGCAAACCGTTGGGCGTGATGTATCCGGGATTGCTCGACTGCGGAATCTCTGGCAACTCCTCCAGATGCTCACTGTCTTCGTCGATGAACGCGCTGCTCATGGGTTGATTGTTTATTCGTTATGCGGAAGGCCCAACAACCTTGACCACTTTCTTTTCCTCACTTGCAAACCAATCGACGCCACGCACGCGGAGTGGAATGACTGCAATTGAGGCTCCAGGAAACTTTGTCTGCGCCTGCCGAATTTCCTCCGTCAATTCACCCCCCTTCAACGTGAGAAGTGGTGATTGCGGGCGAAGGATCGGGAGGGACCACTTCATCAGGTCGACCAACGGGGCTGTCGCGCGGGAGACCACGAGGTCGTAAGGACCCTTCAGTTTGGCGTCGTTCACAAGTTCCTCAGCTCGTAGACGAACAGCGCGAAGTCCTTGTTGTGTCACGTGGCCAGCTATCATGCCCGTGGTCGAGACCTTCTTTGCTATCGAATCCAGAAGAGTCACATCGTACTTCGGGTTCACGATCTTCAGTGGAATTCCGGGAAGTCCGCCACCCGTTCCGATGTCAATCACTCTGCCTGATTTTGGCATCGCGCCCGTAAAGAAGAGGGCGACGGAATGAAGCATGTGGTGCAGCCAGATCTGGTCTGTGTCGCGCCTCGATATGAGATTCACGCGCTCGTTCCAATAGAGTATGTCTCCAACAAACCGCTCGAACTGTGCCATCTGTTCCTGGGACAGCACCAGACCATTGGCCGAACAAATCGACCAGAACTCAATTTCATCCACGTTTGGTGTAGTGATCGTCAGTGATGTCGGGTCCGTGTGCGCGGGGTGTAGCCCGGAGTGGACATGAAGGTACGGGTTTGACTCAACATGTCCCGGCTAGCAGGAGGCTGGCGAAAGCAATTGCAGACTTTCCAAAGTATCTCGCATCTCGGATCGATGCTCTTCCGACAATCCCACCAACGGGAGGCGGAAATGAGCGCCCGAGAATACGCCCATCATGTGTAACGCTTCCTTGACAGGGACCGGATTCGTTTCGATAAAATTGGTGCGCATCAGTTTCAGCAATTGCAAATGGAACGACCTCGCAGTTGAAAAGTCCCCGGCAAGTGCCGAGCGCACCATTTGTCCAAACTCTCTCGGGGCTTGATTGCTTGCAACCGCAATGACGCCCTGAGCGCCCAATGCGATCAACGGCAGAGTCAGGCTGTCTTCTCCGCTTAAAACTGCGAAGGGATCAGGCGCATCTCGAATGATCATCGCACATTGTTCCAGGTCCCCGGATGCTTCCTTGATCGCAACGATATTCGCGTGTTGTCGCGCGAGCTTCACCGTTGTCTCCGCCCCCATGTTCACTCCCGTTCGCGCTGGAACGTTATAGAGAATGACCGGGAGGTCGGGGAGGGACGAAGCAATGGCGGCAAAATGCTGGCGAAGCCCTTCCTGTGTAGGCTTGTTGTAGTATGGACAGACAACGAGCACGCCATCGACACCAAGTCGTTGGGCTTCGCGGCTGAGATCTATCGTCTGCGATGTGACGTTCGAGCCCGTACCGGCGAAGACCTTCGGCCGATAGTGTGAAGAGGTGCGAGCGCGCGCGACGGTGAACTCAATAACGGAAAGGCGCTCGTCGTTCGACATTGTCGCTGACTCTCCAGTTGATCCGCATGGAACAAGGGCTTCGATGCCGGCGGACAGCTGGTAGTCGATTAGACGGCCGAGGCTCTCATAGTCGACGGCTCCGTCGGGAAGAAACGGAGTTGAGAGTGCGGTGCCCGTACCGTTAAACATGGTAGTGTTCTGTTTGTTGGCTATTCAATACTGCGCTCGTTCACTCGCTGCTCGGGACGCCCACGACGTCCGTTTCGAATCGGTAGATACCCGGTGCCTGACTGGTGAGCCAGCGCGCCGCAACCAAGGCTCCGGATGCAAAACCGCTTCGACTACGCGCACGGTGCGTGAGCTCGATAGTATCGGCCTCGGAATCGAAGTACACCGTGTGCGTTCCCGGGGTATCACCAACACGAGTGCTCGACACGTGTAGCGCCGACTCGTCAATGCGGCCGTGGGACGTCTCCAGCAAACATCTTGTCTTTTCCGGTATGTGCTCAAGGATCGTCTCTGCGAGATTGAGCGCAGTTCCGCTTGGTGAGTCCATCTTTCGCCTGTGATGGAGCTCGTGGAGGGCAACATCATAATACGAGAAGCGGCCAACGAGTCGAGCGGCGTGACGCACGACGGAAAGAAACACGGTGACGCCAACGGAGAAATTGCTTCCGTAAATCAGGCGTCCATTAGTTCTCTCGACGATCGCATGCACTTTTTCGAGATCGCGCAGCCAGCCTGTAGTGCCCACGACCATTGGGACACCGGTGGATAGAACAGCCTCTATGTTATCGAGAACGGCAAGGGGATGCGTGAAATCGATAGCCACATCGCACACCGTTTGGCTAACAAACGGTCGCACGCGAGTGAATCTGTCCACCACGGTGCAATGGTGTGCGGGTGCAACCTGCTCTATTGCATGTCCCATTGCGCCATAACCAATCAGCACCAAACGCAGATCCGGGGATAACTCAGCCATGAATAGGGATGTATCCGAGGAAGGTGACAGGGGCAGGGTGAAGGTAGGCAAAAGGGATGTATCTTCACTACATGCCGATCCTTACTCCTGCTGCAGAGCTTCATCGGATACTTATCTCGCGTACTGACGGCCTGGGGGACGTCATCTGTACGCTTCCCATCGCGACTGCTGTCAAGGCCACTCTACCGGACGTGGAGCTCGGATTCATGGTAACGCCTTACACAGCGCCGATCGTGCGACGAATCAAGGAGATCAACGACGTACTCACGATCTCGCAGTTGAGGAAGGGCACACATCTGTTCCGGATATACCGACCGGACGCCGTGGTGTTTGCGCGTCCGGAATTCCGCCTCGCCGTGGACGCTCTCCTGGCGAGAATCGATGTTCGTGTCGGTACAGGGTACCGATTCTATTCAGGCTTGTTCACCAGGTGGGTGTACGATCACCGGCGCAAGGGGACAAAGCACGAGGTCGAGTACTCGGTTAACCTCCTCGGGCCGCTGCTTGGGGGTCCGTTCCGTGTGGAGATGCCGGAGCTTCTCGTGTCGGACGGAGGTGCGGCGGAACGAGATCGCAGGCTTAGCGAGTCCGGGATCGTTGGCGAATACGTTGTGATTCATCCGGGGAGCCGTGGATCGGCTGGGATATGGCCGGCCCAGAAGTACGGCCTCGTCGCGCGTGGTCTCCTTCGCGACCATTCTGACCTGACCGTCGTTGTTACAGCCGGACCCGGCGAGTCAGACCTAGTACGGCGTGTAGTTGAAGAAGCTGGGGGCCTTGGTAAAGTCGTTGCTCTTGAAGGACTGTCGCTTGATGGCTTCAGCGAGCTCCTAAGACATGCGCGAGGGGTTGTGGGCAGTTCGTCCGGCCCAGCGCACCTCGCAGCCCTCGTGAGAACCCCAGTCGTTGGACTGTACCCCGGGCTCCCACCAATGTGGCCTGCTCGGTGGGCACCATTTGGTGATCATGTGACCACCCTAGTTGCGCATCCGGACGAACCGTTGTGTGTTGAGTGCGGAAGGAGTCACGAGGCGGAGAATTGTGTTGTTCGAATAGACCACACGAGGGTATTGGATGCCTGTCGAGGAATGCTGCAGGGAAAGGACCTTGGGACGGCGGACTATATTTCATAGGTATCGCTGGTGTGGGGACCTTGCTCATCAAACCTAACGTGCTTCTACCCTACCAATTGGACGCAAGAAAAGTACCGAGTCCGTTGCGGCGCGATCCATCGAGCAGCCACACGACTCACACCACCTAGTCAGGCGAAGTACGGCAATGAATCACTCTCTTTCTTTTCCTCGATTTTTCAGCGTTTTCGTGATTGGTGTTGTCGCCATCGGGAGTGCCGTATTCCTCACTGCCTCCGCTGACGATTCCTCATATGTCCTGGATCGATACGACCAGGGCGCGCTCCGCGTATCGCAAAACAGCGCATTTGGATACGGGGAGAAGCTCACATTCAACGTCGGCTACAAGTTTATCATCGCCGGAACCGCGACGATGCAGATTGGGCAGAGGCCGGCTAGCGTTGGAGGGCGGCCCTGCTATGAGGTAGCCTTTGACGTAACGACGACGCCAAACTTCGACAAGGTCTTTCGCGTGCGAGACAGATACCGAACGTACATTGACCAGGATGGGGTCTTCCCCTGGCGATTCGAACAAACTGTGCGTGAAGGAAAGTATTCCAGGGACTTTTCCGCTAACATCGATCAACGATCGCACGTTGCGAAGACCACGGAAGGGTCCTTCCGAGTACCTCCGTTTGTGCATGACATACTTAGCGCATTCTACTACGTCAGGACGCTTAACCTCGGGTCGATGTCAAAGGGACAGAGTTTTCAATTGCAGAATTTCTACGGAAAACAGGCGTATGAGCTCCGTGTGAAGGTCCTTGGAAAGGACAGGGTCAAGGTGGATGCGGGAACTTTCGATTGCGTAGTAGTTGAGCCGCTGGTGCAGGAGGGTGGGCTTTTCAAAAGCGAGGGACGAATCATAGTGTGGCTCAGCGACGACGCGCTGAAGATTCCCGTCAAAGTCAGTGCAAAGGTGCCGGTTGGAGCAATAGAAGGGCGATTGACATCATATAGCGGGCTCCGTGGCGCGCTTAGTTCGAAGCAGTAGGATCCAAGGACCAAAAAAACTTTACAACTACTCTCAGTCCTGCCGCGACGATTCACGGCGGGACGGTTTGTTTCAGGCTCAGCGTGACGGCCGTGAAGAATGGTCACGCTGTGTGCGGGCCTGTCACGCGATGCATACCCGATTCAGGGAAATCTCGCCGTTTTTTGACCGTTCTCGCATGGCATCGAACTTGTAACGGGCTCCCGCGAATCGTCGCGCCAACTTCGAAGCATGCGGGCGAGTTCAGTTCTTTGACGTATGAGAGGAGATTCTCGGGAGGGATCGTACGAGCCGCAGGGGTGTCGGATGGGAAGATGATTGCGTGAACCATGTCGGCACGGTATATTTGCCCGCCGATTATGGTTGGTGTCGTGGTAATAACTGAAGATTCTGCGCACCAATTCTGGCCCACACTTGAAGCGATACTTCACGCCAAGAAGTCCATAGGTCCATCGGCGCCCGTGGCTCAATGGATAGAGCATCAGATTCCGGTTCTGAGGGTTGGGGGTTCGAGTCCCTCCGGGCGCGCTCGCTCCACACCTGCATTCTTCCTGTCGCAATTGCATCTGCAGAGCACTCTCCAACATCATACACTCGATTGAGCCGGCACTTCCGTGGCCGGGACCGTCGTAAGGCAACGGCCGACCGACGACACGACGCAGCTCCAGCAACACTAATTCATGTCGAAGCAGAAGACGAACGTTGATACGATCGCCACAACTGAGGAGATAGCCTCTAGCGGGTTCTTCCGGGGGAACGTTAGAATGTGGGGGATCATAGGTATAGTGATCCTCCTGGTCGCTGGTGGCCTCTTCTATTACCGGTACTCCAAGGTTCAGCTGAACGCTCGCGCGATGGTGGAGCTTGAGCGAATTCGTCCTTCGTACGACAAAGGCGAGTTCGCCACGGCCATTAATGGTGATTCATCCCGACGGATCGGCACCGAGAAGGTGAGGGGTTTGCGCGTGCTCGTGGATGAGTACAGCTCAACGCCCGCGGGACGCATCGCAGCGCTCTGGCTGGGAAACAGCTATCTCGCTTCTGGCCAGATTGACAAGGCGCGCGAGCCATATTCGATTGCTGCAGATTCTGATGTTGGACTCGTTTCGTCTCCGGCTCATGCCGGGCTTGCCGCGGTCGCTGAAGCGAAGCGTCAGTATGAAGAGGCTGCTCGAGAGTTCACAACGGCCGCCTCTCTCGACGCCATGGAAATCAACACGCCGCGGTACCTGCTTGGCGCGGCTCGCAATTACGAGCGCGCAGGGAAGAAGGACGAAGCGATAAAGAACTATCGCACGGTGGCGACGAAATACCCCCAGGCGACAGATGCGAGCATGCAGGCTCGGATGGCGCTTGCCCGAAACAAGGTCGACCTGTAGTCGGCAGGAAACGGTAGAAACCAAGATTATCGAGGTCTATGCTAAACGCTACCTCTTCTGGATCGCGCCGCGATCCCGTTCAAATGTCGAAAGCTGTTACAAACGAAATAGAACAGTCCAATGATTCTCTCATTGCAGGAGGCACTATGCAGCGATTGTTGAAGGCGTTACTCCTGCTGGTAGCGTTCATCGTTGTCGGCGAGTGCGCTTACTCGCAGGCTCTGCCGATTGTGCAGGTGAGTGGACGTCTGCCGCAGGGGGCTCTTCGAGTGTTTGTCAAGGACACTCTTTATCAAGTGGCGGGCTCATACGTCGTGACCGGTCAGCTCGTTATCGAGCCGGGCACGACCGTTGAGTTTCTACCGAACGGTCGTTTGATCGACTCTCTAGGTGGCAAGATCATCGCGGACGGTGATCTGGAAGCCATCTGGAACCGTGATCAGAACGCCGTCAACGGGTACGCCGATCGCTACTGCGATCTCGGGTATTTGATGGCGAACGTTACAAGCACTGGCAAGCCGGAGATTACGGCTCCGGGGCCAAACTGGCTCGCATACGTACCCCACGTACTCTTTTACTACGCAAACAAGCTTGACCGCTGTGCGACTGACCCGAACCGCAAGAACATCCCGTACGTGCGTGATGTTACGCGGGCTCCAATCATTTTCCGTGGTCGCCCAGTAAACAAGTTCTCGAAAGAGTGGGGCCATATCGTGGTCCTCCCGGGTGCAGACTCGGCGATTTTCCGTAACTGCCAGTTTGTCAACTTCCGAAAGGATACGTCGGTAGTGCAGAGCACCCAGTTCTACAACCCGACCGCGCAGGCGGGCTTCACCGGGCAGCAGATTCTGGCTGGGTTCCAGATGGCCGACTCCATGCGTCACGCGACGAGTGGCGGTGGCGGCGCGATGACGGTCTTCTCTTCGAAGACGTGGATCCTCGATTGTCGTTTTGACAGCAACCTTGCTCGCTACCATGGCGGCGCGGTGCAGTTCCTGCAGGCTCCATTTGATCCGACGGGACAGTTCTACCGTCCGGGCCCCGGAATTCCGCTTAACCAGAACGCCTACCCACCGTTCAACCCGGAGACTTACGACCTCTATACCGGCGCGGTACTCTCGGGCGCCGTTAATACTCCGTTTGGGCCGATTAGAGCGTTCGTCAACACAACGCCAACCGGGGCCACCGTCCAGTATCGCCAGACGTACGATGACGGTCGTATGGCAATCAACTTGGGACGCGTGCGCAGATTGTATCTCCGTGACAACCGGGTCGTGGTGAGCGACGTTGTTAATGACGTCAATGGTTATCGTGATACGACCACCAAGGCGGGATTCATTAACCGTCGTGGTATAGGGCGCAATGAGGCTTACGGTGGAGCAATGTATCTCCACGGTCGTCGCTACATCACAGTGTATCTGGGTGGTGGCGGCGCTCTGCGCAATCTCGGCTTCGGCCCCGATCCAGGGGATACAATCGTGGCGCTCCGCAATTGTGCTGTGAACTATCAGGATACCGCAACGACCGGTGGTGCCAAGGGCGGTGCCCTGTTCGTCGGTGATAGTACGTCGTTGGTGTTCGAGCTGTCTCGGTTCGAGAACAACTTCACGGCGACGCCGAACATCGCCATGACGAACTTCACGTTACGTAGCTCCGCGTCGCAGGGTGGTGGTATCTACATGTCAAATACCTCACCCACGCTGACGGTTCACGATCAGATCTACTTCCGCAACAATAAGGCAGGTCAGGGTGGCGGAATCTACGTGAGTGGGCTTTCACCAGGGGCGGCTGCTATCGACACCTTCTTGTCGCCGCGCCTGCTTGGTGATAGCGTCTACTTCATCGCAAACAAGGCGGAGTACGATGGCGGCGCCATCTATACGCAGCGAAACGTCTGGATTGAGGCAACATACCTGACCTCAATTGACTCAAGCGTCGCTGGCCGACCGTTGGTTGACCGGCGCATCGTGCTGGACAGCAACGCAGCCGGACTTGCCGGTGGTGCCGTCGTTGTCGATAACAGGAATAACTCGACCAACAGCCTTGCGCGTGTTCGTCGAGTCGTGTTCAGCAACAACATCGCAGGCGATTCTGCCCGCGTTGACGTTATCCGACAAGTCAAGCTGTACAATCCTGTTGCCAGTCCGATCCGCCCTGGATTCGAGTTTGGTGTTGTGAACGAGCGCGATTCGTTCCACTTCCCCGCACAGGCCCTCTCCACTGAGATTCTCGGCGGAGGCGCATTCTGGGCGCAGAACAGCAACACTAACTACTTCCAGGCCGTCGAGTTCCGTAATAACTGGGCTCGCGGCGGGAATGGTGGAGCCATCGGAATGGTGCTGCCTGTACGGACCAATCGCTACTTCTTGGCGGAGGGTGACGTTGCCTTTGACTTTACCGTTGGGGCCCCACTGCCATTTGCTGATGGAGCAGAACCACAGGATCAGCGCGAGATGACGAGGTTCATTCGCAACTCCGCCACTGCGGACTCTGTGAACCTCGGCCTTTTCAATCCCAATCCTGCTGCTCAGCGAGGTACCCTTCTTGACCCGAATCGAAACTTTACGGGACTCGGAGGAGCAGTGTACATCAATGACAGGCAGCCTCCTGGACCCAACCCTGGTACACCTCGAATCGACTCGGTGATAGCGCACCGCGTTCGTATCGAGCAGAACCAGGCGTGGTCCGGCTCGGCGGTGTACTCTGACAACTACGAACTTCGTTTCCGGCTGAACAAGTCCTTGGTGGCTGGCAACCTTGCCGTTAGCACCACGGGGCGCCAAACGGATACCATTGACAACTACCAGACGTCACCGGAGGCGCTCAATGACGTGAGTGCGCTCTTCTATGCTGAAGTCGAGGGTCCACTTCCGTCGAACCAGTATCACACGGACGCAAACGCGATTTACGACAATGATGCGCGCTATCTGGTTCGTCTTCCCGACGCGCCGAATGGGGCCGTAGGCAACGGTCAGAGCGGTGTTGATACACTGCAAGGCAACTTCTGGGGGCAGACCGAAGCTCCGGTGACGACAATTCTGCCCAGCGGAACGCTCCAGAATACTTTCTACATCCAGGGGTACGGATGCACGCTGCCGTTGAAGAATCCAGCGAATAACAACGAGCAGGGACCATTCGAATCACCGAAGCGATTCGGTGAAACGCGCCCGTCGTACGTGTACCGTCCTGTGCCTATCTACGTCATTCCAGACACCCTGCTGATGCAGGGACGCGTGTACGACTTGTTTGACAAGGGCGTCGACATCAAGACCGTCGACTACTCGTCACCACGAATGGCGCCCATTGAGGACTTCGCAGTCGGAATTCCCAAGCGCCTGCGTACGTATGCTTCAGGCGTGTACAGTGGTAAGGTTGTTCGTCGCCTTACGCGCGATCCATTCGTGGCCGACATAGACACGAACTACGCTAAACTCCAGAGGGATTTCGTTGGAAATCATCCGATTGGATACCCCCTGTTTCTGGAGTCGAACGCCAACTACCTCGGTAATCGCGACTCGGCCAACGATGACGCCTACGCGCTCAACTACACAACCTTCTTGGTTATAAACGTTGAGACCGGCGAGTTCATACGTACGAATCTCAAGCAGGTGAGAGAGGGCAACGCGACAATGCGCTCACGCGTGGAGTTCGTCCCCGACTCGATCAACCGTGATCCTCTGGCCCGTCGCGGACGCGAGGGGCGTGCAGGATTCTCGATTGGAGAGCTCTACCGCCTGACTCCGAGGTACTACCTGGAGACGATCGGCCAGCTTCCGTCGTTGCCGACTGCGTTGGATTCACTCCAGTACGCCCGGTTGCGGGCCGCGCAGTACGAGGACTCCGTTACCATATCCGGACGGCGTCACGGTGGTTTTATCGTCCCGACGCTCGAACTGGGCGGGAACGGCTTCCGATATACGAATCGTCCCAATGGTGTGACGTTCTCCGATGTCTACTCGGGCGAGCGTTACCGCGCACTACCGGTTCTTACCGGCGACAGAATCTGGGTCATTTCTCGTACGATGCTTTGGAACAGTACCGACTCGCTCGTGACGGTACTCAACAACGCGCAGGCAACGGGATTGCAGTTCACGATCGACACGGTCGGGAATAGCGTACTCGCACCGGTGATTTTCGGGCAGCGTGATCAACTAGAGGCTCGTACACCGACCGAACTGCGCAACACGCGATTTGTGACCGAGGATCGGAATTACGTGTCGGACCCGTCCGGTCGTGATACGTCCAAGATCTTCGAGATCACTGCCTACGATGTGAATGGATTCTACGACCCGCGCTCCATCCTCTTCCCGAATCGCTATACCGCGCTTCGGTACGAGTGGACGCCACTCGAAGAGTTCTTCAATGGCACAACGACACCAAACCGAAACCCGGCTCAGGTTCGCCTTGGATCGTGGTTGAAGGCAGACACGGTCTACCCGAGCCAGCCAGGAAAACGAGATAGCACAGTCGGATTTATCCACTTCTGGGGTCAACCGCGCAACCCGGACATCGTTCCTGGCGGCGAACTCTTAGAGGTGCGCGCATCCAACTACCCGCCGGGTATCCGCACGATCGACTCGCTACGTGCGTTGGCCGACTCGCTTCGGCCGCCTGATAGCATTATCGCCCGGTATATCTTCCTTTACCCGCCGTACTACAACTGTCAGGTCTACGATCCGGTCAACGCCCGGTACCTGCAGCAGGATTCGGTGGATCTGGGAGGTGCATCTACATCGATTTATCGACTCCGAATCTTCGTCCAGGACACGCCACCGGTCTTCTTGGCCGATGTGCTTGGCTGTGGTCGCAATGGGCTTCCAGTGGCCAACCTGACGAACAAACTCCGTTTTGACTTCGATGTCAACACGGACGACGAGCAGGAAGACAACAATGCTGTTGGTCAGGGCTGGGACTTCCGCTACGGTCGTACGACCTACGGATTCATCTTCACTGATCGGTCGTACACCGGCAACGGTGACAGCCTTGGTCGGGATGACGTTCGTGAGATTCGGCCAACCTGGATGTCCGACAGCTACCTGTACGACAGCTCAGGTGTTGCTGATCAGGGTGCGGACGTGCTCCGTCACGGTCGCATCAAGGTTCGCATCGATTCAACGACAGCGATCGGTTTGCTGCGCAACCCTGCGCAGCGCAACAACGCTTTCAACCTTGATTCGGTGTTCACCGTGGTCGTCAACGATGGTCACACTGGTCAGAACAAGCGTGACATGCGCGTATTGGTGAACGTTGCTCCGCAGCTTGATCAGCGAGCAGCACTGCCTCCGGCCAAGGAAGACTACGACTACAATCCACAATTGCTGGACACGAGTCGTCGAGTCTTCGCATACGACCTGAACTACAATCAGCGCATCAAGTACACGCTGATCTATCGAGACGACGCGCTCAATCCCACCGAATTCCAGACGGGAGGTACGCAACCTGACAGTGTCGGCGTGCAGACCAACACGGCCACGATTGCATATGTACCGCGTGACCGCTGCTATGCCGAGGCCGGCTTGTGGCAGGCACCCAAGACAACCCCGAGCTGGTTGAAGGTGAACCCGTACAGTGGAATCCTTTACGGTACACCAGGTCTTCAGGACGCCCCGCATACCAATGCGGTTGGTGGCCCGGATACGGTGAGTGTTATCGCTGAGGACGAGTTCGGTCTGACCGACGTGCGCACGTACATTCTTGAAGTCGATTCGACGAATCACCGTCCGCGCCTCTATGGTCGACCGGCGATCCGTTGTGTTGAGGCCGGGAAGCCATACGACGACAGCCTCTGTGTTACCGATCGCGACCTTGGTCGCATCAGATTCCCGGAGCAGCTGAACCTATATGTCGTGAGCCCATCAGGATTCGCGGTCACTCCGTCCGTGGTTAACGGGCCTGGTCGCGACTCCATCTGCTTCAAGATCACGTCGGCAGGCGTGCCCAGCCAGCCTGGTAAGCTGAAAGTGGTCATTGGCGTAACGGACGCCGGTGGAAACACCGACACGTTGTCGTTTGAGATCACAATCAGCGAGCCTCTTGATTGGGGTATGCCACTGATCGTACGGAACACGAACACGACGCTTGATGGTAACGCAACACAGTCGCTCTACTTCGGGCTCGCACCATCGGCAACGACCGGTGAGGAGACTGGAGCGCTTGGACGACTCGATTCGAACTACTGCGAGTACGAGCTTCCGCCGCTTCCACCGACGGACGTCTTTGATTCGCGTTGGACGATCGTGACTACGAACGGCACCCTCCGGAATATCTTCCCCTCGGTAAAGGGGCCGGACATGCCGTGTAAGGTTGCGTGGAAGGGGACATTCCAGGCGGGTAATCTGCCTGGAGGAAGCCCGAATTACCCAGTCGTTGTCTCGTGGCTGAAGTCACAGGCGTTGCTCTGTCCGAAGAATATCTGGTTCGAAGACCAGTTCTGGGACGACTCGAACAACGTGGGTCTCTTCCGGGTCAACATGAAGAACGGCACCTTCCAGGCAGGCTCCGGTATCGCAGTCCGCCAGAGCGGTGACACCATCTTCGTGGAGATCAGCCTGACATCGGTCAGCGGATTCAAGATCCTGTACGATTACTGTGACAACTCGAGCGTCGATGAGGATCTGCCGGTTCTGGCCGGTGGGTACACACTCGGTGCCAACGTGCCGAATCCGTTCAGCAAGTCGACTGAGATCAGCTACTATGCGCCAAGGTCTGGTGTCGTTCAGCTTGAGGTGTTCAACAGCACCGGTGAGCTTGTCCGCACGCTGACTGACGGTCACGTAGAGGCTGGTCAACACACGGTCGTCTGGGACGCCACGGACAACAAGAGCCGAAACGTTCCGAGCGGCACCTACACCTACCGACTGAGGGCCGGATCAACGGTCATTAGCAAGTCGATGGTATTGGTGAAGTAGCCCACGCGACGGCCGGACCTTCACCAGCAATTAGACCGGTTACCCCGGCGGCCCAGTGGGCCGCCGGGGAGAGCCGAAGCCTAACCAACTGAAGGGACCCGTCACTATAACACGGCAAGAACAAGCAGAGAGATAAACAAGAGGAGTAAACATGAAACTGCGTCGAATCATACTCGGTGCGCTCGTGGGGGCTGCGATTATCGCCGCTGCGACGCCCCAAGGAGCTGTCGCGCAGATCTGGGCTGACTATACCCTCTCGATTGTGCCCCGACTCTATCAGCCGCAGACCAATCGAGGTGTCCAGATTTTGACAAGCCAGTTCGTTGACCAGTTCGCTCCGAACGTGGAAGACCGCGACAACGGCGTTGCCGGTCCGATTCCCATCGGTTTCACGTTCGAGTACAACGGTCAGCAGTATACCCAGATCTATGTCTGCGTGAACGGCTGGATCAGTTTCCAGAATCCGGGCGGATTCCTAACGGACGACCCGTTCTCGCTTTTCAACAACACGCGCCCGAATCTCACGGTGGCTCCGTTCTTCGGAGATCACTTCCTTCGAGACCGCGTCCGACCTCCTGCCGATTTATTTGATCCCAAAGGGCGTCCGTATACGCAAAGCACAATCCGCTATGTCTCCGTGCCTGGTGATACGGTCACTCCGGCGAAGCTCATTGTCGAGTGGGAGAATCTGAATATCAACTATCGTTTCTACCCGCAACGACCGGACGATCCATTCGCGCCGATCGACAGCGTGCAGGCTCAGGCGAGTTCTGTTGGCTCATTCCAACTGTACCTGATTCAAGCACCACCGGGAAGCGTTTCGCTCGCCGGGGATATCGAATTCCACTACGGTCCAGTTGGTCCGCCAATTCCGTTCCCCGACACCGTTGGTTCGATTGTGAAGACCAGCGGAGCCTCGGTTGGAATTGAAGATGAACCGGCCGTTCCCAATGGCGGCATCAACTACATGAATGCGGTCGCATTTCGGGAGTCGGGTGGACGCTTTGACAGTACGACGCAGAGCCGCCGCTTGACGCGGGTATGGCCACCGACCGGCTTCCCCAGCCAGGCCTTCCTGTTCTCCGCGACTAGGTTGCGCCGTCTGGATGGATGGGGAGATGGCGACGCCAACCTCACGCAGCTTGATCCGGCGATTCCAGCGATCGTTCGTGACGACCAGCGTCGCTTCGTGACGTTCCTTGATGTCATCGCGATCCTTCGGCACCAGGCTACGCGCATATTCACGTTTGATTCAGCCGTCGGGCGGCATTCGTTCCACGGCGATGTCAATCACAATGGTCGCTTCTACTACTCGACGCGCAACGCCGCGAATGACGCAGATTCGCTTGACGGTTCCGGGAATGTGGTTCGCTACAAGGTCTTCTTTCCCACGAAGAGCCAGAACTATCAGATTCCCCAGCCTACGGACAACTCATTCAGTGGCTTCCTGTTTGACGCTAATGAGTTTGATGCGTCGCTGATCATGTTGTATCTGGCTGCAAAGCTTCCACAGCTACCCTGGTTGCCGGATACGCTTCCGTTGTTCGGCAAGACTCTTCCTATTCGTACAGCGACCGACGTCTCGATGAGTGGTGCGCATACGGTCGGCGGAAACCGAATCGAAGTGCCCATCACGTTCAACGGATTGGCCAACGGCGCTAATGGCGTGCGCCTCGACATTGGAGATGGTGCGCGCATAGTCGATGTGCGGACACCGTCACGAGTAGACGGGCAGTGGGTGGAGGCCATTGGCACGGAGACAAGCCTCGCGCTTGCCGCCGCGGGTTCGTTCCGACCCGAGGACGTTGTTGCCACGCTCGTCATCGAGACGGACAATGACGATGTGACATTCTCCAATGTCCGCTTCAACGAGCAGTCGATGGGACTCCGAAAGCTCACCATTCGTGATGGTGTAGCGGGCCCCACTGGTTCGCTCAGTCTGTCGCAGAACGTTCCCAATCCGTTTGCTCCCATGTCGACAACGTCGATCAGCTTTAGCCTTCCAATCGACGGCAAGGTTACCGTGCGGGTCTATGACGTCATGGGTCGCGAGGTACGTACACTGCTTAGCGACGTTGTGTCAGCTGGTACGTACTCGATCGAGTGGAACGGTGTGGATGCTGCAGGCAATGGTGTCGCCTCGGGCGTCTACTATTGCCGAGTGGAGTCGGCGGGAGACACTCGCTCAATCCCAATGCAGGTTAGCCGATAGCCCGATTGTTGTTTGCCAGGCTTCCAATTTCGTTGGAAGCCTGGCCCACAACTCTCACACGAGTAGGTTATGGTCGTCCCATCACTGGTGATTGCTCGACGGTTCACGTTCCTCGTGATCGGACTGTTCGTGTTTGAAGGTGGGGTGATTTGGGCCCAATTGAGTCGCCCATTGACAATGCACTTGGACACGCTCGAACAGAACGTGTGTGCTCCGAAGACGTTCACAATGCCCCTCTGGGTCGGTGACGTGCCGGTCTCTGACAGTCTCTACGCCGTCACGGTCGTTCTCTCATGGGACCTGACCGCTCTGGAGCTTGAGGACTTCGTGATCGTGAACGCAAACACGCTGTCAGGTGGATTATCCCGACAACCACTGGTAGTTCGCGACAAGGATCAGGGAATTCTCTATATCGAGCTTGGAACGGATCCAAGTGGTGCGCCGATAGCGGGAGCGGGAAAGCCACTCCTCTTTCTTCGCGGATCGATAACGGCCCCCGACGTGGTCAGCGGCCAGATGGGATGGATTGACATAACAAGTGCCTCGTTCAGTTCGAACGTTCAGTACGATCCGTTCGAACGACGTCCCGGAATAGTGCGCGTTGTGCGTGACACGACGCCAGCGTACACGGGCCGCATGAGTGTTACTCGTGGCGAATTCGATACGCTACGACTCGATACCGTAAGCGTAACGCTTGACAATATCAGCGGCCGCAGGGTGCGACGGGTCGCATTCCAGATCGTGGCCGACACTACGCACTTCGTTCTCGTCGACACCTTGACGACAGGGACGATAGTTGGTAGCAGCACTTGGGCAGCCAGGTCAATGACGATCGACGCGGATACCCTCAGAGGCGAGTTCACCTCGATCGAAGACTTGGCTCAGAATGGTGTATTCCTCCAGGTGGTGATTCAACGCACTACTGCGAGCGAATTCTCCAGTCGTATGGAAGTCACGCAATTCTCCGTTAATGGGGAATCCTGTCTTGGGAAATTGAACCGCGAAGGCGCTGACATTACAGGGGCGGCGGTTCCTGCCTCAAGCGTGCCCTCGGGCTCAGTTGCTGACAGCGATATTCGTGTCGCCTTGTTTGATCGCGGTCTTCGAGTGGATGGCTGGAGCGGAAGTGAGCCGACGATCCATATTTATGATCTCCTTGGTGGGAGAATTGCAATTCGCGGCATCGAGTGGCTCGGGCCATCAACAATGTTTGTCAGCACGATGTCGGATCTACCGTCAGGACGGTACTTCCTCGTGATTCGCGACCGGAATGGCTATGTCAAAAAGCAGTTTACAGCAAAGCAATAAGGTAACATCTCTATCAAAGAGAGGAGATACGATCCATGCGTAAATGGTATTGGTTAGGGGGTGCCAAACTCCTCGCGACAATCGCTGTGTTGGTGCTTCTTACGGGCACAAACGCGAACGCGCAGGTATTCAAGTACCTCCCGACGCTGACCCTGGTGAAGCAGACGGCGGTCGGCCCCAATGATGTCATAGCCCGTGACACGGTCTACGTCGCCGAGGCGGGACCTGGGGAGACTCGCTACTTCCTGGTTCCGGTGTTCATGAAGAACATTCTCGACTCTGTCTACAATCCTATAACTGGGTTGGGTGCCGAGCCGATCTACAGCTTCAGGTTCAAGATCCAGTACAATCGTACACTAGTCCGCGCTGTGGGCGTCCAGAAGCGCGGTCCTCTGCCGTTCGACACCACGGTGGCAGCGAAGAACTTCAATCTCAGCTGGGACGTGAAGGAGGATGCGGAGTACAAAGTGCAGACGGTCGGGACGGCGTCAGCCAATGGTGAGCG
>CAYWXV010000018.1:40566-60240 GCA_964462535.1 uncultured Alphaproteobacteria bacterium
CCCGGTACCGACAATGCTGACTTCCAGCTTCTGCAGCCGATGCAGACGCAGTACGGCAACAACAACTATATCTTCCGCAACCTCCTGATCCAGAACGCTACGCCAAATTCGGTTCTCCGAAACGTGACGATCGAGACAGATCAGAACTGGTTGCGTATCGACAACCTACCTCCCGATCAGGCTGGTCAGAACGGCGGTGGCGGCACGCCTCCGGGCGAGCGCGGCGTCTTCATTCGTGAGATTCCGGGCACGCAGCTTGACCTGAACGTCATTTGCAACCCTGCACTCCTTCCGACGATTGACGGATTCGGGTATCCCACCCCGGGTATCTACACGGGGTACATTACGATCCGATCTGTGGAGGCCGACAATTCAGCCGTTCGCGTAAAGGTTGTCCTCGTTGTCAACCGCAATCCGCTGGAGCCGACCCTAAACGCGGGAACGGAGTCGATTATCACACGTGGTATCCGGCTGACCTTCCGCAACTCTGCTCCGCAGCCTGATACGACGTATCTCACGTTTGGCACCGGAATCGGAGCCCGTGACAGCGTAGATACGCTCTTCGGCGAGGCCGAGGCTGGCGTGGTTCCCGCACCCGGCAATTTCTGGGCGCGTTTCTTCCCGCCGGGAATTGACTCACTTGACGATGGCACCGGATTGCATGCATTCCGTGGTCTCATCGACACGCGTCAGATCATCGTTCCGGGACCGACGAACGCTGAGTCGAGCCTCGATATCCGGAACTTTGCGACCAACACAACGCTGATCTACTGCGTCCGTTTTGACGCGGGAGCTCCGCAGAACTATCCTGTCACACTTGAGTACGACACGCGCGACTTCCCGAATGGTGCACAGCTATTCATTCGTGATGCCGTGAATGGTCAGATCTTCAGCCAGAACATGCGCAATGCGACTTCTGGGGGAGGCACCATACGCCAGTTTGTGATTCGTGACCCGAACGTCACCGGATTCTGCATCGAGTACACCCTTCCGTCCGTGGTGCAGTTCCCGGAGATCAAACGTGGCTGGAACTTCGTCTCAATGCCGGTCAACCCGTCCGATGCCCGTTCCGGCGTCGTATTCCCGAACCTGGCATCAGGTAAGCCTATACTGTTCAGCCAGAACCAGTACTCGGCCGTCGACACCGTCCGTGTTGGCCTTGGTTACTTCGTGAAGTACGGTTCGAACCTGGATCGCACGGTTGCTGGGACGCTCGTTGACTCGATTCACGAGAACAATACGCCGTATTCGGTTCGCGTGTACGAGGGTTGGAACACCGTCGGCGGCCTTTCGGTCACGACTTCAATCGACCCGCAGTACATGCGATTCGGACCGTACGGAAACGGTGGAAATCCGATTCGCGTTGGCGAAGTCTATCGCTATCTGACGAGCGCCGGATACGAGCAGGCGTCGTTGATCGTTCCTGGCTATGGATATTGGGTCAAGGTCGACCGCGATGGCTACTACAGGCTTCGTGCTCCGAAGAGCGCATTCCCGAAGACGACGCCTGGCTTGGTTCGCCAAGACTATCTGGCACTGAATCGTCTCACGGTGAGCGACAATGATCAGAAGGTCGGAACGCTTTGGTTCGGCCAGAGCACGACGGTCGACAATGTTCATTACGAGCTTCCGCCGGTCCCGCCGACGGGAATGTTCGACGCCCGATTTGACAACAACGGCTTTGTCAGCGCCTCCTCGAACGTTGCTACCGAACGTACCGTTCGGATTCAGGGCGTTCAGTATCCTGTGGTCCTCTCGGTCGATCGTGCCGACGCTGACTACTTGGTTACCGACGCGCAGACGGGACGCGTTCTCGGATCGTTCACTCGCGGCGAGTCCGGCTCGGTGACCATTACCGATCCCAAGACGGTCCTTGTCAAGCTGACTGGCGTCGCCTCGACGCTCACGATGCTTGGAGAGGCTTACCCGAATCCGGCCGCCAACACACTGAACTTTGGGTTCAATGTTGTCGGTGATCAGAACGTCGAGGTCAAGCTCTACAGCCAGCTCGGAAACGAGATTGCCACCCTCTTTGAGGGACGCGTGAATGGCCAGGAGAGCGTTGCGTTCGCAACCGATGGCCTGCCCTCCGGTGTCTACTACTACAAGATGACCACCTCCAGCGGCTTCTCGCAGGTCAGGCAGGTCGTGATCGCGAAGTAGTGCACTGGATGCGTGGCCCGCGGGCCCGATCCTAAACCGGCGGGCGGACCCTGAACAAGGGTTCGCCCGCCTTCGTTTTCCAACACCCGACGCTCAAACGTTAACGATCACTTTAGGACTGCCATGATCCGATATTTCGTAGCCACTGTTCTGTTCATAATCGCTGGCATCACGTCATTAACCGCGCAGTCCGTGGTGCGCGTTGTCGATTCGTTGTACGTACGCACTACGGACGCGCGCGACAACGGTGTTCCCAATCTTCGTTTCGGATTCGGATCAGACTACACCGACGGACCGGACACCGCCGATGGAAAGGGAGAGTTCCCCTTCCCCTTTATCGGAGGGCCAACTGGCTTCGCGATGGCCCTCTACGTGAAAGACTTTCTCGGCGATCCGGGATTCGATTATCGCGACATACGAGGACTCCCTGATAGTGTCACATCCTCGGCTCTCACTCATTTCAAGCTCACCTACACCATCCGTATTCAGGCTGGAATTGGATTGCCGATCATCAGGACTTCGGATTCGCTCAGCCGGGGTATCGATTCAATTGTTCTCAGTTCGACTCAACCCGGCGCCAACTATCGTCATGTCTTCCATCCCGAGGGTGGGATCGACACCGTGTCTCGGCGCGAGATATCAGAACTGCTTATGGAAGTCTATTTCGACTACCAGCGCGCCGCCTCCATTCCCAGCCACGACGATGTATCCTCACTAACGCTCACACCGAATCCTGCCGCCCCGGGCGATCGCGTTCTCCTTGGCACGCCGGGCAACGCGGTACCCGGTCGCGTTGTTCTGTCGGACATCATGGGTCGGCCGCTGATTGATGACGCAAGCGGAGTAGACCCGGTCGTCCAACTCCCTCGTGATGTCCCTCCAGGATGCTACTACGTCAGCACTATCTCGCGTGGCAGAGTGCAAAGCGTTTCGCGACTGATCATCGTGCACTAGGAGTTTCGCTGCGGTTACGGGACTCCACACGATATACGGTACGGAATCGTCCACAACGCGGATTGGGATTATTCATAATCTGCCGCGTTATTCATCGTGGTCTCTTCCCTCAATCTGAACCATTTCAGACGACGTCGTGCCGATGCCTATAGCCCGTGCTCTCCTTATCGCTGCTTTGTTCCTCGTGCGGACCTCTCTGCAGGCGCAGACCGGCTCAATTATGGGCCGTGTCATGGACGACGAGGGGGCCCCACTCTCTGGAGCGACGGTCATTGTGGAGGGAACGGATCGTGGCGCAATTGCGAGGACGGACGGCACATTCACCATCGACCAACTGATGCCCGGTCAGTACACGATAGCCGGACGGTACGTGGGGTTCGACACCGTTCGGTCCGCAGTGGCTGTCTCAGCTGGAATCGTGGCAACCGTTGACCTCAGACTTGCACCACGTGCGCAACGCAAGACGATCGAAGTGACGGCCAGCCGACGACAGGCGCAGAGCGATACGCGGCCGAGCGTAACAAAGATTGAGCCTCGCGAAGCGAAGTATCTTCCGGGCGCTGCGGAGGACGTGCTCAGATCACTGCGGTCCCTTCCGGGCGTGGTCGCTCCGAACGATTTCAGTTCACAGCTTGTTGTCCGCGGTTCCGGCCCGGATCAGAATCTTATCGTAATCGACGGTATGGAGATCTTCAATCCGTATCGTCTTTACGGTTTCGTCTCAATGTTCAATCCGGAAACCGTAAGCGATATCACGCTCATGTCGGGCGGATTTCCCGCCCGCTATGGAGATCGTCTCTCTGCCGTTCTCGATGTCACCAACCGGCGTGGGTCCGCGCAGTCGGGATGGATCGATGGAAAGATGAACGTGTCGGCGACCAACGCCAATGTCATTCTCGAAGGAAACCTCCCCTCACCCCTCAACGGTGGCTGGCTGATATCGGGTCGTCGCACGTACTACGACCTCATCCTGGGACCGATCGCCCGCTCAGCGAAACTGGTCGACGGAGACGTTGCGTTCCCGAACTTTCGCGACCTGCAGATCAAGTCGGCATTCAATCCGTGGAGGACCCACTCGTTCAGCCTGATCGGTATCACGAGTCGTGACGGTACCGAGATAGCCTCGTCGTCCCAGCGTGACCAGCTCGACTCTGTGTCCATTAATGATCGCTCCTACAATTCTCTTATCGGTGGGTCCTGGTTCTTCACCCCCTCAACCGATTTCATCACCCGAACAACTGCAAGTTGGTATCAGAATAGCGGTGAAACGGTTTTCGGTGGGGAGGGAGGTAGTCGGTTCCTCTACGGCGATGTTTCCAGGGATAGCCTTGCCACGCTTATCCGCGCCCTGCCGGCCGAGATTCAAGATTCGTTGCGCGCGCGTGGTATTACGCCAGAAAACCCGCCTGCATTTGGGATCAGCGATGGGAACGCTGGCTTCACATTCTCGAAGTATTCTTTGGAGAATGAGACTACGCTTTCTCTCCCGGCACAGCGCATCACCCTCGGTGCCGGACTCGATTACATTCGAACCGATATCGCTTTCAGCGTCGACCGCGACTCTCTGCTCGAGGCACTCCGTGCCGCGCAAGGGAGGAGCGAAGCGCTTGATAGTGTGCAGGCAGACGTTCGTTACACCCGGGCCCATGCCTTCCTCGAGGATAGAATTGCAATCGGCGATAACCTCTGGCTTCAGCCTGGGCTTCGATTCGACTACTATCAGCTCCTGGAGAAGTCGTATCTCGCTCCCCGTCTCAACGCGTCGTACGCCATAGACCCGTTGACTACGATCCGTGCCGCCTATGGTCTCTACTACCAGTCCCCGGGCTACGAGAAGCTGGTGGATCGTCGACGGTACTTCGACTTCGCGTCATCCGCGGTGAAGAACCTTCGCGCAGAGCAATCGACTCACTATGTATTTGGGATCGAACGGATGGTGACCGACGAATGGCAATTGCGGCTGGAGGGCTATTACAAGAGTTTTGAAGACCTGATTGTGTCGCAGCGCTTGCAGGGGACGAGATGGATCAGTAATCCGATAGCGGGAGAAGATCCTCGTCTCGCGTCGGGCTGGACAGCCCCCGTACCGATAATTGGTGACTCAACCACGGCCGTTCCGGTCAATGAAGGCACGGGAGATGCGTACGGGGTTGAGATCCTCCTGCAGAAGATTGGATCGAGCGGAACGTCCAGGCTGAACGGGTGGATCGGGTATACGCTCGCTTGGGCGAATCGCCATCGTGGAGGGGTGACGTATCCCTTCAGCTTCGACCAAAGGCACACGGTCAATATCGTGATGAACTACAAGGTCAACGATTGGTTGGAAGTCGGAGGGAACTTTCAGTACGGCAGTGGTTTCCCCTACACGCCCCCCGTCGAGATCCGTCCGTTGGTTGTCTTCAACACGGACTCTATCGGTGAAAGGAACCCAGCGATCGCCACAAACATCTTCGGCGAGCTTCTCTTCACTATCGATCGCGGGGATGACGCGAACGAGAACTCCGCACGCCTCCCGGCCTACCATCGACTCGATCTCCGCGCAACTATCTCCGCAGACTGGTGGGATCTGGACTGGTCGATCTACCTGGATGTGATTAACGTGTACAATCACAAGAACATTCTCTCACGCAGCTATTCAGTGGACAAGCAGACCGTGTCGCTCACGGAGCGCGAAGTCTCGATGCTGCCAATTCTCCCCACAATTGGCGTGAGCGTGGTCTTCTAGACGGGGCCATCGTGATTAGGGAATCGAACAGTGCCAAATTCCTTAAACTTGCGTTCCGCCTGCGAGACTAAGGTGGTTGCGTATCACCGAACACCCCGTGACGACCGAGAATAATCAACTGACGAATCCCGACGCGACATGACAATCAAGAGACTCCTTCTCATTCCAGCCCTTCTGCTCGTTGCCAGCGCCACGCTGACGGCACAGAGCATCTCCACGTTGACGACTCCTCTCACGACGCCCGACGGCGCGCAGCAGACCATCGCCGAGCTTGGCCAGGGCAAGCCGACCATTGTCAGCTTCTGGGCGACGTGGTGCAAGCCCTGCAAGGAAGAGATGAAGGCAATGTGGGAGCTCTATCAGAAGATGGGAGACCGTTTTCAGTACATCGCTGTGTCCATAGATAACACAAAGACGATGGCGAAAGTGGGGCCGTACATTCGATCCAAAGGGTACACTTTCCCTGTACTGCTTGATCCAAACAGCGAGGTCTTCCAAACGCTCGGAGGAACCAATGTTCCCTACGCTCTCATGTTCAACGCAGATGGAACTCTTCACTCAAAGCATGACGGCTTCCTGGAAGGCGACGAGGCGAAGATCGAGGAAGAGTTGAATGGAATGAATGCCCCCACTGGACAGTAACGAAGTCCCGCAAGAAGTTGCGTCGCCCGGCGGGACCCGACCCTGGCAGTCGGGCCTGGAGACGCGGTGGCAACAGTCGCTGGCTGCCGGGCCTCGTTCCGAATGACGGGTTGAGTCGGTCGCTGGCCTGTATCGAGCAATCGATTTGGGGCGAAATCAGTTGGCTGAGGGGGTCGCGTCTTTGACGCGACCGGTCGCGTAACGGTCCCATCCCTGCCGAGGCGCCAGGCTCAGACGGTGTCGCATTCACGCTTGCAGGGGACCGGTCGCTGGCCCGGTCATACTCACCGCCAAGACCCGACGTGGTTCGGCGGGGCATCCCCTCTTGACAGGAGACAGATCGCTCGCTCGTTCTTATCGATCGATCAGAGGTGTGTTTCGTATTTTCCCCCCGCTCTCTTCGATACCGGGACTCCGCATCTAAGTCCCTCCAACCCATCCTCCCGCATCGTGCACATTATCCGACTTCGGACCCTGCTTCCGGCAGTGGTCTTCGCTCTCTCCGTCCCCTTTGGATCGCTCATGGCGCAGGGCGTGACCTGGTCGATATCGAACGAGTTTCGCTACGGCATTGGCGATCAGTTCGAACAAGACGTCGCGCGCACGAAGGAGTACTTCGAGAACCTTCTAGGTACCCGCGTCTATTTGGGTGATCTCACACTCGGGTTCCGCGTACAGGTCGACAAACCACGCGAATACGGACGGGATACCGTTGGCTTGAAGGAGTACTATGCCGAGTTCCGCCGCGATGGCCTTCGTGCACGCGCGGGGACGTTCTACAATCTCGTAGGGCGTGGCATGGTGATGAACACGTTCGAGAGCCGCCCAATCGGCTTCGACACGCAGACTGAGGGCGTGCGAGTCGACTACGAGGGAGAGAGGTTCAAGGTGGGTGCGTGGGGTGGCCTTTTAGGCTACGCCGACATCATTACACCGGCCCGTGTCGAGGATTATCTGCTCCGTGGCGTATCCGGAGAGGTTCGTCCGGTGAGTGAAGTCGGTGTCGGGGGATCGTTCCTATCCGCGTCGGGTCGCAGGTCCTCAATCGGATTTGCGAGGAACTTTGACGCCTACCTTCGAGAGCTCTACCTAAAGGCCGACTATTCCGGCTTCCGCGCGTTCCTGAATCTGGCCGACAAGCGGACGATTATCGACAGTTCCAGCCGCACGCGTACGACATCTCCGCTCGAGGGGTATGGCTTCTACGGGATGCTGGGGTACACCTCGGATGCCTTCGGTATCACAGCAGAGCTAAAGGACTATCGTTACGACCTGCTCGAGCCACTCGAGCAACAGGTCGGCACACGGGCCACGCGTTCCCTTCCGTTCCAGAACGCTCCAACCCTCATTCCGGAGCATGACAAGACGCTTCTTGCCCGCAACCCTCACACGGTCGACCCTAGCGACGAACTCGGCTTTCAACTGGAGGTTCTTCTCTACCCGGGCGACGATCTCACCTTGACGTTTCTCGGCCTGGGGGGAAGCCGTCATAACAGCTGGCGTCGTGTCGAAGTTGTCGACACGGCCACAGGGGCGACTACAACTACATTCCAACGCATCAACGACTCGCCGAACTCCTTTGCGCAGTTGTCGGACGCTACGTACTCTCCCTATTGGGAGGCGTATGCGCACGGCGAGTACGAACTGAATGATGAAGTAACGCTCTCGGCAGCGATTCAGCGGAAGGACAACTCCGACTTCGGACTCGGGGAGAGATTTACTGCCACCACCGGCATGTTGGAGTCGGTGATCGACGTGACGGATCGATCGAACCTCCATGCGATCCTGGAAGTTCAACGCGTCTTCGATTCGAAGAAGGTGGCGCCCGCGATCGACTCGCTTGGAATCGAGGCGCACGACGGACGGTTCTTCAACGCCCTCCTTACGCTGGAATATGCTCGGTCACCAGAGTGGTCTGTCAACGTCCGCGCGGAAATGACAACTACTGATCAAGAGCAGGAGGGGAGAAAGGTCTGGCCCGTTGTTGGCGGCACCTATCGCATTGGAAATGCCCACACGGTCACGCTGCAATATGGAGCAGAGCGCGGGGGAGTTGTTTGCACCGGTGGTGTCTGCAGATTCATCAACCCGTTCAATGGCCTTCGGCTTTCCGTCGTAAGCAAACTCTAGGACATTCGCGCAGAACGCTTAATAACGATACCAGCTCATCACGGGAGAACGTTAGAAATGAGAATGAATCGATATCTCTTCGCAATCATGGTCGCTGTCGTCCTTGCGTCGTCAGCGTACGCGCAGTTTCCGCGAACCGTGTTGATCGAGGAGTTTACGAGCGTGACGTGCAAGCCATGCACGACGGCGACGGCAGTGCTCAATCAGTTGATCCGGGACAAGGGTGACAACGTCGTGACGGTGCGCAACGAAGTGAATTTTGCACCGTCGCCGAACCCTTATTCGTCGGTGGAATCCGAGAGTCGCAAGGCCGACTTCTATCAAACAGAAACGCTTCCGCACGGGCGCGTGGATGGCCAGATCGTCGCGGTGACCAATCAGAGTGAGCTCTATGCTCGCGTCGAGGATCGGCTGATGGTGGAGGCGCCCATTAAGATTGAGTTGACGCAGACGCGCGAGGGTTCGCTCATGAACGTTCAGGTGAAGTTGACCGCCGGATCAAACGGACTGCAAGGAAATTACGTGCTTCATGTCGTTGCGCTCGAGCACGAGATCTACGATCCGTCGATCCTCAATATTCCCGGCAATAACCATGAGACCACGATCTTCGACGTCATGCGAAAGATGGTGAACGGACTGTCGGGCGAGCCAATCACGCTCGACGTTGATGAGACGAAGACAATCCCCGCTCCCTATACGATAGAGAGTGCGTGGAATGGGGACCAGCTGTACACTGTGGCGTTCGTGCAGAATGTGGACACCAAGGAAGTGATACAGGCCACCTTCTCGCCCCGTCCGGGATCCCTCGGTTCCGTTGACCGCGATCCGTTGCCGGCCGGCTTCGCGATCGGCTCCGCGCTGCCGACGCCATCCTCGACGAAGGCGATCTTGCCAATCAGCATTGGACGTGCCGGCGATGTGACGATCGCCATTTACGATTTGGATGGAGCGCGTGTGGGTAGACAGGATCTCGGAACCCTTGAGGCTGGGGACTTCACTCCTGCTCTCGATCTGAGTGGTCTTGCGAACGGAGTCTATTCGTGCGTCGTGACAACAGGGGACATCCGGATGACCAGGAAGATCGTCATCGCTCGATAGAAGAGACCGACACGGCGGTGGCAGCGATCGTTTCGATCCTGCCACCGCTTTTTCTTTCACGCACACCGATTCGACGCGTACTTCCAATCGTGCTAGAGACCCTGGTCCGCCTATCCAAAAGCTTTGCTTCTTCGCCCGGCGATACAGACGATCTTCGCCTGGAGAAGCGTGCGATTCTCCTTGTCGCGGGATCGTGTTGCGTCGCGGGCGTTGCATGGACCGCGATGTACGCCACGGTTTTTGGTCTCGGCTTGACCGCGGCGCTACCTGCCGTCTTCATTCTTGTTGTCGGAACTGCGCTATGGATATCGCACGTTACCCGTAATCATCTGGTGGCGGTCTACGCACAGATCGTCTGCATCATTTACATTCCTGCATGTATTCAATGGAGTATTGGAGGCCTGTTCGATTCAGGCTTCATTCTGGCTTGGGCGTTCTGCGGTCCAATGACTGCTCTAACGTTCTTGTCTCGACGCCAGTCTCTCGTCTGGCTTGGTGCCTACTTGGCGAACGTAGTTGTTACCGTAGCAGCAAACGAATACTTCAGTCTTCACGGGCAGCCCGTGACCGACGGAGTGCGCATGGCGTTCTTTCTGATGAACCTGAGCATATCGTCGATAGTCGTCTACCTCTTCGCGGACTATTTCGTCAGAACAGCCGTGGCCGAACGCGCACGAGCGAATAGCCTGCTCCTTAATATTCTCCCTTCCTCGATCGCGAAGAGACTGAAGCAACAGGAGCATTCGATATCTGATGAATTCAACGACGTGTCGGTTCTATTCGCTGATATCGTTGGCTTCACTCAGCTCTCGGCTACCATGACGCCGAGCGACCTCCTGGACCTGCTGAACGACGTTTTCAGCCGGTTCGATCGGCTTGCCGCGAAGCATGGTCTTGAAAAAATCAAGACGATCGGCGACGCGTACATGGCGGTTGGCGGACTGCCTGATCCGATGACTGAACATGCGCTCGCCACGACGATGCTTGCGATGGATATGCTCAAGGAACTGCGAGAACTAAATGTCGCCCGCGGGCTCGATCTTTCGGTCCGTATCGGCATTCACACGGGGCCAGTCATTGCAGGCGTTATTGGGCGACAGAAGTTCAGTTACGACGTCTGGGGCGACACGGTCAACACTGCAAGCCTGATGGAATCGTATGGCGTTCCAGATCGCATTCAGATCTCGGTCAAGACGTACGAGCGTATTCGGGACACATTCTCCTGCGAGGATCGCAGGTTGGTCGATGTCAAAGCGAAGGGCGATATCCAAACGTACCTTGTGTGTACGTAGCTGGGTGACATTTCTACAGTTGATTTCCCGTCCGGCACCGACCCTACAGATCCGCGGAACCGGCGCGATCCGCATCTATTACGATGACTCTGGATTCACATCTCTTTGGCCGCAGTGCAGTGCCTGGTTGCATGGCGTTGCATAGGGCACCCGATTTTCCAATCACATAACCAGGATAGGGGAACACCATGACGTACTTGCTCGTGCACCACACAACAGAGAGCTACGCGAAGTGGAAAGAAGTGTACGATGAGCATTTGTCCACGCGAAAGGCCGGCGGATCGCTCGGAGCTCGCCTTCTGCGCAACATTAACAATGGTGACGAGGTGGTGATTATTACGTCGTGGCCGGATACGGAGCATGCGCTCGCGTTCGCCAGTTCGCCAGACCTGCGGGCAACCATGGAGCGAGCTGGCGTTGTGGGGGCCCCGGAAGTGATCTTCCTTGAGGAGGTCGAAACGACGGAGGCATGACAGACTGTTGAGAGACTCTCACTTCACGACGCTGTTCAGATCGCGCGACGGAGTGTGAATGTGGCGTACAACAGGTACGCCGCTGTGAGCGATGAGGCCCGCAACGTAGAGATCGCGCGCATTGCAACAGTCGACGAAGAGCGCGATTTGCAGGGGCGCCGAATACCAGGCCGCGTTTGCGTGGTGGGCTCCGGCGCCCCCTATTACCCGCTTCGTGGACGATATCAACGTTGGGCTACCCCCTTCGCGGCTTCAGCATGAGCGGCGTGGGCCTATAGAGGTTCTTGCGCACGAACCGTGAACCAGGGCGCGAGCTTCCGCCCTGAGTTCTTGCCGGCTGTGCTCGAACGGGCGGACATGTTCGGATTTGAAATGCCAGCCAGTTGGGGCTATCCGTGACACGGCTCCGATCGCGCCACGACCTGCCTAGCCACGCCTGACTCGCGGGGGCAATCAAGGGCTGCGCCAGCGCCGTCGTGACAAGACGCGGACCCATATCGGCCTTCGATCGCATTCCTGCTGGAGCACCGCTCCCAACGGTCCTTCGACGCTCAACTCAATCTTCAACCGAAGACAGTGATCGCGCACGTCAATGCCTCCCACGCTCTCACTTGGTCGGATTGTGGCGGTTCGCAGAGACCCGCAGTCGCCAGACGGCAAGTGTAGTCCAACCCTTCGACCTACCGATGAATATCCGCGTCGTCACTTACGATTCTTCGTGGCCATTGTCGTTCGTCACCGAGGCCGGGCGCATACAAGCACTCATGAGCGGCGTGATTGTACAGATCCACCATATTGGGAGCACGTCCATACCCGGAATCATGGCCAAGCCGATCATCGACATGCTTGCGGAAGTGAATAGCCTGGATAAGCTCGACAAGTGCACGCCCGACCTGATTGCGCTTGGCTACGAGGCGAAGGGTGAATTCGGAATACCGGGGCGGCGCTATTTTCGGCGCGATGACGAGCAGGGGATTCGGACGCATCAGATTCATGCCTTCCGGGCGGGGAGCCCTGAAATACCCCGACATCTGGCGTTCCGGGATTATCTGATTGCCCACCCCGACATCGCGCTCAAGTACGGTGAGTTGAAGAAAGAACTGGCCGCTCGCTTCCCGGACGATATTTATGGATATATGGACGGCAAGGATGCCTTCATAAAAGAACATCAGACGCGTGCGCTACGATGGCGTGAGATATAGCGTCATTCCGTTCGCGCGCTCTCCATTATCCCGGCGACACAAATCCTACTATCCACGCACCTCTGTGCCGAACTCGCAAGTGCACAAGTGGTGATTAGCATTTCTCACTCAGTCACCGGAGCAATCCATGAACGCTCGAACCGTGAAGACATACTACATCGCCATGGCCATCTTCTGGATGGTGTTCGGACTGATCACGACGTTCTATCCAAGACTGATGGATCTCTTCCAGACGCCTGAAGGAATTGCGGCCAAGACAGAGTACTCGAATCATGTCTGGCTCCATGACGGGACGGACATCCTGGCATTCTGTGTGCTCCTCTTCGCCCTCTCGGCGATCCCGCCGAGTCGGACAATGCTCCGTGCGACCGCAGTGGCGGCAATGGGGCCGCCGATCGCAATCGCCTACTCCGTCTTTGCCGCACCATATTCGTCGATGCTCCTTCTGGGTCCAGGTCTCTGCTGCTTCGCCTTCGGTGTGTGGGGCTGGGTGTTGTCGGGTAGAGTTCAAACGCAGTCATAGCTCGATGCGGTTTTATCCGAGATAATTTCCTCGCGGCGATGCCGGTTGTCAGCGTCGCCGCAATGGAAGTCTCAACGGACATCAAGAGAATACCAGCTGGTGATTTCAACTCCCTACGACACTATCGTGTCCGAATTCGGCGCTGCGCGTTCCGGATTCCGTCCGAACGAGATGAACTACCTTGGGCTTGTGCTCGATGGCTTGCCCCTCGTTAGTCTCGTCCTCGATCTTGGATGTGGCAACGGACATCCGATCGCTACCTTCATCGATTCGCTGGGACACGGAGTGGTAGGGGTGGATGGATCGGGATTGATGCTCGACGAAGCCCGGCGTCGTCTTCCAGGCCATCGATGGATTCATTCACTCATTCAGGAGTTTGATATCGACGAAGAGTTCGACCTCGTGATCTGCTGGGACTCTCTCTTTCACGTCAGGCGCGAAGAGTGGGAACCGATTCTCAGTCGTGTCGCGCGGTGGCTGAAACCGGGTGGAAGATTGATGATGAGCAGCGGCGGTATCGTTCCGGATGACGGAGGCTTCACCGATACGATGTTCGGATACGAATTCTACTACGACAGTCTTCCTCCGGATCGACTTCTGGAACTCCTCCAGGAAATCGGATTCCGAATCATTCTCGGTGAAATGTGCGATCCACCGGACGGCGGTCGCAACAGAGGGAAGTGGGCCACGATCGCGGTCCGCACAATAGGATGAATCGCTGGGGCGATTGTGCTATTTGACCGCGAGAAGAGAGTGGCGTTGTTGCGACCACTTTTGTATGATCCAACGTGCACGCACAATCCGATCATCCGGCCGTGACCGTTCGTCTGGCCACACGAGACGATGCCGACCGTATTGCAATTGTTTTGCTAGAGGCCTTCATCGAGTTTCGGCCACTCTACACGCCCGGTGGATTCTCCGCGACCACTCCTGATGCCCATGCTATCCTGGAACGCTGGGAGGAAGGACCGGTCTGGATCGCTCTGATTGGCGGCACGATTATCGGTACCGTGGCAGTAAGGCCCCTGGCAGGGGATGTCTACGTTCGAAGCATGGCAACGCTCCCGGACGCGCGAGGCATGGGAGCGGCTCATGCGCTGTTGATGCAGGTGGAGCGGTTTGCCAGGAAACGTCGTGCGGCTCGATTGTTCCTGAGTACCACGCCATTTCTGGCGGATGCGATTCGCCTCTATGAGAAATTCGGATTCACACGCATCGATGATGGACCGTTTCATCTGTTCGAGACGCCTCTCTTTACCATGGAGAAGAGATTGATAGGCACGGTGCGGTGAGGCGCAGCGGTGCGGCCCACGACAAGTTGCGCTCGGAAGCGCTGGTGAAACGTGCTTGGTGGATCCGTGCGAAAGGCACACTCCGGTAGCCGAGAGATTGTGGCTGATCGCAATTCATGTAGGAGGGGACTCTCTCGTGCAGGTGTGGTCTGTTCGTAGCCGCGATCGTCGACTCGCAAACGCAGCACCATCGAATCTGAATCAGAGAATCAATGTTCAGAAGCCATCATCTCGTATCCGTTGCGTTGACGACAATACTTGTCGCCATGACGCCCTTCAATGGCCTACTCCGCGCACAAGGGGATCCCGCATGGTTGGAGGCGTATCCAGCATTCCGCATTGCCGACAATCTCTACTACATCGGTAGCAACGGCCTGGCGAGCTTTCTGGTGACCACTCCAGAAGGACACATTCTGATAAACAGTAATCTGGAGGCGAGTGTCCCGATGCTGAAGGAAAGTGTCGAGAAGTTGGGCTTCTCCTTTTCCGACATCCGAATACTCCTTGTGAGCCATGCACACTTCGATCATGTGGCGGGGAGCGCGAGACTGAAGGAGCTGACCGGCGCGCAGTACATGGTAATGGATGCGGACGTTCCGGTGGTGGAGTCGGGAGGAAGACTCGACTTCCAGTATGGTGACGACACGGTTGCGTGGTATCCCGCTGCAAAGGTTGATCGCATCCTTCACGATGGTGATGAAGTCCGTCTTGGTGGAGTCGTTCTTGTGGCCCATCTCACCCCCGGACATACCAAAGGATGCACAACCTGGACGATGAGGACTACCGATAGCGGTCAGAACTACGACGTTGTGATTGTCGGTAGTCCAAATGTGAATCCAGGCTATCGTCTTGCGGACGGTCCTTCGTACCCCGGGATTGCGTCCGATTTCGAACGGACGTTCCGTGTCCTTGCGGCACTCCCCTGCCAGATCTTTCTGGGAGCACATGGAGCCTATTTTGACCTTGACGCGAAGTACGAGGAATTCATAAATGGCAATCGATCCGCGTTTGTCGATCCCGACGGGTACCGCGACTTCGTTGCCGAACGCGAGACGGCTTTCGCGGCCGAGTTGAAGCGTCAGAAGGGGGAGAGGTAGAGAAGGAGCTCCTCTCTTGATGCCCATGTCGCCCGCATACTCCATAAGCACAGATCGATCGCGGCTTGATGTCGACCTCATTCATCGATATCTGAGCACCGATTCTTATTGGGCTCTCAATCGATCTCTAGAAGTCGTCAAGACCTCGATCGAGAATTCTCTCTGCTTTGGTGTCTATGCTCCGGGTGGCGATCAAGTCGGCTTCGCGCGCGTCGTCACCGACTATGCGACATTCGCGTGGGTCGCCGATGTCTTCGTGCTGGAGGAGCATCGGGGGCGTGGGCTCGGCAAACTTCTGGTCCGCGAGATCATCGCCTACCCCGCTCTGAATTCGATCAAGCGCATTCTGCTTGCGACCGCCGATGCGCATGAACTCTATCGCCGGCACGGAGGATTCGAGCCTCTTGCCGATCCGGCCCGATGGATGGAAAGACTGTTGACGCCCACCTCTTAACGTGTCCATGCCCGTCTCACTCAAGGCAATACAGGCCGACATCACTACTCTCGAAGTCGATGCGATCGTCAATGCCGCAAACTCGTCGCTGCTTGGCGGTGGCGGAGTAGATGGAGCCATCCACCGAGCAGCAGGGCCGGAGCTCCTTCGCGAGTGTCAGTCTCTTGGGGGCTGCAAGACCGGAGATGCCAGGATAACGAGGGGATATCGGCTCCCCGCAGCGTGGATCATTCATACCGTGGGCCCGGTCTGGCGGGGTGGTTCTTCCGGGGAATCTGATCTACTTGCCTCATGCTATCGCCGCTCGATCGAGCTAGCCTCCGCCGCAGGGCTGCGGACGATTGCCTTCCCGAGCATTAGCACTGGTATCTATGGTTACCCAATGAAGGCAGCGGCGCGTATCGCTGTCGAGGCGGTCAAAGAGGCGATCCGAACAAATGGTGGCGTGGAGGAAGTAATCTTCTGCTGCTTCTCCGCAAGCGACCTTGATGTGTACCGCGAGCTGGTGTGACGTTCGCGTGATGAGCGGCCCACTTCCCATCCGTCCCGAACGATGAGAACCATTCGCCACGTTTACCTACTTCTTTCGCCCGGGGCAGAGGTCGGCGATAACACACTGCTCGCACTTCGGTCGTCGAGCAACGCAAACCGCTCGTCCGTGGGTGGCGATCAGGTGACTAAAGCGAATCCACTTCTCCTTCGACAGGACCTTCATTAGCTGTCGTTCTATCTTTTCCGGGTCCTCACTCCGTGCCAGCCGCAGCAGATTGCTGATGCGTTTCACATGCGTATCGACTACCAGTCCAGGGGTGTCGAAGCAATGGCCGAGCAGGACATTCGCTGTCTTCCGTCCAACTCCGGGGAGACGAAGCAGTTCGTCCATCGTACTCGGGACCTCACCGCCGTACTCCTCCAGAATCAATGCGCATGCGCCTCGAATCGACTTCGCTTTGTTGCGATAGAAGCCGGTCTGGAAGATCATTCTCTCCAGGTCCTCGATCGGCGCATCGAGAAATGCCGTCGGCGTGGGATATCGTTGGAAGAGTGTTGGCGTGACCATGTTGACGCGCTCGTCCGTGCACTGCGCCGCCAGAATGGTGGCCACCAGCAACTCGAACGGCGTCCGAAAATGGAGCGCTATCTCCGCGTCGGGATACTCCTGTTCCAATCGCCTGACGATTTCGGCAGCGCGTGTCGTTCGTGATGTCAGGCTCTCTGGCATGGCGCCGCGCTGATGAAGGTTGGATGTCGAGCGTCCGAGTCTACGCTCGCATTAACAGCTAGCCAACCGTCAACAGCAATCGATCTTGGATGTGTGACGTTGAACACGTAACCCCTAGTAGTTATCTATCTGCGCCCTTTGGAGCGATCCTGAGTAGTCGATATAGACCGACTTCCATTCCGTGAAGATGTCGAATACGGTCCAGCCCCCCTCACGATGCCCGTTCCCCGTCCCCTTTACACCACCGAACGGCATGTGTGCTTCGGCACCGATCGTCGGGACGTTGATGTACGTGATGCCGGCCTCGATATCTCGGATTGCCCTCATCGCCGCGTTAACGTTTGTCGTGTAAATGCTCGATGACAGCCCGTAGGGGGTGTCGTTGAGAATCGAGATCGCGTCATCGAGGTGCGTTGTCTTCAACACCGAGAGGACCGGGCCAAAGATTTCCTCACGGGCGATGCGCATGTCTCGCGTCACGTCGATGAAGATCGTGGGGAGATAGAAGTTTCCTCGCGCAAGTTCCGGCTGCTCGTTGACCCGATCGCCTCCAAGGACGCAGGTCGCTCCTTCTTCACGACCGATGCGGACGTATTCTTCAATCTTCTTCAGCTGCTTCGTGTTGATCACCGGTCCCATCTCCGTTCCCTCCTCAAGCCCCGGTCCGATTTTCAGCTTTGTCGCTCGCGTGATCAGACGATTGATGAAGTCGTCATAGATCTCCTCGTGGAGAATCAATCGGCTTGTCGCGGTACAGCGCTGGCCGGTTGTACCGAACGCTCCCCAGAGAACGCCTTCCAGCGCAAGATTCAGATCGGCGTCCGGCATGACGATCTGCGCGTTCTTTCCCCCCATCTCCAGCGACACCTTCTTGTTCAGCTCGCCCGCGCGGGCCGCGATCTTGGCACCGGTCAGCGTCGAACCAGTGAAGCCGATTACCCGAATGTCCGGATGGTCGACGATCGCCGCGCCACATTCGGCTTTTCCGTGAACGACGTTGAAGACGCCGGGTGGTAGCCCTGCTTCCTCAAGAACTTCCGCCATCAGATTGCCAGAGTGGGGCGCGTCCTCCGAGGGTTTGTAGACAATAGTGTTTCCGCAGATCAACGCCGGGAATATTTTCCAGCTCGGGACGGCCATAGGGAAGTTCCATGCGGTGATGATGCCACAGACGCCAATCGGCATGCGGAACGAGAGGTTCATCTTGTCCGGCATTTCGCTCGGCGTGTTGAAACCGAAGAGACGACGCGCCTCGGTGGCAGCGTAGTACGCAGTGTCAATCGCCTCCTGCACATCTCCCTTCGTCTCGAAGACCGGCTTCCCCATCTCTCGCGTCATCGCCCGCGCAAGTTCGTCCTTCCGTCTCTCCAGGATCAAACCGGCTTGACGCAGAATGTCTCCGCGCTTCGGGGCGGGCATCAGACGCCAGCTCTTGAAAGCCTCGGCCGCGGCGCTCGTGGCGTCATGCACGTCGTCTGCGGAACTTTCGGGGAACGCGCCGATGACATCGTCACTGTCGGCAGGATTGACGTCCTCAAACGTTGCCCCGCTCTTCGCCGGGACCCACGAGCCGTTGATATAGTTCATGAAGCGTTGCATAGTCGTGATCTGGTCAATGAGTGGGGGGAGAAGATAGCAACGGGCTCCCAACAACAGACAACACGTATCTTCGCAGCTCAAACGATGCGACTTACGACGTTCCTGACTATCGTGCTTCTCGTTGCGGCTAGCGGACTTCGGGCGCAGGATACCACTGACCCCTTCGTGCTCTATCCCGCGCCACTGCAGACGTATGAGTACAGGGGTGCCATCGGGGCAGATCTAACGGTATTGCCGCGCCTCGTGGTAGAGGAGGAGGTTCGGCAGAGCCCGATGATTGATTATCGGGCCAGGTTTGGACTTCCATGGAACTTCTCGCTCCACGGTTACATCGGAACAAACGTGCTGACTACCGTTGTTTCGCTTGGAACTAGCTGGAACGCGAAGACCGGGCCGCTTGCGTTCGGCCTTGGAGCGGAGCTGGCCTATTGGTACGGCTTCGCAACGTTCGAGGGATTCGATGTCACCGCGTCAAGTTGGCTCCTTCGTCCCAAGGCGTCGATCGGTGTTGACTTCGAACGTGTTCGATTAAGCGCTCATGGGGCACTTCAGATCGTCACCGCCCGCACGACACGGAGCGATGGACTGGACGTCTCGAATCAGCGGAATCAGCTCACCGGGGCGTCGGTCGGCGTTAGCGTCGAACAACCCTTCTTCGGAACGACACACGCAGCTGTCGGCATGACGATCCATCGCTCTCGCGCGATGTACCAAGCCTGGCTTGCCTTCACTGCGTTCGACGAGTATCTCCTCTATCCGGAATTCACGTTCGCAGTCATTCATTAGTAGATAGTGGTTAGTGGAAAGT
>CAYWXV010000018.1:60340-64715 GCA_964462535.1 uncultured Alphaproteobacteria bacterium
AAACAATGCGCTTCCTCGCGTACATACTTCCCCTGTTGATTCTCTCCTGCTCCCTCGAGTACGAGCCGGTCACGCCCGTCTTCAGCGATGCTGAGAGCCTCATAGACGGCCTCCCACCGATTGACACGACGCAGGGGAGTGTGCTGAACGGAGTATATGCCGTTCGATTTGGTCGCGCCGACTTCGGGGACAGCGTGGCAATGCATTTCGCAATCGGTGGCCCCTCAATCTTCTGCGAGAAGAACGGCGCCTTCATGATTATGGAATCTGCTGAACACCGCGATACCATTGTCATGGAAGGCTACTGGAGGTTCGCATATGGTAGAGAAACTGGGAGGGTGCGATTCGTGATCCTGCCGAGTGAGGGCGGTTCGGCAGTTGCCCGGGGGGTCGCAACCGATACCATCATTCTTCGCGGGCGAATGGGCGGGGCAACTGGTCCCCTTGAAAGACCCGTTGAATTGGAATGGATCCGCCCACTCACCAAGCGAGCTCGCACGTTTCTGATCATCGGGCACCGGGGGGGAGGGCGAAACTCTGACCTTCACCCATACTCGGAAAACAGTCTTCCGATGCTTCGCTTTGCAGAGCGCCTGGGATGCAACGGTGTCGAGATAGATATTCGGCTGACGTCAGACGGCGTGCCGATTCTGTTTCATGACGAGACAATCAGCAATCGACTTGTGAAGGGGGATTTTCTCGTCGGTCCGATTTCCGCCTATTCCTGGCCCCAGCTCCGCAAGTACGCTCGCCTCTTGAATGGGGAGCCGATTCCCCTCTTCGATGACGCATTGAAGACGATTGTCGAGGAGACCACGCTGGAATTCGTCTGGCTCGATATCAAGGCACCGGAGGTGCTCCCGATAATCCTGCCGATCGTCGACAAGTACAACAAGCGAGCAAAGCAGCTTGGGCGAAAGGTCGATCTATTGATGGGGCTTCCGACTGAAGAAATCTACGGCTCCTACAAGGCGATTCCAGAGGCCGATCGCCCTGGTTCTCTCTGCGAGTTGGATCCGGATCAGACGTCGTCGATTAATGCGTCGGCGTGGGGACCGCGATGGACGCTCGGTCTGCAGTCAGCTGAAGTATCGCGCATGCATGCGGAGGGACGTCGTGTCGTCACATGGACGGTCGACGCGCAGGATCTACTTCTGGAATTTCTGCGTAACGGTGATTTTGACGGTATGGTGACGAACTATCCGACGGTCGTCTTTGCGACTGCCGAGATCGGGAGGGAGTGACTGTGGAGTATTGCACGTCACGCGTCCAAAATCTATGCATGCGAAATACCGGCGAAGTGTTACTGCCTCTTCCTCCGCTGACATACAACCGCGCTCCACTCTATCGACGCGGTAATTCTGTAGCCATGCTTGTCGTCCTCTTCCTCCTTTGCTCGGGATCCCTCTGTGCGCAGGAGAGTCCCGTCGATTCGACGCCACCCTCCAGGGTGAATCTCGATGCGTGCGCTGGGTACAGCGTGCGGATGGTGGGGGACGCGCAACGCATCACCGGTCTCGACTACTCGTTCGGTGGAGTTGCCGGTGCGCTCCGGTTGATGTGGCAACCTGAATACAGACTGGCGGTCGGTCTTGAGATCGGCTATTTCCCCGTCACTTCGGTCGGAGCTGATTCCAGCATCAACGAGGCACGTATCGGTTTGAGCGCTGTGCCGGTCTTCGCTATGACGACGATGCGTTTTGGGAACGCGGAGGTGATGGGGGGTATAGGCGCCTACTCGTACGCCGTCGATGGAACGTCGATCAAACGATTCGGTGTCGCGGAGAGCGCGCTGGAGATTGGATATACGCTCGGCGTCGGATACACATATGGACTCTTCAGTCGATTCGGTGTCGGTGGAGAAGTACGTCTCTATCAGTTCACGGATCGTCCAATCACGGTTATCATGCCGGCCCTTCGTCTCCGAACCGCCATTTACGAGTATTAGTGTTGGTGAATGGTAGAAACGGGGCCGTGGTAGCCGGCGTCGCTCTTCAAGTAATCAACCAGCGACACTCAACCTTCAACATCGACCCTTGAAGCTTTTTCTCCTATTCACGTTCCTTGTCTGTTCAACCCGCGTCGCCCTCGGTCAGGACAGTACTCGGTTGCTCTCTCCGGATGATGGGGTGACAACTGACAACCGGATCGCGATCGGGAGGATCAACCTGGGCGCGATAGCCGGCGTCGAGTCGGGGCTCGCCACGTCATGGACGTTGAGAGGTAATGTTGGCGTTCGGGTAGGGGAATTGTTCTACGCCGCTCCACTTACGACCGCCGCAATGCGCACGTCGTCTGATGGCGTTATCCGCGTCTCTGCAAATGGGCTTGTTGTCATTCCGGCCCTTCTTTTCCTAAAGGCGAACGTACCTGCTGCCGCCATTGCAATTCTGGTTCCTCAAGTTCTTCTGAATCCTACCGTCGATGTGCCGGTCATCGGGAAGACGTTGTCTGTCACGGTCGCAGGGCGTACGGACTGGTATGCATTCAGCGAGGGATCGAAGATCTACATGGAGGGTTCGGCGGGACTCCGTCTCCGGCTTGGCAAGCTGGTTCTTGAAGGCCGTTACCTCTACCCGATCGTCCAGGGATATCTCGATAACCAGGATCCCATGATTGGTGTGAATATCTACTATGGTGGAGTGAGGTAGGGCCGGTCGTCCTCGGGTCACGACAGCGACATCTATATTCGGATTCAGGGACTCGCGATAGAGAGCTGCATCCAACAACACATCCAAAGTCCGTTGCAGCGGACATCCTACACAACACATGGGCAGAGCATTCGAATTCCGTCGCGCACGCAAGGAGCGTAGATGGGACAAAATGGCGAAGACGTTTACCAAGATTGGTCGCGAGATCGCCATCGCCGTCAAGTCGGGCGGACCCTTTCCGGAAACCAATCCACGCCTCCGCGTCGCCATGCAGAACGCGAAGGGGGCAAACATGCCGAAGGATCGCGTGGAGTCGGCCATCAAGCGCGCTTCGTCGAAGGAGGAGGGGGATTTTCAGGAGGTGGTTTACGAGGGATACGGTCCGCATGGCGTCGCCGTGGTCGTAGAGTGTGCGACCGATAATCCGACCCGCACTGTCGCCAACGTCAGGCATTACTTTACGCGTGCCGGTGGGTCCCTGGGGACGTCGGGCTCTCTCGATTTCATGTTTGAACGGAAGGGGGTTTTCCGCATTCCCGCGGAGGGTGTGGATGTCGACGAACTCTCGCTCGAGTTGATCGACGTCGGCGCCGAGGACATTCAAGTAGAGGATGGAGAGATCTTCATCTACACGCAGTTCACCGATTTCGGCGGAATGCAGAAGGCGTTGGAAGAGAAGGGGATGGAGGTTGCCGGCGCCGAACTTCAGCGCATCCCGACCAGCACCGTTGAGCTCACTGATGAGCAGGCGGAAGAAGTGATGGCAATGATCGAGAAGATGGAAGACGACGACGATGTGCAGGCCGTGTACAGCAGCGTGGCTTGACGTTGGAGGCAACACACCCCCGTCCGTGAATTTCTTCCATGAACGCTCATGTCACGCTATTCCACTCTTCATGAAATTGAGAGCCTTGATCCTGTGAGGGATCACGTTCGGATCTACTATCTCACAACCGGCATCGAGTTCTCTTGGGATACCATCCGCGCATTAGAGGTAGCACTCTACCGCACGTACTGCGTGCCGAGTGTCTCCGCGTTGTTGGATAAGACGGGTGAGTTCAGGCTTCGGACGCAGAAGCGCTACGACGACACGTCGCTCATCATATCGGACATCTGCGAGTACGGGTACGACTCGGAGCGAGGGCGCGAGGCGATACGCCGGATGAATACCATCCATCATCGCTATCCCATCGCCAACGACGATTACCTCTACGTCCTTTCCACATTCGTCTACGTCCCCATCTACTGGATGGAGCGATTCGGCTGGAGGAGGATGTGCTCGAATGAGAAACTCGCCAGCTTCTATTTCTGGCGCGAGGTCGGGAAGCGCATGGCGATCAAGGAGATACCGGAGACCTACGAAGCGTTCGAACAGTTCCATCACGAGTACGAGCGGAAGTATTTCCGCTACAGCGAATCGAATCGCGTTATCGGCACTGCCACGCGGGAGCTATTTACCACGTGGTTCCCTCGTCCCTTAGCTCCTCTCGTCCGTCACTCGATCAATGCAATGCTGGACGACTCGATGATCGAGGCGTTCGGGTTTCCGAAGCCGTCGCGGTTCATGCGGGCATTCATGTCGGGATCGCTCCGCCTTCGTGGCCGGCTAGTCCGCCTTCTACCTTCTCGAAGAAAGCCCCACTTCTTCTCCTACGATCGCAATCGCACGTATCCGCGTGGATATACCATTGCGGATCTTGGACCGCAGGCCGACAAGGACGAAG
>CAYWXV010000019.1:0-10448 GCA_964462535.1 uncultured Alphaproteobacteria bacterium
GTCGGTCGTTCGTTTTCCGCCGTTGTGACCCCGAAATGGCGCTCGCCTCATCCTTGATCCTTCATCCCTGATCCTTCATCCTTGATCCCTCATCCTTCATCCTTGATCCTTCATCCTTGCTCCCTCATCCGTCAGTTCTAAACCGCCTCCAGTCTGGCAGTAAAGTGGCGAAGTGACGGCGCCTGCCAGACGATGCGGTACCCCGAAAGCTGATCGCGACGCTCAAACACGGAGATTATCACCTCGGCAAGGTAGTCGACGTGGCTCTGCGTATAGACCCGGCGCGGGAAGGCAAGGCGGACCAGATCCATCGGGGCCTCGTGTTCGGTACCGTCGGGGCCCATTCCGAACATCACACCACCAATCTCCACACCGCGCACACCGCCCATCAGATAGAGGGCATTATTGAACGACCATGCGGGGTACTGTGCCGGAGGAACATGGGGCAGCGCGGCCCGAGCGTCGATGTAGACTGCGTGTCCTCCCGTCGGACGGACAATCGGAACGCCGGCGGCCGTCATCTTGTCTCCAAGGTATTCGATCGAACGAATGCGGTAGCGGAGGTAGTCGGGATCAAGGGCCTCGTAGAGGCCGAGCGCGATTGCCTCGAGATCGTAGCCTGCAAGCCCACCGTACGTCGGGAACCCCTCGGTGAGAATCAGCATGGTGCGACAACGCGCTGCCAGGTCATCATTGTTGAGGGCGAGGAAGCCACCGATGTTCGCCATCCCGTCCTTCTTGGCGCTCATCGTGCAGCCGTCCGCGTAGCTGAACATCTCCCGCGCGATCTCGATCGGCGATCGGTCGGCATACCCTTCCTCGCGCGATCGAATGAACCAACTGTTCTCGGCAAAGCGGCAGGCATCGATGAAGAACGGGAGTCCATACTCGTGCGCGATCTCCGAGGCCGCTCGGATGTTGGACATCGCGACAGGCTGACCTCCACCGGAGTTATTCGTGACAGTAACCATCACCAACGGAATGTGCTCCGGGCCCACCTGGTCTATAGTTCTTCGAAGGGCATCGGTATCGATGTTCCCTTTGAAGGGGTGAATCGTGTTCGGCTGCCTCCCTTCAGGGATCACCAGATCACGTGCCTCGGCCTTCTGATGCTCAATGTTGGCACGGGTGGTGTCGAAATGAGTGTTGTTTGGTACCACGTCACCTTCGCCCGCCGTTGCACCAAACAGAATGTGCTCCGCTGATCTCCCCTGATGTGTTGGAATGACATGACGGAAGCCCGTGATGTCCTGAACCGCACGCTCGAACCGATAGAATGACTCGGCGCCGGCATATGACTCATCACTGGAGATCATCGCGCCCCACTGTCGGGACGACATCGCGCCGGTCCCGCTGTCGGTCAGCAGGTCGATCATCACATCGCGCGCGTGAAGGAGGAAGGGGTTAAAACCGGCAGCGCGAAGAGCGGCTTCCCGTTCTTCGCGCGTTGTCGTCCGTATCGGCTCCACCGATCGAACCTTGAAAGGCTCTATGATCGTGCGTGGCGTCCATTCGGTCTGTGGATCAGACAATGATGATCACCGTTTTGGCTGCGTGGTTCTGAAGACGTAGTCCCAGAGTGGAGAGCTGACACCATACCCTGTGTGCTCGTCCCCGTAGTGGTGACGCATGTGGTACTGTTTGAGCCGTAGCCAGACACCCCGCTTCATCGAGAAATGGTGTGTGGCGTAATGGAGCATATCGTACCAGAGGTAGCCGACCACCATCCCGGCGAAAACCGCCGGTGCGTAGGCCGCACCAAAGAGAGCGAGGAATATGATGTAGAAGAAGAGAGCGAGCGGTATGCTCACGGCCGGAGGCATCACCAACCGTGTCCCATCGTTCGGATAGTCGTGATGGACACCGTGAACAATGAAGTGGATCCTCTTTCCCCACTCCGTGGTAGGGTCGTAATGGAATACCCACCGATGAAGCGTGTATTCGAGAAAGGTCCAGATGAAGATGCCCAGCAGGACAAGTCCACCGATCGTCGCCGACGTGACGTCGTAGTGTGCGGACGACCGATATAGCATATAGCCAACCACCGGGAGGTAGATCACCAGTGGCGTTGCCGGATGCACATGCGAGAAGAACTCCATGAAGTCGCTCTCGAACATGCGCACCGTCTCATCCTTGTTGGATACGTAGCGACGCTGTGCCATCGTTGTTAGGAAGACGAATCGTTGAACGTAACCGGGCCCCAAAATAAGCCGAAATCATCTAACCACCCCGATTGTCTATTCCGTAGTTATTCCGTAGTGCCACCGCGCGTTGACCACTGTATGGTTGTACCAGTTCAAATCAACAACAGCCAAGAACTTACGGGTGCAATCATGACACAGCAGTACAACCCCCTCGCAACGGCCTCGCAGACGCTCTACGGAATCGGAGCCCACACACCGGCCGTATTCTCGACAAACATCAGCCTGCTTGACCGCGCGATCGCCGATTTCCGCTCAAAACAGGCGAAATGTCTCCGACTCCCCGCGATGTGGTTGGTGGCTCTCGTCGTTATGTTCGTCTCGCTCGTCGCAACCGCAGTTGCACAGGAACCGGTAGTCGAAGCCCTCCCCGCATCGACACAGGCCCAGGGTCTCTCGATCGAGGGTTGGATTCGTGGTGGAACGACTGAGTCGCTCATCGCCATCGACAGAACGATGTCCGTTCTCTCCCCCATGGACTCAATGGGACATTTCCGCGAGTTTTCGGGGAAGACTTCAAGCAGAGTCGCTTCCAGAGGATCGGAGATGGGGGGTGGGCTCACGCTCACCTACGCGATCGACTCCCGCCTTGATGTACGCGCAGGTATCGGATTCACGACCAGGAAGACGGAACTGAGTCGTCAGGAGATCGACCGCTATGCGCCGAAGATCGGCGGCGACTCGATTGCCGTGGATGTTGCCTGGTCGGCGCGGTCGACACAGATCGTCTCATCCATCGCACTCCAGGTTCACGTCCCACATTCGGGGATCGTGTTGTCGGTTGGCCCAACGGCCCGGATCAGCATCTCGGACAGTGTCGATGTCCCGTCGCTGACCTACCGCAGTCTGGAGGGTCCCGGAGAGCGGAATCCGCTGTTCGACACTGAGGTGCCGATGAAGTCGGATCCGGCCGATCCAGTGGTGACAGCGCCGGTGCAATGGAGCGTGTCGGCGAGTCTTGGGTACGAACTGTCAGTAACGGACCGCCTGACGTTCGCCCCTCGCATCATGGTTGACGTGGGTGTCTCCAAGTGGCACAGCGGAGCATGGATCCAGGGGCGCTCCGGAGGCGTCGGTCAGGACAGCACCGCACTAGCAATCGAGGAAGCCCCCTGTAGCGTGGCTGGATCCCTGGGGGTTATGTGGCGATTCTAGTAGTGAGATTTCTGCTCGTAACGAGAAAGGGGGTTGTTCTGCATGGAACGACTCCCTCTTTCTTTCGCAGGTTCGAGAATTCCGTTGTACCTTTCCATCCCTTCCTACCGAACGTCGGCTCGCCGACTGATGTCGAAACATCCAAATCCATTCAAGTTTCCCATATCCATGAAGGCAATACGCTTCCTTCTACCGCTCGTGGCGCTGGTGCTTACCGGGCTCGCAGCCTGCGAGGACTCACCGACCAACCCGGCCGACAAGAAGGCCGCATTGACCGCTTACGCCTGGAAAACTGTCTCTCAGACCAAAGGGGGCGTTACCGATCCCAACGCTCCATCCCGCCGCCAGTTCAAGTCGGACAACACCTACACGGAAACGGTGAACGGTGTCGCTGCCAATGGCACCTGGAGCCTGAACGTCGACGAGACAAGTGTTGCCATCACGCTCTCCGGAACGACTTCAGACTGGTCGATCAAGACTCTCACGTCGTCTGAGCTCGAGCTGGAGACAAACGTTGGCGGACAGTCGGTAGTCTTCAAGGGAGAACCGGAGTAACCACATGACTACAGCACGATTCACTCTCATCCTCGCCTCCCTCTTCCTTCTCATCGTCGCCGGATGCGAAGACTCGCCGACCGGCTCGGGCGACAAGAAGTCGACGTTGACCGCGAACACGTGGAAGACCACGTCGTTTACCCTCGGTGGTGTCGACATGACATCGACGGCCCAGCAAACAACGACGTTCAAGAGCGACGGGACCTACACCGCAAAGAATCCGGACGGATCAACGGAGAGTGGCACCTGGTCGTTGAATGTGGATGAAACCTCCATTGCCATGACGGAAGGGGGGACAACCGTAGACTGGAGCATTCTGACGCTCACGTCCTCTTCACTCCATCTGAAGGCAAACATCGGGGGCGTTGTCGCAGACTGGACCGGAGTGCCGGAGTAGGACTCGGCGCATCAAGACAGAGCTGTAAGAGCAGAGCCCCTCGGGAACATCTTCCCGAGGGGCTTTGTCGTTTCGAACTATTCGCATTTGTCTACCGCATCACCGCAAACGAGGCCGTTGCGCTGCCGGTTGGAGTTGTTACGACGCACCAGTAGCGGCCCGACGGGAAGGGCGACAGATCCACGTCCACGCTTTGGCTTGGCTGCGAGATATCCACGCTTCGCGCACCTGCCACGCGCTGCCCAAGTTCATCGAAGAATTCGACCACCATTGACGTCGGCATCGCCACCCGTACGTCGACCGTGCCATGCAACGATGCGAAATCGACCCTGACCTGCACCAGTGGATTGTCGGAGTAGTTCCCCTGAGCGAACCGTGTGGAGACGTTGCCGTCGTGTGTGGAGACCCTCACTCTCCCCTTTACTCCTTCCCATCCGCTCAAGTGCACCACCACGGCGGTGTCGCGCGCGAGATTGACCTTGAATTGAAGGAGCGTGAGCGTGTCGGTTGCCTTTGGGATTGAATCATATGTGAGATCGATTACCCTCATGCCCCCGAACTCAAAACCTTCAGGTGTCGATCCTACCGGGATGAGACTCGACGCGTCGTATGAAACCTGGCCTCGCAGACCGGTTGCTCCGTCCACGGAAAGCAAGTCTGCATTGCCAACACGGAGCGGGAGTGTGACAAATGCTCCTGCCGCCGCCGAGACATCGGGAAGATGGACTGTGCTGCGTCCAATTCGGGCGACGACCGCCCTTAGTGTGAGAACGGCACTACGACCACAACTATTGAGCATGAAGTCATGCGTGCTCTGATATGTTCTTCCATCAACCCCACCATTGAACAACACGGTCGCACGTGAGCTTCCCCCCGGTGGTGTTACCATTGGAATGATCGAAGTGATCGTGAAATTCCCAATGGCCACTGGCGGTTCCCAGGAAATGGGAGCACTCCCGCGGTTGACCAGGAGAAATGATCCCAAAGCTGTCTCACCTGGCACGACATTCACTATGTCCAGTTCAGTGGGAATCACATCAATGCCGAGGGTCTCCCGATCCGCGCGCAGCGAGACTGTCAGTGACCCCGTTGGAACGTTGGCGGCCTCGGCGACCAGTTCTAGCGTAGACTCGTGAACGCCTATGGACGTGTCAGCGAGTACGAGATTCGCAGTCAGCACCTCACCCGGGTCGAGCGTGAAGGGTGGATCGCCTTTACTCAACGTGACGTCAAAGCTGCTGGAATCGCGAGTGATGCGCGCGGAGTAGAATCGGACCGGAACATTTCCTTCGTTCACGATGCCGATAGAACGCTTCCCCGCCGCGGCGCACCCCACGACACCCATGTTCACTGTGTCAGTCGAGGATGTGAGCCACCCACCGATACCCACTCCGGTCAACCGTATGGATCTTCGTGTGCCGTCCACCGTGAAGGTCAACATGGCGTTGCACGCGCCAGCTCGTTCGGGTCGAAACTCAAGCAGCTTGTCAACCACCTGTCCGGGATCGACCGTAAACGCCGTGGAATCCAACAACAAGAACGACGACGCATACGGTCCTTCAACGTGCAGATCGTCGATTGACGCAGGGGCGCGAGCCGCCCGCACGAAACGCGCGGATCGAAGGCGTTTTGTTCCCATGCCCGCGGAGCCAAAGTCAATGATGTCGACGTGAGTCAGCGAATCGTCCACGGCATTGTACGTGCAGAGGAAAGCGGAATCGTATTCACGTGCTTTCGTCCGGACGGTGACCCATGCACTCGTTGTACCGGACGACCCCGGCATTACGTGCATTGTTAGATCGACGCATTCACCCGGCTCAATCTGACTATTGACGATCTCCTGGTCGACCCTCATTGATCGAGCGCCGGCGGCATCGACGAACGCATCAACGATTGTGATCGGAACAACGCCCCGGTTGCAGAGTTGTTGACGGAGCGTGGTGGGCCGAGTGACGTCGATTGGCAGGTCCTCTCCCAAATCCACCACACTGTTTTCAATTGACAATCGTTCATCGAAGATTTCGAATCGACCTGATGTGTCGGCATTGAATGGGCGGACCGAATACGCCAATACGCGAATTATGGAGTCGTCGCATGCAACTACTTGAGTTGCATCGGTGCGGAACGAGACTTTCTGGACGGTTGAAGTTGATGCCATGGTTGCCAGCCTGTCTCCGGAGAGTAAATCGCATATGAGCATCTGATAACCACTAGCGACAACCACGCGACTCTGGCCCCAGTCGACATCGAACGATTGCATAGTCGAAGCGACGCGTATGGCATCTCGGAGAAACGTGTGGGACTTCAGGTCAATCAGCGACAGGATGCCGTCCGCATACGCTACGCAACACACAGAGCCATCCGGATTGATTGAGAGGCCGAGAATTGGAGCCGCGCGGGAGGGGAGATCTCCGAGTTTCGCTCCTCCGACATAGGCGTGAAGCTGGATTTTCCTGCCGGCTGTAAGTGGCGTTAGGACAACGAACATGTTGTCGGAGCTGACAGCGCAGAGTCGAACCGGCTCCTGGGCGGCGATCGACCGGAGCACTGCCCCGTCTGTGGCAGAGCGGATCTGAACGGTCTTTGATCCGTCGGCAACGATCAGCTCAGATTCGTCAGCCGAAAGCGCGATGCACGAAAGGGGAGGAACGGTACCCATCAGAAACCACGAAGGAAGGGTTGTCGGGACGTTCGACATGTAGAGCCAGTTTGAGTTGGTCGACGCCCAGAATCGATCCTCCCGGTTGGAGACCACGAGCGAGGAAACCGGATGTACGTCTGAGTAGGCGCGAAGCAACTCCCCGGAGGGAAGCCTGTTAGCGCGCATAGTCTCCTTCGACCCCTGCACTGGAGCCTGAATCACAAGCGTACCGCTGCGATTGATGAATGGCACCAATGGCCTGACACGCTGAAGTGTGCCGCCTGTTCCTAGCCAGCCCGACATAACCTGTACCGATACGCGCACTGATCCGACAGGGCCTCCTTCCTTTCGTACCCATCTATACCTCCCTCCTGTTACACCTGAGTCTATCGTACTCCATGTCGCTCCCGCATCGCCGCTCCAAAGTAAACGGACATACGTGGACGAGTCGACCCCTTCCCACGTGATATCGATCGTGTCCGCGACTCCAAATCGCTCTCCACCCAGTGGATATGTAAGACGTATCGACTCGGCCTCAACTGGCGATTCGGGAGTGCACTCTATGGTCAGCGGCACAAACCGGCATTCGTCGACATCGACGATCACACTTGCTTCAAATCGTCGGTGGTCTTGAACAATCCATCTGAGTCTCACGGGGAGTCGCGCGGGCGTTGCTGTGGCAAGTCCAACGTCGATAGGAAATATTGTCGGCGACAGAACTTCGATTTCAGCGCGAGAGGACCTAACGGCGGTGATCGTTACCGGCACCGATGGAGTCGTTAGATACACCACGGTGTCAACGACCTGCCCCCGTCGATAGCCGGACAGCGCCAGATACGGCGTTTCAGACAAGACCACCCGTCGATACAGCGTCGGCATCGCATACGTCGCGCTATCCATGGCACCCAGCCGCGGAATCGACACGCGTGCTGTTGAAGTCTCCTCGCACGATCCGCTCCCCGCTCCCCACGTCAGCGTCATCGATTGCCCATTCGTTCCATGTAGGATCGTCTCAATCGCTCGCTCTGCCTCGACGACGGTGGTGATATTCGAATAGGCTTTACCCCCCGTCTTCTCTACAGCGCTTTTGATCCTCCCGCTTCTGTCATCTCCACCGAGAACCAACGCATAGAGCGTGATGCGACCGGCCGTTGCCTGTTGCCCGAGTACGTTCAGATCGATCGTCAGATCAGCGAAGGCCAGATCGACGATCACGATGGCCACTTTTCGACCGGTGTCCCGCGCAACAATCGGCATGATGCCGACGGTGGAGTCGCGCAGAAGATCATCCAAGTCTGTTCGATCGGCGGCGGTCAGTCGCTCGGCAGAGGCGACGAAAGCCTTTCGCTCATACGTCAGATCCTGAACGATAATTGGTCTGCTCCCCATCGTGGCCGTGACCGCTACGTGAGAGGGAAACGCAAGGAAACGCGTCAGTCGCCGTATTGCGGCGGCTGCAAGATCAAGGTGACTGGTAGTGCTGACAGCTACTCCCCATGTGCGAACCATTGACGATTGCTTGGCAGGGAGAAGCGAGATGATGTCCCGAGGATCGTTCTGGTCGACGACATTGAAGTCAGAGAGGCGCACGGAATCATCGGGTGCGTCGGCAGGTTTCAGAAGCGTGAGATTCGCTCGGGCACCCCCACCGGCGATGGTTTCGATCGCTCCGAGACGTAGGCTCCACTGACCGTGCGACGTGGCGACACAGAGCACGAAGGATAATGCCGTCAATGCACACCGTGTGAAGAGAGGTGGAGTCATGACTGCTAGGTCTCCTGGCGGACAATGACAAGTGGCAGAAAGATCCGAGGCCCCACGCCTGCCTGAACACCGCGCAATCCTCCGATCACACTGAAGCGGCTCGACATCCTCTGGCGATCAGGATGCTCCACTTCGAACTTGAGGATGACGACCTTTCGCCCTTCGAGCGGCTGCATCAGAGGAATAATGCCGCCGTTCCGATCGTGGAGACTGATGTCCGGCCGAGGTTGCGGGGACGACTGAAGGAGCGACGTGGATGAGATCAGGGTTGCGCGGCTAACGGTCGGATCCTGCACTACCCTGGGGACCGAAATCCCCATGGAGGTTACGCAGCCCTTCGCGGGAATGAGTGGTGCGTACTCGAAGCAGTGGCGGAGCGCGGCGGCAGCAAGATCGCGGTGGTCTCCCGCATCGACGGCCATCCCCCACGCCACCGGGACATGGATCGGGGGAGCCGTCGCAAACGATGTTATCGGGCGCTCGACGCCTCGTTCACGGACCGCGAAGTCGGCAATCGTGACACCGTCCCCCCACTCACCTCGCGGTGGAAGCAACGATACGAGAGCACGAACGCCCTCCCCATGCTGCGGGCGAACCCAGTCCAGACTCATCCTCCACTGACCCCACGCAGCGCTACCGGCGCAGAGACAACCTGCTGCGCAGAGGACGGCCATCAGCGATATACGTGCCCCGGGGTGAGTCACTGAGGGAGGTTTGTGAGGGGAGTCGAGCGAACAATGCAGTCGTCAACGCGGTCTTGCATCCAAAAGAACACATTATCGGGATGAAAGTTCTCACTTGCGAACCCGAACGTGGGTTGACTGGCGATAAAGGTCAGAGTAGCTTCCAAGGCTTTGTCTAACTCTCACGCACAACCAGGTGTTATTGAACCGCCCGTGAACTCGATTTACGTTGGTCATCGTTAGCATATGCAGAAACCTGAGCGATTTGTGTTGAGATTCATTCTCGTGTTGTGCGTGATCATGATTCCCATGTTCGCGCCAACCCTCCATGCTCAGCACGAATACGACGTCTGGCATTTCGGCAAGGGAAAGGGTCTCGACTTCAGGTCCGGAACTCCGGTTCTGATCGACACCACTCCATGCTCGACGCTTGAAGGTTCGGCGGTCATGTGCGACCGCAATACCGGCGAGTTCCTCTTCGGAGCCGCGGGGGGTCGCATCTATGATCGGAACGGGGCGACGATTCGGAACGGCGACAGCATCATCGATGGGGGCTACACGAGCGCCCAAGGAGATCTGATCATTCCCGATCCCTGCGACGATCAGCGCTACTACGTCTTTACGGTCGATCAGACGGGATACGATGGTCTGCACAAGGGGCTCTTCTATTCGATTGTCGACATGCGCGCTAATGGTGGTTTGGGGACCGTGCTCCTCCGCAATCAGAAACTGGCGCCAGATGCTTCGGAGCATATGACCGCGGTCATGCATGCAAATGGGCATGACTACTGGGTGATCACCCACAGCCTGGGTGGCCGAACGTTTCGGGCATATCTGGTACATGGATTCGGAGTCCAACCCGTTCCTGTCGAATCAATGGTCGGAAGCAATCACGGCAATCCGGTTGGCTCGGGATTCTGGCCTCTCGGCTATCTCCGCAGCTCGCCGGACGGTCATCGCCTGGCATTGGCTGCGATGTACATCGGGCTGCTGGAGCTGTACGATTTCGATCCGGCGACCGGCGCCGTCACCAACCCGATACGACTGCACGG
>CAYWXV010000019.1:10548-63551 GCA_964462535.1 uncultured Alphaproteobacteria bacterium
GTACTTGGTCTTCCGAATAACATTGACGACCGACGGTTTCCCAGTCGCCCGCGTTCTCGAAACAATTCGGTTGCAATTGCTGGCGTTCGACAGCTTGACAGTTGCGATGGAGCTGAGGTTGAGGCAACGAACGGCTTTGTTCAATACATCTGGTCGAGCGGAGACCGCGGAAGAATCGTGCGTGCGCGGCGGTCAGGGCGATACGTTGTCACCGCGGTCGACAGCAACGGCTGTCCTTCGTACGACTCGATTGACGTGGTTACGTCGGAGGGGGTCGACGTCTCCATCGATTCCCTGGTGAACACGACGATCTGCCAGGGAGATTCGATTCTGCTCACAGCGACAACCTCGGGGAACGGTCAACAATTCGCCTGGTCTACCGGGGATACAGCTCACGCGATCGTAGTGAGAGCAAGCGGGGTTTACATCGCGCGCGTTGTTGGCGATCAGGGTTGTGAGGCCGCCGACACCGTGGAAATTACGGTGGCGCCGATTCCACGTATTCATGCCCGCCTGGACCGAACCGTGAATGGTTTCGTCGGCGACACCGTCACGGTCTCGGTTCTCCTGGATGAGATTACGAACCTCGTCATCAATCGTGAGATGACCGTGTCGCTTTCATACGACACAGCGTTGATGAGACCAGTTCTGCCCGAGGCCGAACTCGAATGGTTGCGTATCACGTCGGGAACCCTGGTTGCAGGATGGTCGGTGTCGACGGTGACTCACACTCCAGGGGGGTTAATTCTGAGCGTAACCGCTCCCCCCACCGCACAACGCGTGACGACCACCGGCCTGCTGTTGCGACTCCGGTTTTCGACGTTCATTACTGCAGGCGACTCATTATCGCCACAGTTGGATGCTGAGATTCCAGTGACGGTGGACATTCCGGGTGTCGGATGCCTTGAATCTGCTGCCGATGCGGGACACGTGCACCTTGTGCTCTGCGGCGCGATTCATCGATTGATCGAATCCACAGGGGTGAGCTACACTCTCGACGAAGCGCACCCGAACCCCTTCAACCCGACCACTGAAATTCGTTTCTCGCTCGGTCTTGACGGACCGACTCGCCTGGATATTCTCGATATCAGAGGAACGGTTGTGGCGACGCTGACGGAGGAAGAAATGGGGGCAGGTGATCACATCGTTGTATGGAACGCGCAGAGATTTCCATCGGGTCTCTATTACTACCGACTTACATCGGGCGCCTGGACGCGGATGAAGCCGGTGGTGCTCGTGAAGTAAGGGGCTGGAGGCTGGGGTGCGCGCCGCCCTGAGCTTGTCGAAGCCAGCCTGTCGAAGCCAGCGAGGTGCGGTGGGTCAGCTCAGCGACTACCTACCGCGGATCGGGAATCATCGACAGATCGAGTTCCAGGTCGCGCGTGGGCTCCTTTCCGCCGGGCGTCGAGCTGATCCCCGACAACGGCGATGTGAACGACGTTCCATAGATCCGCGAGGCGTTCCACCGATAATCCTCCCACACCGCGAAGAGCGTATCTCCGCGGAAGAGTCCGGCCGGGTGGGCCACGCGACCTCGCGTGTGACTGACGACCGTGTCCGGCACCACCACCGAGAGATCCTTCTTCAGAAAAGCGCCATGCAGTCCGCTCTCGCCACCGAAGAGAACGACGAAGGAGGAGTCGGTTCGCGACTGGACGATGGCGTAGTCGGTGTCATGCCCGCTCCTCTGTATCTCGGCTGAGTGAAAGACGGTGCCGAGTGAGTCGTAGAGTTGAATGCGGAAGAGGGTCGAATCATTCCGGCTCCAGGACGAGCGGAGGAAGTAGGGCCCGAGGATCCTGGTGTATCTGGGGAGAAGGAGATCGGCGACGTCGAAGTGGAGGGTGTCGATGATACTCGCTCCGCGAAGGCGATGTGCAATGGAATCGCCTATGCGTATGAATACATGATGCTTGCTCGCGAGTGCAATAATGTTTGTGACGTAGTTAACCGGATAGGTCGAGATATCTATTTCGACGGCGCTTTCACCGATTCTGCATTCAAAAAGAGTTGTCGCATAGCCATCCGGGGGAGGATCGGATCTGGCCCGCGATATGCCGAATTGGCTATTGTCCGGATTGAATGAAACAGATCGCAATTGTGCGGTCGTTTGAACAAAGGGCGGGTATTCGAAGTGAGGATCGAAGTGACTCTCACTTATGATCGATGTCCAACCGGAATCCAAGCATACCCAGACCGATGACGTGGAAGCCGCCACATTGCCACTCCACTCCATTGGTGGGTGGGTGGATAGATAGCCGCGGGCCTGCCCCGCGACGACAGCGGTGAAATCGATTGTCGACAGGCCTCCCCATTGAATATTGCGGAACCAGCTACGCCGATAAATCTCAGAAACCGACACTCCTGGGGATGGGAGTGAAGGGAAGCCTCCGATCGGGCAACGCGTCCCGATTCGAACAGTGTCGATTTCAGCAATCCAATGGGAGTAGTAGACGTTGGTTCCCAGCCGATTGTCACTCTGCCATGTACAAGCCAGGCGACCAGTACCGGAACTGATTCCCGGCAGATGGTGACTGGGTATCTCAACTTTGAATTGAGGGAAGTCGATGTTGGTCGTGGTATCAGAAAGCGTCACGGCAATGACCCCTCCGGAATCGTCCAGCCGGGCTTGAGGTCTGAATCCGCCGGTCCCAATACAGCCAGACTCCGTTGTGTCCGGATCTACACCAATGCGAATCCGCCCTAGCGGTGATCGGAATACGTAAATGCGTCTAATCGTGCTGTCGCTTTTCCTTTTGAATTCCGCCGTCGTCATCCACTCGCCCGAGCACGAGTGCCAGCGTCTGTACGAAGAGACGGTGAATTGGGGGCCGGACGAATCGCTCATCCTGTACTCATCCAGCAGGTCAAGACCGCGAACCGTCCATGTAGAATCCATACGGATACCGAAGACCTGCAACGAAGCCGGTGTCTGTGCACCATCGCCATCACGACCCAGGACAAGCACTGGTCTCCATCGCCTCGCCGAATCCGGCGCCAAGAGCGTCTGGTCTGGCGAAACTCCCCAGTTCGACAGTGGAAGGGTTCTTGTTTGTACGAGCGAGTCGAAGAGACGTGCCCGATAGGAAAACGTGGCGCCATCCAGCATTGTCAACGAGGTGTCAGCACCCAGAGAGTATGTTCCAGAAGTGCGCGGCCCTTGTCTCTCATCCAGGCGACCATCATCTAGAAGGAGCAGACGTGACGGACCTTCTGGATTCGCCAGCAGTAGGATTCCATCGAGAAGCGGATTGCGGACAATCTCGGTTCCATATCCGGCAATCTTCCTGGCTGAATCGACATATTCTCCTTGGTCATCAATGCGGAATGCCAATAATCCACTTTGTCCGTTACTGGTAAACCAATCGTACCATAATATCAGGCGAGTACGGTTGTATTCTCCGGCGACAATCACTTCCGGTTTGAACGGAGACGTTTCTATTTCACTTGAAGAGGCAAGCCGACGCGGTGGAGTGAGAATAAGAGAATCAGTTCGCAGCACTTGATAATAAACTGCATGGCTCGTTGGATATCCGTGAACGAAGTAAATGATGATGAAATCCTGACCGACTGCGGCGACACGAATGCGGGAAGAGAGGTGCTTCGTCGAGTCGGCAATCCGAATCGGTTGACCTACCGTGACTCCATGATCCACAAGCTGCACGTATGCTCCAGCAAAGAGAGAATCCTTCGCTGTCCGATCCGTCACTCCGAACACCACCGCCGTCAATCCATTGGCTGAATCGGCCACAACGAAATCAGCTTCGGGAAGATGACGCGTGCCGTCGTCGCGCTCGGATATCAATACGTCGTTCACCTGCGCGACGCCGGGGATCACTGTCAGGAGCACCCAGAAGAATAGGAGAGGTATCAGGCGGTATGGAGCCGATCGTGTGTGCATGGGGCGTGTCGGCACTTGAAAGGAAGGGATTCGCTACCACAAACCCGGCGGAATCGAAAAAGTTAGTTCTACTCGTGCTGCCAGCATTTTCCGCTCAGATTTCGCGTCATTCGTTTGCATCGTGTTCCCTTCTGCGTGGTGGCGGAACATTGTACCGACACAGAACGCTCCGTTCCCCAGGCGCCGTTATGTGCGGCGCGCGCCTCCTTCTCGCGTCCGGCGAATTCACCCGTGCGATTGCATCGCGGCTTGTTTGATGCCGTTCCAAAGCCATCTGCAATCATGTCTCCGTTCACCAGCCGGTCGCCTGCGTAGACATAGAACATGCTCGCCAATGCAGGTCCCGTGAGCGTGGAATCGGCTTCGATCGTAATGGTTCCCACCGCCAGTATTTCTTCAAGATGAATCCGCCCCTCCTCTGGCTCAATGGCTACCGATTTCGCCGGGCCGACACCCAGCAACGCAATAGTCCTTCCGTCCTCCAGCACAATCTCCGTCGCGGACGTGACCTTCCGCACCACAACCGTGTCGCGTGCCGTCAGGGATATGGTGGAGAGAAACAGGAGAATGACGAGTGTGTGGAGCATGGGGGGAATAGGGAAAACCGTTCGATTACTTAGATGCCCGTGGCGATTCCCATCGGGCCAGCCCACCCTGGATCCACGCCCTGGCAGATCCGATCATGAGTGACGCCATCATTGCCGTGAAGAACAACGGGTGCCCAAACGGCCCCGGTTTCTTGACTGTGATCTCCAGAACGGCGCCGACCACTACAAACGCGGTCCACATGCCGAATGCCAAGGTCGCGAGGTGTGCCAGAGTCGAGTCGAGGAAGGGGGCCGTCGCGACAATTATCAGGATAGGAATTGCCGCCAGGTTTCTCAGAATACGATGCGACCACAACTGGAATCCGACCAGGCTTCGCCACGGAAGGCGTGTCTCCCGAAAAACCATAAACGTGGCTGCGTTCTGACGCCCCACGCGGATTCTCCGACGGATCTCGCTCCGCAATGTGCGTGAGTTGTCGTCGTGCATTCTGAGGGCCGGTTCATACCACACCCGCTTCCCTGTCAATGGAATTGACATCGCCAGATACGTGTCATCAGACAGGCCATCTGACGGAGGAGAACGGTAAGATCCACGCCGCACTGCGAAGCACTGCCCCGTCGGACCGACAGTCGTCCAGAAGTGAGACTCCCAACGACGGAGCGCCGCCTCCAACCTGTTGTACAAACCCTCTCCTTTATTCCCAACGCCATTGTCGGTGTCGTGATATACCATGTGGCCAACAACTCCGCCAATCGTCGGATCCGAAAACCGCCGAGCGATGATGCGGAGCGCGTCTGTGTCCAGAACAATGTCCGCGTCGGTGAACAGGAGAATATCGGATTTCGATTCCTTTGCAAGCGAATAGACTATACCGGTTTTCCCACGACGCTGTTCAAAGCGGACGAGCCTCACAGAATTATCGGCATCAGAGTATTCCCTAACCACCCGGTCCGTGGCGTCGGTTGATGCGTCGGAGCCTATCGTCCACGTTAGCAGGTGTCTCGGATAGTCCAGATGGGCATAATTGCGGAGTTTTCTCCGGATTGTATTTTCTTCGTTCCGTGCGGCGGTAATTAATTCGATTGTCGGCAGTGGCTGATTGAAATCCGGTCGTAAACGGCGTGGGCACAGCCGCGACAAACAGAACATGAGGGTGGGATAGACGAGAAACGCGTACGTGGCCCAGAATAGTCCGACCCAGAACAGGATAGCGGGAAGACTCGACATCACCTCACTAACCCGGTGCCACCGCAAAAGTTAGGAGGCTGTTCACCTACGCGCGCGCTCTGCGTTGGGCTCCTCATCGCCCACTGCGGCGCACCGCCGGTACGCCTCATTCGATCGTCGTCGCGCTATGCGAACAGCCTCTCGATCTGCGAGGTATTCAACATCCTCTCAGCCGCGGTCAATCTCGCCCGACAACGTTATCACGATCTCCCGCGGACCCCCGTGGTTTCTATGCTCGCAGAGGTAGACTCCCTGCCAGGTTCCAAGCAGAAGTTGTCCATTGGCAACTGGAATCGTGAGTGACGCCCCCATCAGGGAGGCTTTCACATGGGCTGGCATGTCGTCCAATCCCTCAAGTGTATGCTCGTAAAGGCGGTCGTCCTCGGGAACGATCCGATTCAGCGACCGCTCAAGGTCTCGGCGCACGTCTGGACTGGCGTTTTCGTTGATCGACAGGGAGGCTGAGGTGTGGCGTATGAAGATGTGGACGACGCCGATACGAACCCTCGATAGCTCGGTGATTGCACGACGTATCTCCTCCGTTATCGGGTGGATACCTCGCGGGCGCGACTGGAGTTTGAGACGATATTGAGACCAGGACATGTGAACTAACCCTCCCTGCGTGCGCCGGCCAGATAGGAGACCAGATTCTCCTCGGCAGCCAGCCCCAGCCGACGTCGGATGCTCCGTCTATGCGTCTCCACGGTATGGGGTGACAGACTCAGAATCGATGCGATTTCCTTGGTGGAGAGGTTGAGACGCAGGAGGGTGCAGATTCGGATTTCCGTTGGAGTCAGCGTTGGACAGAGGGCGACCAGGTCGCGTATGAACCCGCCGTGCACCGAGTCGAAGCTCCGCTCGAACGCCCCCCATCCTTCATCTCCGCGCCTCCGCTCAAGGAAGCGTCTCAAAGCAGCGGCCAGTTCCCCTGCATTCTCACCATCTGCATCCAGGGTCGCTCGCAAGTCCTGCAGGTCCTCGTTGCGTCGCGCAAGTTCCACCGCGATCGCGGTCAGTTCTCGTCCCTTTGTTTCCATTTCGAATCGAAGCCGGTCTGTCTCGCGCTGCAGTTGGTTCTTTTCCCTTTCCGCACGGCCCAGTGCCTCGCGTACGCGCTCCTGTTCCACGCGCATCAGTGTCACCCCTTCCTGCAGACCGTCCCGAACGCTGTCGTAGCGTTTGAAGTATTGAAGTGCGGCCTCCATGTCCCCCTGCTCCTCGCAGACATTCGCCAGGAATCGTAGCGACGATAGTTCGCCGCGCCGGTCGTGGGTATCGATGAAGATCTCCAGGGCTGTCTCGACCGCCTCGCGAGCCTCCTGCACATCTCCTGAATGAATCAGCATCGAGGCAAGGGAGCGGAGCGCATGTCCGTATTGGCGTTTCGAATCAGACGAGGCGATGGTCCCAAGGGCAGCACGCGTGATTCGCAGCGCCTCCTCCAGGTTACCCATTGCGGCCAGGATCTCACCATATCCGGCACCATACAATGGGATCAGATATTCGTAGCCGGACCGATTGAGGAGGTCAAACGCACGATCATACGACGCCCGGGCCTCGTCGTACCGTTGGTTCTGACCATGCAGGACAGCGATCTGCGTTAGAAGGTCCGCCTCCTCGAAGAGGTACCCCATCGAAGCGAACGCCTCGCGGGAGCTGATTGCGTGCTCCATGGCTCGATCCGATTGGCCCAGGAGGAGATGTATTGACCCGAAGCTTCCCTGCAGTTGTGCCTGAAACATCGGGTCGGTAATCTGGTCGGCCAGGGCGCGAGCGTGCATGATCTGTTCGTACGACGCGTGATACCGGCCCAGGAGATATTCCACACGACCCATCAGGAGATGCAGGACCGCGATCCTGCGTGGGTCACCGGCGAGGTTGACCAGAGCCAACCCCTTCTGGAGAATCTCCATCGCGCGCGGATACTCGCCTCTGCGGGTCAGAACATTCCCAAGGCGTCCAAGAATCTCCCCTTCAAACCCCTCATCCTCCACCTCGTTGATTTCGCTCAGTGCGTGGTGAAGACTGGTGAGCGCGGGGGTGTAGTTCATCAGCCGGATATGCTGACCGCCGTCTGCGTAGTGGTACCGTCCCTTCAGGAATGGATCGTCGACCTCCATTGCGAGGACGTGGCATTCCGAGAGAAGACGAGCTGTGGACCGCGCGTCGAAGTGGCACGTGATGTCTGCAAGCTCCAACATGAGTTGCAACCTGCTCTGGGCGTCGCCGGCAGAAGCGATTTGCTGCGTGAGGGCGTCGACGGTCGACCGGAGTGGTGTGGGGGCTTCGATGGCTGCAGGAAATGAAGAATGAACGTTGAGGAGCGAGGGAGACCGAATATGCATCGAACAACTACCAAGACCAACGGGCCATGGCCCACCGGCCTGGTTGCAGTCGACGTCGCCATCGTCCCAACCGCCGCGTTTTCCCCGTCATACCCACCTTCACACAATCCCTGGTAGCGTTTTCGTGGAAAAACGACCTGTGCCTGTGGGCAGATTCAGGTGCTCCCATGACCACTACCAGGTGCTACCCGCGTCGTATCGTCGATATCTCGCGTTTTCGGCCGACTCCTAACTTCTTCTCACAAACTCTCCCCTTGTGCGGGGGACCCCGTTCCGCTATGTTTATATCTGGATTCGGTCTTAATAAGCATTCAAGCAGATGTCAATCGCAGAGAAACGGGCGCGGGAGCAGTTCACGGAATTCCTTCGTGAGGGGAACTACCGCATTACAGCCGAGCGGTTCGAGGTACTGTCGTGTGTCATGCGACACGATCAGCACTTCGACGCAGAGGGACTCTATCTGCGACTCCGCACCGAAGGGAGCAAGGTCTCCCGAGCCACGGTCTACAAGACCCTGTCCCTTCTCCACGAATGCGGACTCGTGTCGCGATTTCTGTTCGCTCCCGGAAACGTCGCGCAATACGAGAAAACGATTGACCGACCGCGCCACGATCACATGGTCTGCTCCAAGTGTGGGGAGATCATTGAGTTTCCGAACGGAGCAGTGCGATACCTGGTGAAGCAGATCTGCCAGCATCACGACTTCGAGGAGGCCTACCACACACTTCAGATCTTCGGGATCTGCAGCGACTGTCGACGAACTGCACGCCGCTCCTCAACGAACGGAACATCCACACACGCACCAAAGCGAGCTGAGTCCCATGTCACCGCGTGATAGAGATCTCACACTGGTCGGAGCACGCAGGAACGACGAGGGCGTGATCGTCGGACTCCCGGACGATCCCCCCCTCCGGTCGCAGTGTATCCGGCTGGGGCTGGCCCTTGGAACGAGCTTCCTCTGCATCCAAAGACTCCCGGGTGGTACGATCGTCCTGGAGACGGGACGCCAGGAAATCGCCCTTGGTCGAGCGCTTGCCGAGAGCATTCGCGTCGATATAGGATCACGAACCGCGCCGACGACGGACGGGCGCGTATGACAACCATTGACCGCTGACAACGGATAATCACCTGCCGATTCCGGCCAAGTTCCTCCATATGTCGCACGACACACCGGACCCTGACGACATCACGTCGATTCTCCCACACACATCACATCGGCATCACGACAATAATGCCTCGTCGTTTCTGGAGACGGGGAAGACGCGTCTGGTGCTGGTGGGGAATCCAAACGTTGGGAAGTCTGTCTTCTTCAATCACCTGACCGGACTCTATGTCGATGTCTCGAACTTCCCCGGGACAACGGTCGAGGTAGCTCACGGCGATCACCCTCTCTGGGGCGTCTATGATACACCAGGTATCTACGGTGTCAGCTCGTTCAACGACGAAGAACGTGTTGCGCGGGACATTATCCTGGAGGCCGATGTCGTCGTCAACGTTGTCGATGCGGCTCACTTGGAGCGCGATCTCTTCCTGACGCTCCAGCTGATTGACATGGGGAAGAAGATGGTCGTCTGTCTGAACATGATGGACGAGGCGAATGATCGAGGGCTGTCGATTGACGTCGACGAGCTCTCCAACAGACTCGGAGTGCCGGTACTCCCGACCACTGCGATCCATCGGGTAGGCTTCGATCGACTGGAATCGCATGTCGCCCAGGCCTGTGTTGGCAAGGGGGATCCGACTCTCCATCGCCGGTTGCATGACATGCTCGATCGCGTGGGCTCACAGGCGGAGGCGCTTCTTGTCCTGGAGGGAGACACGGTCATCGCCGAACGTCACGCCGTGCCACCCGAGGATGCGCGCGAGGAGATCTACGTCGATCGCCGGAACAGGGTCAATCGGCTGTTGGACAAGGTCGTAACGGCAATCGAGAAGAAGCGCTCGTTCTCGACAACGCTTGGACGCCTCTCCATATCACCCCTCTTCGGGCTACCGATTCTGGCCGCCGTCCTTTACCTCATCTATTTATTTGTGGGAGTGCTGGTGGCTGGTGACCTGGTGGGGTTCACTGAAGGGACGCTCGGGAATCGCTACTTCGAACCGTTCGTGAAAGACCGCGTTGCGGCTTGGACGGGAGGAGTCGTTACTGTCGGCAAGATTGGCTTCGATGCCGCCGGCGACGAGACGATCGTGAGATCGCGCGCCTTCTCATTCCCGGACGGAACCAACGCCGATCCACGTCTCTACCGAGAGATGATGGATTTCCGTGAAGGGGGCATAAATCAGCTGGACTATCGATTTACCAATCCGGTAGCCGTTGTTCTGTTCGGAGAATTCGGTGCGGTGACAATGACAGTCACCTACCTCCTCTTTCTTCTTCTTCCCCTCGTCATTGCCTTCTATGCCTCGCTAGCGTTGCTCGAGGATTCCGGATACCTGCCACGCCTGGCAACGTTTGTAGACCGGTCGTTGAATGGACTCGGCTTGAACGGAAGAGCGATAATCCCGCTGATCCTCGGGTTTGGATGTGTGACCATGGCCACCATCACAACACGTCTCCTGGGTAGTGATCGCGAGAAGAGGATCACCACGGCGATCCTCCAGTTTGCAATTCCATGCTCTGCGCAGTTGGCCGTCATCGCCGCGCTGCTTGCAACGGCCGGGTTGAAGGCAACCCTGATCTATGCCTCGGTGATCGTCACGGTCTTCATCGCAATCGGGACCATTCTGGATCGCGTTCTTCCAGGGAAATCATCCCCCCTCCTTCTTGACCTCCCCCCCATGCGTCTCCCTCGCCCCCGCAATGTTCTGAACAAGACATGGGTGCGGACGATTTCGTTCATGAAGGAAGCAACCCCCTGGTTCTTCATTGGCGCACTTGCTGTATCGATTCTGCAGGTCACTGGTGCTCTGGCGTGGTGGTCAAATTTCATCCAGCCGATAACCACTGGTTGGTTGAAACTCCCTGCCGAGGCGGCCACAGCCTTCGTCATGGGACTCGTCCGCAGGGATTTCGGAGCCGCCGGACTATACGGGATGAACCTCTCCCCAATGCAGATCGTGATCGCTCTCACGACGATCACGCTCTTTGTACCCTGTATAGCCTCGCTGATGGTGATGCTCAAGGAACGGGGTCCGCGCGAAGGGATGGCGATATGGGCTGGGAGCTGGGTACTTGCATTCGGCGTTGGCGGTCTTGTGGCCCTGCTGGTGATGTAACAGGATGGTGGACGACCCGGCGCCTTCTGCTCCGGCACGGCAGCGTGCAGCATCGAGCCGAAGTGCGGGGCGAATCTCGAGCAACAACGATGTCTCTCTTCAAACGAAAACAACCTGCGCATCCTGAGGGGATTGAACTTCCAATCCTGGATGACGCTGGTATGTCGCTCGAAGAGAAGCTTCGTATGGAGGCGCGGACCTGCGCGACGTGCGGGTACATGATCAATAACCCAATGACCGACCGCTGCCCGCGCTGCTTCGCCAGCGTCCCCCTGAGCGAACACACCAACTGCGGCGATTGTTCACACCAGGGGAACTGCGAATTCAAGAAAGCTTTCCCTACAAACGGCGGAGGCTGAGCCGACACCTCGTCGCCCCAGCCTCCGGCACCAACGGTATCCTCGTCCGCGGGTCTATTCCACCACCAGTCGCCCAGTCATCGACGCATCTCCCCCGCTGATTTCCAGCAGGTAAACGCCTGCGGGAAGATCATTGACGTCAACACGTATGTCTTGACGCCCGGCATCCCAACGACCTAGATCCTGGCTTCTGACGAGCGTACCGGCCATGGTGTAGAGACGGAGTCTAAGGAGCGAGGCACGATCCAGATCGATTGTCGTGAATGCCGACCCCGCCACGCGTTGAACAGGATTCGGATGAATGGGAAGCCTTGCGCGGAGGGCCTGCGTCGGAACGCTGGAGCTCCCCCCGGTCAGCACAACTATTCGAGCGATCTGCCTGTCGGCATTGTGCGTGATCACCGTGTCTACGCCCCCCGCGCGGAGGGTAACCTGGTAGGGACCACGCGGACTCCGCGGCGGCCCTGTCTGCCTCCATTCCACCAGATAGTGCGTCCTGGTGAATCCATCCGTGTCCGTCGTGTCGAGTGCAACGACGTTTCCATCGATGTCGCGTATCTCGACGATGACACCTGGAATCGGATTCCCCGCCGAATCGACCGTGACGAAGTGCGTGGTCCATTCCCGCGTCAGCGTCGATGTGGCATCAATCATGACGCGGCTCGGATTGAACTGGCAGTCGCGAAGCGTCACATCCGATGTTCCCCGCATGGCGACATCGCTCGCCCCGGTTCCAGTGATCGTCGACCCCACAACGAGCACGCCGCTCGCCGAATCGAACGCCATCCCGACGCCCAGGACATCCTCGATATGGATAAACCCAATTCGGAGGCCGCTGAAATCACCACGCCCGGCAAGGCCATTGCCGTCACTGGCCGAGATGGCCCCACCCGCAATCGTCCCCGATGGATTGAGGAGATGAAGCCCGTCCGACGTTTCGGTCAGCGAACTGTTCTCCCAATCGATCATCCCGGCAACATCGAGCGTCGCGGTAGACCCTGAGTCGGGGCCGATCAGGCTGTTCCGCATCACCAGATGCCCGTTGGTCGCGACACGGACTGCGGCATCGCCGTTGAGGCGGAGAATGGAGTTGTTCAACGTCGCCGTTCCGCCGGTGATGATGGCATCGCCATACTGATCCAGCGCCCGCCCATTGTAGTCGTCTCCTGCTCCCAGAGCAACGTCCAGGCTGTCGTAGATGAGTGCGCGCACACTGTACCGAACGGTGTCACTGTTGTCGGTGTCGATAAGGAGCGCCGTGAGGAGAGCTCCCTGCGTTGCGGTGTCAGGCACCTGTCCGGTAATGAAGATCATCTGCTGATCGAACGTGCCATGGGGCTGGAACGCAGTCGGTGTCACGGCCAACCCCCAGTTTGCTGGACCGTCCACCTCGACGCGATAGCGATGATTGCTATCGACCTCGACCTTGAAGTCGCCGAAAACGAACTCACCGGGATTGTAGACCGCCCCGTAGCTGTAGGGCCATGCGATCTCCGGTGGGTCCAACGCCAGCAGGACACGATCGTCGTCATCGCGACGGGTCGATTGCGCCCTTCGAACGACGATACCGCAATCGTCCGGCACCGGTCCGTAGCAGAAGCGTTCTTTTGGCCCCAGAGCCATGCGCCGACTGACGAGAACCTCTTCCTGGCGAACAAGCCGGCGCCCCTGGCGCACCTCACGAACGCACACCACCTCGATGTTCTTGTTCGGGTTCCGACCACTTCCACCCGTATTCGTAAAGTAGACCAGGCGGCGGCACAGGAGCGTGTCGCGACTACTTCTATCTCCGAGGTTTACGCCGTAATAGACTTTGGTGATCTCGATCTTCAACGAGCCACCACCGTCGCCTGGGGAACGGACGTCTGTACTCGTTGGTGTTGGAATGGTCCTTCCCCGGCCATCCCCAAAGACTGTTGCTCCCGCGTTGTCCCTCCGTACGGTATCGTTCTTCTCACGCGCCCAGTTCATCGCCTCGATCAAGGATACCTTCCCATCCCCATTGAGATCGGCTGCAGGATCCTTGCAGCACGCGGTCATTGCGCGATGGAATGGGGAACCGCTTGGTGTTCCTGTAGTCGGAACACTCGGAGGGGCCGATGTCACCACCGTCCCCTTCAATTTCTTGTACCCACTCTTCCGATCACCTACTCGCTTTCCGACCAGATCGTTCACCGATGCACCGCTCGAGCAGGCCATCATGACAACGCAGACCTCATTCGGGTTCGCGTCGATGAGCTTGCAGGCGAAGTCATGCCACGACATCGATTCACTTCCGTTCCCGTCTCCACGACGAAGCCCCATCCCGCTATTGCTTCCGTGACCGACATAGTAGACGTAGAGCTTGTTGCACGGAGGCTGTCCCTTCAACGAGTCGATAGCATCACAAACCTCCTGCTTTGTTGCTCCAACCTGGGTCCCGAGGCCGACCGTCCTGATATTTGCCCCGGTAACCTGAGGACCGGTAGGGGTCCCGTTCAGACATTCCTTGATGCGCGCAACGTCGTTGATAAGAGCGGTGGAATCCCAGCCTGACTGATTCTGCCCGACCACGATCAGTGCCCAGTCATTCGTGTTCGTTGTGGTCACCGGCGAATAGGTGTCCAGATTGGGTGCGGGCTGCGGTTCGGATCCTCGGACCCGGTTCGGGCCGTACGTTAGTGGAGGACGCTCGACCTCGTCTATGACGGGCCAGCTCTGCGCCTCACGCACTTGCAGCTCCCCGGTCATCGCGTTCACGAAACAGAACGTGGCACTATGACACCAGAACTGCGATGGTTCGTTGTCGATCCAGAGCAAGTACGACGGTGCTGGCACCTGGACGCTCCAGGACGAGTCCCACGGACGGACAACCGTATTCGGCTGGAGAAGGCTGTCGGTAGCGACTCGATTGTGGAGGTAGAGGGCGAGCCGATCGATATTCGGGCGCCCGGTGATGACGTCGCGCTCCACAAGAGTGATGGCATCGGAACGACTCAGCAGGCCCGGGACGACGTTCACCGTTCTTTGCTGAACGTTATCAAGCGAATCCATATCCTGAACATTCACCAGGGCAGCACGGATCAGATAGTTCCCCGGCGCTGTCGGGTGCCAGCGTCGGCTCGCGTTGATCAACGCCCCTCCGCTTGGATTGGGAGGCATCTGCAGTGCATTGACAGTGTCGCTGAAGACGAGCGCTCCCTGCGTGTTTGTTACCCTGAATCCCACGCTGAACGCAGTCGACTGCTGCGGTCCTACGTTGATGACCAGCGCTCCAACCGGCACCGTATCACGCGTCGAAATCGTTTGCGGAGGATTGGGGATTGCTTCTATCAGCAGATTGAACTGTTGCGCGCGCGCGACGCTCAAGCCACTAAATAAGAGAAGGATGATGTAAAGAGTACGAGAGCCTACTCGCATAATGAACCTCCCTCGATTGAGGATTCAGACGTTGGGTAGAGAGAGAAGAGAGTCCCGCTCCTGACGGAAGCGGCCGACCGAAGGGGACCTACAGGGGGCAGACAATGTAGGAATGGTGTGATGAAAGGTCAAATGCAATGTGACGAGTGAGAGGCGGTGGCGACCAAAATGATCGATATGAAGTCAATACAGCACATACTGAAAGAAGTATTCCGACATGATGAATTTCGTGGACGTCAGAAAGAGATCATCGAGCGCCTGACGACGAGCGTCACCCGCCGCGATCATGTCCTGGCGCTCATGCCGACAGGTGGCGGAAAATCGATCTGTTATCAGATACCGGCTCTCGTATTCGAGGGCGGAACACTGGTCGTCAGTCCGTTGATTGCGTTGATGCAGGATCAGGTTGATGCACTGCGACGACGCGACATTCCGGCCACCTTCATCAATTCAACGATCGGTCGAGACGAACGTGAAGAGCGTTTGAATGGATTCCTGGAGGGGAGATACAAACTTCTCTACGTCACTCCGGAACGATTCCGAAAACCGGAATTCGTTGATAAGATCCGGGACGCGAGAATCGATCTGATGGCGGTGGATGAGGCACATTGCATTTCGGAATGGGGACACGATTTCAGACCCGACTACGCTCGCCTGGGTGAATTCCGCCGTCTAATCGGATCGCCGCTGACGATCGCTCTTACTGCGACTGCGACGCCTGAAGTTCAACGGGACATTCTGGAGAGACTGGAGCTTGACCCATCCGACACGTTGGTGGTCCATCAGGGAATCGATAGGCCCAATCTTCGTCTGGAAGTCCGCGACATCATGTCCGAACAGGAGAAAGTCGACGCTATTCTCGAGACTCTCGATCACTATTCAGGTTCATCCATTATCTATTTCGCCCTGATTTCGACGCTCGAACGATTCAGTCAGATGCTGGGAGACCGGGGATATCGACATGAGCTCTATCATGGAAAAATGGAGGCGACGGCCCGAAAACGCGCTGGACGCCGTTTTCTTTCCGGGGAGTCATCGCTTGCCCTTGCAACAAATGCCTTTGGCATGGGAATCGACAAGGCTGATATCCGGTCGATTATCCACGTGGAGGTCCCCTCGTCGATCGAATCGTATTATCAGGAGATTGGAAGAGCAGGGCGGGATGGTCTGCCGTCTCTTTGCATGCTCCTGTATGATCAGGAAGATCTCGCAATTCAGATGGACTTCGTCCGCTGGTCAAATCCAGGCGCCGGCTTCTATGCACGCCTCTACGGACTCCTTGCCGGACACGGCGACCACATCAACCAGCTCGGATCAGACACGTTGAGGGAGGAGCTCAATTTCAAGAACCGGAGAGATTTCCGATTGGAAACCGCGCTCGGAATGCTCGATCGATGGGGCGTCACAGAGGGGACGATCGAGGAGCGCAACCTCAAGTTGATCGACGATCTTCCTGAGCACTTGCAGGATGAAGAACACTTGGAGGAGAAGCTTCGACGGGACAACATGAAGCTTCTTTCAATGGTGCAGTATGTTCGCGGCGAGGGCTGTCGGAGAACGGTTGTCAGCGACTACTTCGGTTTTCCCGGAACCGAGCCGTGCGGCAACTGTGACGGATGCGACGGGATGCCGGAGTGATACGCGATATCGATGGTTCTCTCCCTGTTCTCACGAAGAATGGCCTGCGGCGTTTGAAACATCGGGGAGAGTGGCACTTAACCTGCAAGGGCCCTCGGTACGACTGCAGACAACTCGTTCCTTATGATATGACCGGGGCGAACCGAGAATAGGATCCAGATACCTACTGCGGAAAACGACTATCAGCAGATACATCCTACTAATCAGCTACATACCATGTCTTTGGTCAACGATCTGAACACACGTTACATCGAACTCCATCGTGCAAAGGAGGAAGCGTTCTGGGCGCAGATGATGCGACTCTCGTCATTCACGCCGGGCGATTTCGAGAAGAAGGAGATTGCGTTGAAGGACTTCACTGGGGATCCGGAGAATCTCCGTCTTGTGCGCACGGAACTCGAACGCACGGATGTGGAGGGAGACGAACGGCTTGCCCTCCGAGGATGGGAACGTTTCTTCGCGGTCAACACGATCGAATCGGAAGAGGCGCGAAATCTGTTCCATGAACTGGTGGAGATGGAGGGGGAACTTGATCGGCGGCGGCGCCAGATGAAGCTTGGGTATGTCTCTCCCGACACGGGGGAGTTCGTCGCAGCCAGCTCGGTCGGCCTCTCATTGATCATCTCGACGTCGCCAGACGAGAAGTTGAGACGGAGCGCGTGGGAGGGTATGTGTGCCATCGAACCGTACGTCCTCGCCCACGGCTTCATCGATATCGTCCGTCAGCGCAATCGCCTTGCCCGTGCGCTTGGGTACGTTGACTACTACGACTACAAGGTCACGATTTCGGAGGGGTTCGATAAGAAGAAGCTCTTCGAGCTGCTCGACGAGCTGGAGGAAGGAACGCGTGATGCGTGCAGAAGTGCGATGGAGCGTCTTGCGGCCGAGAAGGGAGCCGACTCGATTCAGCCGTGGAACTTCGAGTATGTCATCGGAGGCGATGCAACGACGAAGGCAGATCCCTATTTCCGCTTCGAGGGGGCCATTGACGTCTGGGGAAGAACGTTCGCCGCTCTCGGCATCAACTATTCCGGCGCGACGATGCAGCTCGACCTGGTTGAGCGAGAGGGGAAACACGACAACGGATTCATGCATGGGCCAATGCCGGCATTCCGAGAAAATGGAACGCGACACCCAGCGCGAATCAACTTCACAGCCAACGCTGTTCCCGGGCAGATCGGGAGCGGGCGAAGGGCGCTCAATACGCTCTTGCATGAGGGAGGACACGCCGCCCATTTCAGCAATATCGATATGCCGGCGCCATGTTTCTCACAGGAGTTTGCGCCAACCTCGGTTGCCTTTGCCGAGACACAGTCGATGTTTCTGGACAGCCTGATGGACGACGCCGACTGGATGACCCGCTACGCTCATGACGCAGAGGGCAATCCAATACCCCGTGATCTGATCCATGCATTGCTGGAGAAGAAACATCGCTATCGGGCGCATGAGTTGCGCCGCATGCTGGCCGTCTCGTACGCCGAGAAGGAGTTGTACGAAATGACGGATGAAGAGCTGACCGCCGATCACATTCTCGAGCGGTTCCGGGCGATCGAACAACGCCTTCTCTGTCAACCGGCCGCCGGCCGACCGATTCTCGCGATCCCGCACCTTCTGGCGAACGAGGCATCGGCATACTACCACGGCTACACGCTCGCACAAATGGCAGTCTTCCAGACGCGTGCCTACTTCCTCCGCCGCGATGGACACTTGATGGACAACCCGCGCATCGGTCCGGAGCTGGCACAGGTCTACTGGCGTCCCGGAAACTCCAAGACGTTCCTCGAGCTTGTCGAGGAGCTGACCGGCGAGCCGTTCTCAGCAAAGGCGACATCGGAACTCGTGACGCGCCCGCTTGAAGAGGTGCTGGCCGACGCCGACAGGCGCATCGCGGACCTGGACGCAATCCCCCGCTTCACCGGCGATGTGCGCCTTGGGGCAACTGTCCGGCTCGTGCATGGTGATCACGTAATAGGAGAGGCTCGCGAGGATGAGGCGTTGGATGGTGTTTCGGAGCGCTTCGAACAATGGGTCGGCACGCTCGCATAGCAGACTGTTGAATCAGTCTCGGATCACAAGGCCGTACGAATCGAGGGGGGTCAAGGCGAGTGACGAGGAGCGGAACGTAGAGATCGTGCCTACATCATCAGCCTCCTCGTTCGGTAACAATCGCCGGACGTGTCGTGTAGGTTTGGGGAGAAGGAACACTGGTCGTCTCGTCCATGACATTAGCGGGACGGGACGACACCGAGGAAGTCTCCAGGGAGTGTGCGATGGCTGGCCGACCGGCGACGTTGTTGAAGGGAGAGAGAGTCGCTGGTCGGCCCCATTGCCATCTGGGTAGAATCGGCGACCGGTGCCGCACATCTGACCGCACTTAGCGAGACCTTCGGGACAGGCTTCAGCGTTCCTGCTCGAATTTCCCACATCGGCCTCGGGAACCTTCCCTCCCCACCGGCGTCTCAAACCATCCAGAGTCCCCTTCCGACCAGTCATCAGCCCACCATATGCCGGCGGGCGATCCTCTGTTCAATCACACAATACCACGGTGAAAGCATGAGGCGAGCAGCATACCTCTTTCTCCCGATCGTCGCGTTTCTCTTCGGCGGAGCGATGGCCAGCGCTCAGAGATCGGGCATTTCTATTACACCACCAGAGCTGTATCCTGGAGTCAACGAGATTACGGTTACAGCAGCGAAGGGAATCAGCGGCATTGAAGCCGGTGGTACCGAGAACCTGACGTTCGAACAGGTGGGATCGTCAAGTGATGGTACGACGCGGACATTCCGCGTGGTTGTCTACAGCGGTAGTTCCCCTGTTGGGCTCCGGCTGGTCGTCACGGACGGCGAAGGGCGCAAGGCCTCGCGACGTCTGGGACTAGGTGTCCACTGGACACTCGACAGAGTCAACCTTGGTCGCATTCAGCAGGGAGATAAAGGATGCGCCGAATTCAGCATTCGTGCCGTTAACAACGACGTGGTCGAACGTGTCACCATCGACGACTCACGCCTACAGATCAATGTGGGCGAGTCTCTCCCGTACAAGCTGGACGGCGAGTATCTCCGCTACAACGTATGCTTCAAGGCCGACGTACCACCCGGCGTCTACAAATTCCCGGTGACAGCATGGATCCGTCGTGATTATCCGACTGCCGGCGAGACGACGTACCCGATCTCCGACACCGGATACGTCGTGGTCGTTGCGCGTGACCCCGACGGTCGACAGGACGACCCGGGCATTCGAAATCGCCGCGATCTGTATCGGTTCGCAGTCCCACTTCAGGAGAGTGTGTTGACGCCGGCAACCCCGCCGGAGACACCGGTAGCACCGAAGAGCGACATCTCCAACCAGGGACCGACAATCGGCGGCAACGTTCTCCCCGCCGCTCCGACATCGCCAATCCCTACTACCATGCGGCAGAGCGAAACGGCTTCCCGGACATTGGAATAGAAGAGCGCGCAACCCTCTTCAACAGAAAGAGCGTTCTATCTTCGGATGGAACGCTCTTTTTCATGTGTCCGCACGGAAGAGCTCAGCGACAAGTCACTTTCCCAACACCACTACAGCGGCAACGAAAGGAATCACCGGGACCGCCGGTGAGCTTCCCCCTTCCAGAACAATCCCCGCATACCCGATTCCACCGTCGATTGCAAATCGTTCGCCGAAGTAGCGCACCCCAACCGCGACCGGGAGGACACCAGCCGTCCCGAGATACGCCGTTTCTCCGGTGACCTTCCAATGTCGCCCTACTCGCCAGTCACCTCCGACGCCAGCGAAGCCGGCGTCCTGATCATACTCGAGCAGGTACTCCGGACCACGTGCAACCACCGTATCAATCCTCGTCCAATGGTGTTTGAAGACATACCCACCGGTGACCGACACCCGCCGATCGTCATCGCCATAGCTCGCAGCCAGATATGGGGCGTGAATGCGAATCTCTGACTCACGGAGTCGAGTCTCCTCGCGATCGTAGATGCTCTTTCCATACTGATACCCGCCGGCCAGATGGAGGTCCTTCGCTGGCTGCACTCCGATCTTCACTCCAATGGAGTAGGCGCCGAACATTTCGCGATTGATCCCTCCCCAGTCATCTGGCGTGGGGAGCGCGCCGCCGGCGATGACCATGAAGTGATCATCAAATGCATAGCCGGCGGTCAGTCCCAGCAGATCGTAGACGCCCAGGTAGAGTCGGCCCCGTTTTGGAAGGACGGCATTCGGTATTCCGATGGATCGAAATGTCGTGGGGTCGGTGAGTGGCACCTCCAGCGGCGGAAGGACGCGGACGAATCCGGTGTCGGCTACCGGATAGTTCTTCATTCCGGCGGACGGGAAGCGCCTCCGTATCCAGGTGATCACCGGAAAGCGGTATTCCCCCTCTTCCGGGGCGTCGTAGCAGACCGTATACACGTAGCTGTCAAGACCGGGAACCTCTATCGGAAGGGACGTGGGGAGTTCGAGCGTGACGTCCGGGTCGTCGACAGTGATGTCGTCAAGGATGATCGGTTCGGTGCCATTGGCGCGCACCGAGAATCTCTTGCAGACACGCGTACCCGCGCGGGTTGACCCCATATCGTTGACGTCGAGCGTCCAGACGGTGGAGAAGGGAATGGAGATGTTACTGACTCCCCCCTTGCAGTCGACAATTGCAAGGTTGAGGAAGACCGGCTGGCTTGCGGTGTTGACGAAGACATCGAGCGTCCGGGTCTCCTGGCAATCGCCCGGCCCCGCCCCTTCTATCGTCATCAGGGGACCGCCGTTTGCAACGATCTCGCGGATTCCGTTAGGGTCGGTAATCGTGATCTCGTTCTTGTCCGAATAGAGTTCCGGTGGATCGACGGTCGCGTTCTGGGCGCCCAGCGGGCGTGCCAGAGTGACGGCAAGGACCAGTGTCGTCGTGATGTGTCGTAGATGCATGGTTGGGACGAAAGATAGCAGGACGGGGATCGAAACCGTGTTACAACGATGGAGCAACGGCGTCCTCCGGGCAAGTCCGCGCGACGCGCAGCCTTGAACGCCATCCTGACGGATGCTCAGTTCCCAACGACGGTTTAACGAGAATTCGGAGCCCTGACATGACGCTTCACACCCGACTTCGCTGCACCCCGGCACTACTCGCCAGTCTCTTTGCCCTCTTCCTTCTTGCGCCCGCAACCCCCGCCCGCGCACAGGGTGAGCAAGGGGGCGACTCAACGCGCAGGGCGTTCGACGGCATGCGAATGGAAGCGCCGCTAAGCCCAACCCCGGCTGGTGGAGGTCTTGGAAAGATATCCGGCTCAGCTCGCGTGCAGGGTCTTGCGAGCTCGAACCTTGGAGCCACGGTTGGCGGAGCACAGGACATCGGGTATGCGCGACTTCTGATCCAGCAGGGGAGAGTCCCGTCGTCCCTTGGATTCTCTGCCGAAGGACTCTACAGCGAGCATGACATCCCAACCCCCGCAACGACATGTGACGAGCCCCTCTGCCTCTCGCTTGGATACGGATACACACCGCTTGCCGACAGCTCCTCGAACGCTCTTCTGGTCCAGCTTGGCATGGGATCGAATATCCGGGCCGACCAGTTCCATCGTCGTCCGCTGCGCCTTGCCATCGTGGTCGATAAGAGCGGCTCCATGTCGGGAGGGAAGATCCAGGCAGTCCGAGCGGCCCTGGGAAAGCTTGTTGCCAAACTGAACGCAGACGATCGGGTCACGATCATCTACTTCAACGATCGTGTCGAGCAGGTGATCCCCATGGGCCCCGGAGACAGGGGGACGGAGATGGAGATGAAGATCAATGCGCTCAGCGCTTCGGGTGGAACAAATATCGAGGCCGGACTGATCCTCGGCTACGAAGAGGTTAGCAGGTTCCCTGACGAGCCGGGAGTCTTGAAACGGGTGATGCTCCTCACCGACATGCGACCAAACATCGGACGGACCGATTCGATGGGATTCCGTCAACTCACGGAGCGGTATGCGAAGGAAGGTGTTGGGCTCAGCGCGTTTGGAGTCGGCATTGACTTCGGATATGATCTGGTCTATCACATCTCACAGCTGCGGGGTGGCAACTTCTTCTATCTGGAGAACCCTGAAAAAATTTCGCGTGTATTCGACACCGAATTCGATTACATGGTAACCCCCCTTCTCTACGACCTCGATCTGAAGATCGAGACGCCAACGGGGATGCGGCTCACCGCCGTCTACGGGTTGCCAACCTGGAAACCAGGTGACAAGGATGCAAACCTCCACATCCCTACGGTATTCCTCTCGAGCAATCGTGGCGCGATCGTACTCCGCTACGAACAGGATGGGAATGCCCCCCTTGTCCTGAACAGCGGCGATCTTCTTGCGACCGGTTCACTCTCCTATTCGGACATCGACGGGACGCCCCACGCTCAGACGACAAAGCTTCGTCACACAGGGACCGATCGGCTTGCTCCCGGATCGCAGTTCTACACGCATGATGGAATGCGTCTTGCGGCAGCCCTCACCAATGTCTACTTCGGGCTTCGCGACGCCTGTCAGTTGTCGGCTGCCGGAAAGAAGGACGACGCGTTGAAGGCGCTGACGCGCGCTCGTGGCCTGGTTGCTCTCGAGAACCTGATCCTCAACGACAAAGATCTCGACAAGGAAATCTCGCTACTCGAGAGACTCGAAGAGAATATCATGGCCAACAGTCCGCTGGGCGTGCGATAGGGCGCCATCCGTATCTTCGCGCATGGTCCGACTACGCCTCGGCATTCTCGCCCTCGTATTGATGTCCTGTGCTCCGCTCGTCATGCGGGGTCAGGGCATCACCATTTATCCCGACGTCCTCTATTCGTCGATCAACGAAATCACGATCTCTGCGCCGAACGGAATCCGAAACGTGACGACATCGGTGTCGGGGTTGATCACGAGTGTCGAGGGGGCCGGACCCGGCTCGTGCGAGAAGACACGGAAACTCCGTGTGTTCGTGAACACCGCGTCGACACCGGTAACGCTGGGGATTACCGTCACTGACTGCAAGAACAGGCGACGGACGTTTACACTGGTGCCTCAAACAAACTGGGAGCTTGATCGCATCGACCTGGGGACCGTGATGGAAGGTGAGACGGTCTGCAAGGAGTTCGTCATTCGAAGCGGCTCCGGATCACGTGTCGATGAATTGGTCTCCACGGACCCACGCGTGAAGATCAACCGGAAGATGCCCCTCCCCATGGACATTCCGGCCGACGTGACCTATCGCTACGAGGTCTGCTTCACGGCCGACAAGGCAGGGACATACATGTTCCCGTCGATCACCAGGATGCATCGAGACCAGCCTTCCGCCGGGGAGACCAGCTACCCCGTAGCGGATACGGGTTACGTTCGGGTGATCCCCCCACCTCCCCCGCCACCGCCACCTCCCCCGCCACCTCCCGACACAAGCGGAAGGACGCGCATACCAATCGAGCCTGTCGAACCAGATCCCGTCGATCCGACGACGTTTCGATCGATCGGAATACCAAATGCAGTCCTGCCGAAACGGGGCCGACTCTACCTGGGTGTCTACGATCTCCTCGGAGTGACTGCCGGATACGCGTTCGACGATCACATGATGGTCATCGCTGGTGGCGCCCTTCCAACACCTGACGATTGGGGAGGGATCAATCACGAAATGTTCGGAGCCTATTCGATCGGTGTGAAGATTGGCGTCCAACCGACGAAGCTCCTCCATGTCGCGGGTGGCTATCAGTATGGCAGGAGTATCTACGACAGGGAGGAGACTCGCCTTCGCGAGTCCGAGATCCGAATTCATGCACCCTACCTGGCCGCGAGCTACGGTGATGACACGAGACGTCTCTCGGTTACCGGAGGGTATGCATTCAAGCACCACTGGACAAGAATCGACACCGTGGTGGCCCGCGGCCCGGAATACTTGCTCGAGTACGACCAGGATGCGGCCTTTGTGGGCGTTGGCGGTGACTGGCAGATCGCACGAAACTGGAAGCTCACGGGAGAGTCTGTCTATCTGGGTACTGCCGGCGTCCTGCCTGTGGCATTGGGAGTGCGGTATTTCGGCGAACGATTTGCCCTGGATGGTGGGATTGGATATGCCGGGATTGTGCTGGAGGGGGGGAACGCACCAGCAGTACCGGTGATTCCCTTTGTAGCCGCGGTGGTCGTTCTGGGGAAGTGAGGTATCTTGATCGGTCCCCAATCAGAGGTTCAGCGTCCAGCCCTTCGGGCACCATCAATGATCGTTTTGTTCACGAACGGTTTTCCCCGTCGACTCTCGTGTTGTCGTCCAGGGTTCCTCCTGACCCTCCTCCTCTTTGTGCTCCACAACCCCGATCTGCGTGCCCAGGCGGGATTGACGATTCAGCCGCCTGAGCTATATCCTGGGGAGAACGTTGTTACCCTTCGCGTCATGGCGGGCATCAAGGAGGTCCGCTGTCAGATTATCAGCACAACACCTCTGGTAAAGGTGGCAGGCGTCGGCGGTATCGAGGGATGCCAGGTCGAACACGATCTGCGCGTCTCCGTCGGCGATCCGGGTGCCAATGTGCTGAAGCTGATCGTCACCGTCATCGACTGCAACAACCGCCGCCACGTCGACTCTGTGGCCCTCGAGGTCAAATGGAACGTGACAAAAATCCGATACGGAACAGTCGAACAGGGAGTGGAGATCTGCAGAGAGTTCTGGGTCTACTCTCGCGAACGAGATACATGGCTCGACTCGATCACCGTAGGCGATCCAGACGTGTGGGTAGTGCTGCCAACGACGCTGCCGGTTCGCATCAAACAGGGTGACACGTATCGGTATCAGGTCTGCTTCAGAGGGAAGGAGAAGGGGGAGTACAATTTCCCCGTGACAACGTGGATGCGGCGGGATTATCCGTGGGGAGGCTACACGAACTACGCCGTTGCCGACACTGGTTCAATCACGGTGGTACCGCGACCGATTGTCACCGCCGAGACATCGCCAGATCCCGCTCCGCGCAGGCGGGACACCATTCAATCGCAGGTGCTCCCCCCTCCCAGTGCAGTTGACTTCCCCGACCCGACGACATTTCGAACGATCGCAACACCCAACGCTATTATTCCGACGCAGGGATCGCTCTACATAGGGTCATACGACATCCTGGGACTGACGGCCGGCTACTCGATAACCGATAATCTGATGGTTATCGTCGGGGGCGCCCCACCCCTCCCTGATGACTGGGGAGGTACACATGGTGACGCATTCGGCGCATGGTCGGTCGGGGCCAAGGTTGGCGCGAAGCTCGGCGCGCGATGGAACGTCGGTGGTGGAGTGCAGTTCGCCGAGAGCCGATACGACCGCGAGGAGACACGTGGGTTGGAGTCGAGTATCACACTCGGCATTCCCTATCTGGCCGCCAGCTTCGGCGATGATGACTCGCGACTCTCGATAACCACGGGCTATGCTTTCAAACACCATTCGACACTCGATAAGGGGGACTTTGATCGCAACGCGCTCTTCGCGTCGTTGGGAGCCGACGCGCGCGTCGGGCGTCGATGGAAGATCGCGGCCGAAGTCGTGGGCATGGAGACACTGGGGGTCATTCCGATCTCAGCCACCGCCCGCTACTTCGGCGAGACGTGGGCCATCGACGCTGGACTGGCCTTCCTGGGAATAGAGACGACGGAAGGCTCGGCGCCATCAACGCCGCTACTGCCAGTGATATCGTTCGTCGTGGTCTTCCCTTAAGCGCTCTTCGGCGCGCTTCCTTTTGTACATTTGCGACCGTCGCGACAGCGGCGGCTGTCGACATCCTTCCAACACATCAATCCGAGAGGGGGCTCATGCACCGCTTCCGTTTCCACTGGCCTATAGCACTTCTTGTTCTTGCGCTTGCCATCTCTGCTTGCGACAAGAAGGACGACGCACCGTCCAACGACAAGGGAAAGGATTCGACGTCTGCCACGAAGGATGGCGGTTCCAGCTCGGATGCATCCGAGGGGAAGAAACTGGCGTCGGAGGCTGGACGGTTCAGCGTTCAGTTCCCGGGAGGTTTCCCGGATGCGAAGGAGAGCTCGCAGAACGTCTCCACCAAAATCGGTGACCTGACGATGTACACCTACCTGACGGAGATGGACTCCGCAGCCTGCATGGTCGCCTATTCAGACTACCCGGACAAAGCTTTCGAAGGAGCTGATATCGATGCGCTCCTCGACAGCGCGCGCAACGGCGCCCTGAACAATGTCAAGGGAACAATGGAGAGCGAAGAGAAGATTGAGTTGAACGGGCACCCGGGACGCTCGGTCATCTTCACCGGCAATTCCGGCGGCACGACCATCCACGGACGATTCGACTATTACCTGATCAAACCACGACTCTACCAGGTCGGGTTCATGTCGCTCTCAAGAGACAAGGTCGCCGACCCCGGCGTCATGGCGTACTTCAAATCGTTCGGCGTTAACGAGTCAAAGGCACCGAGCGCGGACGGGAAGTAAATGGAACTCGCACACGGGAGGATGGGAATATGATTGCCCGAAATTCGATGCCGGCAACGCTCGTTGCCACTCTGCTCCTTCTCGTATCCTGGTCGCCGGTGGCGTATGCACAGAAGATGTATTCGTCTGCCGACGGTGGATTCATGGTAGCATTCCCGACCGGATACCCCAGTCCGCAGGCTGATTCGAGCGAGGTTCCCACGCAGATTGGGGCGCTCACAATGCATACGTTCCTGACCGAACAGGCCGGCGCCGCGTGCATGGTCGCCTACTCCGACTATCCCGAATCGGCATTCGAAGGGGCCAACGTGAAGGCCCTGCTCGACAGCGCCCGCAACGGTGCTCTCAACAATGTTCGGGGAAAGCTTATCAAGCAGAAGAAGATCTCGATCAATGGGCACCCAGGTCTGTCGGTCTATTTCAGGGGGAAGAGCGGCTCCACCACGATCTTCGGCAGGTTCGACTACTACATCGTCGCTCCTCGTCTCTACCAGATCGGCTTCATGGCCCTCAGCCAGAAAGAGGTCGACAAGCCAGCCGTCAAGGCCTACTTCTCCTCGTTCCAATTGACTTCATCGGAAATTGGGACAGGGGAGTAGGGATCGATAGTGAGCGGGCCATCACCACGAATGGTGATGGCCCGCTCTTTTTTTTGCACGCGTGCATGGAAGACGCGATGTGCCACTTGTGATACCGTAAGGATTTGCACGCGGGTCGACGGCGACGGCACTACCCTGAAACAACAACAGTGCTCGCGTGTTCAGAGGTGAGCGCTCGCAATGGCGTTGATACCCGACGAAGCTGCGGATGGGGATCTGCAATCACCCAACGGCTACCCTAACAAGAACAATGAATGCACATGACGTTCGGTGTTGCCCTGCGACCCGCAACGACTCAGACTACTCGATATGATCAGAACACTTCTTCTCGTCTTCCTCGTTCTTACCGCGGCATCCAGCGCGAATTCACAGAGCTACCGGAACATCGAGTACGGTATTGCATTGACCTTCCCCGATAAGCCGGAGCGAGCTGACCTGATCGTGGAGGGGTCGCAGCCCGGGATGTCCCCTCCTGTCCCCTTCGAGCGGTTGATTGTTCCAGTCGCCCGGCCAAAGGTTGGGATCGTCTGCCTCGCGGTCGCCTTCCACATTCCATTTGGAGGTGTGCAGGCGCGCGGTATGGACTCGCTGATCGAGCTGCAGGTCCTTGCGCCGATGATCCGCTCCAGCAAGGACTACAAGCTGATTCGCGATACTCTCATTCCCGGTGTCGAGGGTCGCAGTCGGATCTACAGGATGACCAGCCCCGACGGTCTTCCTGTCTTCTTCCGTGCCGACATTCTGATCCGTGAGCCGGTCGTTGCCGCCGCCATCTACGGCGTCCACAACATGGACGACTTCAACTACACACCGATCAAGACCTTCTTCCGCTCGTTCCGATTCCTCGATGAAGATTCAACGGACTATCTGCGACGCACCGTTCTTCTGGAAGACGGCACATGCAGTGTGAAGACACCTTCCGGGTTCATCGCAGCCGATGAAGCAGCGTTCGAAATGGATCTGCCCGGTGTGGGTTCTGATCTCAGCGTTGGCAGGATGAGCCTGGGAGCACTCAATGCCCGTGCGGACATTCTACACGTCGTCTCGCCAAAGCCAATCGAGGGTGACGACATCTTGACGACGTACAATGAAGCGATGGTGACACGAAATGCCGGAGACAAGTCCAGCATAAAGTTGAAGAGACGTGAGGCGATCAAGCGGGGTGGAATTGCGGGTGAGCGCGCTATCTACACGGTTACCATCGAAGGGCGCCCGAGCGTGACCCGTCTGGAGTCATATCGGGTTGGGAACGAAATCTACACGGTGACGTGGACGACCAGCGATCCTTCCCTTTTGGATCGACCGATCGTCAATCGTTTCTTCGAGTCGTTCCGGTTCTCCGTCAAGGGAGATTGAGCGAAGAGCACTTCCGCTCGTGCCGGGAACGTCCTGCGCGTCGCGTCCGGTGCCTTCAGCGCGGGACGTCAACGAAGGCACAGGTAGCCAATAATGAACGGGACCGGACACCCTGGGGTGCTCGGTCCCGTTTTGTCGATGATATGACCCTCGGCGCGCGGCTCAAGCCGCTCCGACTTCATCGAGCAACTCCTTCTTCGAGTTCACCATCACGTCGCCGGCATCGTCAACGGCGACATCGTAGATGATCGGAACACCGGTCGGAATATTCAATTCCATGATTGAGTCGCGTGTATGCCGATCAAGAACATAGCAGAGCGAGCGGAGCGAATTTCCGTGAGCCACGACCAGGACATCCAGTCCATTACGAAGATCGGGAATGATATGTCGCTCGAAGTATGGAAGGACACGGGCGATCGTCATCTCCAGGCTCTCTCCATCCTCTCCCGGCGGGCGAACATCGAAGCTCCGTCGCCAGATATGGACCTGCTCGGCACCATACTTCTCCCCCGTCTCAGCCTTGTTCAATCCCTGCAGGTCACCATAGTGCCGTTCGTTCAATGCCTGATCCCGAATCAAGTCCAGATCACTTCGCCCCGCCTCTTCCAATGCAATGGTGGCGGTCCGAATTGCCCTGGTCAAGACTGACGTGTAGACTTTGTCTATCGGTACACCACGCAACTTCCTTCCGGCACTCCGCGCCTCCTCTTCCCCCATCGGTGACAAATCGATGTCAACCCAACCTGTGAATCGATTTTCCAGGTTCCATTGAGATTGGCCATGACGAAGGAGTATGAGATGTGACATGATGTGCTCGCAGTTGAATGTCGATTGTCCAAAGAAGTGAGTCGTCGCCGTCCCCCATCCCATCCGTAGTTCACACTTCTTCCCCTACATACTTCAACGATGGGATATCCTGAATGGCACCGTGGTAGAACGCATAGCGGTAGAAGGTATCGAGTGCACGGATGGCGTCGTCGTCAAGCATGTAGGAGATATCGCCCCGATCGCACGCAGCACGGAAGCGATCAGCTTCGGCGGCGGCTGGATGCCGACTCACCACGTCAACGAGGTGCTGCTGCACCGAGTCGCGCGCGCGGATAATGGATTCGACCATGGCCGGTGAAATGCCGTCGAGCCGGCCCCATGCGATAAGATAGGGAAGCGACTCCTCCACGGTGTCCTCCCATTCGTCGGTGATGTCCAGTTGCGATCGATGCTCAACGGCCTCGAGAATAGCCTCATCTCCTGCGAGAAGGGCCGCATCGGCCACGGCGAGCATATCAGCAGCCACGAATTCATCGCTCACTTCAGTGACCTCGGGCGCCAGGTCATATTTCTCGGCGAGGAGTATGCGCGTCACGAGCACTTCGTACGGATGCCCCCTGCGCGAAGCAATTGTTCGAATATCCCCCCGCCCCTCCCCGAAGAGGAGTCTGACGATCGAGGGAATGCCGCGCGTCGTCACGGCAAGACCCGGAACCAGGCCGTAGTCCACGATACCGAGCGAACCCGCATACTCGAGGGGTGAGGTGAGCACAACATCGACCTTTCCCGAAACGAGGAGAGACTGCAGCTCTTCGTTTCCGGTGTAGGGGTCGTAGGGAACGATTGTCCAGCCCTCGTCACGCAGCCCCCGCATCAGGGGCGCGGAAACGAGTTCAAAGCGACAGGAGAAAACCACGGCGAATGGATGGGGAATTGTATTGCGGCCATGTCACCACGTCGTGCCGACATGGGACGGTCATACTGTCGATGAGATCAGTTGCGAAAGATAGCCCGTTCGTAATGTCTCTTCAGAGAAGAGAATCGGAAAGAGTTGCAACGATCTGGGCGTTGCTCATACACCGTGCAATCTTGCCATTGAAATAGCGCAAGGTCACGTCGTGATGAGTCATGTCATACGATGCCGTGCAATCGGTTGCGACGACCACATCGTAGTCCCGTTGATAGGCGTCGATCACGGACGTGCGGACGCATGCATGAGTATTGATACCCCCGATCACGAGTGTCCGCGCATCGATCCCCTTCAGGATGTCTTCCAGACGTGTACCGAAGAAGGCGCTGTAGCGCTTCTTGGTCAGGACAATGTCATCCGGATGCCTGTCGAGGTCAGGGAGGATCTCACATCCGTTCGTGCCGGCTAGGGTCACGTGTAGATTCCGTCTTCGCATTTCGAGAAATGCGTCGTGCAGATCCGGAGCGAATTCCTGGCGCACCCAGATCACCTGTTGTCCATGACTCCGGAAATGAGCCGCCAGCATGTTTATAGCGCGCACGAGGTCGCTTCGACACGCTGCAAGGTGGTTGTCCTGCTGAAAGAAATCATTCAGCATGTCGATAATGAGGAGGGGCGTTTGATTCATCACCCTTGTTCCCCTGCGTGGACAAGGTCAAGTCGCACGATGGGCCACTCGTGGTGATCGCGAACGACTCTGAATCCGGCGCTGGTATAAAGTCTCTCCGGCCCGGTCCACACCTCACCATCTTCGTGGCCCTCACCTCTTCGTGGAAACGCCTCAAGACGTTCCACCCCCTCGTTCCGCAGATCGCCGATGACATGGGAAAGAAGGTGTTGTGCCATCCTCTGGTGACGATAGGAGGGGGCAACCAGCAGGCACGTGATCGCCCATGCGCCAGGATCGGGTTCGAGGGCATACTGCTGCACGAGCTTGCTCAATCGATCCCGCCTCCCCACCTGAAGCCATGCGACCGGGATATCGTCGACATAACCGAGATAGCCGTCAAACTCTCCCGCATCAAAAAGCTCGTTACGCAGACGCCGGTTATCCGGGGCGGTGTTGCTGGAGAATTCCTCCCACGTCGGAACCCACCAGGCAGCACAACAACACCATTCACATCCGTTTGCCGTGCTGTGGAGTCGGTAGAAGTCCTCACGCCGTTCTGCCGAGAGTCTGTGAACCGTAGGCTTCATCTGGCTCTGGAATTCAGGAAGGTTTCGAGGTCGTCGAGCCGTGCATCGACGTTATGCAGACCGCGGGCCGACAACTGTACCTCCGTGAACCCTGCTTCTGCTGCGGATGACAGGGCAATCAACGCCCCCGCGCAGTGATACCTGGTAAGGTATTCCTCGTCGGATCGCAGAATCCGCATCAACGTATCACGCACGTCGTCAAGTCTGCAGATCCGCGCAACTGCGGTCCACAGCGTGTGGTACGATCCGTAGTTCCGGCTCTCCACTTGTTGAAGGAGATCGAACGGCGACATTTCCAGGTATCGGTCGAGTTCACGCTGGGCCTCCACGTCCCAACGATCCTGAAACTCAGCGTACGTCATGAGGTGCGTTTGCGACAGGGGGTTGCGTTGCGATCCATACCGGATGAATGGCCTCGATTGGTGTGTCGAACAGCCCGATCTGTTCGTCGTGGCGGAAGAGCCGATCGAAATCTTCCGGTGTGAACGCCTTTCTAAGCCGTCCTACATAGGATGTCAGGAAAATGTGGATGTAGTGACGAACATCGTAGTCCCTCCGCACCGCAACAGGATGTGTGCCCTCGATACTCTCCCCCTCCATATCGACCGACGAGTCGTCATTGGATTCGGGCAGCAAGACTACACCCCCATCCATCGCCTTGTAGTACTTGATCCGTCTCCCTGCCCGCCACGTCGTCTTTCCCGCGTGCAGCATTGCCTCGTACTGCGCCTCTCGAAGCCGAAGACGCGACCGCATGTACTCATCGGAAGTCTTCGTCAACCGGGCCGGAGTTGCAACATCAAACACCGTCAACATTCGCTCACGTAATGCCGTCATCGTCTCCACGAACAGCTTGTGGAGCGCAACAACGTCATCGTTCAAGAGACAATCAAGAGCTGCGTGGAGGAAACGGGAACCGAACTGCTCCGAGCGAACGGAATGGAGAGCACCACCGCGGACGATCAGCTTTCCGTCGTACGTCAGGAGTGCATAGTTCTTTACCTCGTGAACGAACATTGCCCTGAATCGTCCCTCGTACTCCAACCTGATTCCGTTTGGAAGGAGAGCGGCAACCTCCTCCACGATCGATCTCTCATCATCCTCGGACCACCCTTCGGGCGCGGCGAAGTAGACACCGTCCGTGTCGGCCTCCAGCAGAGTCATTCCACGCTCACGAAGCGCATCCACGACGTTCCGAAGTATCTCGCGTCCTCGGCGGGTGACCTCGTCTGCGGCACGTCGATCCGCGAAGAGAGCCATGGTGCCGGCCCCCATGTAACCATAGGCAGAATTGATGAGGGTCTTCATGGCCGCCTGCGCGGCGTGGTGATGGTGGGCTGCGGCCGGTGCCGTCTCAATCGCCCGAGCAGCGTTCTTGTGATGGAGGCGAAGATCGGTGAGTCGTTCAACCAGATAGAGGAGTACCCCCAGCCTGTCGCACGCCGGGCCGACACGGAAGACGCGCATGATCGATGGGTACATCGATGCAACGTCAGCCTTGACGACCTGTCGAGCGATGCCTTCGGCAAAGAGATGCGTTGCTCCGCCGGCATGGCTCCCGAGTTCGCCGTCCGATCGGGCCGCGCCTCTCGGTGGCGCAGACGACTGATAGAGATAGGCGCGAACAAGCATCGGTTCCAGAATGCCCATCGCGGGACCGGCGGACGCCAGGCTTTCGTATCGTCGCGGCGCCATGCCAGCAAGCGCAAAGACAGATCCCAGAAGAGCGCGTGAGAGTCCGTCCACCTCGGAAACGTCATCCATGGCGTAGCGTCGCACCCTGTCGGGATCGCGCCGGTAGGTCGAGTAAATCTCCTGCCCGGGGACATACGTCCGATCGGGTGAGGCAACTCCGAAATACCGGGCGGCAGCTTTCAATCCGTGGCCCGGCATGTCACGCGCAGCGAAATCGTGGCGACGAACCGCATCGAGCGTATCGATGAGTTCGCGACCCGCGATGCTGAACCGGCTCCCCCTGCGGCGACGAAACGTAACCCGGTCCTCAAATCGTTGCGCAAGCATCGGGGCCGGCTCCCGCCCCATGCGAAGAGGAACTCCGAGGGCCGTCGCCCGATCGAAAAGAAACGGTAGGTCAAAGCCAAGGAGGTTGTGGTTCTCGATGACATCGGGATCCCGCTCCATGATCAGATCGCATAGATCGCCAATTAGCCTACGCTCATCGGTAGGTTTGGGCGCCTCCAATATCGTCTCCAATCCACGGGAGTCCTTCACCGCAACCATGAAGATGCGCCCCCGCTGGGCGGTCAGACCGGTCGTCTCCAGATCGAACTGGAGTCGATGAATGTCATCGTAAACCAGTCCACGATAGTAGACATTCCCGCTCTCCATCAGATACTGCTCAACGGGACCAACCCTATAGTAGTCGTCCTCCAGATCGGCGAGCGTGCGAACATCGGTCCCAAGTCGCTGCCGCGCTCCGGCGACAATCGCGTTCTCCAACGATCGGGCGTCTGAAGCGGAAACGTGGAAACGGTAGGCGTTTCCGGTTCCGTCAAGCTCTCGGTAGGTGAAGCGCGAGCCGTCATCTCCGTGATCACCGAGCGGCACAAGACCGTTGTCGCCGTGGAGCAAATCGTCTAGCGTTGCCGCCAGAACCCAGTGTCTGAATCTCTCCTCGTCGCACGTGACGTGATCCCCTTCCCGCTTCCAGACGAACGCCCGTCCGCGACGATCGGCCCAGACGGAGACAATGCCGGGCGTCATATTCCATCCGAAGAGCCAGGGATCTGACCTCTGGCTCTCCGCCATTATCTGTGGTTCGTCGTCGTTCTTCCGTTGCATTTCCGCGTGAAGCAAAGCGGTCGGTTCGGACACCGGGGCGTATCGAGGATCCCCTTGCCAATCAGGGCCGGAGAATGTACCTTTATTCAGTCCACATCGGAAAGAACCACGACTCACCACGTGTCCTGATGAAGCTGAAGAAGCACCCGATAGGACTCCCCCTCCTGATTACCCTCCCCATCATGTTCCTGGTCGCTGTTGCCGTGTCGCACGGTCAGCGACTGATATCTCCGCGCGTCCTGTATGTGACGTTCGACGGAGCCCGTGCCTACGACCGGCCCGACGTGCGCTCCGGACTACGTGCTACGTTCGTTCGCGGCGACAGCATTCACGTTATCGCCGAGAAGGAGGGATATGTATGTCTCTCACTCCCGGATGGCGAGGCATGGATGCTGGTTTCGAATGTCGGTTCCTCCCCCCCCGACAATCCAGGTCGACGAGAGCTGTCCTTTCGCAACGCGGAACGGACCTCCGCTTCGAGCGAATCATCCCGCTCGCAATCGGATGAAGCTGCAGTCCAACAGACGCAATGCCGTGAAACGACACGTGCAGGTCGACGGTGCAGCCGCACGACCGATGATCCCTCAGGGTACTGCTGGCAGCATCGGAAACGGTGATGTGAATCGTTGCCACGTTCCGGTTGCTGTTTGCGGGTGATTGTTGGACATTGCGCGTTAACAACTCTCATTCTCCTCGCGAACATCGTCTCTTGGCCTTACACGTCACCTCCCGCTCCCTCGCGCTTTTCGTGGCGCTGCTGCTGGTATCAGGTTCGAATGTTGATGCCGGAACGTCAATCGTCTCCGTTGATTCCACCTACGGCAGCCCGTCGGTTCCAATTGACACCACGTCACCGGCACAGGTCTCATCGGGACCACAGATCGGTGATACGTTGTGGCAGGATATCAAGGATGTCGGCACGGACTTTATCGATGTCTTCTCAAGACCAGCCCAATGGACTGGAACAGAGTGGATGATGTTTGGTGGAGGTGCCGCGCTCGTCGGGACGATGGGTGGTCTGGATGCCTCGCTGCGAAACTCGGCGATTGGGGAACGAAGCCCGATCCGCAACGAGCTGGCTGAGTGGGGGAATACAATGGGGCGGGTGATTCCGGGGGCGATAATCGCCGCGACGCTCTACACTGGGGGCCTGGTCCTGGATTTCCCCGGGGTGCGACGGGCCGGACGACATGTCTTCCAGTCGGCGGTCTATGCCGGGATAGTGACAATGTCGGTGAAGGCAATTCTGGGAAGACATCGACCGTTCCTTGGAGATGGTCCGTATGTCTTTCAAGGCTTCAGCACCAACGACGACTTCAATTCGTTCCCGTCTGGTCATTCAACGATGGCCTTCTCGGTTGCTTCGACCCTGTCAGCTGACATCGACCACCCGGCCGCAACGATAATCCTGTATGGGCTTGCTTCGGTTACAGCCTGGAGTCGCATGTACGACGATCGTCACTGGGGAAGCGACGTCGTTGCCGGCGCGATCGTTGGAACCGTCATCGGCCATGCCGTTGCAACGCTGGACGATCCCGACGACCCGTCGCAGACCACCGGTTCGCTTAGGGTGTTCCCAACGCTCAACGGTTTCGCTCTCACAATGATGTGGTAGGTGACCGTTGACTGTCTCTCAGATCAAGCAATCGGTCATAGCACCAGGTCACGGCTCGCGACGAAGAGCGAGTGTGGCATACCGCAGGTAGGCCGACGTGAGCGACGAAGAGCGCAACGCAGAGATCGCGCGTACTTCAATAATCTCTTAAGGGACGATTCAGAGGGAGACGGTCGGCAAACCCGTACCGCTATCGCTACGCCGCCAGCAGCTTCTTCGCATCAATGCAGCGAACGAGCCACGACTGCTTCTTCGTCAGTTCGCGAATGCTCAACTCTTCCTGCGCCTTAGCGAATCGCCTCTTCGCTTCCGCGTGGATCACCGCCTCCGACATGTTTACACCCCGCCCACGCAGCACACGTGACAACCGTGAGGCCAGGTTCGCACATTCGTTCCGAAGTTCGGCCTCGCGCTGACTGACGTTCGAAACATACCGAGGATCGGGAGCGATCTCTGACGCTACCGCCCCCCTTCTCGCCGTTCGGAGTTCCCTCTCCTCGTCGGGTGTTCGATGGTCGCTTGCATACTCCGGGAAGAGTTCGAGATGCATCGCATGCGATCTGATATCCTGATGCTCGACGTCTTTCAGTTCCCACATGCTCTCCGTTGGCGCACCACCCAATCCACGCTCAACATCTTCCAGTTCCTGCTTCCATTTGATCCCCAGTCGCTCCTCCGACGTTATCCATTCGAGCGTCGCGACTACCTGCGAATCATTTGCCGCATAGATGTCACAGACATTCGCGTTCGCGGGGAAGCCATTGAAATAGCGCATACCGCGAAAGACCTGTTGCATCGTCTTTGACCACGCCCTCACCAGATCAGCCTTGACGATGACACTGATTGGTTTGATGTCCGTTCCTTCTCCAATCATGTCGACCTGCACCATCACGTCGAGCTTCCCTTCGCGATAGGCGGCGAGTCTCGCGGCCCGATCCGACGCCGGTACGTCCTGGCCTATGCGATCCACGGCGACGTCCGGAAAGCGACGCCGAATGAAGTCGAGGATCGCGGCGGCATGACCGTTGCTCATCGCAATCACCAGCATCTGATGATTGCGCGCTTCACTGTTTGAAGCCACACGTCCAGACATGGCCTGACGTTTCTCAGCAAAGGTCTTGAAGGCCGGGGCGAGAAGAGATTCCAGGTAGACATCGTGGAAGCGTAGCTTCTTGCGGGCCAGAAAGGCGTCCACATCCTGTTTGTCACGCGCTATCTCCGCCAGTTTCGAGAGCGACATCTCAACCTGACGCCCTGTGTCTGAACGGACCATCGTCAGGCGATAATCAACGATATGAGCGTTGACGCGCTTGAGTATCCTCCCCTCTGAATGGGCATCGCGCATCGTCACCTCGTGCAACGCCGTGTAGTACTGCTCCCCATCGAGTCGCGTCTCGAAAGGGACTCCGAAGAGGGTCTTGTTGTCCGAGCGCATTGGCGTACCCGAGAGGGCGACACTTGATGTATGCGGGAACTCAGCGATTCTCTGCGCCCAGGTACCGTCGTCCGAGAGATGATGGACTTCGTCAAAGACAAACATGCAGGGAGCCGACGAGCAGAATCTCAACAACGCCTTGTGTCCCCCACGACCACTTGCATACTGGTAGGTCGTGATGATGATATTCGTATCGAGGTTCTTGAGGAAGACCTTCTCGCTGTCCGCGACGCAAAACGTAAATGGCGGAGCGCCGATGTTGAAGAAGAGTCGGCTGAGTTCGGCCGGATCTGCGTATTGATCACGGAGATTTCCGCGGGGCACGAAGACCACAAGCTTCTTCGCAACGTCCATTGCATGTGCTATTGCAAACGATGCGAGGGCCGTGATGGTCTTTCCGTAGCCAGGCACAAAGACACCGAGATGGTTGCTCTCGCCGCGGGCCAGCGCAGCAGCAAGCTTCACAAGAAACTGCTCCTGCCCTTTGCGGAACTTGAAGCCGTTGCGGAGGGTCAGGCGACTACTGAGCGCTCCGGGACCAATTGATTCAGTCGGCGCGGGCGGATTGGATTGTGGTGTGTTGGGAGAGATCGCGGACAGGCTGCTGGGCGCAGGGAGGGAAGGGGAGCTGGGCATTCTCGAGTACGAGTGTGTGGGCTGCTGGGCTGTGTCGTTGAAGGCGGGGCGAATATACGGTTGGTGACCATCCGAAGTCCACGGTTTCAATGCAGGGCGAAGAGAATGGACGCCCGTTTTGCCCACGCGCTGGCCAACATCTCCTCCACGCGGCGGCATTCGACAGTCGGCCGGGTGGAACCCGCGCCTGACGTGAAGGCATCTCTACAGGACACTGAGATATGTTCTCAACGTCGCCTCTGCCGAGGAAGCCCATGAGAAGTGTGCCCCCCGTTCGATCCCCCGCTTGATGGTGCTTGAGCGAAAGTCGCTCTCTTCGATCAGCCTGAGCATTCCTCGCGCGATATCATCACTATCTTCGGCGTCGACAAGAACGGCGGCATCCCCCGCAACCTCAGCCATCGCCCCTCGATTGCTCGTCAGCACCGGACATCCGCAGGCCATTCCCTCGATGATCGGAAGACCGAATCCCTCATACATCGACGGATAGACGAGCATCACCGCGGAGCGGTAGAGGCGGACAAGATCATAGTCGTCGACATATCCAAGCAGTTGGATCGACGCTCGCGCCGGGGATTCATCAACGCGGCGATGGATGCGGCCGGCATCAAACCCATCGCCGCCTGCGATAATCAACCGGAGGTCCGGGTGGATCGAATGAATGCTTTCGAACGCCGCGATTGTTCGCTCGAGGTTCTTCCGTTTCTCGATCGATCCGGCCGCAAGGAGAAATGGACGTCCTTGGGATTCACCTTTACCCGGTCGAAAGAGCTCTTGATCGATGCCGGGATATGCAACGTCCGTCGACTCCGCAACCTCGGGGTATTCCTCAATCAGACGGTTGCGCGTGAACTCGGAAACGACAACGATGCGGTCTGGGCGATCACGTCGAATCGTCCGTGTCATTTTCGCTTGCCCTTCACGCGCGAAGCGATCATCGACCAACCCTTCTTCAAACACGACCAGGTCGTGTATCGTGACGACACGAGGAATCCGGCCGGGAGAGGGGATTCGAAAGTCAGGACCGTGGTAGACATCTCCCCCCCATCGCCCAATGATCGGAAGGAATGGACGGGATGGGATGGAAAGATGATCAGCAATCATTCGTCGTCCCTTCCAGCGAGACGGACGCCACACGGGACGAACATCGAGATCGTCACGTTTCGCCAGAGCCGATAGAAGCTCGCGCACATAGACCGCGACGCCGGTTCGCTTCCGTCGCATCAATGCCGTTACGTCGAACAGTAGTCGTAGCACGCGTTGGTTGTTGGCGTTCGGACGTCGGATGAAGGCGTCCTTTCTTCAAGCTTCACAAATAAGCCTCTTGTCCTGAGGCCATTGCCATGAATCGTCTGATCAACGAACCGTCGCCCTACCTGCAGCAACACGCCGGCAATCCGGTGGACTGGTACCCTTGGGGAGAAGAAGCATTCGAGCGAGCCCGCAACGAGAACCGCCCGATCTTCCTCTCAATCGGTTACTCGACGTGTCACTGGTGCCATGTCATGGAGCGTGAATCCTTCGAAGACGAGGAGACGGCTGCGTTGATGAACAAGCTCTTCGTCAACATCAAGGTTGACCGCGAGGAGCGCCCCGACGTCGATCATGTCTACATGACCGCCTCACAAGCATTGACCGGAGGGGGTGGATGGCCCCTCTCGGTCTGGCTGACTCCGGAGTTGAAGCCATACTACGTCGGCACATACTTCCCTCCACGGCCGGCACACGGCCGTCCCAGCTTCCGCACCGCACTCCAGTCCCTCTATACCGCGTGGGAAGAGAAGCGGGAGAAGGTACTGGAGTCAGCCGACGGTCTTACCGAGGCTATCGGTTCGTTCGCATCAGCGGAATCCGATCCGCTTGCGCCACCTGTTGATCTCGAGACCATGGCGCTTCAGTGCTTCACCGGTTTCGAACGGACATATGACGTCGCGCGTGGGGGGTTCGGCGGAGCCCCGAAGTTCCCCCGTCCATCGATCTTCGAATTCCTCCTCCGCTACGGCAGCCTCAGCGACAATCCCCACGCCATCGAAATGACCCTCGCTACAATGCGGCGTATCGCCGAGGGGGGAATCTACGACCATCTTGGTGGAGGATTCGCCCGTTACTCTGTCGATCCCGATTGGCGTGTCCCCCATTTCGAGAAGATGCTGTACGATCAGGGACAACTCCTTGCCGCCTACGCCGATGCCTATCGACTCTCCGATGAAGAATGGCTGGCCACCACGATTCGGAAGACGATCGACTACATGGAGCGCGACCTGCTCGACTCCTCCGGCCTGTTCTATTCAGCCGAGGATGCCGACAGTGAGGGTGAAGAAGGGACCTTCTATGTCTGGACCATGGGCGAACTCCGGAACGTCCTGTCCCAGGCCGAGTTTGAGGCCGTCAGGCATCGGTACGGGATCACCGAAGAGGGGAATTTCGAACATGGAAAGAACGTTCTCCACACGACGGCATCGGTCGATGATGTCGCAATCCGCCTGGAGTCGACTCTGGAAGATGTCGAGGTGCTCCTCGCGTCAGCGCGGGAAACACTGACGAAGATTCGATCAAGTCGTGTTCGGCCACACAGGGACGAGAAGCTCCTGGCGTCATGGAATGGCCTGGCTATCTCTGGTCTCGCCCGATCGGCTTCGGCTCTGCGCGAGCCACGCTATGCCACGCTTGCCACGGCAGCGGCACGTGCCCTGGTTGACGGGATGATCATCGACGATGATCTGCACCATCGTATGAAGGATGGACAGGTAGCAATCCCAGGCTTTCTGGATGACTATGCGTTCGTGGCCCTTGGCCTGTTGGATCTGTACGAGGCGACGTTCGATGTCGAGTGGTTGAGGAGAGCGGAGCACCTGACACGCCGTGCTGTCGAGCTCTTTCGCGACGAGGCCGATGGCGGATTCTTCATGTCGCGTGGCGACGATTCAAGCATCCTGGTGCAGGGGAAGGTGGATCACGACGGTGCCGAGCCGTCGGGGAATTCAGTGATGGCGGTGCTTCTCACACGTCTTGGGGCGATGTTCCATGACGACGACCTCGCCGAAATGGGGACAAGGGTGATCGATCTGTTCGCCCGTCGCGTTCGTGAGTATCCCATGGCAATGCCGCTTCTTGTGGGGGCAGGGCTTGTCGCCACCAGGCCACCACGCCAGGTCGTAGTGGCAGCCTCGGACAACGCCGCCGACACCGAGCGCCTTCTGAACGAGGCGCGCACGCACTACCACCCCGGCGCCTCACTTCTCTTCATTCCGAAGGACGGAGTCGACCCCTGGCTTGCCGAGAAGATGCCTGAACTGGAAGGGATGGGCCCTGTCGACGGCAAGGCGGCTGCGTACGTTTGCGAGAACTACGTCTGCGAACGACCGATCTTTCGAATCCCGTAACTTGACCCCCCCCCAGATCCGCCTTGCCATGAGAATTCTCAACCTGATTCCTTGTATCCCCCTCCTGGTCGCTCCCTGCCTTCTGCTGGCTCAGGAGGGGGAGTGGGACCGTCTGAGCCACGCCGCAGACAGTCTCTACCGGAACGGCTGGTACCGAGACGGTGCCGACGCCGCCGAACTGGCGCTGAAGGCAGCGGAAACTGAATTTGGACCCGACCACCAATACGTCGCCACCGCCCTGAACAACCTGGCGCTCGTTGATCGTGAGCTCGGTCGCTACGCACAGGCGGAGCCTCTGCTGCTGCGAGCGCTTCCCATCGCCCGTGCCGGTCGAAAACTCGATCCCCAGGGATTGGGAAAGGTACTCGACAATCTTGGGGGCATTTACACGGAACTCGGACGGTACGCACAGGCCGAAGAGTACTACAAGGAGGCCTTATCGGTGAAGGAGGAGGCGCTGGGAAATGACCACCCGGAGGTGGCGACGACACTAAACAACCTGGCGACCCTCTACAAGCTCGAAAGCCGACAACTTGAGGCGGAACCACTCTTTCGCCGCGCATTTCAGATCAAGGAGAAGGAACTGGGCTCCGAGCATGAGGAACTTGCGCCGGTCCTCAGCAACCTGGCCTTGATTGCCAGCTACCGGAAGAACTACCCGGAGGCAGAGCGCATGCTCACGCGGGCGCTTGAGATCGAAGAACACTCGTTGCGGGAGGGGCATCCAAAAATCGCGGTCACTCTCAGCAATCTGGGCTCGGTCGCCGAGGCCCAGGGAAAACACGGAGAGGCTGAGGCCTATTACCGTCGAGCACTCGCACTCAAGGAAGAAGGGTTGGGAAAGGACCATCCGGACGTCGGTACGATTCTGAGCAATCTGGCAGGGGTCTACAACGAACAACGGAACTTCCAGGAGTCAGAGCCGCTCCTGCGGAGAGCACTCGAGATTCAGCAACAACGTCTCGGCCCCGACCACCCTGAACTGGCAACCACGTACAACAACCTTGGGTTCGTTCTCCAGAACGCGAATCGTCTGGGGGAGGCGGAGCAGGCCTATCGACATGGTCTTTCCATTGGGGAGAAGACGTTTGGTTCTGAGAGTCCTAGGCTTGTGACGGTCCTGAACAATCTGGGGTCGACAATCGAAGCCGAGGGGAATGGAGCGCAAGCGGAGGAGTTCTATCGGCGCTCGCTAGCAATTCGGGAGAAGAGTCCTGTCGACGACCCGTCGGATCGAGTTCTCTCCATCAGTGGTCTGGCACGCATCGCCCGAGCCGCGGGCCGTCCAGCCGAGGCCGAGAAGTGGTATCGACAGGTCCTGGCCCTCCTCGAGAACGAGAAGGGGACGACGTCCCCCGATCTCACCGTCACGCTCAACAATCTGGGAATGGTCCGCTACGAGCAGGGGGCGCACGCCGAGGCCGAAGCTCTTTACCGCAGGGCGCTCGGTCTAGCCGAAAAGGATCCAAAGACAGACCTGTCGACGCTCGCATATCTCCTGGAGAATCTGGGGGCCACCCTAAACGCTCAGGGGAAACAGACGGAGGCGGAGCCGTTCTATCGCCGCGCGCTCGCGGCGCAAGAGGATATGTACGGCGCCGAAAGTCCTGAGCTGGCAACGCTTCTGAACAACATCGCGATCCTCTACGGCGGACTGAACGAGTATGACAAGGGGATCGGGTACATGGAGAGGGCCGCAGCGATCTGCGAGAAGTCCTACGGCGTCGAACACCCGACCACGCAGGCCATTCTCACTAACTATGCGACAATGCTCCACAACGCGGGTCGGGTCGACGAGGCATCGAGGGTGGAGAAGAAAATCAGCGCGAAGCCTCAGTGAAAGAGCCTCATCCGGAACCTGTCGGCCCCGTGGCCGGCGTCGCCCCGAGCGCGGCGCTCCCCTCTCTGACGATCTGCATGGTTGCACACGACGAGGCAGCTATCATCGGCGCGTCGCTCGGTTCTGTCGTCGGATGGGCCGGTGAGATTATCGTCCTCGATTGCGAGAGTTCGGATGGCACGGGAGACATTGCTCGACGTATGGGGGCCCGCGTCGAGTGGCATCAGAATCTGATTCCCGAGATCACGAAGAACGTTGCCTTCGATTTGGCAACCACGGAATGGATATTCCTGCTGGATGCCGATGAGATCGTGCCCCTGGCATTGAAGGAAGAGGTCGAGCGAACGGTTCGAGCGAACCCCGTCGAGAACGGATTCAAGATCCCACGAAGGAATTTCTACTTCGGGACGCCACTGCTCCGCGGGGGGGTCTATCCCGATTCACAACTCCGTCTGTTGCGTCGCGGGCGCGGGCGCTTCCCCGGGCAGGGTATTCACGAGCGGATCGTGATCGATGGGAAGATTGGGGCGCTTCAGAATCCCTTCGACCATCATCCCTACCCGACCTTTGACGCGTGGAAGAAGAAATTCGATTTCTACACGAGATGCGAAGCTGAACGCCTTGCAGAGAGGAGGGCAGAACTGACTCCCTCCGCAATTCGACGTGGAATGATTTACCGGCCCCTTCGCCGGTGGATCGAAAGACTCTTCATCAAGAGGGGTATCCGAGACGGTGTACCCGGTATCCTTGCAGCTACCTTTGACCTGATGACGATTGTTGTTGGGTATGGGAGGTACTGGATGGGGAATCACGCGGGGGGAATCGTGACGAGGGGGGAAGATGATAACCCATCAGACGCTCAGGCCCACTGACGGCGCACAAGCCCAATGCCCATGCTCTTCGCGATCGTTGCCAATCCCGACAAAGAGGGTGTTCCGGAAGCTGTCATTCGGCTGACGGACATCCTGCATCGACGTGGACTGGAATTTCTCATGCTGGATGAGCTGGTTCATGCCTTTCCCGAACTTGAAGGGCGCGGATCGGTGGTCGACCGCGAGGGAATTCGACGGGGCGCCTCGATGGTGATCGCGTTCGGTGGGGATGGCACCATGCTTTCTGCCGGTCGATATCTCGCCGGAACCGGTATCCCTCTGATGGGTGTGAACCTCGGAAAGCTGGGATTTCTGGCTGAATTCTCCGTCCAAGAACTTGAGGAAACAGTGAGCGAAGTCCTGGAGGGGAAGTGCAGGATTGTCGAGCGAACGCTCCTGGAGGTGACATTCCCGGACGATCCGGGTCTTGAATCGATGACAGGCCTCAACGACATCGTCATCGACAAACGGGACGGGGCGCTGATGCTTCGGCTGGATACCTCGATAAACGGGGATTTCCTGGGGAGCTACAGCGCGGATGGATTGATTCTGGCAACACCAACCGGGTCGACCGCATACGCTCTCGCGGTTGGTGGGCCGGTAGTCGTCCCCAGCGCCAAGGTCATGGTGATTGCCCCAATCGCGCCTCATATGCTGACAGCCCGACCGGTCGTCGTACCCGAAGAAGCAACGATCGAAATCGTCCCCTCTTCGCATCGCATCGACGAGTCGGTGCGCGTCTACGCGGACGGGCAGATTGTGCGGAATATCACGATGGGACATCGGATCCGCGTTACCAGAAGCCCCCTGGATGTCTCTCTTGTTAAACGGACCTCGACGACCTATTTTGATGTGCTGCGGGCAAAGCTCCTTTGGGGGCGCGAGCCGGTCCTGGGTCACCCCCGCGGGTCTACCGATTGATGCGATACCAACAGAGCCGATCCCTACGTTCATCATACCAAGAAGCCATGCGAGTCCTTTTCGCTTTTTCCCTCCTCGCTTCAGTAATCGTCCTTGCCTCCTGCACAAATACGCCAACGTCAACCACCACAGTTGACCTTGGACAGACGACGCTCGACGACTTCCTGAAGAACACTGCCTACCGTTCCTGGTACGAGACCGGATACAACGCCTATCCAACGGCGGCTGAGCAGCAACGATTCGACAGTGCCGTGGCGATCATTCGTTCGAACTTCGATTCGACCCACTCCGTCGTCATGGCGATCAAACCAAATTGCGGCTGCCAGAACACTCAGCTCTGGATGCCGCGCGTGATGCGCACTCTGGATGCAGCCGGCGTTCCGCACGAGCGCATCGGCATCTTTATCACCGACACTCGTCTGGCCGGAATCGACTCGATCAAAACCAAGTACACCATCGTCGATGCACCGACGTTCATCGTGCTGCGCAACGATGCCGAGAAGGGGCGGATCGAAGTCGCCCCGCTGGTCGATCAATCCGTTGAGGAAGCGCTCGCAGGGTTCTTCGTCCGTCCGTAACCGGACCCGATAGCCGACTATGTGTGTTCCCGCGCGCGCCCGACACCACGGTCGCGAGCGGGTCGTTTTCGACCGCGCCGACGAGGCACATACCACCGCAAGCAACGTGATTTCGCCGATCGCCCTTGATCGAGGGCATGCATGTCGTTCAGGTCGTCTGACGCCGTCCGGCTGAAGTGCTTCCTGAGTCGCCTGTCGAACGGGACACATTCACGATCCGTGGTCCAGTCGTCGGCTCGCTGAATTGAGTTCCAACGGCCCACTGACAGGCTCGTAAAATCGCGCGAGGTCAACGCGCGCGACGACGACCGAATGAGGCCGGCGTCCGCACACAACACACCACCACATTCAAGGAGTTCACCATGCCCTCCTTCCTTCTTGCATCGACCGTTCTCCTGTTCTCCGTGACAGCAGCCGTTGCCCAGGTCGTGATCAACGAGATCATGCCCGATCCTCTTCCGGGAGGTTCGACCTCCGGCGGGGAGTATATCGAGCTGCTGAACATCTCCGACAGCGTCGTGGCAATTGCCGACTGGAAGATCGTCGACGGCACCGGCAAGGTTCAGGGAACGCTTCCCTCCTTTGCCCCGCAACTTCAGCCACATGACTATGTGGTCATCGCTGGCGACTCTTCGTTCGGCCGGTCATTCCCTCTGAACGGATCATCCAACGTGATCCTCCTCAATCGATCGTCGGGTCTGGGTCTCAACAACGACGGCGACGACGTGATGATCGTCGCCGTCGATGGACGCACTATCGATTCACTCCACTACGATGGATCCTGGCATCTCCCGTGGCTGGGGGACACACGAGGGTTGTCTCTCGAGAGGATTTCTGGAAGCGGGATGTCGAGCGACCCGCGAAACTGGTCGACCTGCGCAGACCCCCACGGTGGCACTCCCGGCAGCACCAACTCGATCGCGATTCCAATCCGGACGTCATCAGGAGAGCTCTCTGTTGATCCGGGGACTGTCCTTCCCGATCACGACGGCAGGCTCGATTTTGTTCGCATCAGCTGGCGTCTCCCGGTAGCCACCGCTCGGATCAGGCTCGCCATTTACGATCTTCACGGATTCAGACGGAGACTACTGATTGACAACGAACCTGCCGGCCCGGAAGGCGAGACAGTATTTGACGGTCGGGACGACGACGGAATGTCGCTCGGCATCGGTGTCTACATCGCTCGTGTCGAATGGATCGACGGCAGCGATGCCACGAACGCTGCACATACCGGTGTTGTCATCGGACCATGAATCAACGAGCGACCGTCACCCATCGGGAAGTATGCTCATTTCCAATCGTGATGGAGAGAACGTACGATCCGCTTGGTACGCCCGACAGATCTATGGCCGTCATACGATCACCCCCCTCCTCGATACGCTCAAGAATCCTCTGAATCCGTGTTCCCTGGAGGTCGAAGAGGTCCACTCGGACGTTCGTCGGCCCATTGAGCCGCAGTGGAAGCTCAATGCCTCCTGTGGTTGGGTTTGGACGGACCGCCCCCACAACGCGAGCCAGGAGGCCTTCGGTTCGATCGACGCTTGAAGTCACGTCGGAGCCAAGGAGCCACGTGATACCCTGCTTCAAAAGCGCAGTCCGCGAGGGGAGGTCGCCGATGCCCTCTGCACCAAAGCCGAGGAAGACCAGCCGGTTTCGTGAGTCGGCGTAGCGGAGTCCAGCCACCTGGCTCTGGTTGGTACCGTAATAGAAACAAGGGAGGGCACCCGCCTCGACCGTGAACTCATCGGGGGTATCCTGATTCTGCACTCCAGTCTTGATCGAGAATGTCAATCCGTCACCGACGGGATCACCCGCAATGCCGCTGACGGTCGCGCTCGGGTTGGCATCGCGTGTGTACCCCGCATGGAGCTGATTCTTCAGGAATGGAAGATCGCGCGGCGTGGTGGCGTCAGTATTCAGGGGATCGGCCAGACCGAACCCGATCTCGGCGCCAATCAGGTAGATGCGCGAACCCTTCGAAATCTGACTTTTCAGGAACGCGATATCGGGCACCTCCAGCGCCCACTTCCCCACCTCCATGATCGTGACATACTCACCGTAGTCGAACAGATCTTCATCGGCCGGATTGATGATAGCATACCGATGAATACCACCTCCGAGCCCCAGGTCGTAGTAGTTGGTGATCACTGGATCACCCAGATGCCGCTGGAGAACTACGGCCTGCAGACCTGAACCGTAGAGTCGGTACGTTCTGGTGAGAACGACCTCCGTTCCGTTCATGAGGGAGGCAGCGACACTACCGTAGGCTTTCACACCGGTGCCCGCCGTGGGATCAACGACGACCTTCCAGGAGACGTCGGAGTTTGCACCGAGTGGGACCTGTTCCCCGTCCGCCACGTTCTCGCCATCGATCTGTACTGCGGCAGTCCATCCGGCCGGAATGTTTGTGGATAACCGGAGTGTATACGTTCCCGCGACTTCCGCATGGACTGTTTGCGACCACTCTCCCGGACCCGTGCCCTGTTGGATCATCGCGCGACGCCCGATCGTAGCGAACTCTACCGGGGATGCGGAAACGCTGATGGCGCCCTGAAGGATTTCTTTGTTGTCTGCCTGTATGAACGCGACGACATGAATGCTATCCGCATTCCACAACGGGTCGATTGCAAATGCGAGCGTGTCGTACCATGCCTCGCCTGCAGCCAGATTGACGCGTTGCCCGGACGGACTTGGAAGCATCCGCCGCGCAATCGTCGGGAAGTGCTTCTCACCGTTGGTTCCCGCGTTAGCGTAGTATCGCTCCTCTTCCACAACGACGACGTGGACAGTTCCACTCACCCCCTGCGTCGATACCATCTGGAGGTTGACGGTCACATCCGATCCGTTTCGAGACTCGCTCACGTGCATCGTGATCGGCGAGATCATGTCTGCGATAGTCTCGACAGACCCCGCGATGCTGCTCGTGTCTGACGGTGTACCGAAATACCAATTCCCCTGCACGACTGCGGTCGGGGCCCCCGTGATGCCATAGTAAGGAACGCGGGTGCGCGAGATCGATGTGTCAGCGTCGTACATCACATCGCGTCCCGGCCACCAGCCGTGGTACGTAATCGAAATGACGTTGTCGCTGACAGCGGCCCCCTTCAGATATTTCTCGTATGTCGGATTTTGTGCCGCACAAGGGGGGCAACTAGCGTTCGTCAACTCCTCAACCACGACCATTCTCCTGGACTGCGCGAACGACAACGTCGACGTCGCGGCCAGGAGGAGCAGAGACGCTGCGATGATGTAGAATCGACTCATGATGTGTGCTCTCCTGAATCTTTCTGGGGGATTGGGAATAGAGCGGCGGGGAGACTGGATGTCCCGTCGCATAGAGGGTTCCGAACCGCATTTCGCCTTAGCTTCTGCGGGGCTCGTGCCGGAATCCCAAAGGCTCCACCACGTTCGACGTGGCCTGCGGCACAAACGGATGTACCAACGGATAGCGGACAGCGGGAATTCGTCAACATAGCATGAACGAAACAACAATTCATATAGAGGAACTCTGCTGCGTCGCAGAGGAGGATCTGATCAGATCACGACTCTCATCGATCGAGAACATCGATCAGCTGGAGTTCAACCATGTCACCAGAACGGTGCGTGTCACGCATGCACTCGAAGACGATCGGACGCTATTCCGGGCGATATCCGGTCTTGGAATGACGCCACGATTCCTCCATGAGCGTGACGACGATGACATTACCGTGCAACGACGTTTCTGGACGAAACCGGCCACGATACTCGCCATCGTCTCGGGTCTGTTCGCCACCACAGCCGAAGTACTCCACTTTTCCGGCATAGACGACGAGCATCTGGTTCTTCGCCTGTTCGCTGTGGTTGCAATGATCGCCGGCGGTTTTCATACCGCGGGAAGGGCGTGGCACGCCGTCAGGACTCTCACGCTGAACATCCATGTCCTGATGATCGTGGCGGTAGTTGGAGCGTTGCTCCTGGGTGAATGGACAGAAGGGGCCATGGTCATCTTCCTGTTCGCAGTAGCCGAATTGATCGAGGAGCGAAGCATGGATCGTGCCCGCGGCGCCATACGGAACCTGCTGGCAATCGCCCCGCAACGTGCCAGTGTTCTTCGTGGACTATCCTGGGAGGAGGCGGCGGTAAACTCTGTGGCTGTCGGCGAGATCGTCAGAATCAAACCGGGGGAAAGGGTGCCGTTGGATGGTGTAGTTCGGCACGGAATTTCCGCCGTGGATCAGGCCCCAATCACGGGGGAATCAATGCCTGTGGAGAAGGGAATTGGAGACGAGGTCTTCGCGGGAAGTCTGAACGGCGCCGGCACATTTGACTTTGAGGTGACGCAGGACGCCAGAAATTCGACAATCAGCCGAATCGTGAAGCTGGTGGAGGAGGCTGCGGCCAATCGAACGAAAGCCGAGCGATTTGTCGATCGGTTCGCGCGGCGTTACACACCATCGATCGTTCTGGCCGCACTGCTCGTCGGACTTCTGCCCCCGCTCCTCACAACCGACCCCTGGAGTCTCTGGTTCTACCGCGCTCTCGTGTTGCTCGTGATCGGATGTCCCTGCGCGCTCGTGATCGCCACTCCGGTCGCGGCCGTCAGCGGACTTGCCGGTGGGGCGCGCCGTGGAATACTTATTAAGGGTGCCAGCTTTCTTGAACAGGGAAGCGACCTCCGAATGATCGCCTTCGACAAGACGGGCACACTGACCGAAGGTCGTCCCCGCGTGTCCGATGTGATTCCTCTCTCCGGCTCGTCATCCGAGTACCTCCTTCACCTTGCCGCGGCTGTGGAGGCTCGCTCTGAACACCCCGTCGCATCCGCGATTATTGCCGCACATGAGGAGGTTCACGCGGATGAGGACGAGATTATCGTCCATGATTTCCTGGCCCTTCCGGGTCGAGGCGTACGAGGGCGCGTGGATGGTGAGACGATCTATGTGGGGAACCATCGCATGGCACACGACATGGGGATCTGCTCCGAAGACCTGGAGCGGCGTCTTCAGGAGCTGGAAATGGAGGGGAAAACGGCAATGGTGGTGGCCACGGCTCAGGCGGTCATCGGGATCATTGCGGCTGCTGACGCCATTCGCGAATCGAGTCGTGATGCTGTGGATCAATTGCATGCGCTGGGTATTCGTACCGCTGTTCTTACGGGCGACAACAGTGTCGCCGCACGGAGGATTGCCCGCGACCTGGGTATCGACGACGTGCGAGCCGATCTCCTCCCCGAGGAGAAGATTGCGGCCGTAGGTGAGCTCCAACGCGCGGAAGGTTCGGTAGGAATGGTTGGGGATGGCGTTAACGACGTCCCCGCACTGGCCCAGGCGGACGTTGGCTTTGCGATGGGATCGGCCGCAACACACGTTGCGATAGAAACAGCGGACGTGGCGTTGATGGATGAAGATCTCAGGAAAATCCCTCAGTTCATTTCCACCGCCCGCCGCACCATATCGATCATGAAGCAGAACATCGCTATTGCCCTCGGGCTCAAGGGAATCTTCTTCATCCTCGCTCTGATGGGAGAGGCAACCCTCTGGATGGCAGTGTTTGCCGACATGGGGGCGGCGCTGATCGTGGTTGGCAACGCACTCAGGGCCCGCAGATAGAAATCATGGAATAAACAGCAGCCCTGTTTGTCGGGCATGTTTGCTTATTAGAGTAGCGTTAGAGTAATGCATTTATGTCGTGGATTGCGATCTTTCAACAGTCAGAGGATCAAATAGATAGACGGTTTTGATAGTCTTCACCTCCCCCTTTCGATCCCAGGCGACAGTGGATCTCGAAGTGTCATCCGACCCGGAAACGCGGTGACCTTCACGCTTCTTCATGGCGTTAAACGGGTACGGAATTGAACTGAGAGATCAGTTCGTGGTGCGACATAGACATGCCGCATCGCCAAATCACATCCTATCCCGGAGTTAGTATCATGAAGAAGTTCCTCACTCTCGTCGGCATGAGCATTGCGCTCACCGGCGCGGCCCTCGCACACGGAGGCGGTGGGCATCACCATCCACCATCGAGCAACCCCCCTACGAGCAACCGCAACGACTGCACCGATTGCGGTGACGAATCGGACGTAACGACGGAAATCCAGATCTGCGCCGGTGTGCGCGTACCCATCTGCGTTGGCGTCGAGGATGCCTCGCTTGAGTTCCCGTGCCTCCGTCGTCCACTTCCAACCTACTTCCAGCACGCCACTGCGGGCTGGTCGTACACCGCCACCGTCAACCCTGCCAGCTCGTCGGACCGCGCGGCCGGAAATACTGCGCGCATCATCGCCGATGGTGACGAGAACGACACGTTTTACATCGAGCTCGTGGGTGTGAATGGTTCGGTTGTGAACAACGGTTCGGCCGTCCGCATCCGCCACACCAACACGCCGGATCAGTACTCGACGGGCGCACACAACCCGCCGGCCAACACGGGCGAAAGCACCGACAACGCCGACTACATGGATGTGGCGATGACCTATCACGTATTCCCGAATGGTGGGGCGAACGAGAGCAATCCGTTCTTCAACAACCCGACGGGCGTGGTCAACTTCGCCTCCCCCGCGACGCAGAAGCTTGTCTTCCCCGAGACAACTCCGGCTGGATACCTGGGCACGGGTCGCCTGGCAATCTGGATCGGAGGCACGGTTTCCACCCAGGCCGGTCAGCAGCGTGGAACCTACACAGGTGCGTTCAAGGTCAAGGCCTACTACGCACAGTAGGACATCGCGAGGTACTCACTGCGTGAACACCTCTGATGTTTACGGCGGGGACCGAGGCGTACAGCCAGAGGGCCGTGGGGAATTTTCCCACGGCCCTCGCTCGCATCTTTTACCAAACAATCAACTCGCAACTCGAAATCTCAAGAAATGATGAAAATCGCACTAGAGTAGCGATAGAGTAGCACGACGGGGTCGCCATCCGTGCAATTTGCAGACGTGAATGAGAGAGCGCCAGTGCTGCGTATCTCGATCACACCTCGGAACGACCAAACATCCACAAGGTCTACC
>CAYWXV010000020.1:0-49677 GCA_964462535.1 uncultured Alphaproteobacteria bacterium
CGGCGGGTTATGTGGCAACCCCACCCCGTAGATAACCCGTAGGAATAGCCGCCGACGCCTCCTGTACCTTTGCACCACGAATGTTCGACATGCTCCCGTCGATCTGAGTCCCGATCCCAACTTCATCCTATTTGCCGAACACCATGATGGTTCTCGGTTGGCATCATCGGCTGCTGGCAGCCACCGCGATCGTTCTACTTGTCACAGCTCTGTCGTCCGTTCAGGCGCAGTGGGTCTCGCTTCCCGGGTATCCCGGGGGCGTTATCGGTAGCGCCTCCGTCTGGACGGGGGGCCGTCTCTATGCATTCGGTGGAATCGATCAGTATGATCGCTATCTGTCCGTCGCGCGAGTCATGTCGGCCGTCGATCCGGTTGCATGGCAAGCGCTTTCGCCCATGCCGGCGGCGCGGGGAACAGGGTATGCCGCCGCGATCGATGGGAAGATCTTCGTTGTCGGCGGCGCGATCTCGGCGGCGAACAACGTACCGGACGTTTTCGAATACGATCCACGCCTCGATGTCTACACGTCGAAGAGTGCGATCCCAGTCCCAGTCTCTTCATTCGCTGGTGCGGTTGTCAACGGAAGGATCTATGTGATTGGAGGATTCACTGCGGGAGCGATCAGGACATCACTGGTGCAGATCTACGATCCAGCAATCGATCGCTGGGACACGTCCACTTCCTTACCAGTTGAGACGGCGCAAGGGACGGCAACCACACTGGGGGACACCATCTACCTGATCGGCGGTTCAACAACTGACGGCCCGACCTCCCATTCCTACCGTGGAGTTGTCCGCACGAACGCAATCGAGTGGGAACGGATCGCCGACTATCCGGACCCGGTCATCCTGGCCGCAAGCGGACAGCTCCGCGACACGCTCTATGTCGCCGGGGGATTGAACGCTACAGCCGGGTCAAATGGACTGCGGCGCGTACGCTGGTACAACCCCATCATGAATATGTGGATCCCCACGTACTCGCTCCCCATCGACTGCTACGGCGAACACACGCTGGTGAACGACGACTCCACCTTGTACTATCCGGGAGGACGCAAGAACAACAGCGTTTTCAGACTTGCGTTCGGTCCCCCAATCCCGATAGCAAACATCGACGCCGACAAACTGTTGGTATCCGATCGCGACGGTAGTCGTCACCGCGCCTCTATCACCCTCCGAAACGATGGAGGAGTTGCCCTCAACGGGAGACCTGAGGTCGCCATCGGAGCGGCGTCATGGCTCTCCGTCAAGCCGGACTACTTCAGAATCGATCCAGGAGACAGTCTCGTTCTCGATTGCGTGTTCGATGCCGACTCGTTGGCGGTTGGAGACTACAGGACGGAGCTACGGATCTACACCGATGATCCAGGCCACCACTACTTTTCGGTCGATGCACGGTTGTTCGTTCGTCGAGGACTGGTTCCGCAGCCATACATGGTGGTTCTCGAGGATGCTGCGGCAAGCTGGTGCTGGTGGTGTTCGTACGCGGATGACACCTTGGCGGTAATCAAGGAGCGACATCCGGGAAGAGCGATCGTCCTTTCGTACCACGGACCGTCATCATCACAGGGGAGCACCTACGATTCGCTGACCGTTCCGGAGGGAGAGCGTCTGGTGGAAAAGCTGGGCCTCTCAGCATGGCCGGAGGCTGCAATTGGCCGCATCCTCTTCAGAGACCAGACGCGCCGCATGATACCCATGTACGCAGGGCGGGCGCCATGGGCGGGATACGTAGATGATCTTCTGCGCGAACATCCGTACGCGCCGGTCGCGATGGACGTGATCGACTATCGCAACCTTACACCCGGCGGCGCCATTCAGGCTCGCGTTCGGGTCGTGGTCACGGAACCGCTCCGCTATGATTCGGCTCATCGTTATGCCATCACGGCCGTCGTCACGCAAGACAGCATGAATCATCGTCAGGTCAAACGTGATCCGAACACCGGACAGAACGTCTCCCTTTCTCCATACTACCACAATGACGTCGTTCGCACGATCTGGCCAAACGCCATGGGGAAGGAATTGATTCCCCCCAACGGCAGCTGGGTTGATGGTGTGATACCACCAGGTACGGTGCTCGAGCAGGAGCTCTTCTTCAACGTGACCGGCGTGACAAAACCCGACCTGGGGTCGGTCACATTCCTCCTGCACAAGTACGACAGCCTGACACCCGGCGTTATCATCCAGGGGTGGCGGCAGGCAATCTCCTCCCTGTCACTCGCTCTTCGATCAGACGAGAGTGAGCAGACGATCCCTCTGGACGGCACGGCGCGCTTCCGCTCAGTCCTGACGAACCGAGCACAACGACCTCGGCGGATAACCGTGATGCGGACAGAACAGAGCTTCCCGGACTCGTCATGGTTCGGTGCAGTCTCCATCGACGGCAATCCCTATCCTCCGTCGCGCGACACAGTGTCATTCACGCTCGAAGCGGGAGACTCGGCGGTGATCGGACTCAACGTTGTAGGTGGATCGATCGGACAGGGATACGTCGGTCTTCATATTGTGAATGACATCGGCGAATGCTTTGATCCTCTCTTCACCATTACCACGTCACACGGCAGCGAGGCGCCCATCGTGACAGGCCAGGCGAAGCTGACCCTGGACGAGAGTGCGCCGAATCCGACGGAGGGGATAGCAACGATACGATATTGTCTAGCACGTCCAGGGCACATCACGCTCGATCTCTTCTCATTGGACGGACGATGGATCGCGACAATCGTCGACAACGAGGAGACCGAAGGAGCGCATTCGGCTCCGATCGACCTTTCTCATCTTGATGCTGGCATCTATCTGATGCAACTGCGGTCGGCCGGAGAGATGACGACACGACGGATCATACTCTCGCGATAGGTCGCGCAAGAGCACTCACCTTATTCGAATCATCGAGGCAATGGCGCAACGGAGATCTCCTGGCAGGAGGACGAGCACGAAGAAGCACGGCAAACGTCTGGAGGAGAGGGTGATGACAGCCGAGCAGCTGAACGAGGAGGGGAACCAGTGGATGGAGAAGGGGGAGTACGGCCGGGCCGAGGAGTCATACGGGAAAGGACTCGCGGCCGCTCGGCAGGCCGGGGATCAGGGCCTGGTGGGAACGATCACGATGAACCTCGCGAGTGTCCATGTGCGCCGCAGCGAGTACGCGCGTGCGTTGGAGGGATACGCGGAGGCTCTAGCGATTCATCGTGACGTCGAGAGCAGGGTGGGTGAGGGGCAGGTTCTCGGCAATCTCGGTATGGTCCACGCCATCCTCGGCGATTATCCCGGCGCACTGGAGTATCTCTTGCAGGCAATCGAGATCGACGAGCAAGAGGGCTTTCAGTTCGATCTGGCGGCCGACTACGCCATGATCGCCAATCTCTACTTCGATCTTGCACAGTATCGGACCGCCATCGACTTCCAGAAACGGAGTCTGGAAATACGGACGAGACTTGGCGATCACCTCGGACAGGCGTCGGTGCTGATTAATCTGGGAAACACGTACGGCGCTTTACGAGAGGTTGACGCGGCTATTGAGAGCCACGAGCAGGCACTGGCACTTCTGCTCACACTAGACAATCCCTCCTTGACGGTGCAATGTCTTGGAAACCTGGGAAACGACTATCTGCTCCGGAACCATGAGGCCGCCGCGATGGAGATGTTCTTGAGAGGACTTCGTATGGCGAAGGAGGTGAAGGAGAGGGGAACGATCGAGTATTCATCACTGCAGGGAATGGGGAGGATCTACCTTGCCAGCACCGCTCTCCCTATCCACGACCCACATACGCTGGAGGTCCGGAACGACATCGGATCTGCGACGATCGCGGTCGAGTACTTCCAAAGGGCATTGGAGATTGCTTTGGAGGTACAGGAGAAGACGCTTGTATATCAGGCGCACGAGGACCTGGCCACTGCTTACAGGACTCTTGACGACACAGCGAAGGCCCTTCACCACCTGGAGCTCTCCCACGTCATCGAGCGCGAGGTGTTCAACAGTGAATCCGACCATCGCCTGAAGAGTCTTCACGTCATCTACGAAACGGAGAAAGCAATGAAAGAGCGCGAGGTCTTTCGTCTGAATGCTGAGCGACTAGAGCAGGAGAACGCTCACAAGACGAGAGAGCTTCAGGCACTTGCTCTCCATCTCGCGCAGAAGAACAACATGCTCTCCGATCTTCGGAGCAGGGCTAGGGAGATTGCGAAGACCTACGCGGAAAACGTTGAGAAGCTCGCGAATGGAATGGTGGAGGAGATCAATGCCGCCATTCGGGCGGACGACGCGTGGGAGAGATTCAACGAACAGTTCGAGCAGCTCCATCACGACTTCATGGCGAATCTCTCGAGACGTTTTCCGGCGTTGACACAGATGGAGTTGAAGATCTGTGCGCTCTCGAAGATCAATCTGACGACCAAGGAGATTGCGAGCATTCTGACGGTATCCGTTCGGACGATCGAGGATCACCGCAATAACATCAGGAAGAAGTTGGGGATGGATAGCAAGGTGAACTTTGCGGCGTTTCTTGCCGGGCTGTAGGATCCCCCCGCCTCGCTTCGCGAGGCACCCCCCTTCAAGAAGGGGGGATGGGAGACAGAGAGGGGGAGGAGTGGAGGGCTTGTTTCGTGGTTGTGGACGCACCAGGTTGTCGGCCGGTTCGCGTTGAAATAGAATCTGCCCATTGGGCACCACCACCATATCTCGGAACAATGCATGCTTGGGTGAATCGCGAATTCCTCGCTTCGCGCGCACGCGAAGCGCGTCTGTTCATACCCTACCACGCTCTCCCGTACGATCGGAGACTTGTTCCGCAGGCAATTGAGCTTAGGAAGAACATGACAGAAGCTGAGCGGATTTTGTGGTACGCCGCCCTTCGCGACGCGAGACCCAGGTTTCTTCGGCAACGCCCGATCGATCACTTCATTGTCGACTTTTACTGTTCAACAGCGGGACTGGTCGTCGAGGTCGATGGCGTCCAACACATCGATGAAGAAGCCCGCGCGTACGACCAGAGCAGGACACAAATCCTGGAGGGCTACGGCCTCTGTGTCATTCGCCTCACCAACCGGATGGTACTGAATGATCTTGCCGGCACGCTCGCCTCAATTGCTGCGGTGCTACACGCACGTCTATCCGACCCGACAACGTAACCTTCGGTTCCACCCCTCCTTTCCACTCACGACCCTTATTCCCCACGTGGAATGCCCCTCCGTCGCCGCGGTTCACTCTCCACCTGCACTCTGCCACCCGCCCCGTCCCCCCGTTCACCCGCCCCGTGCCTTCGTTACCCGCCCACGTCCCCCCCTTCTAGAAGGGGGGTGCCTCGCGACAGCGAGGCGGGGGGATTCCCAGCGAGGCGGGGGGATTCCCGGCGAGGCGGGGGGATTCCACCCCTCAAAAATGTAACGCCCCCGACCTACGAGAATAATCGAACCGTATTGGGGGTATTTTGTTTCTCCAACCAACGCAGGCACCCTGACAGCAGCCTGCATCGCCCCCCGGCTGCATCGACGGTACTCCAGAAAACCCACCGCCTCTGGTGATGGCACTTCATTTGGAGTGATATCGTAACCGACGACAAACGATATCACGCAGTTCGGACCCGTACCCCACAACCCAGTCTCTCGCTCACTTCGACAACTACCGTACCCGTCGTAGTGCGCGCCCCGTGGATGGACAATCCGTTGGGATTGTTCGTCGGAATTCAATACTGAGGAAACAGCTATGGAAAACGTACCACCAGGACCGCCTCTCATAGTTATCAATGGGTGGACCATTGAACAAGGTTCGGAAAACGCCACCGTCACCATAACTCCACCGGCGAACACCACGGGAGTTATTCAGATCGAATGGGTCTCAGGAGATCAGTCTGGGATGAAAGTGTCGTGGCACTTGCCGAACGGAACCAACGGGAACGTGAACGCGAACCGCCCGAGCGCTCCAGTGGACGTAGAACCGGGCGATGTCGTCACGCTCACTGGATTCTACAATGGCAATCCCTGGGGACCCGCTGACAGTCCGACGCAGAACGGAACCAACAAGGCCCAAGCGACCTTCGGACCGGAAGGGACGCGGATGACGATCTCGATCGTCGTTCCAGGAGTAAAGGATCCACCGCTGAACTGATAGTGTCGAGGACGTACGTGGCGCCTTCCCGGTTTTCGGGTGGGCGCCACTTCTTTCTTGTTGGCTTCGTTGATTCGTGTTCGTCAGTTATTCACATGGTTCGCGTCCATAGAGTCTGTTCTATTGCGAAGCCTCATTGCCTCCTCTTCCTTTCCAAGTGCGATCAGAACGTCGGCGTAATTCTCTGTCGATTCATCGGTGCTCCCATCTGCTGTTCCCACCAACGCCAGTTTCTCCGGATACCAACGCTGATAAACACCCTCTGCTTCCGCGTATCGCTTTTGTTTGAATAGCATTCTTCCGAGTGCGAGAAACCCCATGATCGTCTCAAGGTGCTTTTCCCCATAAAGACGCACTCGCATGTCAATCGATCGCCGTGTCAGGTGCTCGGCTGCTTCGTACTCTGCCCGTCCTCCGTAGACGCCTGCCAGATTGAAGAGCGCCAGCGCGATCTGAGGATGATCATCAAACCGCTCTTCCAATTTCTCCAACGCCTGACGATAGCATGATTCGGCCGCATCGTATTCGTTCAGCCAATGGTGGATCCCGCCGAGATTGATGATGGTCTTGCACGTGTCCGGATGACTCTCTCCCAGTACTCGCGCTTGTATTGCCACTGCCATTTCGATGTAGTGGATGGCCCCCTGATGGTCACCAAGGCGACTCACCGCTCCAGCCAGATTCTGCAACCTGTCCGCTGTCTCCAGATGTTCGCGTCCCAGTAGTCGCTCGCTCAATTCCAGCGACCTCGTGCAAACGCATTTCATCTCTTCGCTCTTGCCGAGCGTGTAGAGAACGGTTGCCAGATTATCAAGCGCGGTGCAGAGAGAGGGATCGTCCGGGGATATCCGCTCCCGCGTTGCCACGACATCGCGGAAGATTTTCTCCGCCTCTGCATAGCGTCCCTGATGCGTCACCGCCGTCCCGTAGTCGTCGAGCGCGAGAGAGGTGCGTGGATCGTCGTGACCGTACCGCTTCGCTGTCAGCTCGGACGCGCGGTGGAACAATGATTCCGCCGCTGGATAACGTGCAGCAGCGATGTAGAGGTGACCGAGCGTGTGCAGTACGCTCAGCAACTCATCCGGGTCGTCCATGTGCTGCTCGTACACGTCCAGCCGCTGTCCGTAAGCCTCCACCATGTCGACCTGATCCTCCAACCCGTTCCAGTAGTCGATAAGTTCGTAACGGTACTCAACCGGAGCAAGTAGCCGTAGCATTGGGATGGCGCTCACGCAATCAGCCAGAGCGTTCCCATCACCAGTCTGCTGTAGTTGCCACGGCTCTTCGTCACGGCGGCGAGCGTCGTACGGGAACCGGGAGAATGCCTCGGCAATGCGAGCGTGCGTTGCCCGTTCCGTTTTGGCGTCGCTCATGTACCGTGCAATGACAGCGCGACGGAGATAGTCGTGGAAGAAGGTCTGCAGCCCACCACGCATCATCAGATGATAGTCGAGACCGAGCATGAGAGTTGAGAGATCGAGCCGGCTCGCGCCGGTGATCTCCAGCAATTCGGTTTCCATCAAACCGTTCCGCGAGGCACAGATCAACGTCATGACGTCACGCACCAGCTGCACTCCGAAATCCCGCTCGATCCGCTCCAGCACGCGTTGGAAGAGATCGGCCAGATCGTTCGTCCCCAGGTAGTACTCCATCCGTTCTTCCAACCGCTCGTGCTCGCCGAAGACGCGAAGCTCTTCGATAAGCGTTCGAAGGAAGAGAGGGACAGCGCACTTCGGCTCGTCGGCGATTCGTTCTATCTGTCGATGCGTTAACGACTTGCTGTATTCGCCAAGGAAGGTCGAGATAATGTCGGCCCGCTGTCGTCGGTCGAGTGGGGCCAGCTCCATTACGTTCCACCCTCGGGGTGCGAGACGATCGAACGTCTCTCCGGGAGTCGTCGAGATCATCAGGTGAACGTGCGGCGGTATTTGCGTCGGGAGCCAGGCGAACTCACGTGATGTCCCCCGCAGTTGATTGACGGCGTCGATTACAATCACCGTTGGTCCCTCGACATAGTCCAACCAGTCTGGAAACTCCGCGACGATTGTGGCTGGATCGACCGGTATCTCTTTCTCGACCGAGAACCGATCGCGTATCTCCAGCATAAGGTGACGGATGATCGCTATGTGGTCCCCGCTCCCTGCTCCCACATAGTGCTCTATCACCTGAACGTTCGGGTGGTCCTGTCGCCATTCCTCGGACCAGTAGGCCATCAACGCGCTCTTGCCATATCCACTTGGAGCCATCACTATCACGGGCGTGTCGCGATCGCTGGTGTCGCGCGGTGCTACGAATGCATTCAGCCGCTCGATCACCGGTTCCGACGGCAGATAGGAATGTCGTCTGGCAGTTGCGAATGCGCGGTGATTGCTCCGGGTCTCATCCAGCTCGGAACGGGTTCGATCGAGTGGCACCACATCGTCTATCCATCGGAGTAGATCCTGGCGCACCAATTCGCCCAGCGTCTTCGGGTCGGGAATGGCTTCCCGCAATGGAACGCTGCTGGATCGGATGCGATCCTTCAATCCCTCCAACTTCCTTGCCGCATCCGGAGCTTCGTCGCTCCTGTGATGTTCCCCCGCCAGGAAATAGAAGAAGGCATTTCCCCCATCCGGCATCGGCGAGAGATCCAGCGAGCCGTAGCGCATCTCGATTTCCGTGATGCTGGCACCGTCGGCAAGGAGAGAGGGGAGCCAGGGATAGGTGGTGGCGATCTCGGAGGAGCGAAGAACCAGATCCCCATCGGGAACCCAGCCGTAGCGGGCGCCGAGTATTCCGATGAAGTAGGGACGGCAGCGATCGACTTCTCGCAGACAGATCGCAAGCGCTCCTCCATCGCTCGCCTCTTCGGTGGTGATCCCCCACCGGAGGTCGACGTCGATGAAATCGATACCACGCTGGCGGCACGCTTGTCGAAGCTCGGGGAAAATCTTCTTCACCAGGTACTCCCGTTCCCGGCGTAGATCTTGAAAGGTCGAAGAGACGAAGACGCGGAGAGTCTGTGACGCGATCATGGGCTCGATCGTGGATGTGGGACGTCACGGGAAGCGCAAATGGGATGCGCGTGCCGGGAGTTGCTGGCGGGGCGTCTAGGAAGGGGTAGCGGAAAGATACGGGTGATGGTGGTTCTCGGTGGTGTCTCCGTGGCCGAACTAGCCACACCGACACTCCTCTTGCATGTGATCATGCGGATGTGCGCCGCCGCGTTGTTCGTGCCCTGTTGCACGCGGCGACAGTGAGATCGACATGATCCCCTCGAAATGCACCTGCGCCTGCTCGTGATCGCCGGCTCATTGCGCGGTGTCTGCAGGAGTGGATCGACTCAACCCGGTCATGTAGGCTGACAGGTTTGTATCGGACTCCAATCCGAGTTTCTTCCGAATTCGATAACGATGACTCTCGACCGTTCTGGCTGAGATACAGAGGAGATCACCGATCTCCTTATTGGAGAGATTGATATTCAGAAGAGCACAGATTTTCAGCTCGGTGTTGCTCAGATCGGGACACTGTTCGGACAGGTGATGAATGAAGTCGTGGTGAACTAGCTGGTACATTTCCTCGAATCGCTTCCAATCCTCTCCTGACCTTAAGGCACCATCCACAGCCTCCTGCATTTCGAGCAGCGCCTTTCTTCTGACATCATCGGATGTTTCGAGCGCCTTGCGGATCGCCATACGCAGAGACTGAAGCAAGTTGTTTGTCCGAACGAGATGGGCTGCATTCATCGACAGTTCTTTGGAGCGCTGGTCGGCAACCCCTTCCATATAGGCGGCGCGCTCACGGAAGAATTCTCGCTCCCGCTCAATTCGCTCCACATCGAATCGCGTCTGCATGTCAGCGATCGCCTTCTGTCGCTCCGCCGATCCACGACTCTCTCGCAGATTTGCGTAGAGCTCAAGATGATGCATCGCCTCTGCGAGTCGTCCCAGTTTTCGATGTCCCTCGTACAGCACCTGGTGCGAGTTCATCACGATCTCTTCCGTTCCAATTCCACCCGAGACAGCGAGGGCCTCGGTGGTTGCTTCAATGGCTTCTTCGACGGCGTCATTCTGCAAGTGAATCCGGCCCATCTGGAGGAGGGCCTCGCAGTAATCACCGCGAGCGCCAATCTCTTGCAGCGAGTGCGCTGCTTTCTTCATTTGACGGATGGCCTGCACTGGCTTCCCTTGAAGCGCCTGGATGCTCGCCATCTGCACCTGTGTCACGGCCTCGTATCTCCGCTCGCCCAACGAACGGAAAATACCCTGTGCTCGCTCGAGTGTCTGTAGTGCCCGATCGTACTCGCTGCGCGATTTATGAATGGATGAGAGGTTTCCAAGGAGATGTGCAATTCCAAACTCATCCTGAAGGCGCTCTGCGATTTCGAGCGCCCTCAAGCGATACTCAAGGGAGCGTTCGTGGTCGCCGAGGTAGTAATAGATATTTGCTACGTTTCCCGTAACCACCGCCATGTTCCGCTCAATCTTCTCGTCCTCGTAGATGCGCAACGCCTTCAGATACGCTTCGAGGGCCTGATCGTAGCTCCCAACCGCGTCGTGCACGGTGCCGATGTTGTTGAAGACAGCTGCCAGCCGGAGCTTATCGTCTGCCTGCTGAAAGAACTCGGACGCGGCGGCGAAGTCACGCAGAGCGTCTGCATACGCCGCGCGGTTCTTGTGGGCAATGCCGATCGAGTTAAGGGCGTTCCCCTGACCAACAAGTGATTCCGTCGAGCGATAGATCTTCAACCCCTTGCGGTAGTGTGCGATCGCGTCGGAGTAGTTCGCGTTGACCGTCTGCACATTTGCTACCGCCATGAAGGCGCGGGCCCGGAGTTCATCATCCTCGAGCGACTCGGCGATCGTCTGTGCCTTCAGAGCGTAATCCATTGCCCGACGCGAATCCACTCGCTCGTACAGGAATGCAAGCTGGAGCAGAAGGTCGGTCCGATCATACGGATCGACTGTCTGCTCCAGCGCTTCCGTCAGCTCATCTATCTGGTCTTTCGTGGTCGCCATACGACTGGAATACGGATCAACATCGGGCTTCCTGCTACCTCACAATCCTGATCTGAGTGACGACGTTCCGGTCATCAATCATCAGGCGGCAGAGGTAGACACCATCTGGAAGCGGTCGGCCGGACCAATCGACGCCGTCCCAGTTGAGTGAGTACTCTCCAGCTTCGTACTGATTGTCAACCAATGGCCGAACCGCTTCTCCAAGCGCATTGAAGACAACGATGGCAACACGGGCGGGATGTGAAATGCCAAATTGGATTGTCGTCCCGTTTGAAAATGGATTGGGGACACACGCAACCCATGTGCCTGCGCTCTCCCGCTCAAAGTCGACACCGCTTGTCGATGTCGAATCAAATCCGTTGTTCGGTGGCAGTGTGTCTCCGAACATCCTTCCGCCTGTGTATGTGGGGAGCCCCTGTGCCAGCTCACGCAGAAGGACGACGCTGTCGCCGACCGCAACCAGGGAGCTGTTTCCCTGCGCCATCGAGACAAGATCGACATCCGATTCCGTCTCTTCCGGATCCCATTTCTTCCCACCATCCGTTGTGTGGAGAATGAGGCCGCCAGCGCCGTGAACCCAGCCGACATCGGGCTTCTGGAATACCGCTCCGTAGAGGACATTCTGAACACCACTGTTCTGGAAGGTCCAACTGCCGCCACCATCGTCGGTGCGAGCTATCGCTCCGTTATCGCCGACCACGTACCCTGTCTGCCCGTCCACCATCACGATCTTCTGAAAGGCAACGTTCCCCAGGGACGGATCGTCAGACCAGGTCTTTCCGCCGTCTGTGGTTCGGCGGAAGAAGGGAGTGGGGGGCTTCGTGCTCGTCGATATTCCTGACGCCATTCCGTTCAGGCGATCAAAGAAGTGGAGTGACAGGACGTTGTCATTTGGCTTCCACGTGAGATCGACCGGACTCCATGACTTCCCTCCATCGCTCGTCTGCAGGATCGTCGCTCTATCACCACCGATAAATCCGTTCAGTGAATCGACGAACTGCACAGTTCGGAGATCGTTGCTGGTTCCGGCGTACATCGGCTGCCACGTGGTCCCCAGATCTCGTGTCTGCAGTATCCAACCGTACTGACCCACAGCCGTGAACGACGTACAGTCCGACGCGGCCGTCGCGTACAGCGAACCCTGTGTCGATATGAGGGAAGTATCCCACGTGCGACCACCGTTGAGGGTGCGCCCGACGAAGCCGTTGTCGGCTATCGCGATCATCGTATCACTACGCCGAATGGTGTTGCCGGGAACCGCCGACGGGGCAATCCAACGGAACTGTATGCGACGGAATAGCCCGTCCTGGTAGCGCGTTAGTATCGAGGTGATGTTCGCCCAGATCGGATCGTCCCCCTGGAGAATACGGTCCCAGAACCCTCGGCCGTAGGTCGATATGCGGAGCGTGTCGAATCTATTGTCCCCTGTCACGCTTGGGATATAGGCCAATTTGTTGACTGAGACAATCGGAAGTCCGTTCTGGAAGGCATACCAGTTCGTACCTCCATCCCTCGTCTTGAACACTCCCAGATCGGTTGCGACATACATGACCAGCGGGTTCGTGGGGTGGCGGGCGATATCCATATGATTCATGGTAACCGGGAGATTCCCCGTGATGGGTGTCCATCCACCACCCCGGTCTGTTGTCATGAAGATCTTGTGGTTGTTGTTGTCATCGGTGAATGCGTACGCGCGCGCCGCGTCCCATCGATCCGTGACGACTTCGCGAACGGTAGGGTTCCCCAACAGTCCCGACGTTCGCAACGACATGCTGCCTGGCGTTCCTTCGATGATGCGGATGATCCTTGAAGGGTCAGTCGTTCCGGACGGGAGGTCTCGGGGGCGCCAGAACGTGACATATGCTGTGACTGGTGATCCGGACCCGGTGTTCATCGCAAATCGACGGGGTGGCTCCCACCGGCCGAAGTCACGTGCGGAACCACTTGTCGCACGACGCCACACGTCACCCCGGTTGGTCGAGTAATAGAGCCATGCAGTGTCGACGGTAAATGGGTTGTTGGTATTCAGCTTGTTCACCTGGATTGGCGTCATCCAGATCTCGCCAATCCCATTGGTGATGTACTCCTCGTTATCCCCACCATCTCGCGAACGCTTGCGTAATCCTCCTCCGCCACACCATTGATTGAAATAGAAAAGCCGCGAATCGGTAGGATGAATCGCCACATTGTCCCCGCCGTCGCATCCGCTGAAGTTCTCCCAATCGGTCAGGATGCCGTCGCCTGTGTTGTAGAACATCGTGTTCAGCCGTTCCGTTCCGTTGTCCTGCGTGCCGGCGACAAGAAACGTGGGATTACTCCAGGCATTATCCATGCCGTACGATTGCAATGGCGAGTTATCGGGGTAGTCATAGTCAGCGTTGCTCACGACGCCCGTTCGCTCGTTGCGAACGAAGAATCCGCCATCGCTTCCGATGTAGACCAGGTCGGGACTTGTGGGGTCAAACGTTATGACGGTGAAATCGCTGTGCCCTCCGTCGATGCCAGTCCAGTGAGCACCACTGTCGCTGGTACGTATCAGGTCAACCGAACCTGCATACACGATGCGCGGATCGTACGGACTTATCTCGATGACATTCTTATCTCCCCCTTGCCCGTTGTACATGTAGTTGGGGAGTGCACCCCCTACCGGATCCCATCGGGCGCCACCGTTGGTCGTCTTGTAGATTCCTCCCCCGTTGTTCAACGTGTCTGTGAAGGCGCAATAGAGCAGGTTTGGATCGCTTGGCCCGATGGCCAGAGAAATGGTGGATCCGCAATTCCGCAATGGAAGATTTGTATTCACGGGTGACCAGCTCTCACCGCCGTTCGTGCTCTTATGAATCCCCTGTCGCCACGGGAGCGCCGCGTACAGGAGCCCCTGATCGCGTGAGCTGTGGACCATTTCGTACACACCCCATGCCGGATTGGAGGAGACGACTCTCTTCTCGCGCCAGGTTTCCCCGCCGTCGGTGCTCTTGAAGATCCCCATGTTGGAGGAGAGATAGATAGTACTGGTGTCGGTGTAGGTCCCGCGCGACGTGACAATCACATCGTAGAACATCGAGGTAATGGCGGCCGGGATGACGTCAGACCCAATTCCATTGCGGAGGATCAGCCGCGTCCAGGTCGCACCGGCATCGGTCGTTCGGAAGAGACCGGCGCCACCGTACCGCGCCCAGTCACCCGTTCCGACGTAGATGACGTTAGGATTACCCGGATGGGTCAACAACGCGCCAACGGAGGGGTTCGGGAGCTTTGCCCCGAGCTGCCGAAAGTGCCAGTTGTCGCCCGGCAGCTCAGGTCGCTTGTACCGATCGAAGAACCCACCACTTGATGAACCGATGTACAATCGAACCCCACCACCCGCCGGGGGGTAATACCACTGGATATTCCGGATGCGTCCGTGCCAGAAGATCGACGTGGTCCCACGCAGCCGGACGCGGCGTGGCCCAATCGGTCTCCATGTCCGCTCGACGAGCAGCGACCCCTCGTCCTTGGTCGTTGCCCGTCGCTCCACCATGTTCTCGCTCGGCATGCGTTGGATCGTCTCCCATGCGCGGAGATACCCTTCGGGCGTGATCCCGCTCCAGAGCGGGTTCCGATCGGGATCGTACTCGTCGTGATCTTCGGCTTCATGCGAGGTGGTGAGGGGTGCCAAATAGAAGGGGGAAATCTGTTGACCGCGCAGTGCGGTCACGGCTAGAATCAGGAACAGGACCGTCGCAATGCGATTCATGATGTTCGCCTGATGTTGGTACCGGGAAGTACTCGGAACTTCGATCGCCAAATGTAGGAGAAAACGACTTCCGCTCTCCACTTTCCCCGTAGATTCTCAACCAGTTCAAACCCATCAATTTCAACCTCATGTTGATCCCCCGTCCCGAAACCGGCATCCTCCTGGACGCCTTCGAGCGCCTGGTTGCCGACAGGCGAGGAACAACGCTTTTTATCGCCGGAGAACCTGGGGTCGGGAAGTCGACGTTCGTTGAGAACTTCCTGGAGGAATGTGATGCCCGCTCTGAAACGAATACCCTTACCGCCACGGGGCGCTGCATCGACCTGGACGGCATCTCACGTGGCTACCTCCCCTGGAAGGAGATTCTGATCGAGCTTGACGCCGACAAGGCGGCCGGAAAGGACCCCGAAAAGAAGAAGAGTTTCAAGACCATCGTCAAAACGCTCTTTGATGAGTCGGGCTCCGAGTGGATTCAGAATATCCCGCACATCGGCGACATATCCGCCGCCATCATAGCAACTGCGCACGCGGTTCAGCGCGTCGCTGAAATCGACGTTTACACAGGTGAGTCGCGGGAGCTGAGTTTCAAGGAGAGACTCCGACACATCGCACGAGAATGCACCGGAGCATGGATGGGGGCTATTCCGATTGTCGGTGGCCTTGCCGAAGCCATCTTCACCACGTCACGGAAGCTGGCCGAGTCGCGTCGGGATATTCAAATGAAGAATCAGGAGGATTTCTTCATTCTGGTGATGAGTCGGCTCAGAGATCTTGCAAAGGAGAATCCGGTCGTCATTTTCCTGGACGACCTCCAGTGGGCCGACGCCTCGTCCCTCAGCCTGCTCCTCTATCTCTCAAAGAATCTCCACGATGCTCCCTACCCACTCCTGATCATCGGCTCGTATCGCCCTGAGGACATTCAGCGTGGACGGTACAACACCACACGCGGCGACGTCGATCGCCATCCTCTGGAAGAGAAGATCAACATCATGGATCGTTACGCCGCATGCAGTCATGTGACGCTGGAGACATTCGACGCAACACAGATCGACCGCTACATTTCTCAGCGATTCCCCAACAACTCCTTCGACTCTCGCGTCGTCGCCAGGCTTCTTCACGTGACCGGCGGCAACGCCCTCTTCGTTCAGGAAACCCTGACGAATATGGTGGAGCGGAATATTATTCATCGGGAAGGTGAGAGTTGGACGATGACAAAGGATCCGGATTACTCCCTTCTTCCGAAGACGATCGAGGGCGTTATCAAGGAGCGCTACGAACGATTGAGCGACGAACTGCGCGAGCTACTGGAAATCGCAGCGATCGACGGAGAAGAGTTTGCGTTCGAGATCCTTGAAATCGTAATGGGTGAGAATACGCTGAAACTTAGCCGGGGCATTGACAGCTTGATCGGCAAGCACGCTCTTGTTCACAAGTCGAACAAGGTGTATGACCAGCTGACGCGGATTTATGAATTCACACACAACCTGGTTCAGAAATACATCTACTATTCCCTGAGTCCGGACTTCCGGCGTGACGTGCACAGAATGATTGCGGGTGCAATTCAGACGCTTGTCGATGAGGATGACATGCGATTGATTGCCTCGGAATACAGCTTTCACCTTGGTCTTGGTGAAGGGATTATCGACGAGGAGCGCCAACTACTCCTCGATACGTCCAATCTCGCCCGAGCAGGTGCAAGGAGGACCGGTATTGAGCGATATCTGAGCGCACTGAAGAAGAGCGCGATCCAACATCGCGCTGAATTCAACAATGCCGAGGCGATGCGCGCCTTCGATCACGTGATTGAGCTCGCGAAGATTCTTGAAGATGAGCAGACGATCGTGGCCTTCACAATGGAGAAGGGTTCTCTTTGTCTGCTTGTCGGTGATTGGTCCGGCGCGCACGAGCTATTCTCCACCGTAGTCGATCGTGCACTCTCCACCGGAGACCGCCGTAGTGAACTCCAAGCTCGGTGCGAGCGGGGCATTCTTGAGTGGAAGCGAGGGCTTGGGACTGAGGCAATGTCGGACGTAGAGGAGTCGTTGGCGATCTCTCGGGAGATTGATGATCGGTCTGGCATCTCACACGCGCTGTCGGCGCTCGGAACAATGTTTCTGGAGCGTGGTGAGCATGCGAACGCTCTTGATCGTTTTCAACAGGCACTCTCGATCGCTGAGGAACTTCATGATCTTCCTTCAGTAGCGTCCATCACCAGCAGCATTGGGGACGTCTATTTCGAATGGGGGGAGCTCGACAAGGCTAACGAGTTCTTCCTCAGGCAACGGGCGATCTGCGATGGGCTTGGACACCGATCCGGAATGGTGACGGCGTTGGAGCGACTCGGCAACATCGCCATGCATCGCGGCGAGTACGACACGGCCCTCGACTATTTCTTCCGCGCTCTCGATCAATGCGAGAAGCAAGGAAATCGCGGATCCACCGCGCTTCTGTTGGGGCGTATTGGTGGTGTCCACCTTGAACGGGCCGAGTTCGATCGCGCTGCCGAGTATTTCGAGCGAAAACTGACTATCAGTCGAGAGCTTGGGGCCGTTAGCGGAATCGCCAGCACGATCGGGAACATGGGAATCATTCACGGCGCCCGCAGAGATTTTGACCGAGCACTGGACTGCTATCGCGAAGTGCTGGAAATGTATGAGCGGGTCGGTGATCGTCGCGGTGTCTCTATTGCAATAGGGAACATGGGATTGATTTACTCAAGGCAGGGAACGTTTGAACAGGCGATGGAATGCCATGTCCGCGACATGGAAATCTGCACAAAGCTGAACGACCGGCACGGTATATCGAATGCGTCAGCCAGCATCGGATCGATCCATCGCGCTCGCGGTGAATTCGACAAGGCGCTCGAATGCTATCGTCAGCAGCTCGAGATCTGCATGGAAATGGGTGACAAGCGAGGGATTGCGGACGCCAACAGCGATCTAGGCCTCGTCTTTCTGGAGAAGGGTGAGTATGAGATGGGGTTGGAGTATCTGTTGCGGGGCATCGAGCTGCAACGATCGCTTGGGATGTTCCTGAAAGTGATTCGTGATGAGACTGGGCTGGTCCGAGCACTGCTTGAGCTTGCCACGGCGCGGACGGATATGCCCAACGTCATTCAGCAGCTGCTGCCGAATGTCTCCTCACGAACGTGGGCCGTCGACACGCTGCGCGAGGCAAATCGTCGCGTCACGGAGGTGATCGAGCTCTGCACCGACGTGAAGGAGGAGGGGGATCACTATCGGCTCCGAGCCCGAATTCTCCACGCGCGTATCGCCCATGAACTTGGCTTGGCCGGTGCCGGCACAGAGGAGGAGCGTCGATCTTCAGAGGCTGACCCTGACCCCGTCCCGGTTCAGGTGAGGCTCCGAGGGATGTTGGAGGACATCGGCGATGATGTGGAGGAGGCTGACTTGTGCTTCTGGATCTGGAGATACGACGACAAACGTGCGGAAGGGACTGAGGGGGGGAGGGCCTTGGAACTCTACCAAAAGCTCTTCGCAAGAGCGCCAAGGCACGTGTATCGGGAACGGATCGAAGAGCTTCGATCATCTGTTCCCGATACACGCGCTGGATAGGGACTGGAGGCTGGGTGCTGGGCGTTATCCAACCTTCCAGGTGTGGACGCGGCCGCCTGTGATTTCGATCGTCAGAACGCCGTCACCGCTGGGACGCCACCTGGCAATCCGAACCGGTGAATTGTGATCAAAGGTCTGAAGCAGAGCACCATCGGCGGCATTCCAAATCTTCACCTTGTTTCCCACCACGGTCATGATGCGGCTTCCATTAGGGCTGAACGCAGCGGCATACAGATTCGACGTCGACGCACCATTCACCTGCTCGATGGTCCTGACGAGTGACCCGTTCGAAGTATTCCAGACCTGGAACTTCGCGTCGTACGTCGCAGTCACCACCTGCGAACCACTTCCATCGAAATCGGCACTGTTTATCGGGCTCCCGACGTTCATCGTGCTGATCATTGCACCGTTCGAGGGGTTGTGAACCTGGACGCGAGAACCCGCAACAAGGATCTTCGAATTGTCGCGGCTGTAGTGAGCAATGCGGATGTCGTCGTTCGGCGCCATCGAAACGTTGGCCACACGAGCCCACGTCACCGTGTTGTAGACTTCAGCGCGTGTTGGCGCGTCGACGCTGTTCGCGGTTGCGTTCCCCTGCGAGTGGAGGAGAAGGAGGCGCGAGCCGTCGGGACTGAATTCGGGGAAGCGCGTGACGTTTACGCCCTGCACCTGATTCGGATCGTTGAACGACTGCGTGAAGTTCGATCCCAGCTTGAAGAGTTCCTGTCCCGTCGTGACACTCCAGACACGGGTGATGCCGTTGCGATCGGCGAACGAGCCGCTTGGTCCGGCAACGACCTTGCCGCCGTCATTGCTGAATGAACCGAAGGTTCCGGAGCGGAAGATGCTTCTGACTGCGGCGCGTGTAGGGAGATTCAGGATGACGGTGGAGTCGGTCGTGGTGCGAAGAAGCATGCGATCGCCGTCATTGTCGAATGCCAAAGGAATTCCTGGTATTGAAACGGCCGTTCCACTGACGACACCATAGACGCTGCCGCCGCTTGCGGTGGCCAGGGCAACCTCGTTGAACGCTGGACTCCAGAACGCATCTGCCACGCCGGTTGCAATGACGGTGTGTGTTGCCAACGCCACCGGAATACGGATGTTCTTCAGACGGGGGTCGATCGTCGGTTGCTGAATCCGGATGTCTCGCGCCGGAATGCGCTGTGCTGTCGATTGAGCCACGGTGCCTGTGAGGCCCATGAGCGTGGCGAGTGCGAGAGCGATTCGGCTGGTTCGAGTGCGCGTGTTCATTGTCTTGATCTCCTGATTGATGATTGATTCCGTTGATCGGAATTGTTGTCGATTATGGAGATCAAGGTATCGGCCACCGGTTATGGATAGCCGGGGGCGTGGTTATACCTGAATTCTAGCATCGCGCAGGTGGGTTGGTGGTGCGGCGATTCTCAGTACCGCGTACGCCGAACCCTCCACCCCGGCTGCAAGGGGGCGGAGGGTAGGGACTTCTTTGATCGCTCTACTGCTCGTTGAGTGGAAGGGCTCCATTCCAACAGATCGTCGCCGCTGAGACGAGGAGGGCTCATCGTCAGACCCTCTCCCGGCATCCTTCATCCCTCATCCTTCATCCCTCATTCTTCATCCTCCATTCTTCATCCCTCATTCTTCATCCTTCATCTTTCATCCTTCATCCTTATCTAAGCCCCGCCAACCACTTCGCGAGTGTCTGCAAGTCCTCGTCGCTCCCCTTGAATCCCTTGATGTGCTTCTTCCCGTTCAGCGTCTCCTTCTTCTGAAGCCAGCGGACGAACCAGTCGGCATCGTGCGACTTCCCCGCCGATGAGAGATCGCTGGGTGGTTCCTGCCCTTCGGAAACCGGAGCCGTCCGAGCGATTCCCTGACCCGAGATGGCATGGCAGCCATTACACTTCTGTGCGGTGAAGATGGCCTTTCCGCCACCTGCGGTCGGTGGGGTCGCCTGCGCCGGTGGAGACGGCGGGGTCGGAGTCGGGGTGGTGGTCTGTGCCGGAGCGGGCGGTGGGGGAGGCGTCTTGTCCGGAGCGGCAGGGGGAGTGGCCGGCGTTGGCTTGCTCCGTGGAGTCGTGTTCTGCGCTGTCGTCGGCGTTTGCGTGGCCGCGCCCGTCGTTGATGCCGCCCCCTCGCTCTTCTTCTCTTCTCCATCTTCGTTCTTCTCTCCTTCCTCTGTCTCCTCGCCTGAAGCTGCCGGCGCGGTCATCGCCGAGTCGCCTGACGTGGTCATCGCCGAATCGGCCCCAGTCGGTTGCGGCGTGGCGGCTGCGGCTGAATCGCCCGCGGGTGGGGAGGGTTTTTCCTCCGACCCACCGCATGCAAGCATCGTCAGTGACAGCAGTGCAACCGCTATCCCGGTGAGCATGGATCTCATCTTACGTTCTCCTTGTCCAGATTTCGAATGAAAAGAGGGGTGCAGGAAAGAAGCTAGCCGCAACGAGAGAGGGGGGGAATGACATGGGTCATCCGAGGACGCCGAGGGCCGGAACGACACCATTTATGAGAAAAAACGAGATCGAATCCACTTGAAATCACGTGGAAATCATTTTCGCCCGGAAAGCAAATCAGGATTGGGGGAGATGGAAATCGGCAGGGGGTAGATTGGTCACGTGCCTGATCCACGCCCCTGCTCGCAACGACGATGATGACGCGACCGTTCAACACGTTTCGCTATCAGCGCAGAGTTGCCTCTCTGCGCCTACATACACCCATAACTCTAAGGAACACATGAAACGTCTGCCCATGCTTGGTATGTGCAGCCTTGTCATTCCCGTGATGGCGCTCCTGCTCGGTGCGTACGGGAATGTGCGGGCCCAGAATACCGAGCCGCTATCCACGGCGTCGAATCGCGTTCGCCTTGACGAACCCGGCACCACGAGAGGGATCGTCTGGTGGACCGTCGGCACGGGAACTGTCCTTGGCGCCGATAACGCCGATGGCATAGTCCTCTCCGCGACGGTGGGTCAAGGTTCAGTCGGCGAGGGGAGTCTCTCCTGGTCCGACGACGCGATAACCGGATCGTCCAGCACGAACATCGGATACTGGCTTCCTGAGCATCCGTACTCGTCGCCATCGTCCGCACCGGCACTCGACGCCACGAGGTCGTTTGAATTGACCAATCATCCGAATCCCTTCAGCCAGGAGACCATGATTCAGTATCGCATCCCGCGAAGTGGCACGGTGAAGATCGTGATCTACGACGCGGCTGGGCGACAAGTCCGCGCACTCATCGATGAGGAACGGAATGCGGGCTCCCATACGGCCGTCTGGAATGCCTCGGACGATACCGGATCCCTTGTGTCATCCGGCCTCTACTATTACACCCTGGCCACGGACGGCGCGGCTGACGGCATCGTCATGCGGGGAGTCATGCACCTGGCCCGGTAAGTCACTGGGAGATCGACTCAATCCAGATGAGTCTGCATGGAATCGACGGTGGCAACACATCCAACATCCTCTTAAAACGACATACACCCCGTAAGGGACCACACAATGACAACAGACTTTTCCGTCCAGCAGTTCCGAAAATTGGCGATCGCCATTGTTCTCCTGGTCTTCGGCGCATCGCTTGCGAGCGCCCAGATCCCACAGACTTTGAGCTTCCAGGGCGAGTTGGCTCCGCCCGTTCAGTCGAACAGCACGCAGAACATGACATTCAAGATCTACACGGCTGCATCGGGTGGATCAGCACTCTGGACTGAGACACAGAGCGTTCAACTCGCTGGTCGCCGGTTCAACGTGATCCTGGGAAGCGTCACGACGCTCGATCTCCCCTTCGACCAGCAGTATTACATCGGTGTAACGGTTGGCGCTGGCTCCGAGCTTTCACCTCGCGTGAAGCTCACGTCCACGCCGTACAGCTTCCGATCGAAGGTGGCGGACAGCGCCGGCACGGCCGGAACTGTTCCCGATGGATCAATCACCCCCGCGAAACTGGATGCGACGGGAGCGGTGGCCGGGCAAACGCTCGTTTATGATGGTAGCGATATCGGATGGGCCTATATCAACAAGCTTGACCTGCCGTTCGCCCAGTCAGCCGCTAGCGGCAGCGCGCTCTTTCATCTAACGAATACGGGGGCCGGTGGCGTCGGCAAGTTCGAAGTGAACAATGGCTCAAACGCCTCGGCTGCACTTGAGGCTGTCACCAATGGAACAAGCCTCAACTCGTCGGCCATTCTGGGCCGGCGTGGAACGAGTGGATTGACACTCGGCATCAGCCGTGCGATTCTGGGCGACAATGGGGGAAGCGGAGCCGGCGTGGCCGGACTTTCCGATGCTGGCCCGGGCGTCTACGGCGCTTCGAACGACGGACAGGGAATGATGGGTGTGGCCTTGGCCACCGATCAGGCGGGTGTGCTGGGACGCAACGACGTCTCGGGCGGATACGGTGTTTATGGTCAGAGCCTGGGGGCCGCTACGGGCGTCTATGGCACCAGCCAGACGGGAACGGCCGGCAAGTTTGCCATCGCCAACACGACGAGTACAGCCGATGCCCTTATCGCAACGCATGCCGGAAATGGAAGCGCGCTGTTTGCACAAATCACCAAGTCGAGCAGCACCGCATCGATTGCCAGAATGACGACTAACGGCATTGGCAGCGGACTCACAATTCAGCTGACGAACGCGAGCAACGGTGCTCGTGGTCTTGACGTGCTGCAAGCTGGTGTCGGACCGGGCGTCTTCGCGACAAGTGCGGGCGGGAACGCTGTTTGGGGCATCACCTCGTCGATCAGCGCCGCAGGCGTGATCGGTGACAACACGTTTGGCGAGGCGGTGGTCGGTCGCAACCGGGGCGGCAACGGCGTCGGCGCCGTCGTCGGTCGTAACGATAGCTCCGGCTACGGTGTCCGCGGTTTCAACACGAAGGACGGAATTGGTGTCCTTGGACAGGCAGGTATCAGCGGTGGTACTGGTGTCGGTGGACGATTCGAGAACGTCAATGCCGCCAATGGAAACGATGCCCTCCAGGCTGCCACGAATGGAACGGGATGGGCGGGGAACTTCACGAATGCAAACAACTCCTCGGCATCGAAAGGTGTTCGCATCGCAACGACAGCCAATCAGGGGGGGAACGCCCTTAACGTGGCCAACGGCACGATTGCCTTCTCGGCGCAGCATCCATACGCGTCAAACTCGACGGTCGACGACGCATATCTGGTGGTCACGGCCGCGGGCAATGTTACAATCCCCACGGGTGCTCCGCTTGTCAGCGGCGCCAGCGTCTGGGTCGTCAACAATGCCGGTGCAAACATCTCGGTGACCAACACGACCGTTGGCGCACTGACAATCTCCCCGGGCCGACTCCAGCATCTGGTCTTCATCTCGACCGTAAGTGGGGCGAACTGGATCCCGGCCCAGTAGTCAATCAACCCGTCTATCCGAACCAACACGAAAACGGCCCCGACGCTTCAAAAGCGTCGGGGCCGACATGTTATGGCAACAATGAACGGAGATGTTCTATCGTGTGTTCTCAGGTTTTCCAGGGGGGACAGCGAACGCTACGCATCCATCCAGACAACCTCACCCGACTCAAGCGACTCTACTGCTGCAAACGTAGCCAGCGTGGTGTCGCGGAGACTGCGATAGTCGATCGGCATGGGGTCACCGGTGCGCATGGCCTCGAGCGTTCGACGTACTTCCTCTGCGTGCCCCTTGTCGCCGTTGAAGGAAAGGTTGTTCAACTTTCGGCCTCGCGCCGTGATGACCTTTCGAAAATTCTCCATGATAGCCGTTGTTCCACCACCGAACACCTCGAGATATTCCTTTGGAATGGACGCGTCGCCGTTGGCAAGGTAGAGGAGTGTGCCGACTGATCCGTCCGAGAAGCGGAGAGTGATCGAAACTGAATCGGCGTTTCGTCCGCGCGCGTTGTCTGACCCGATCGCGGCCGCATAGACATTCAAGGGACGCGCTCCGCCGGTCAGGTACTGCATCGTGTCGATGAAATGGCACCCTTCACCGATTATTCGACCACCCTGTGACTCCAACTGCACCCAGTGTTCCGGAGGAATGAATCCCGCGTTGACTCGGTAGGTAATGACCAATGGTTCCCCTACGCGCTCGAACAGTTTACGTATTGACCGAATCGGTTCCGAAAATCTTCTGTTGAAACCAACCATCAGTCGGTCGTTGCCAGCAGTGGCTATTTCATCGATGCGTGTCAACTCCGCACGATTGATTGCCAGCGGCTTTTCGACAAAGACCTGTTTGCCTGCGGCTAGACCCCGCGCGACATACTCACCGTGAGTGTCGTGTCGCGAGGCAATGAACAAAGCATTGATGCCGGAATGCGAAAGGAGATGATCCGCATCGGTCGAGGCCTCAGCGAAGCCGAATTTCTCCGCAACGGATCGCGCATTGACGGAGGTACTTGTCATCACCGCCACCATCGCAGCGCCTACGCTCTTCGCCGGTGGTATCAGATAGCTCTGGGCAAAACTTCCAGCTCCGATAAATCCAACTCCAACAGTTCCCGAAGCGCCAATGGGCGTCGATGTAAGTTGCACCACACGCTCCATCGCCGCTGCACCACGGTTCGGATAGGTGAGAAGGATTCCTATGTATGGTTCCTTGATTTTGCCCGTGATTAGATCGTATGCCCGCGACGCCTCTTCGATAGGAATTCGATGGGTAATCATCGGTTCGATGGTGAGTCGTCGCGCCGCCATCAAATCCAGTACGGCCTCCATGTTCCTGCCTTCCGTCCACCTCACGTAGCCAATCGGATAGTCGATCCCATCCTCTTCATAGTTCGGATCGTAGCGTCCTGGGCCATAGCTACATGCAATGGTGATATCCAGCTCCTTTTCGTAAAACCCTTCGCGCGGGAGATTCATCCCGACAGCTCCGACGACGACTACACGTCCCCGCTTTCGAGCCGCCTTTATCGCCAGCTCGATCGGTGCATTGGAACTTGTTCCAGCCGTAATAATTACAGCGTCAACGCCAATGCCACGCGAGAAACTCTCGATCGCTGGATGGGCTTCGCTACCGCTGATCGCAACCGCATCGGCACCAAACTCACGTGCAAGTGCGAACTGACCCTCATTGATATCGAGTCCAATAACCCGACACCCGGATGCTTTCAGCAATTGAACTGTCAGTTGACCCAGGAGCCCAAGGCCAACCACGGCAACTGACTCGCCGAGACTCACGCGCGCCTGCCGGACCCCCTGCAACGCAATGGCACCAAGAGTAGTGAATGCCGCCTCGTCGAACGAAACACCATCGGGGATCTTCGTCGCCAGGTTGCGTGGAACGGCAATCACCTCGGCGTGCGACGCATACCCGCCTCCAGCACACGCTACACGATCACCCGGACGAAACTCGTCGCAAAGAGATGCAACGACCTCCCCGGATGCTGCATAACCCAAGGCTTTGTAGCTATCGAGCTTTGTTCTGACCTTTTCGTATGTATTCCACCACCCCTCCTTGCGCGCCATATCGATGACCTGCTTAACCAGGTCAGGACGAGTTCGGATCTTCTGTAGCGTCGATGCCTGCGCCGTCGAAACGGAGGTTCGTTCAGTCCCCGCCGATATCAATGATGCAGCGGTTCGAACAATGATCATTTTGGGTTTCAGCTCCGGCGCAGGAAGCTCTTTCACCTGGAGCTCGCCGGTCTTCTGATACTGAATTGCCTGGAGCATCTGTCTTATGTGAGTTGACTGCTGGACCTATCTGTGCGGAACATGCAGTGTGGCACTGATCCGAGAGGCCTATTGGAACACTGATTATTGACTGGTCCGACCCGCGCTCAATGGCGACGTTTTGTTGGGATAGGAGCGTGTCGAGTACGCTACGTTTTGAATCTCTTCAGAATGAACTCGCGGGCGTCTTTCCATCGGCCGAGTGCTCGGGAAATTGAAATCGGGATTCTTCGCGAGAGCGACGCCGTTGAAAGGATGGCCAGTACGGCGTAGCTGGTTATCACTGAGAGTGCTGTCCCCATCACTCCAATCTTCGGAACAAGTAACAGTGCGACGACGACCGAAAGCACCGCGGAGGCAAACGTCACCCGGAAGAATCGTCTAGCCTCGCCCATTCCACCCAGGATGAACATATTCATCGAGAAGGGAATTGCAAGTGCCGCGAGCGACAGGATGCGGAAGATATCGGCGGCACCGGAATACTTGCCTTTGTAGATAATATCGAAGTATGTATCAAGCGGGAGAATCCACATCAATGCAACGGCCGGGATAATTACGATCAACATAAAGGCGATCATTTTCTCGACCAGTCGCACCAGCTCGTCGTTGCGATGCTGCACGGAGAGCCGGGCAGCTGCGGGCCACACAAACATGGACCCGGCGTCCCGGATCGCCTCGAATCCCCGAAAGAATTTTTTAGCGGCGTCATAGTTGGCGACCACCTCGGAGGTAACGAAGGTTTTTAGAATCAGGATATCCCCCTGGGTTTGCAGTGCGAGGGTTGCTGCGGATCCCGATTGCGCCAGCCCAAAACGGAGCATCCGAATCGTATGCTCCCGTTCGATTCGACGAGTGAATCGAATTGTCCCGCCGTACATCACCAATCCAACGAGCGAGGATACTCCACTGGCTATCGCGCTGATCATCATCATGTCAGCCGCGGTCGCCAGGCTGCCTCGCCTCCATCCATCCAGAATCAGCGCAATCGTGGTTCCGATCCAGGCGAGATCAATCAGAAACGTCGCCTTTGTATTGATGTGAAGCTGCGCGACTTTCAGGAAGTAATTGCGGAGCAAGAAGCCGGCGGCGGTCAAGGGGAACAGCGCCAGCGTTGGGACAAACAGATCATCATTCAAGAATTGACCGATCTGGGCCCGAAAGAGGTAAACCGCGATTGAAATCGGAGCGATGAAGAGGATATGAACCACTGCGGCCACGGTGTAGGCCTCTCTCCGGCGTTCGGGAACCATGCCGAAGTTCACCATCGGTTGGAGGGCCAGGCTATCCGTAAGCATATAGAGAGCCGTCAGCATCGCTTGCGCCGTGGCGTATACGCCGTAATGGCGCTCACCTATGACTTTCTGCGGGACAATGAACGCCAACCCAATCGCCATATAGAGGAACTTGTCGGCGATCGACCATGCTGCCTTTCCTATGTGACTGCCTAGTTGCAGGTGGATATCCGGACGGATAGTAGAGGGCGGATAAACGATCAGTCTGGCCGCGATTTCACGACTGCTGGTTCCTTAGTGCTGCAAGGTACTCCTCCAGGATGATAGCCGCCGCCCAGCTATCGGTCGTTCCCTTTTGCCGGCGGCGTTCTTTCGGAATGCCAACCTCGAGCATCCGTTCGGAAGCACGTACCGAACTGAAGCTTTCATCCCATTCGTCGACGACGCAAGTGACACGGGCTCGCAGACGAGCGGCAAAATTCCTGGCCTGACGGACTGTCAACGTCTCCGCTCCGTCGCGCGTGGTTGGAACGCCTACCACGATGCGGGCAATATCCTCAGCTTCAACCATGCGGGCGATTTGGTCGACCACGGTCCGAGAGTAGGCGACGGTCGCTCGCGGCGACACGACGATCCCGAGTTCGTCGCAGATAGCGAGACCGACCCTTTTGGTGCCAAAATCGATACCGAGCGTTCGCATTTGCCCAAATATAGCCCGACAACGGGAGCGACGGCGAGTGGGGGAAACAGACGCGGCCCGACATGAGCCGGGCCGCGTGGTGTGGGGGTAAGGGGGAGGATGTTTATGGCTCGAAGAACCACTCAACGCCGGCACGTCCGTTCAACGTACCAAAAGACGTTACCGACGGATCGAAGTCCAGATGGAGAACGTCCGCCATCACGTAAACACCGACGTTGCGGTTGTGGTACCACTCCAATCCGAATCCCGCGTACAGCTGCTGGCCGTCGGTTGTTGATTCAGGCTCTCCAGGCAATGTCTTGTTCTTGATCGTCGTACTGAATGAGCGAATACCGGCCTGGATGATCGGATTCACTTTTCCCTCAAGGATCCAGCGGACATAGGGTCCCACTGCAAATGAGGTCAGGGACTGGGCATCGCTGGATCCGATTCCCAAGCCAACCTCTGCTCCGATCTGGACTGACGGAGAGAATGCGTACTGAATCGTCATACCGGCGCCGCTGCTATTGTCAACAGTGACGCCAATGCCTAGCTGGCTAGTGGGCGCCATAGCCCCTGCTTGGGCTGCAGCCGTACCGAATGCGGCCAGCATCAGAGAACCAGCCCCCAGAATCGTGGAAAGAAGTCTGGTCACCTTCATAGGATGTACCTCTGCGTCGTGTAGTTGTTGTGACCCATCCCCTCGAACGCCAGAGTATGGCGTCAACTTCAAGCGTCACTTTAGTTATCCGACTCTACTCGCTGCAAACATATAGGTTCTTTAGAAATCAGCAAGCGAAAAAGATGACATAGGTCATTGCGCGTGGAGCGTCGGCTCCTTAGCGTCACACGGCTGACACCCTGCCCAACCTGATTACTAGTATCACCCTCATCGAACAACCGATGTCAACGTGAGCCGATCCCCGTGACGGCGTATCGATAATCGGACATCCATGTCCAGCACGTTAACACGATCATTTGCGCCGCAGGGGATGCGCTCAAAGGATACGATGCTCGGGCCACGCGATTCACAAGCAATCCTCACTGACAGCGTACGTGCTCATTCAATCCACCCACATCAATTCACACGCCTATCACGAGTCTGCAGTCACAGGATCGCATGTATCGCAGAGATGTGCACTCATCGGTTCGCGGAGGCTCCTGTACGTTCTAACGCGCGACGCAAACATAACCTATGATCCCCTTGATCCAACACTGGATAGCGACCGGCTAAGTCGGAGTCAACTTACAGCGAAGGCACCACCTCGCTCGCTGTCGTGGAAAGCCATAGGCGAGTGGCCTGAGACGGCGGTCCGCCTGGATGCTGCGCTTGAGCCAATCCCACGAAGAAATCCACACCAACCGCGCGTTATCCTCTGTCAAAATGTGGATAAGCCCCAAGTAGCTTGCGGGGCGTGCTCCCCACCACGGTTCTCGTCGCTCTAAGTCGAAGTGAAACGACGTTGGCTCCGTGCTCTCGACGGCGCACTGGATCGACGCAACGCACTCTGGTACAAGCCCCAGCCGCTTGTTATTTGAGTCAGGGTATACCTCTCGATTGCGGAATCTTCACTCCCATGTGGATAAGTGTCAGCTTTGTTGACTTAATAGCCGTTAATGCTTAAGAGCGGGTATTCAACGCTTAAACGCAAAGGACCAACAACAAAGAAAGTGGCTTCCAGAGCATACGGAGCACACTTCATGTCAGGAAACGTCGAACTCGCGGAGACAAACAGGCTTACGTGCTGCCGAGCGCAGATCGACAACCATCGAGCGTCGCACTATTGCGCGAATCGACTCCCGAAGAACACGACACCCCGCTTCGACGCGGGAGCCACCGGGGGGTGAGGTTTGGAGCAGGCGTATATGTAGACTTAGCCGGACAGAACTTACCAGGAGGAGACACGGACGGATAGATGTCCGCGGCCTGGCCGGCAACAGGCAACTCCATATTGGCAAGGTGCGCAAGTCGGAAGTGGTTGTCTCCGGTAAAGTTCCAGCTCCGTGCCAGTGACCAACGACTCGTTCGCCGACAGGTGACCGTCCTGTACATGCTCGACCACGTTGGACTACCACTCGCCAGCATGGCCAAGGCGATGTCATCAGCGTGCAGATCCGACTCGAGATTATTGATTCTTGCTTGATACTGTGGGTAACTCACGGGCGATGTGTGGATAATCTTCTCCTCGTAATTTGATATCCGTTAATGCGATAGAAGCGATAAACCAGGAGTAAAAAGGTCAAGACAGAACAAGAAGCGTCAAGTATCTCGCAATTCAGCAATTCCGAGGCGCCCCGTATCGCACCTCTCGATAGCGCACTGAACAGCTTCGTTTCAACAGGGCAATTCCACCGGCATATCTCTGGTCGGGGCATCGCAACGACGTGATCATCCAACACTCCAGCAGAGAATCAGGTCTGACACACATCAATGAACCAACTGTCAACGCTGCGCGCTTCACTGGGCGCGATTTGACGGGTGGTCTCGTGGAGGGGAGTGAGGGACGACATCGCGATCCACGCCCCCTTTGGTGTAGTTGATGGTCTTCCCGACGTGATGTGGAAAGACCGTATTTGATAAACTGATAGCCGTTAATGCTAGAACGCAAAAAGTACACAAGAAAATCAACAAGGATCAATCATTACACAGAACCTCAATCGACCCTCACAGCCAATCCTAGCCACGACCCAAGTGTGTCCATCTCAGTTCACTCTAGCGCCGGTTCGATTCTTCAGAGGGATAATTGTGTTCTTGCGCGCGCGATTTCAAGGAGTCTCAGGAACTACCACGCTCCCGATCTCGTCGCCCGTTCGCAGCTGACCCACTTCACTCGTGGATTCGATCCAGCTGACAGGGACGCGCACATGGTCCACCACGCCATCAATGGGTTTCGTCAATCCCATTCCCCAGGCTCTGTGAAAAAATTCGAGCACCGGTGTATGGTACAGAGTCTCGCTTGTGGAAAAGTCAAACCACTTTAATACGATAGCCGTTAATGCTCAGTATCGCAAATCTAAGACACATTAGAGGACAATAAACATTAACAAAACACCCTTATCCGAACTCAAATTGACAGCATCGATCCTGATTGACAATATGAGCGCTGCAGTAGCAAGACCGTGTTCCTGGTCAGCTTTCGCTGTGACGCTGCGAGCAGGACCCAGATAGTCAGAGGCCCGCTCCGACGATACCGATAGTGATATGATTGGAATTCCTGGCCGACGCTGTGTGGACAAATAGCTATGAACCACTCGAATAGCCGTTAATGCCACAAAAACAAAAATTTAAACTGATAACCATAAGGACTAGCATCAAACGAGATAGCTCACCACGTTTCCGAAGCAATCAAGTAAACGACACCTACAAATACCCCCTGCACCTTCGCTTCCGTTGTCGTGATTCCCGCTGATAGCTTGCACTTGTCCCTAAGCGTTGGAGCCACCATGGTTACCTGAAAAGCAAATACGAGAAAAGGGACTGAGGAGCATGTAGAATCCTCCTCAGTCCCAATTCTTGCGTGTTGATGCGCCAGCTACCTGGTGCTATCTGATGCTGGCTTTCGTGGTTCCGTTGCCGATGTGTCTTGCCGTGCCCCCCCCTGCAGCTCCGCCTTCCGTGTCCGGTAGGCCTGCACGTTCGTCAGCGCGCCCTGACTCGAATCCGACGCATACCCTTGAATTATGCGATCGATTTCCGCGATAGCCCCTGTCGTGTCGTTTTTCGACAAATACTTCTCCATGCGGAAGTAGTCCGTCTGCGCACGCAGGTTGTAGTAGTCCGGTTGTTCGCGCGGATACTTTGACTCCAGATCCACAAGCATCTTTATTGCCTGATCGTAGTCATCCATGATCGCAAGGAGGCGGGCGCGCGCATAAATGGGATTTGATTGACGTGCGTATTGATTGATATCAGGATTATCTCCTCCAGAGGCCTCCAGATCTCTCAGCGCACGCTGCGCATACTGCTTCGCTTTGCCTTTCTCCCCCGCCTCTTTGTAGACATCCGCAATCTCAACCGTAAAGGGATACGGCATCGCGAACATGTCGGGTGAGATCACCGACTCCAGCTTGTTTAACGTTGCGATAGCTCCTGCCGGATTCTTCTGGCGCATTTCATAGTGGGCCAGCGCCAGATAGTTTGTCCGGAAGGAAATCATCAGGCGACGATGATCTTCACCGAAGAAGAGTCCCGGAGTTGAGAGGTTTCGGAATTTGAAGCCGAAGTGAGGTTCCGTGAAGTACTTGTCATCCGGAAGCGTCTCCATCAAGCATTTCCGCATCACAGTCGGCTCAATCGAACCAAAGACCCCATCGTTCGCCTGCCGAACCGGCATGATCCTGTACGCCAGTCCCTCCTGACGGAAGTATGGATCAAGTCCGCACCATACGTCGCTTCCCGTCGAGGTTGAGAAGTAGACGGGGCGCTGCCACTTGTTTTCCTTGAGGATATCCAACACCAACTGATGCTGCACGCCGAGAACCTGGGTCCCGCTGTAGTTCATTCCACGAATATCCCACGATAGCGTCGTCGCCGTCGCTGAGCTGTCTCCAGTCAGACGACGCACGACATCCATCGGTACCGGGATATCACCATGTTCATTCTCCCCAAGACGTCGTGGACCAAGTCCCTGCGGTCCTCCCTCTTCAGCCCGAAGAACGTCGTCCGAGAAGCTGATCGGAACAGTCTTTGCTCCCCACGGGCGCTCGTGCTTCAATTGCCAGATGTACCACCCGGTCTGACCTAACGAGAGATTCACAATACGGACATCCCGACGGACACCTGCGACATCCTGCAGATACCACAGCGGGAACGTGTCGTTATCACCGTTCGTGAAGACAATTGCGTCTTTGTCCAGACTCTGCAGAATGTTGTAAGAGTAATCCCAAGGGACCCATATGTGCGATCGATCGTGGAACTTCCAGCCACCGATCGCCATGTTCACCGGAACGGCAAGAAAGGCAACGGCAAGTGTTGCTGCCATCAATCCCGTCTTTGGCGCTCCAAGTGTTTCTGTTGAAGCGTCATCGTCTTCGCTCTTCTGCCCAAGTCCCATGCGCTCCGCAATTCCTGCTGCACCAACGCCAATCCACATCGCAAAGACCATAAACGAGCCGACGTAGAAGTAATCGCGCTCGCGCGGCTGAGGTTCCTGTTGGTTCTGCTGTAATGTTGCGAGCAGACCAAGAAGAAGAAACAGCGTGCCGTACACGATCCCCATCTTCCAATCCCGCTTGAAATGATAGTAGAAGCCTAACAGGCCAAGCAGCAGCGGGAGCGCAAAGAATCGGACGGGAAAGACATCCTCGGAGCCTGTCTGGGAAATGAACTGCGACCTGGTTTCCGGACTGACGCCAGCCAGAGCCACTCCTGCGCCTTGCACGTCGCTGACACGCCCGACGAAATTCCAGAGGAAATACCGGACGTACATTTCGCCGATCTGGTACTTGAGCATGTAGTTGATTTCTCCGCCGAAGTTAACCTGCGGGAAATAGGGCTTGCCCTCACGATAGTCCTCGGGTGGGAACCACTCTCCATACTTATCCCAGTTCCGAGAATAGTAATCCTCGGCCATGTAGCGTCGTGGCCAGTTTGGGGCGTAGCCGTACTGCTCACGATTCATGTACTTGACGAGCTCACTGATCGTATCAGGCTCATTCTCGTTCATCGGTGGATGAGCATTCGCCCGTATGAGAATGTGGGCGTATGTAGAGAAGCCCAGAAAGATCAGGAGCATGGAGGCGGCCGAAAGAGCAAGAATATTCTTCTTGTTTCGGATGCTCCACCAGAGTCCGCCGATTATCGCGAGTACTACCAATACGCCGACAGCTGTATTGTCTTCTACCCAGCCAGGGAACGTTTTAAGCGGAAACTGATAGACGACAAAGTAGAAGACGAGCGCTGTAATGCCCAGAGTAATCGCAAACCCAAGCATCGATGTGCGGAACGTCCGGAAATAGATGACGATGGCGACAGCGGGAATGACCAGAAGTGCCAAAAGATGGATTCCGAACGCCAGTCCGGTCAGATAGGCAATCATGAGCAAATACCGCTCGTGCCCTGGTTTGTCGGCCTGCTCGTTCCACCGCATCATCAACCAGATCATCGCAGCAATCAATGCCGTACCGGCGGCGTACACTTCCGACTCCACCGAGTTGAACCACTGCGTATCCGACCAGGTAAAGGCAAGCGTTCCTATAAGGGCGCCACCGAATGTCGGCAGGTAGCTCGAAATCGAATTTCCCTCCTGAAACGGTCGCCACCTCTCGATCATCTTGACGATGATCAAATAGCACATCATCGCAGTAAACGCGGAGGCGACGGCCGAAACCATGTTGATTCGCCAGCCTGGATCGCCGAACGGGAGCATGTGGAACCACCGGCCGATGATAAGGAAGAGGGGCGCACCGGGGGGATGTGGGACCTGCTGCCAGGCGGTTGCGGCGCTGAATTCACCGCAGTCCCAGAACGGGACCGACGGCTGCAGCGTCATCGTATAGGTGATCAGGGTGATCAGAAACGACACGCCGGCTAACAGCCGATTGGTCAGCGTGTACTGCTTCATCGGGGATCCTTTGTTGTTATCGGTAGGCTTGTTCTATTCGCTCGATAAGTGTGACCGCATAGCGGTCGGCGAAGGGATATCCAGAAATCGTCAGCCGCAACTTTCCCTCCTCTATTTCGCCGTGTCGACGGTCCATCATCTGATCGATAATTCCCGGTGCGGCATCGGTAAGATCGACTCCCGCGAGAGTTCGGAATTCCTGCAACGGAATGCCGCGGCTCCTCAGTCCCAGATACACCGTCTCCTCAATCTCCTCTCTCAAATCCAGCTCTTCAATAGTCCGCGTTGGAAGGTTGCCCCCCTCTACTTGATCCAACCAACCGCTCAAATTCGCGGCGTTAGCCCAGCGGAATGGAGGAGTTGCTTCACGAACGAAACCATGAGCGGAAGGCCCGAAGGCAAGGTAGGTGCTACGCTCCCAGTACCCCAGGTTGTGCCGACAGTGATAGCCGGGACGAGCATAGTTGCTGACCTCATACTGCTGAAAACCGACATTGGATAAGGTCCGCATCGTCTCTTCATACATGTCTGCCTCAAGACCATCCGGGGCCGGACGGACCTTTCCGGCGAGCCGCATAGTGTTCAGCGGCGTCCCTTCCTCGAAGATCAACGAATAGGCGCTGATATGCTCAGTTCCAAGGTCAATCCCCCTCAGCAGATTCGATCTCCAACGTTCAACTGTCTGATTGGGGAGGGCGAATATAAGGTCGAGGGAGACATTCTCGAAGTAACGACGCGCCAACGAGATGCTCTCTACCGCCTGTTCCGCCGTGTGAATCCTGCTGAGGAAGGCAAGCTCGTCATCGTGAAACGACTGCACTCCAAAGCTGAGACGATTCACCCCCAGATCACGGTACCCCTCCAGCCACGCGGGATCGAGGGTCCCGGGATTGCACTCCATCGTGACTTCGGTATTGGCAGCGATACTATACGACGATCTGAGTGCCTGAAGGATCCCCTCAATCTCGTCAGGGGAGAGCAGGGAAGGGGTTCCTCCCCCGAAGAAGATTGTGTCGAACACCGGAAGAGTGATCGCGCGCCGGTCAAGCTCCTCCCTGCGGGCCGTAATCTCACGGACCACGCTCTGCAGAAAGCGCTCCTTCCCGTCGAATGTCTCGATAGAGTAGAAGCTGCAGTAAATGCACTTTCGCTCGCAGAATGGGATATGGACGTAGAGACCGGGCATTATTGAAAGGGTCAGATAGTAACGGCTCGAGAAGCTTCTTACTCAACACCATTTCCGATTCGGTCCCAGCGGACGTTCCCATCACGATCGCGTGACCAGTAGATCCGCCAGGCGCGCCCTATCAGGTATTCACGAGGAATGACGCCAAAAGCGCGACTGTCGCGGCTATTGGAAGAGTTGTCGCCAAGGGCAAAGAAGTAGTCGCGCCGGACTATGTACTCCACAGCCGGAAGGCCGCCCAGGAAGACGATTCTGTTCTTGTATTCAACTGAGACACCCTCGGATTCGATGAGCGGGCGCCACCGGTACTGGGAAACAGAATCCATTGGAATCACCATCCCACGGTGAGGGACGATGACGGGCTCTCCTTTTCGCAACGGCCGCCAGGCGCGACCGGTATCGAACGGAGTCCGACGGGCTTCGTGGGTATCGGCGGAGGGTACCTCGACCCCGTTTACGTGAACGCGGCCCTCGATCAACTGCACCGTATCCCCGGGAATGGCCACACATCGCTTGACATACTGCTCAAGCGTGCCAACCGAGCGGGGGATGGTGGGGTCATCGAACACAACCACATCACCCCGTTCCAGGGTTCCGAACCCATCAAACTCCAGGTACGGAATCCGAATACGAGTGAAGGGAACGTACCGAAGCGATCGGATCACGTACGGAAGCTTGTTCACGAGCAGTACGTCGCCCGGAAGGACCGTCGGTTCCATAGATGGTGAGTCGAACGGGATCCCGTACGGTTCCAGAATGAACACACGAACGACCATCAGGACCAGAAGGGCGTACACGAGCAGACGTACCATCAAGCGGAGACGGCGGCGATCATCGCGCGGAGGCATCTCTCCGGACGACGGCGCCGCCGCGTCATTCATGACTCTCTCCTCGCTCATGTCCCCATCTCCACCCGGGAATCACTTGACGATGTTGAAGATCCTGTCCCACCGGATGCGTTGAACTTTTTCGCCAAGGGGATAATCGCGCTGCTCGATGTCACCCGGTATCTTCGATTCCCACGACCAGTAGACCATCAACGGCGTACCGACGACGTTCTCCTTGGGTATGAATCCCCAAAACCGACTGTCGAGCGAGTTGTCGCGATTATCTCCCATGCCGAACACGTAGTCTCGCTGCACCTTGTATTCAGTCATCGGTTTCCCATCTACCAGGTAGGTCTGTCCCTGCGGGGTCACTTGGTGTCCTTCCCGCTGAAAGAACACATCGTAAAGTCCAAAGGTCGAGTCGTTCAGGGGAATCACATCCCCTTCCATCGGGATGCGCATCGGCCCCCAGTTATCCCTCGTGAACCCACCACCTGGCGGAAAGATATCGTAGGTCCGGGTGCTCATCGTGTTGCTCACCTGCATATTCCGCGGACGTTCCTGCAGCTTCCCGTTGATGTAGACATCCTTGTTGATCACCTGAAGAGTATCACCCGCTGTTGCCACGCACCGTTTCAGGTAATACTGAAACTCCGGCGCTTCAACCTGCTCTCTATTCCCCGGAAAAATAAAGACGATAACATCCCCCTTTTCCGGATCGCGAAGGCCCGGCAGCCGGAAATAGGGAAGTGGAATATCGACGAAGGGAATAGTCTGAGGAGATGATCCGCCATAAATGAACTTGTTGACGAATAGGAAGTCACCTGCCATGACTTCATTTTCCATCGACCCTGTTGGGACGACGAATGAAGCTATAAGAAGCCCATTGACGACCATCACAATCAACAGTGACGTAACGATGGTCTTGGCCCACGAAATCACATGGTCTTGAAACGTCATTTTCGGCGGAGCCGGCTGATTGGGGTCGTCTGTCTGTGACGATCCACTCCGTTGCCCCTTCGACGAAGGTCGACTACCCGAGAGAATTTTCTTACGATCTTCCGCTTTCATAGATATTCCGCTGTGCGATGAGTTCCTCTAATACACGTCTTCGAACCCCTCGGGGATCCGTCATGTGGACACTGTCCGTTCTCGTACGGACATCAGAAGCCGTTCTGCTGCTTCGACAGACGGCACGATCAGTTGCAGTTCCCTCGAGATAACCGTGGAGTCGTCACTCCTCCATTGACAGAACCGCCAGAAATGCCTCCTGCGGTATTTCAACCGCCCCGACCTGCTTCATCCTCCGCTTTCCCTCTTTTTGCTTCTCCAGCAGCTTTCTCTTCCTCGAGATGTCTCCACCGTAGCACTTCGCAATCACATCCTTTCGGAGAGCTTTGATGGTATCGCGAGCGATGATCTTCGCTCCAATTGCAGCCTGCACGGCGATTTCAAACATCTGCCTTGGAATCAACTCCTTCAGCTTCGCGCAAAGCTTCCGGCCGTAGTGATACGATTTTGCGCGATGAATGATAATCGACAACGCATCAACTGCCTCGGTGTTCAGCAGGATATCCAGCTTCACCAGGTCCCCCTCACGCATATCAATCACCTCGTAGTCAAACGACGCGTAACCACGAGAGACCGACTTCAGCTTGTCGTAGAAATCGAAGATCACCTCGGCCAGCGGGAGTTCGAAGGTGATGTCAACACGGGTAGAGGATAGGTAGCTGGTGTTTCTGTAGATCCCGCGACGTTCGATGCAGAGCTTTGTGATGGCGCCGATATATTCAGAGGGGCAGATTATCTGCGCACGTATGTATGGTTCCTCGATCGTGTCAATCTGCCCAACGGGAGGAAGGTCGCTTGGATTGTCGATCGTAATGTGTTCGCCGTTCGTCTTGAGCACTTCGTACTCAACGTTTGGAATCGTCGTGACTATTGTCTGATCGAACTCTCTTTCCAGGCGCTCCTGCACGATTTCCATGTGGAGCATACCAAGGAAGCCACACCGGAACCCGAAGCCCAATGCCGTCGACGATTCCGGTTCGTAGACGATAGCCGAGTCGTTGAGTGAGAGCTTCGCAAGCGCGTCGCGAAGCGATTCGTAGTCATCGGATATTGCTGGGTAGATACCGGCGAACACCATCGGTTTTACCTCCCGGAACCCAGGAATCGGTTCCGTGGCACCGTGCCGGGCGGTCGTCACAGTATCACCGACCTTCGTCTCCTTGACATCCTTGATCGCCGCTGTGAAATAGCCGACAGCTCCACATGAGAGCGTTCCGGTTCGTTTTCGAGCGATATGGAGAATCCCCGTCTCTTCGATGTAGAACTCCCTGCCGCTATGCATGAACTTGATCTTCTCCCCCTCCTTCAACTCGCCGTCAACGACACGCACATAGGCAATCGCCCCCCTATAGCTGTCGAAGAGCGAATCGAAAATCAACGCGCGCAGCGGTGCGCTCGGATTGCCGCGAGGGGGTGGGATGCGATCAACGATTGCTTCCAGGATCTCCTCGATTCCAATTCCTGCCTTGGCCGATGCCAGGATGATCTCATCCTCACGACATCCGATTAAATCAACAACCTGTTGACGCACGGTCTCGAGCGTTGTGCCTGCGGATGGAAGATCGATCTTGTTGATAACAGGAATGATTTCCAGCCCCGCTTCAATCGCCAGATAGAGATTCGCGATCGTTTGCGCTTCGACCCCCTGCGTTGCATCCACAACAAGAAGAGCACCTTCGCAAGCGGCCAACGAGCGCGATACTTCGTAGCTGAAGTCAACGTGCCCAGGAGTGTCGATCAGATTCAGACAGTACGTGGCGGAATCCCCTGTCTCCTTTGGTCTTCGATAATCCATTTGAATGGCGTGGAGCTTGATGGTTATGCCACGCTCCTGCTCAAGCGGATTGTCGTCCAGAACCTGGTTCATCTTCATCTCACGCGCTGTGACTCTCCCTGTGGACTCAAGGAGACGATCCGCAAGTGTAGACTTGCCGTGATCGATGTGCGCGATGATGCAGAAGTTCCGTGTATGGTTCATGTGTAGACCGTCGTGAAATGCCAAGGCCACTGCCCACCTGGGACAGTGGCCTCCCCTTATGCAGAACCGACAAACTTACCGCCGCGGCCTCGCGTGTGCAATACTGTCCGGGTGCGCAATGGGTCACGGCATGTAGCAACGCGCATCTTCCAGGTGATGGGTCGTCGCTTTGTACTCATGGGACAATGTTCACCGCCCCAGCGTGATTGTTGCTCGCAGGAGATCCTCGTCGTTCTCGTCTGATGAGAAGATGTTCCGATCGTATCGAAGGTCGAAGGTCCCAAGTCCGAACAATCCGACTGAAACACCGGCTCCGAGTGTCGTGATCTGACGATCTCCAAGCCGCCGTACCAGCACACTTCCGTGTGTCTCGACGGGTGCAAGCGGACGGGCGGCTATCATGACTCCGAACGATGGAACCGAAGCAGTCGCCGCCTCCAGACCGGTGCTCGTCGTGTTCAGTCCGTACGTGACAGCGGCGTTCAGGGCCGACCCGAAACCGATGCGCCCCGTTGCTGTCAACGCCACAGTGCTAAACGTCCCTGTTGTTTCGTCGGACTGCGACTCCTGATATCCTGCAGAGATGAACGCGCCGACTCTCGCCGATCCAATAGTGCGATCATAGGACATTGTGGCGTTACCCTGACGATGAATCGTCTCGATCTCGCCATCGCCACCCTCACTCTCAACAACACGTCGCTGTCCTGTTTCAGCATATCGGAGTGTCAGCCGGGGAAGTCCCGCGATCCTGAAATCACCCCCGACAGAAATCCGATTGATCGTTCCCGTCGTCCCGCCATTCAACGCATTCCCACTCACCTCGCGACTGACCTCCCCTTGCAGAGAGACTCGTCGATTCAATATGAGCTGGTCGATCGAGGCATCGACGCGGAAGAGATCCGTTCTCATCCCGGCCGTTCCCACCGAGTTATACCCAGGACCGACGTACCTGCTCCCAATCGCGACACGGGAGTCCTCGTATGGTTGCCACATAAGACGCCCCCTCCAGGCCAGATCCGCGATACTGCCCGCCCGTCTTCCTTGATCACCGAAGAACTCGGGCGATTCCGCTCCATCGACGGTCGGTCCTTCGTCGCCATCGACAAACAGAGACGCATTTATCTCTCCATCAACGCTGAGATGGTGATCGTCATCCTGGAGTCGACCTGAAAGACCGGCGACCATGTTCTTCTGCCGTCTGAACACGCCGCCAAGCCCTTCCAACAGATTGGCTATTCCCTCCGATGTAGCATCGTCTTCGGCCCAGAGTCCCGACGCGATCAGATGGGTCCCGTTCTTCCTCCCAAGGCCGAGTCGCCCTACATAGACGACGCGGCGCGGTGCGGGTAGCTGGTTGATATCAATTGAAGGCGATCCGTCAATCTCAACTGATTGAGGGGGGAGAAGGCCTGCGTCTCTGCTCATCGTCCCGATCGCTCCACCGACGTAGAAGCTACCGGGATTGTATTCGGCCACTCCGCCGTTGATCGAAACGCCTTGCATCATCAGTTCACTGAATGCCGGTGCCACGGTGCCGAATCCGAGAGATGGAATATCAAGCAGGGCGGTCTCGGTTGGCTGTACGATGCCGAGGCTTTGTAGCGTCGCAAGATCAACGCCGATTTCGCGCATGAACAACGGAGCCCCTATTCCGTTCGTGTCGGAGAACAGACCGGAATCCCGCACCGCTGTGACAAGGGAATCCAACAGTCGTTCCAGGAGAACCACGGTGTCGCTGGATGTCGCGTTGCCCGTAAACTCATCCAGTCGCCGCTGCACTCGTTGCATCAACGAGACATTGACATCACCGATGTTTCTATCGAATCGGAACGCTCCGCGCTCAACCCCGTTGTCGTTGGTTGAAACGTTTCGTTCAGTCGAAAGGAGAAGATTGAAGGAGATCGGCATACCATAAATCCGAAGGGTCGGCGCCAGCTCCCACCGGACAAACGACGTTGGCGTTTCCGCCAGATGTCCCGCCCGCGTCGTGCGCTCCGCTGTCAGACGCGTGATCGCGGAAAGACGAATAGGGACAGTGTCACCCAGAAACGCCTGATCGTCTACGGGGAGACTTTCGAGCTGTACTCCAAGTCTAGGGTCAGGTCTGCCCGGCAGATCGTTTGCCGTCGAATCGAGCGTTTGAACCTCTTCCTCCGGTCCGGATTCGTCTGATGTGGATCCGGAGCTGCCGCCCGGCGCAGGATCGATATCTCCGGAACCACCACCCGGCGATTGCTCACGGTCAGTCTGGTTTTCCCGTGAGACGTCGTCATCCAGGGAATCGAGTGAACGCTCGTCAACGGGAACATCGATTACGCCTCCGCTCCGATCGCCGCGTGTTACGGGGCCACGTGGCGGAACGACAGGAGAGGGGGGAGGTGTCTGTTTCGCGACGGTATCCGCCGGCGGATCTGGTATTGTGGAGGGATCAACAGGCATGCCGGCATCTCGCGGCAGGTACCCATGGTCTACCCCGGTTGGCGTGGACGTTTCTTCGGCTGGATCGCGGTACGTGAAGCTCCATATCTCGCTGGTGCAGACTTCAGCACTGTCTCCGGTTACTGCCTGGATCCGCCATGCGTAGCGTCTTCCTGATCGGAAGGGGCGGATCGCCGGGTCGGCCTGCCAAGCTGCCGTCTTCAAATCCTTCTTCCGGATCAACACAGCATTGACTCGTAAAGCCTCTTCTGGCGTCTGACCGGGAAGGACTTCGACGACGACCAGATTGCATCGGATTTCCTGACCCGACGTCGTTTGCGGCTGCATGAACCAGGACCACGCAACCTGCCGGTCCGTAACCTCCGCGTCGTCGTACGGCGCCAGCAACACAGGGGGGAGTGCCGATCCAATACGGACCTGGCGACAATCCGTCGAGCGCCCCTGGTCTGACGCGATGACCTCAATGCAGATCGACCAATCGCCGTCGGGAAGTAGTCCAGTGCGTCCCATGGCCGAACGCATCGCTGGGGAGATGTCGACTATCGCCAGTGCACGAAGATCACGAAGTCGTACTCGTCTCGCCTCGCCGCCTCGTACGATTGGTCCTGTGGCCCGGGCGCTGAGGGCGACTACGCCAGCCGGATCACGTACCGTTGCGACCAGTTCCAGACTGACGCGGGCTGTACCATGGTTGACAACGGTCACGTTCCAGACATCTGCAATGCGGACCCGTTGCTCGGAGGGAAAGTCGAGCGTGGTCGTGATCGTTTGCGCGCTGGCAAATCCTGTCAGAACGGTAGCACACAGGAGACCGACAAGCAGGGACCGCAAACCCTTCGATTCCATGGTCTTTCTCGAATTCCGATGTTGAACAACTCCAACGCACATGCTCCTGCATCACGATGATCAATCTATCGGGAGGCGGTTATGAGAATCAGGGAGAGTGGTGAAGGAGGGGGGAGACTGTCGCGAGCATTCTTTCAATGCGAGGCACACATTGTGGCGCGCGAACTGATCGGTTCACTCTTGATTACCACAGTCGGTGGGGAGCGATCTGCCGGAATCGTGGTGGAAACGGAGGCATACCTGGCGGAAGGGGATGAGGCGAGTCATTCATTCAGGGGACGGACCGAGAGAAACGCTTCGATGTTCCGCACCGGCGGCCATGCCTACGTCTACTTTATCTACGGCATGCACTACTGCTTCAACGTCGTTACCGGCGAAGCGGGGCGTGGAGAGGCGGTGTTGATTCGAGCGATCGAACCCGTGGAGGGATTGGAGACGATGCGGCGGAGAAGGATGAGAAATCGTGATCTGGCGAATGGACCAGCAAAGCTCGCCGTAGCCCTTGGAATCGATCGAAGTCACGACGGACTGAACCTGGTCACGTCATCGACAATCTGGATTGAGGGAGGAGAGAGAGCTTCTGACAGCGACCTCGAGGTCACTCCCCGAGTAGGCATCACGCGGTCTGCCGATCTGCCACTCCGATGGCGGCTCCAGACCGACACAGCTCATGTGCGTTCGACTCGTTCAATCTCTGGCACGCGGTAAATCAGAGCCTGCTCGACGCCGGCCCGAAGCGTGAGCGACGCAAGAGGACATCGTTCACACGATCCGACCATTCGAATGACACATGTCCCCGAGTCGGGCTCGAACCGAACGAATTCGAGATCTCCACCATCACGTTGCAGGTAATGCCGGATTTCATCGACGGCCTGAACGATTCGAGCATGGAGGTCGTCTGGTGTGGAACTGTTCATATCGCCATCCCTGCCGATGCGCGCGGCTCGTATCCAGCCATGCTCCTACGACTGTTGACTGCCGAGGATAATCTGCGGTGCCACGCTTGGACTCTCCATATTGACGATCGAAACCTGAGCTGCCAACTGCCGGGCAACGTCGCGGATCGTTTGGGCCTGTTCGCTGTCGGGCTCACTTGCGACCACTGGACGTCCCTGATCGCCCCCAATGCGAGTAGGGATAGTCAGCGGGATTTCTCCAAGGAAGGGGACATTCATTTCCTGAGCTGCGTCCTTGCCGCCGCCGGTCGCAAAGATGTCATACCGAGTTCCGGTGTCGGGGGCAATGAAGTAGCTCATGTTTTCTATGATTCCAAGCACAGGGACCTGAACCCGTTCAAACATCCGGAGTCCCTTTCGTGCATCCTCCAATGCAATGTCTTGAGGCGTTGTGACGATGGCTGCCCCAGTGAGCGGTAGGGTCTGCGTCAACGTCAGCTGAATGTCGCCTGTTCCGGGGGGCATGTCGAAGATGAGGTAGTCGAGTTCGCCCCAATCGACATCCGACAGAAACTGACGAAGGGCTCCGGCAGCCATTGGTCCACGCCAGATAACAGGCTGATCCGGATCGATCAGAAATCCGATGGACATCACTTTCACATTGTAGGCCATCAACGGCTCCAGACGGCGCTCACCTTTTTCGTCGACGTAGACAAGAGGACGCTCACCCGCAAGACCGAACATAAGTGGGGCCGATGGGCCATAAATGTCGGCGTCAACCAGACCAACCTTGCTTCCATCCATCGCCAGCGCCACGGCAAGGTTGACGGCCACAGTCGACTTCCCGACACCCCCTTTTCCTGAAGCAATCGCGATCGTGTTTCGAACACCCGGCATTATGGAGCTGCGTCGATCGGCCCTTGCGCCGACAACCTGGGCCGTCATCCGGACTTCGACCGATTGCGCTCCAAGCCCCCGAAGAATCTGCTCAGCCTGGGCTTTCATTTGATCTTTGACTGGACAGGCAGGTGTTGTCAACTGAATGGAGAGCGACACCTGGTCCCCCTTGACTTCCAGATCCTGTACAAATCCGAGCGAGACGATATCCCGCTGAAGATCCGGGTCATGGATACCTTTCAACGCGTCGAGTACCTGTTCATGTGTTATCGTGACCGCCATAGCATCGAATGTCTTGTGTGTGGGAAGATGTGGATATCTGAGCAACACCTCTTGCACGTCAACCGCAACGTGCAACCGCGTCGCATCTGCGTTCCGGGTATTGCGGGGGCGACCTCAACATAGGGAGGTAAAGGAAAACGACACCGCAAGAGAACGTAAAACGGGATCCGGTTTGTTGCCGGATCCCGTTCGATCTCATTTCCGTCCCAGCCCATCAGAGCTGGTCTATAGAATGTGACTCGTAGTGTTCGATCTACTCTTCGCCTTCGTCAGTTGTCCGGCGTTCGGCGTGATACTTAATGCCGTTGGCCTGATAGGCTAGCGTCCCCAGGGCCCATGGATGAGCAACGCCGAGCATCGTGTAGGTAAGAAGGACAATGGTCTTCTCGGGATCCTCCGGATGCTCTTCAACCTTGATTGTATAGAGCGATGGGAAGAAGCCGCTGACACTTGTGTCGGCGATCTCGATATCGCTCACAGTCATCTGTGAGCCTGGGATGTGAACCAGAACCTCACCGATGCGGTCGAAGATGCACCCGTTGATGACGCGATGAATCACGAAGCGACCTCCCTCATCGGAACCAAGGGAGTTCAGAGGTGAGAGTCCGGCCAGAATAGGATGATGAGAGAAAAACGCCTCGACCGAGGCGGCCGCGATCTCCCAGACCCTGTCGCGCGGAGACTCTACTTCAACCTGCACCGCGATCGTCTTCTCGGGAACATCCAGTCGCGAAAGGAGTTCGGTGTGCGTCTGATTGAGGAACTCCTCGTTGATGTTAATGTGCCCGAAGCGACGGCCGTTGATGCTCTGGATCTTTGTCGGATAGCGATACGTGTAGTTCATGGCTTTTCCCCTCATCATCTCGTTCGTCCTGTGCGTCCTTGCGTAATCGTTTCTCTTTTCACCGAGTCGTTCTATGAACATCCTGTAATCGAATCGGGGTCCAATGTTGTGCCACTCGCAACATCTCTATTCTTCTTCCCCTCCTCTGCACGTAGAAACGTCTGCCCCGACTGATTATTACAACGCTGTAATTGAATGAACCATCAAGCAGCAAAAAGGTTGCATCTCCGGTCCCATCTCTCATCTTTCGCGCAGAAATCGGCTCTTCCCAACGATCCCCGATACGGTCATCAACCTATCACCCCTATACTACGCGCCAGTCTTAACACTCTCTTAAACCCACCAACATCGTCCCGGTTCCCCACCTCCCAAAAGACGATCCCAGCGGTTAGGTGTGACGGCTGTTCACGAATCGTGACCATCACGCCTCGTTTCAAATGGGGCGTTAAAGTAATACATAAAGTGACTTAGTCAAAATACTTAAAGTAGAAATCATCTCGGCATCATGTAGATGCCTCGGCGATACTCACACAGCGTGACGTATGGGAATGGTGGGGAGGAGGGTCGCACTGCGAAGGGAACTACTCGCGAATCCGCTTCATGTTACTATCTTTGGCAGTCCAACCAGAAGCAAGATACCGCCATGGTGCGCTCGTTACTCGCTCTACTTCTACTCTATTTCTGTTCGCAGTCGGTGCTCGCCGGCAATGGCGAGACGACAGATCAACCACGCATGTCGTTCGGTATGCTTCGAGACACCCTGTATGTCCTCGATTCGGTGTACATGGAGATTCGGCTCGACCGGCAGATGATCTACCTTAGGCATCGGAGCGGTTCGGTCGAAACATTTCCATGTTCCACTGGTGACCCGCGTATCCCCGAGGGAATCGCGACCAGACCCGGAATTTTCACGATTCAGAGCAAGGCCTCCAAGGCCTTTTCCGCTGCTTTTCAGGTGTATTTGAACTTCTGGATGGGGTTCGATGGTGGTATCGGACTACATGGACTTGATGGCCGCTCGTACTACCGGTTCCTAGGAAGACGCCCTTCGTCGCATGGTTGTGTTCGCATCGCAAATGAGACCGGCGCCAAGCTCTTCCGAAAGGTTCGACTCGGAACGGTCGTGTTCGTACACTCGGGCACACCAGCACGCCTTGTCCGGTTTGGCGATCCAACGCGTACGGATCTTCTCATCATGAACAGGATCGACAACAATCTGCTCGATCGCAGAACAACTGCCGTGGAGGAACTCCGGTGGGATGACTCTTCCCTGGTGCGCCCGATCGCTATCGCCCCCGGATACCGATTCCCGAAAATCCAGGTTGGAACGGCCTCCCGAACTGTACTTCAGTTCATGATTCCGGTCCGCCAGGATGCATTCGTCCCCCCGAGTCGACTTAGTTCCCGCGCTACGTCGGTCGTCCGATTTCGTCCCCTCCCAGGTGGAGAGACACTTCCAGACGAACTCCTCTCCGACATAGGTCTCCGTCCGTAGAAGTCTACCCGCGGACCATCGTTGCTATCGCGCTCCACATCCCGCCAAGTTCGTGTCGAGCCCTTCGTGCTGCTTCGACCGTGTCGAAGAGTCCAAACATCGTGGCTCCGCTGCCGGACATAAGCGCGAAGATTGCACCAGCAGCAACCAACGTCTCTTTGACTGCATTCAGACGCGGGTAGCGTCCGAACACCACCTCCTCGAAATCGTTTACGATCCCCACCGTTAGCTCCTGCGGGTGCTCAAGCCCTCTCGCCAGAGTCGCCGCCAGATCGCTCGGTAATCGCTGATTCTCTCCCCGTCCCAATTCCGCAAACGCCCAGGGGGTAGACACGTGAACACCAGGATTCACCAGCAAAACGGTCCAGGGAAAGGGGAGTTGAACGGGGCGCAGATCGGTACCGATGCCGCTTCCAAGTGCAATTCCCTGGTACAGAAAGAAGGGGACGTCCGCGCCCAGGTCACGGGCCAGGCGGTGCAGTAACGCATCATCCACACGATCGGCACCAATAAGCAATTGCGCGCCACGAAGGGCCGCTGCTGCATCGGAACTTCCTCCGCCAAGCCCGCCGCCAGTAGGAATCTCCTTTTTTAGACGAATATCAAAGCCCCCTTCGAACTCCAACTCGTCTTTCAATCTCATGAGGGCCGCCACAGCCAGGTTCCTCTCGTCTGTCGGGATATCGTCCGCCCCGTCAACGTCACACACAATGCTGGTATCGCGACGAAAGCGTATGTCGACGCGATCGCCAACATCGAGAGCGACAAACAGGGTATTGATATCGTGATAGCCGTCTGTGCGCCGACGCAGGACTTCAAGTCCCAGATTGATCTTCGCCGGGGCCAGAAGTGAGACATGGTTACTTTCGGTCATCGATAGGCGAAGTGGTCGGTTGTCGCTTTGCTAAAAGGCCCGGAATCCATAGCTTTGCGGGCTATTCTGTTTGATTCGCCGGCCCGGCAGGTCGGCGTCACACTTTTCGGGAGAACCGCAATAGTTAGGAAACAGCCGCAGGGTCCTCCACGCCAGTCTGGACCCAGAGTTAATCGCGATATCCGCGCGCCCAAGTTGCGCGTCATCGACGAGGAGGGTGAGCAGCTTGGCATCATGTCCTCGCGTGAAGCCCTTCAGTTGGCAATGGAGCGGGAGCTCGATCTTGTCGAGATCGCCCCTCAGGCGAATCCTCCCGTTTGCAAGATCATTGATTACGGAAAATTCCGGTACGAGCAGCAAAAGCGGGAAAAGAATCAGCGAAAGCACCAGCATCAGCAGCAGCTGAAGGAGGTGCGACTTCACCCGCGAACGGATACGCACGACATCGACTTCAAGACGCGCCACGCACGCGAGTTCCTTGCCGAAGGACACAAAGTGAAGTTCAGCGTCGTCTTCCGTGGCCGCGAAATGACACACCAGGAAATCGGTCGGGAATTGCTTCAGGGAATTATTGAAGCTCTCGCCGATGAGGCGAAGATCGATCAGGCTATCCGAATGGATGGCAGGAACATGTCCCTGATCATGGCGCCGGAATTGACAAAGAAGAAAAAGAAAACGTCGGAATAGATATTCATCAACAGGAGCCAGATCATGCCCAAGACCAAGACCGTCAGGGCCGCCGCCAAGCGGTTCAGCCTGACTGGGTCGGGGAAGCTGAAGCACGAGAAGGCGAATCGTAGTCATATCCTGACAAAGAAGGCGCAGAAGCGCCTTCGTAGTCTAAGAAAGGCCACGATCGTCGGACCGGAAGACACTCCGCGCATCAAGCGCATGCTTGGCGTGTAATCAGTTTCCACATCACGCGCATGGCGTCAGTGCCTCTACGAATCCCAGGTCATTGACCGGATTGAGGCGACGGACGTCGATCGACCGATCGACAACCGCACAGATACTCGCCTGCGCATTCTATCACTAACAAAATCTGTGAACAGGAGAATCAATGCCTCGCGCTAAAAACAAAGTCGCCTCGCGCAACCGTCGCCGGCGCGTTCTCAAACTAGCCAAGGGCTATTGGGGAACTCGCCATAATGTCTGGACCGTCGCGAAGAATCATGTCGAGAAAGGGCTGTCACACGCCTTCCGCGACCGCCGCCTCAAGAAGCGGAATTATCGTCGCCTCTGGATCGTCCGTATCAATGCGGCCGCCCGCCTGAACGGCACGACCTACAGCCGCCTGATCGACGCCCTCAACAAGAAGGGTCTTGATATCAATCGCAAGGTGCTCGCAGAAATCGCCATGCATGAGCCCAACGCCTTTACCGCGATCGTCAAACACGCGAATAGCTGACAGGCGACTCTTAGTCATAGTGGATTCAGAATCAATCCCCTCCCCGCCTGTCGAGGAGGGGATTTTTGTAGGTTCGATTGGGGACTGGGGACTGGGGACTGGGGACTGGGGACTGGGGA
>CAYWXV010000020.1:49777-58213 GCA_964462535.1 uncultured Alphaproteobacteria bacterium
TGGGGACTGGGGACTGGGGACTGGGGACTGGGGACTGGGGAACATCGTTACTGCAAACTTCGCGGCCAACAGCCAACGAAAAGACTTCCATGCTGGATACGATCAACCAACTTCGCACGCAGATTGAACAGGAGATACCGTCGCTGACATCGACGTCAGCGCTCGAGACCTTTCGACTTCAACATCTTGTCCGGAAGGGTTCCATCGCTCAACTGTTCGATCAACTGCGCGATGTTCCTCGGGAAGAAAAGAAGGAGGTGGGACAGGCACTGAACGTCCTACGGAAGCTGGCCGAAGAAGCATTCAACCAAGCGGAAGAGTCGCTGAGGAGTGGTTCTGCGTCAAAGACCGAAGGACCGGACGTCACCCTGCCGGGTCGCCAGTTATACTCCGGCAGCATACATCCAATCAGCCGCGCGATGGCGAGGATGACGGAGATCTTTGTGAGGATGGGATTCTCGGTCGCAACTGGTCCACATATCGAAGATGACTATCACAACTTCGAGGCACTGAACTTCCCGCCGGATCATCCTGCGCGAGATATGCAGGACACGTTCTTCATTGCCGACGAAAGCCGGGAAGACCTTCTGCTCAGAACCCACACGACCCCCGTGCAGATACGATTACTCCAGTCGCAGCCGTTGCCGATCCGTGCGATTATGCCGGGCCGCGTCTACAGAAACGAGGCTATCTCCGCCCGAGCCGGTGCCGAGTTCCATCAGATCGACGGCATTTACGTCGATCGGGGTGTGACCATGGCCCAGCTGAAGGGGACTCTCCTCGAGTTCGCCCGCGCCTTTTACGGCCAGGACATTCGCTATCAGTTCCGCCCCTCGTTCTTCCCGTTCACTGAGCCCTCTGCCGAACTCGATATCACCTGCCTCCTCTGTGGTGGGTCGGGCTGCCGTGTGTGCAAGTACTCGGGATGGCTTGAGATTCTTGGCTGCGGTATGGTCCATCCGAACGTCCTGCGGGCTTGTAACATCGATCCTGAAGTGTACACCGGATACGCCTTCGGAATGGGTATCGAAAGGACACTCATGCTCCGTATCGGACTCGACGACCTCCGTCTCCTCTACGAAAACGATATCCGCCTGCTGGAACAGTTTGCATGATTTCCCCTGTAGCACCGGAACACCTCAAGGTGAACGAGATCTTCTTCTCGGTGCAAGGGGAGGGGACCCGGGCCGGCGCTCCGTGCGTCTTCGTCAGGCTCCACGGGTGCGGCCTCCGCTGTGTCTGGTGTGACACTCCATACGCTCTCGATCATACAGTGGGGGGATCGTGGATGAGCTTCGACGATGTTCGCCGCGATATCCAACATCACCCGACACGGTTTGTGGAGTTCACCGGTGGCGAGCCACTCGAACAACCTGAAGTTCATCAGCTGATGACTCATCTTGCAGATGAGGGCTGGACAGTAGCTGTAGAAACCGGTGGGCACGTGGATATCTCGACCTGTGATCCGCGAGTCGTTCGCATCGTGGACTTCAAGGCCCCAGGTTCAGGGATGATGAAGAAGAACCGCGTCGACAATGTCGAGCACCTTCGTCAACACGATGAAGTGAAATTTGTCTGTGCTTCGATTGCCGACTACGAATGGTCACGCCAGTTCATTCTTGAGCACCAGATCACGAAGCGCGTTGCCGCCACATTCATCTCACCCGTATTCGGTGCCATAGAACCGATCGAGCTCGTCGAACGCATCCTCGGCGACGGCCTCGACGTCCGGTTCCAACTTCAACTCCACAAGTTCATCTGGGATCCTGAGACGAGAGGAGTGTAGCCGCACTATCTTACGCCATGGATACGCTGGTCGATCTCGTCAATCATGGAATCCTCCCCTTTGTTGGACGAGAGGATGAGAGCGCCCGTCTTGTACGCTTCTGGCGTGAGACGTTGGACGCACAGGGACTTCGTGCCTTTCTTGTCGTTGGGGAAGCCGGCGTTGGGAAGAGCAGGCTGGCAGCTCACATCGAGAAACTGGTAGCAGAGGGGAAGGGGGCGGTCGTCCACGCCCGACTATATCCGGAAAGCTCAACATCCATCGCCCCGATCCTCGCCGAAGCCATCGCCTCCGCAGACGCCGATCTTCGTCTTCTCCGTTCCGATCCCGAAGGAAACATCGGAGACGTCGCTGCAGCTCTCCGGAGATTGTGTCGCCTCCGTCCCACACTTGTCATTATCGAGGACGTCCACCTGCTCGAGGGAGAAGCTCTCCGCGAGACTGCCCGGCTCCTTGGCTCACTCACCGACGAAACACTCTCGCTCCTCTGTTTTGCTCGTCCGGTGGAGTTGCCTGTGCGCTCGGTTTTACAACCCTGGCTGGTTCAGGAAATGATGCTGGAAGGGCTTGGGCGAGCCGAGCTGTCGACGCTCTGGACCGATCTCTTCGGCGGTGCCTCCCCCAACGGTGAACTCGCTCGGCTCCGTCAGGTGACACGTGGCAATCCGCTTGCTCTCCGCACTGTCCTGAGAGCTCTTCTCCCGGCCTCGCGCGATCGTCTTTCTACAGATCTCGTGGTGAACGAGGAGATGCTTGGCGCTGCGCTCGACAGGAATGTCGACCTCCTGTCGGAAGGGATGGTTGCCCACCTTACGGATGAAGAACGATTATGGAGCGAACGTCTAGCGGCGTTGGGTGAGGTATTCTCGCGAAGCGCAGCGCAGTCGATTGTCGAACAGGCGGACGAGGTAATCGAGCGGCTCCTCTTTGGTGGCATCATCGCCCGGCCGATCGCCCCCCCCGCCTCTCTTCAGGGAACGTCCGCCCCGGAAGATCTCTTCGCATTCACCCACTCCCTACTCCACGACTATCTGATCGGACGTGGAAACATCGACGTCACCGCTCTCGTGCGGGCGATCGTCGCTGGAGTCCCGCTCTACTCGTTCGTTCCTCTCACGATCATTCAGGAGAGGGGGGAGGAACTCACGCTAGAATCGTCGGAGATCGAATGGTTCGTTGACCGGATGAGAACGATGGTATCCCATCTGATCACGACTCCTGACTGGCGCATCGCGCTTCGCGCGTGCGATGCGGCTGACCGACTGGTCGCGGCATCTGGCGGCGTACTCGATACCGAATTGCGTGCGACGCTCGAGCTCGAGGTCAGATCTATGAGGATCTCCACCTTTCTGCGCAATGCGTTCTCTCAGCCCGATGAACTGGCCAGACTTCTCGATCCACTCCTCACCGGAACGGTAGATCCGACGAGTCCAAAACTTGGCGAGCTGAGAATCTTCGCACTTCATCACGCCCTCTACCTCACAGTCATTCGCTCCTGGGAAACATCGTTCGACACGGAGCGGGAAGAGTACTGGCAGGAAATCCATGCAATCGTGGATCGATGGCCTGAGCTCCGCGCCTCCCGCACGTACGCACTGGCGTTGATCGGAACCGCCCAGGCCGCCGGCGCGCGAAACCTGGCCCGGTTGAAAGAGATGGTCGAAGAGAAGCTGGACGAGATCGATAACGACGCATCGATTGATGCCGATCTGCGTCGACAGCTCCGTGAAAAGGCCCTGGTCTTCTTTGTGAACGATTTCACGAGTGTCGAGGAGCGGGATCTCAGGATGAGACAGTTGGAGGAGTTGGAAGAGAGTCCGTACGTCGATCGCCCGTCACTGATGATCAGGCGGCTGGCAATCATGACTCAGACCGGGTGGGTCGACAAAGCCATGACGACGATCGAGAACGCGCTTCCCTATTTCGAGCGGAGAGAGCAACATCGAAATGCGTTCAGCACGCGTATCAATCTTCTTGCCTGTCGAGGACTTCTGGGAGAGGATCTCGATGACATTGCGCGCGAGGCTGAGCAGATGCTGACGGCGTACAATCAACCGACGTCAAGTGGAGCGCGTGAGCTTGTCGGGTCAGAATTGAGCTCGGTCGGATTCCTACGTCTCGATCTGGAATGGCTGTCGCGCTTTCTGGAAGCATACGCCGACACCCACTATGGCGATGAGTTCCGTGCGACGCTCCGCCTCCTCTCGATGCTCGATGAGGATCCTCTTGCGGGACTTGAGCTGCATGCCGAAAGGAACCAGGATTGGCTTGGTGTGGTGGATGCAATTCGCACCGGCGCATTCAGAGATGAGCGCGCGCAGATAGCCACGATCGAGGGAGTCTTTGACGGACCGATTCTTCGACTGATCGACGTCGCAAACCGATTGCAGGTGCTCCTTCTTCTTACCGAGGCAACTGCCCTTCATTCTGGAACTGCGGTTGCCACGGAGATCGACCAGATCATTCGTCGTCACCTGCTCGACATCCTGACCTGGCTGCGTGAGCGCGACCTTGCACCCTCGATTCTTGCTGTCGTCAAGCGCTTTGGAAGACATTTCTCCAAGAAGGAATTGACCACATGGCGTGGCAGGGCCGGTGTAATTGAGAAGCGGAGGAAGGAAGAGCGGGAGGCTCGTGAACGCCGAACAACCAAGATCCGGCTGACAATGTTCGGCACGATACAGGCGACCCTCCCTTCAGCGGAAATCGTCCCGATCCGTGGTGCCCGACTCTCAACTATGCTTGCGCTGATGGCGGTTGACAGGATGTTGAAGGAGCCCTTGGGCACTCGAGAGTTCCGTCATCTGGCGGCCGGTGGGGAGGAGGACCCCGAGCACGCGCGCAAGACGATGAACGCTGCTGTGTTCCGCCTTCGCGACCTCCTTGGTGTCGAATCGATCCTTACCGATGAAGAGACGCCTCGTCTGAACCTTGAAGCGGTGGATGTGGATATCGTAACCGCCGACCGTCTTCTTCGCGACGCTGCCGAAGCCCTACGCGACGGTTCACTCCTCCGCGCACGAAGTGCGCTGCTCGATGCACTGGAACTTGCCCGGGGCGATGTCCCATTCCCATCCCTCTACGAGGAGATGTTCGAAGCGGCACGCGAGGACTTCGAGTTCCGTCTCCGCGACTCGATCCTGAAGGTCTCCAAACGATTGCTGCGTGAAGAGGATATGGTGAGCGCGGAAGAGATACTCCGCAGAAGTCTGGCCTTCATGCCTGAGGATGAGGAAGTTGCTGAAATGCTCTGCGAGTTGTTGGAGCAGACCGGACGGCAGATCGAATCACGCCGGATCAGGATGCGGATGGAAATGGAAGTGGAGTAGAAGCGATGGAGTCGATCCTCGTCAATTTTCTGAATCACGGAATTCTCCCCTTCGTCGGTCGACACCACGAAGGGGAGATTCTCATTGATTTCTGGCGCGAGACAGCACGTGCCTCTGGCCTGCGCGCAATGCTGATGATAGGCGAGGCAGGCGTCGGGAAATCAGCTCTGGTGGAGGCTGTGGCCGGACGCATCGCTGCATCGGGAGGAGTAGTGGTTCAAGGGCGCCTCTACACCGATTCGGCAACAGCCATCGTGCCACTCATCGTCAGCGCGCTCTCGCGCTCGCCCTCCGCAGCACCTCTTCTACAAACTCCTCCTGTCGAATCGATTGGCGGGCTTATCTCGGCTTTCTCGCGACTCTGCAGTCTTCGACCAACACTGCTGATCATCGAGGATCTTCACCTTGCCGGGCATGAGTCTCTGGCCGACCTCTCGGCTCTACTCGATCGCCTGGATGACGAACCACTCTCGCTTCTCGCGGTCGCTCGCCCCGTTCATCTACCCGCCCGTCCTGTTCTGGAGCGATATCTGACACAGGAGATGGAACTCCGAGGTCTGGAGCGGGAGGAGATACGTGAGATCTGCGCATCACTTCTGGGTGGTGATCCGGAAGCGATGGTGGTGAACGCGCTGGCGGAGCGGACGGGTGGGAATGCAATGGCACTTCGTTCAGCGCTGCGTGGCGCCTTCCGTTCGGGAGCGATGGCGGCCGGCAGGGAGGGGGGAGCGATCGACGAACCGGGGAGATTCGTTGCCGCACTCGATCGCAATGTTTCTCTTCTCAGCGAAGGAATGACGGCCCATCTGACATCGGATGAGGCTGATGCGGCACATCTCCTTGCGCCGCTTGGCGAAATCTTCTCCCCCGATGGTGCAACCATCATGCTGGGTGACGGAGCTGATGACATCATCAAACGCCTTCTCTTCAAAGGGCTCATCTATCACCCCGCATCCGCTCTCCTCCCGATTAAGCCCTGGCCCAATTCCACACTTCTGCTTCCCCCTCTGGCGTTCACGCACAGTCTTCTCCATCGACATTTTGTCGAGAAAGGTGGAGCGGACCCTTCGCGTCTGGTAACACTTCTGGCGGGGGAGATTCCGATCTACTCGATTCTCCCGTTCACACTTCTCTCGCAGGCGCATCGCATCGAAGAGCCCGAGATTGGAGCCGTCAGCGCGGCGATCGACAGAGCCCTGGCTGTTGCACATGGATTGGAACGAACAAGCGACTGGGAACTCGGCGTGCGCGCGTGGGAGTGCGCGAATCATCTCCTTGAACTCTACGGCGATCGACTTGACGAGAATGAACGGAAGAAAGCTGCAGTCAACATTGCGCATGGCCGGGTAATGCTCATCGGACGACGAGGAGAGCGGGACGTGAAGAGCTGGACCGATCGAATGATGTCGCTGACTGAAGAGCTGCCTGAGTCGATGAGTCGATACCGACTACTTGCAATCGCCGACGGATACGTCTCGACAGCACGCGTCGACTACAATTCCTGCGAGCCGCTCCGGCGTGAGGCGGACGAGCTCCTGCTTCGCGTTCCGGAACTTCGATACGATGTGGCCCACGTCATCTATCTCCGTGCACTTCTGATTGGATGCCGTGCCGCTGCTCACTATGCCCTCTATCCGGAAACGGTGAAAAGGATCGAGCGCTTCGAAGACGACCCCGACCTACCCGACGCAATCCGCACCGAATCTGCGCGACTGCTCGGTCCGCTGAGACTGTCACAGGCGGACACACCTGAAACTGTTGCAGCAACGATCGAGCTCCTCGACAAGCTTGATCGCATCATCGATCCGGACGACGCGATCTTCCGATGGTATCGCATCGAATTCTTCTGGGGGATTGGAGAGTACGATCGCGCGCTCGCATCGATCGACGAAGACCTTCCCCTCATTCGCGCCCATTCACTCCACCGCGCTGCGATCAATGCGTCGATTCTTCGCGTGGTTCTTCGTACAGCGATTGATGGTGATGCCGAGCGTGTTGTGGAGGAAATGAACGCCCTCTACCGCTCGACACTCCCCGAATGGCGCGAGCATTTCATGGACGTGATGGGGAGTTATGTGATGATTGTCCTTGGAATGATCGGTCGGCGCGAGATCGGCTTGCGGGTATTGGAGTCGATCTGGTCGGAGAAGTCGCGACGATCCCCTCTCGTTTCGTTGTCGATACTTCTGCAGAAGGATGCTATGGACGGTTGGGAGCCAATCGCGGAACGGTTATCTCACTACGACAATCCACTCCCGCTCGCCGTTGGGCTTATTACAGGTCGAACGACTCCCGATCAGGTCATTGCATCGTTGGGTACCTACCTCACCGAAGATCCGGCGTTGGTGGATCGAGTATGGATGAGAATTCTCTTCGTGTCCGTTCTGGATCTTGCTGAACGACGAGGTCTGGACGGTGGTCTCCGCCGGCAACTAGACCGGGACATTGGACTCTATGTCATCAAAGCGTTGACGTTCCTCCGCGATCGCTCCCTGAACATCATCATGGAGTACCTCCTTGAGCGGTTCGGATCCGGTTTGGCGGATGAAGAGTTGGAGGGATGGAAGAAGGAGGTGGCCGAGATCCGACGCAGACGGGGACAGACAACAGGAACGCCTGTAAAGGGAAAGGCAATTCTGTTAGACACGATGACTGTAGAGCGTCCGGGTGGCGAGGTAACACGGCTTCGGGGTGCGCAGCTCTGCACAATGCTCGGACTTCTTGTTGCGGATCGGATGCTTGACTCGCGCCTGTCATCCCGAGAGTTTCAAGCTATTGCCATGGGTACCGATCGCGATCCCGACTCGGCACGAAAGGGGATCAATTTTGCTGTATTCCGTTTGCGCGAGGTAATCGGCAGCGAAGCAATTATCACCGGTGGAGAGACGCCCGAGTTGAATCTGGATGCTGTTGACGTTGACATCCTTCAACTGCATGATCACATGAAGCAGGCGGAACGGGCAATGCGTGACGGCGCGTTGATGAGAAGCGTCCCGGAGATTGTTCAGGCACTGGAGATAGCGGGGGGGCGTGTTCCGTTCCCGACACTCTATGATGAGTTCTTCGAATCGCTTCGTGACGATCTCGACAACCGTCTCCGCACGTTATCGCTAACAATCGCGCGCTCGTTGATTCGTGCTGGGGATATGCCGAACGCCGAGCGACTTCTCATCCTGGCATCTCGAGCTATGCCTGATGATGAGGAGATCGTTGATCTTCTCCGTGATGTACTGATAGCAACAGGAAAGCGGGCGGAGGCAGTGCGACTAGGGATAAGGGAGAGTCAGTGAGGGATGAAGGATCAAGGATCAAGGATCAAGG
>CAYWXV010000021.1:0-22299 GCA_964462535.1 uncultured Alphaproteobacteria bacterium
GCACGCCCGGCTGGATTCGAACCAGCGACCTACGGTTTAGAAGACCGTTGCTCTATCCTCTGAGCTACGGGCGCGTTCAGGGAGCGCAAAGATAGGGAAGCGGTCCCAGTTACCACCGGCAGTCCGCACTGTCTCCGTTTCTCAATTCAGCTGGCCAAAATCCGTACGCACGCAAGCCACTATTGTCAATATTCCCGTCAGCCCATCAGCCCAGCCCCTAGAACCGCACTTTCACGCCCCCCTGCACTGTCAGATAGTCAATCGTACGTCCCGGGTCATCGGGATTGTCCGGATTCGGGGCGTCGTTCAAGTCGAGCCGTCGGAGTACCTCGATGGGGTCGAACGGCTTCCGGACAAACGTCCGTCCAATCGCATTCGCGTTGGTGTAGTTGATCGATGCCTCGAGCGAGACCGGTGAGTTGCGCAGGTTGTAGCGGATTCCCAGCTCACCCTCGTACCCCAGACGCAATTCAGCGGGAATTTCAATCGTCTGGCGAGATGCCCCGTGCGACACCACCGCACCATCAATTCTGGTACCGACCAGCGCAGCGCGACTGAACACGTTCCACGTGGTGACTGAACGCCCCATGGTCCACTCGCCTCCGGCCGAATAGGCCCAGATACCCATCCAGGTTTCCCCTTCGTCCTTCGTGTCTATTGCAAATGAAGTTCGGTGAACGCCAACCATGAGGCTCCATGGAGACTCAGCGAATCGGTAGGTGGAGCGAAGTCCAATCGAGAATTGCCGGGTAGTGGGTTCGCCAAACGGGTACCGTGTGGCGTTCGGGTCGTAGGGCCAGTATCTGAAGAAGTCTGTTGCTGTACCGTTCATACCGTATGCAACGGGAACGGACTGACCATAGTTCAGGATGACACTGAGTTCGGAGGGAGCCTCTGACTGGGCATTTGCCATCGCCCCCGCCGTTGCAAGCAGCACGACGAAGATCAGTGAACTAACGGGACGTGAGGGACACATGAATCGCTCCGAGCGATGTGAGAATGTGGGGGTGTGGCACCATTCGTGCCACGTGTGCAGTCACGTAGCGTCTGTGCAATCAGCTCATGTTACTTGGTCTGTGGAATAGGTCCGCGTCGAGACGGACGAAGGAGAGGAAAGTACCGATGGACCCACTCCGGTTCAAGAGATTTGTCAGTGGTGTCTGGGGAGCTTGTCCAGTATCCCCCGGACATCTTCGAGGAGCGTTTCACTGAATCCGATTGAATGATGCGAGATCGTCCCGTCACCGGCAACGATGTAGAACGTGGGATACGCGAAGACGCGATACGTGCGGGCGACATCCGCTCCGTCGACAAGCAGGGGGTACGTGAATCCCTTCCGCGTTATCAGGTCCCGAATCGTCTTGACGTCATCACGAACGTTGACGCCAATCACAATGACGTTGCTGTCGCGGTACATGCGTGAAAGCGTATCCAATGTTGGCATGGCCATAAGGCAAGGGGCGCAAGCGACGTACCAGAAATCGATAAGGACCGTCTTCCCACGCAAGTCGCTCAGGCGTACCGTGTCGCCATTGAGGTCCACAAGGTTAAACTCGGGGGCGACCGAACCCATGCTCAGGGGCTCTGGACGTTTCGGTGGTTCACGGACTTTGAACTCAAACCCCTCAGGCGTCTTTATCGTGAAGAGCGAATCTGGAATGGGTCGATCGAAATCGTACCTCGCGAATCTCATCGTGTCGCGATAGGGGAGGTCATTGAAATCGGTAGCGAATGTGTAGAGTCGTGGCAGATGATCGCTCTGGCCGAAACACCACTGTGCGACGTTCCTTCCGCCGTGAATGCTCGTTCCGTACTCGCGCGCGACCACTCTGCACAGTGTTCCATCGACGGTAGTGTCGGCTCCGGCGTACATGAGAGAGTCGAGAGAACTGAACGTCCCTTTCCGCATGAAGAGAAACGCCACGAGACGTCCTTCCAGCGAACCCTCCAGATACTGCCTCATCGACATGGTCGAGTCCGACTGAAGGACTTTCCGGTGCTCCGTCGACATCTGGAGAATCCGCTTCCCGTCGTATGTGATGGTCCATCCGTGGTCGAGTTCGATCCGGACCAGGAATCCGACATCGCGGTCTTCGCGCTCTCGTCGCAACCAGATGCGTGCAGTATGGTGTTGTGGAACACCGTCAATGCTGACAAGTGTGTATGACGCGTCGAACTGGACTGTCGTGAATCCTGACAGCGCTGAATCAGCTCTGCTTAACACTGCCTCAGCGTGAGGGGCAATCTGAGCCGAAAGGGAAACTGATGCTGTGGCCAGTGCAAGGAGCGCGACGACAATGCGCGCCAGCCGCAATGCGAGGGGGACATTCATGGGGCAAACATCGTGCATATGGCATACCAGTACGCAGTGTCGAGCAGGCGCGGAATGTGGTGCGCTGACGCTGGCGTTTCGAGCGCCAGCCCGATGCCTCGCCATCGGCCGCTAAGCATGTGGATTTGGCGATGAAGGCGAACGGAGAAACCGCAGCTCGACTGTCTCGCTTCATGAAGCGCGCGGCCCTCTTCTAATCCCGCGACGACCGTTCACGAACGAAAGACATGGTGGTCCACTCCGCTCGAGTCCCACCCGTGATGTCGCTTTTCGTTCTCGAGAGTTCGCTAGCCCTCCCGACGCGACTCACGTGCGCAGAGGTCCAGAGCCGCGCCACAGGGTCACGATGCGACCTCGTTCGGTTCGTGGCGCTGTCACGAGAGTCGGCTCGTCGGTCGTCTGCGCTATCTGCGTGCCCGATTGTGTCGCGCGTCGCCGTCGACGCGCGACACAATCGGGACCAGGCATACTATCCCTTTCTCATCGTCGCCTGAAAGACGCTCTGCACCTTGCCCCCGATCGTCGCCGTGCTTTTGAACGAAAACTCCGTCGGGCTCACGATGGTCATTGGGATGGTCTCGACGTACTTCTTCCCGTTCATCACCCCTTCGTACTTGAACGTGATGTTGCCATTACGGTCGAAGCGGCCGTAGTGGTCGTGCGTCTCGCCGGTCGCGGTCACACTGAACATGTGGACAAGCCCCTTGCCCGCATCATATCCAAACATGTCCGACTCGGTGTACGTTCCCATGCCAGGAATGTCGGCGCTGCCGACCGCGTAGTACCCCAGCCCTCCGGCAATCTTTGTGACAACGATGTTCAGTCGGAACGAAGTCGTCTGGCCACCTTCGGTAACTGTTGCGTCTCCGCTCCACGTCCCTTCAAGGAAGGCGAGCTTCTGAATTGGGGCTGGAACCTCCTGAGCCCATGTAGCGAGTGGTGCGCAAAATGAGGCCGCGATTGCAATCAGAGCGAACGTCGTCGAGATGATTCGGGTGATCCACAGCTGATTCTGCATGGCTGAGTCTCCGTCAGGCGTTTGTGTGAGATGTGGAAGGGCGGAAGTCGAGTCATATCCCCCGAGTGAAGACTCTTGCCGTCGTCGTCCGCTTCGGCGGGTACGGCGGGAAGATCATGGAGGCTGTTGAACTACTCGCGATCTCCGTGTTGCGCTTCTCGTTGCGCCCTTGACCACACGCGATTTGAATTTGAGTTATTCAACAATCTGCCAGCGGCAGGTCCGCATTGTCCTCAAGTCGTGAATGGACGCTTCGATCATTCCATGTGTCTGCCGGGTCAATCGGTGGCAAATGTAGTGCGCGCGCGGACGGTTTGCACACGTTGAAGAGCGTGTTCCGCAGTTTGTCGAGGCGTATCTTTGGATTCCCCTACACACAGCCACTCCATTGATGATTCCCTGACATGAAACGACGGACGTTTCTACGCACACTTGCGCTTGGCATACCGTCCTCGGTGGCCCTTGCGTCGTGTGAGACGTTTCTACCCGGCGTGGGCGTTTCCCCATGTCGTTGGGAGTGTGCGGGTGATCGGCGAAGAATCGCTGTGGTGGGCGACCTGCAACGGGCAATGTCCACTCTCCCCGCTCTGCTTGCGTCGACCGGTGTTGCGTTCAACTCCTATGGAACCAACGACACCGAGAGGGGAGCGATCCTCGCTGGAATTGCAAACCACCGTCCCGACATGCTCCTGCTTCTGGGCGATCAGGTTGAGGATGGTGACGATGCCGAGGATTGGGATTTCTTCGATCAAGCGATGCGGCCGGTGCGGGAAGCGAACGTTCAGACATGGGCCGTGCTTGGAAATCACGACTACGGGTCAATGCGTCGACGCGAGAACCGACAACCCTGGCGGAGGCATTTTCTCCAACGCTTCCCCCATCAGGAGATCCTCCCCCTTACAACGATCCAGCTGAACGACTACTCTCTGGTTGTCGTCGACTCGAATCTCTCCACGATGACCGATGCAGCGATCGCGAAGCTCGCGCTCGACTTCCGCGTCACACTGGCAGAGCTCGACAACAGCGACAACGTCGCCGGCGTCATTGTTGCAATGCATCACCCGCCATACACGAACGGCGGGTTTGGATTTGGTCCGATGCGAACCGTCGGGAGCATGATGGAGCGTCTGCAGACCCTTTTCGCGGAACCGTTCTTGTTGGCCCGAAAGACCCGTCTGTTTCTTTCGGGTCATACTCATTCATATCAACGATTCATCGTTGATTCGGGAAAGCAGTTTGTGGTAAGCGGGGGGGGTGGCGGTCCAAGACACAGTGTGGACATCGGTGCCGACCGTCTCTTCACCAACGATGCGGATGTACTCCGCACCGTCGCCGAACGACCGTTCCACTTTCTGATGCTTGAACTCGACGCAAAGGGAATCAGTCTCCAGGTCCACATGCTGGACCAGTCGACAGGCTTGACGTACATCGGTGATGGTGTAACGCAAATCGGCAAGCGGCCCTGATCAGTTCGACCTGCCACCCTTCCGTCCACCTTCCGCCAGATCTTCAATCAAACCGGCTGCTACCGATGCAAGGACCAGGCGCGCATCGCGCAGGTGAGGAACCTCCGCCACCACTCTGCATTCATAATAGAACCTATCGATAGCGGAAGCGAGAGTTAGAATGGTAAGCTCGCGTGCGCCGGGCGTAGGGACGTCGGTCGCGCTGCCTCGAACTCCCATGCAGATCTGCCGCGCGAGTTCGACATCCTGGTCTGTTGCGGCAAGTGGGTTGAGATCGGTCGAACGGGACCAACCGAAGCCCAAGGTGACGGCATGACGGAGGATACCGGTCAATTGCAGGTGTGAGCGATGGAGATGGGGTGGAAGTTTGGCGGTCGCTGGTAGCGGAGCGCCGTGGCTCAGTCGCGCCCGTTCATCGACAACCATCCGAAGAGCGTCGATGAAGAAGTGCGGTGTGAACGTGAGGTTGATGAATCCGGGAGGGACAATTTCCTGTCGCCCAATCCACGACGCGCGAAGCGGGAGGCTCTCCAGGATGTTGCGGGCAATTGCCACTCCCTCGTGTTGGTCGCCCCGGCTCAGCGTCACAGCCGCAGTGATGGCCAGATCGACACCGGTGCGATGCGGATGTGGATCGATACGATCCTTGTGCGGAAGGCTCTCGGGTACGACTCCCTCCAACAGCGACGCGACATACGAGGCCGGTGTCATCGTGCAGGTCAGCGCTCAACCACTTCGTCGACGACTTCCTCCCGCTCGGCATCGGACCAGAGGCGTTCGATCTTGTAGAAATCTCTCGCCTCCCGATACATAACGTGAACGACGACCTCGACAAAGTCAAGAATGATCCACTGCCCGCCACCCCATCCCTCGGTGCGGTAGGGCTTGATTCCGTCGGCGGTGAGGTCGTCGAGTACCGCGTCCGCGATTGCCTTCAACTGCACATCATTGTCGGCTGTCGCAATCACGAAGAAATCGGTGATGTCGGTGAGGGGGCGGAGATCGAGAATGACGACATCGCGACCTTTCTTGGAAAGGGCAGCGGCGCCGCATCGTTGGGCCAGGCCGTGTGATTCGTTCGATACGGTTTTTTTGCGGGGCATGTATCAGACGTTGTGTTGGAACCGACGATCTTCCATTAGCCTATTTGGATGGCCGGAGATCCTTGTAGTCGCCACCGACGATAACTGTAGCGCGGAGAAAGAGGGAACTGTCGATTGCTGTTTCCACCCGATCGTAAGGGATACCCAGGGCGTAGGCCACCTTCCGGGCGGAAACGGTGTCCCCAACCCGGTCCAGTACGCGCGACGTCCGTTCCCTGGCAGCGCTTGTGGACGTTTCCGCAACGTCGAAACGCCGAGCACGGAGGAACTCCGTGAACCGCTTTGCCACGCCGTCCGCGCCACAGGCGTTGATTACCTCGACTTGAATCTGCTCCCCGGCCCGAACGACCATATCCGAGTGCTCGATAGTTGCGTCGACCGTCGGATGAATCACGGTCTGCCTGAGCAGACCGTATGCCAGTATGACCACCAGAGGGATCAGAAGAGCGAGCGCGGCGGCGTAGAGCACGCGTCGGCGCCGCTGTCGGGGAAGTTGCTCACGGGCCTTGAGGTCTCGAAGCCTGGTGGGAGGGGCGCTCACTCCATCCCCTCCGATATGTGATCCCCCCCCGCAAGCGCGCGCTGCCACATGGAATCGAGAAGCTCAAATTGCCCGCGGGGGAGGCGCTTTCGCAAGTACTCCTGCTCACGCCGCCAGAACAGGTCTCCACCCTCCACGTCGCCGCTCTTCAGTGCATAGAGGAGTACGCGCGCGGCAGGAGGGAAGAGGGGGCTGGTTCGCGGTTCGCTGGACCATTCCACTTCCAGCGAGTCGGCGTATCTGGAGGTGTCACCACGGTGCAATGGGCGAATCGACCGGTACTCCGTCATAGCGTTCCGTAGAAGGCTCCGAAATCGACTCTGCCGTAATCCGAGATCGCTCCGGAAAATCCCGCGACTGAATCGGAGGATGTCGTCCATGTACTCGAACGATTCCGTCCGCGGTACCTGCGGCGGCCAAAGTCTCGCCCGAACGACAACCGTCGCCTCGTCTTCAGAGCTGTCCACGACGATCGGGTCGCCGTGACGAAGGGAGAGAACAGTGCGAATTCGTCGATCGTCAGACCCATCGGAGGAGATCACGGCTAGCCCTACCGAGGCAACGGGATCGTTTCCGCCGGCGCTTCTCGTAAGCACCAGGTCGGGCAGGTGATCCCCAGTCACGTCCCGGCACTCGACGGAGATGGTCCAGCGAGACGAGTCGATCGCAGCAACCGTCCAGGTGGTCGACCCATCGATGCGCGTCATCACGACTACTCGATCGGCGATTGCGTCTGCGGGATGCGTTTCGGTACTATCGAGCGCAACTAAAACGCGCTCCGGGCTACCGTCTCCGTTGATGTCACGGGTCAGGATCGCTCGCAGGACTCCTTCCTCCAAATCGGGGTTCTCCCCGGTTTTCGGCTCATGTGGTGCAGTGCTGCGTCTGATGGCGTCCGTCGGTGGGACGCGCGGCGATTCCCTGTCGCCGCCGCAGGCGCCGATCAATAGAAGCAGGATCGAGACTGTATGTGTGGCGTACCGTGCCATCCGAGCAGGGATGCGGACAAAGTTCGCGGGCGAACGGCCGATCGCGACGCTAGTTCGCGTTGTGCTCGTTCGCCCGCGTGAATCGTTGATTTTCGGGCCGAATTCGGGGGTGAAGTCTCCGTCCGGCTCGATCTGGTTATTCTCCGGGGGAATCGTCATCGTCCCGCTTCAGGGTCTGCACCTCGTTGCGGACCACTTGAGCGAACGCGCGGAGCTCCTGCATGTGCTTGCGAACACGCACACCTGCCGCCTTATTCCCCTTGTCGTAGAATTTCTGGAAATCCTTGTCGAAGCTGTCGACCAGTTCCTTCAGCTGGCTGAAACGGTCCATACAAATCCCCCTGTTGAGTTGGTGAGATTCGACACCCCCCTGCACACGGAGTTCCTCAACCGGGGAGACTCCCCTCCTGTGAGCCGCGAAGATCGGATATTTTCCAAAAAAAAAGAAGAATACAGTTTGGTCGACGTTGCGATGCCCATCGGCCGCGTGGATCTCTTCGATGCCTCCCCAAGCCGATTCTGGATAGCGTCGAACGAGGAAGACGGTGCGGAGCATCTGATGCTAGCACCGAAGTGCGGTTCGCCGGACGTCGCCCGTCACGACAGGGCCAGCTCCTTGGTCAGGTGTCGGCCCGTCGAGCTCTCCGATGCTGCTACTACTTCGGGCGTACCCACCGCAACTATCTGGCCTCCACGTGCTCCACCTTCGGGTCCCATGTCAATCACCCAATCAGCGCTCTTGATAACGTCAAGGTTGTGCTCAATCACAACCACCGTGTTCCCTTTGTCAACGAGTGATCCCAGAACCTTCAGCAACATTGCGACATCCTCGAAATGGAGTCCCGTTGTAGGTTCATCCAGCAGGTAGAGCGTTTTGCCGGTGCCCATTTTAGAGAGCTCCGTTGCCAGCTTTACCCGCTGTGCCTCACCGCCGGACAGCGTGGTGGCCTGCTGACCAAGCCGGATGTACCCAAGTCCGACATCGTTCAGGGTCTTCAGTTTTCGATTGATGCGTGGGATGTCGGCGAAGAAATCGAGGGCCTCTGCCACCGTCATGTTCAGGACATCGGCGATCGAGTGACCGCGCCACAAGACCTCCAGCGTCTCGCGGTTATACCGCTTCCCATCGCACACCTCGCAGCTGACGTAGACGTCAGGAAGGAAATTCATCTCGATTTTCTTCAATCCGTCCCCCTGACATTCTTCGCAGCGCCCCCCTTGGACATTGAAGCTGAAGCGGCCGGGCGCGTACCCCCGAATCTTCGCCTCCGGCAGTTGAGTGAAGAGATCCCGGATGAACGTGAAGAGCCCCGTGTATGTCGCCGGATTGGACCGAGGAGTCCGGCCAATTGGGGACTGATCTATGTCGATGACCTTGTCGACGTGCTCTAGCCCATCGATACCATCGTGTGGGAGGGGAGGGGTGGTCGATTGATAGAAATGGCGCGAGAGGATTGGATATAGCGTCTGGTTTACGAGCGACGACTTGCCTGAGCCGGACAGACCGGCTACGCAAACAAACAGGCCCAGCGGAAGGTGGAGATCGACCTTCTTCAGATTGTGGCCGGTTGCCCCTCTCAACACGATTTCCAGACCGTTTCCTTTGCGACGCGAAGAGGGAACGGGTATCTGTCGCTCACCAGTAAGGTATCGGAACGTCAGGCTCTCAGTCGCATCAACGCCGGCCAGCCTGTCGGCGGCATCGATACCGTTTGACCCGTTCGCGGTTGTTCGCTTCTTTGACTTCTTCGACGACCCGTTGTACGCGAAGAACGCCGACGGGGCCGCGGCCCCAACGACACGCCCGCCAAGCTCACCCGCTCCCGGACCAAGGTCGATCACCCAGTCTGCGGACTCGATCATCTCTCGATCGTGCTCGACGACCACAACCGTGTTCCCCAGGTCTCGCAGCCGTTTCAGTGAGGTGATGAGTTTGATATTGTCCTGCTGGTGGAGACCAATCGACGGTTCGTCCAGGACATAGAGTACGCCGGTGAGCTGCGAGCCAATCTGCGTAGCAAGGCGAATCCTCTGTGCTTCCCCACCGGAAAGCGTGCGCGCCGAGCGGTCGAGCGAGAGATAGTGGAGGCCCACTTCCATTAGAAAGCTCATCCGGTCAAGTATCTCGCCGATCACTCCTCCGCCGATCAATCGTTGCCGATCCGAAAGCTCCAGCTGCTCCAGGGTTCCAATCGCATCGGCGATGGAGAGCGACGTTATGTCGTGGATATTCCTTCCATCCAGGAGGACCTTCATGCTTGCCGGCTTAAGGCGACCCCCTTCGCACGCCGGGCACCGAATGGCTGTCATAAAGGCCTCCGCCCATTCCCTGCTTGCTCCAGCTGTTCCCCCCATCGCATGTTCCAGGTTCTTGATGATGCCTTCGAACCGATGATGGTATGTGACAGTACGACCGTTTGAATACGTATAGGGGATTTCGAACGTCTGTTTGCCGCCACCGAACATCAGGGTGTTGAATGCATCGTCGCTCCACTTCTTCAATGGGGTCTTGTCGTCGTAACCAAAATGTGCTGTGACGGCGTTGACCTGCGCCCATTGCCAGTTTCGGCGTGGCTTTCCCAGCGGGCGAATTCCCTCTTCAGACAGCGACCGGCCACGATCGGGCACGATAAGATCAAGTGAGAACTGGAACGTCTCGCCCAGTCCGTCGCACTCGGGACAGGCACCGTACGGTGAGTTGAACGAGAAGGAGTTCGGCTCCGGTTGTTCGTAGCTCGTATTGCACGTCGGGCACGAGAGCTTCTCGGAGAACAAGGCATCCGGCAGCTCGCGATCCCAGTCGGCAATCGTGATGGCGCCGTGACCAAGTCTGAGGGCCGTTTCGACCGACCCCTGAAGCCGCGCGCGCGAGCCATCCGTCACCTCGATCCGATCGACCACGACTTCGATGTCGTGGAGTTTGTAGCGATCGGTCTTCATTCCACCAACGATTTCCTGGTAGTCGCCATCGATTCGAACCCGCGTGAATCCGTCGCGCAATGTCCGTTCGAAGAGTTCCTGGTAGTGCCCCTTGCGGCGTCGAACAACGGGTGCGAGGACCGCGATACGCTTCCCCGCAAAACGCTCGCCAATGGAGTCTATTATCTGGTCAGGGGTCTGCTGGACGACGGGCGTTCCACACTGGACGCAATGTTGGACGCCCACGCGGGCAAAGAGGAGTCGGAGAAAGTCGTAGATCTCGGTGACGGTACCGACGGTCGATCGGGGATTGCTCGATACTGTCTTCTGCTCGATCGATATGGCCGGCGAGAGGCCTTCGATCATGTCGACGTCGGGGCGTTCCATCAACCCGAGAAACTGACGAGCGTAGGGGGAGAGGCTCTCAACATACCTTCGCTGACCCTCGGCGTAGATCGTATCGAACGCGAGGGTGGACTTCCCCGATCCCGACAGGCCGGTGATAACCGTCAGGGCGTTGCGCGGAATGTCAACGTCAATTTCTTTGAGATTGTGCTCGCGCGCACCTCGGACGACGATGCCGTCGAAGGTCGACTGGGAAGTATGGGATTCGGTGGCGGGGGTGTTAGATTTGCGCCCCCTGCTTGTCTGGGTTGTGGTCGCCATTCGGACGGAATTCGGACTCCGGGGAATCCCCTGGCGATATGGAGGTTTTCTCCCGCCGGGTGGAGTCAAACATGGAAGTTACACCTGCGGGCCGGAGGGGGGCAAGCGCAAACAGGGATGTTTTCTACCCGTTGCAACCATTCGGTCCGTCCCATGACAGACACACTACTCGATTACAGATAAGGCACTTCAATCATGGAGGGACAGATGATCCGTTCCAACTCTATCGTGGCATCACTTCGATCAGTCATCGGCGGCATCGGCATGGCACTACTCGCGCTCGGTGTCGCGTCGTGCGGTGACGACCCCGCTTCGCCGCAGCCGCAGGGCTCGTCAAAGATGCTGGCGTTCCACGCCAACCACGGCCTGACGGCGTCGAAGTTCAACTTCAAGATCGACACGGCGACGATTGCCAGCCTCAACTATGGTGAGTCCGGCCAGCCGGTCGTGCAGAACGGCTCGCGCACGGTAAAGATCTTCAATACCAGCGGGTCCGAGGTAGCCTCCGCAAACGTGAGTCTTGACAGTTCGAAATCGAATTTCGTTGTCTTTTGCGGTGACGACGCGACACGCGAGGGCTTCAACGTCAACAGCGCCAAGATCAAGCCGTCCGGGGGCAATTGTGCCATTCGCGTCGTGCATGCCTCGAACAATGCGGGCGAGGTCGTGATCAAGATCAACTCGACCAACGGCCTCTCGTTCACGACGCGGAACCTGACATACAAGTCGGGCTCCGACTACGTGGAACTCCCGGTTGCCTCGACTGATTCGTTGCTCGTTCTGAAACCCGGAACAACGGACGTTCTCCTCTCCGTCCAGACGAGGACACTTCTCTCGGCCCTCAAGAGCTACACCGTCGTGCTATACGGATCTACGTCACCGAACGCCGATCCATCCGTCAAGCTTGCCTCGAAGTTGATTCAGGAAGACTGACAAACCGACTATGCACATGAACAAAGGGCGTTCGGATTGGCTCCGAACGCCCTTTATTAGTTCTTGACGATTGGCCTGGGTTTCTACTCGTACGCCAACGCTTCCTCGGCCACGCGACTGCGTCTGAAGTCGCCCGTTAGACTAGCAGACCGATGGACACCCGGTGTTTCGGGAGACTGTTCAAGACGCGCGAGGTCAAGGCGCACGGCGAGGAGCGAATGAAGCGTACCGGAGGTACACCGCAGTGAGCGACGAGGAGTGCAACGCGGAGATCGCGCGTTTTTCAACACTCCTCTAGGCCTCTTCCTCCTCCAATTCAGCTGAGGCAACGATCTTCGTTTCGACCTCCTTCGGCACCTCCTCGTAGTGGCTGAATGCGCGCGTGTAGCTACCCCGTCCTTGCGTCATGCCGCGAAGACGAGCAGCATAGCCGTACAGTTCGCCGAGTGGAATCTGAGCCTTGATGACTTGCGAGGCACCCTTTGTGTCCATCCCCTGAATGCGTCCACGGCGCCCGGAGAGATCACTCATGATGTCACCCATCGACTCGACCGGGCCTGTCACTTCAATGTCGTAGATCGGTTCCATCAGTTGTGGCCGACACTCGCGGATGCCCTGCTTGAAGCACATACGCGCTGCGGTCTTGAATGCATTTTCGTTCGAGTCGACCGGATGCATCTTCCCGTCGAAGAGAATGACGCGGACATTGGTCATCGGATAGCCGGCGAAGGCTCCCCGCTCGAGCATCTCCATCACCCCCTTCTTTACCGCGGGCACGAAGCGAGCGTCGATCGATCCGCCGACGATCGAGTTGACGAAGTGGAACTTCCCACCCCACCGGAGCTCCTCGAATTCCTCACCCCGAACCTGATAGTTCGATGGCACGGGACGTCCGTCCTCGTATGGTTCTATGTGGAAGTGCACTTCACCGAACTGGCCCGCGCCTCCTGTCTGCTTCTTGTGTCGGTAGCTTGTCGTGGTCGACCCCTTGATCGTCTCGCGATACGGAATGCGAGGGGGCTTCATCTCCAGCTCCAGGTTGTACTTCGACTGGAATCGCTTGATGATGACCTCCAGGTGGAGCTCACCCAGACCACTCACAACCATCTGATGCGACTCCGGATCCTGGTAGACATTGAACGTGGGATCCTCCTCGTGAAGCATATGCAGTCCCTCGCTCACTTTCGCCTCATCTCCCTTCCCCTTCAGGACGACCGCAGCGTCGGCGATGGGTGCCGGGTACCAGATCGTCGGCAAGGCGACCGGGCGATGCTTCGCCGAAAGAGTGTTGTTGGTGTGCGTATCCTTGAGTTTGACAACAGCCCCAATGTCGCCGAAATTGAGCGCTGGGACATCCTGGCGGTTCTTCCCGTTCATCATGAAGATCTGGTTGAGCCGCTCCGTCTTGCTGTTGGCCACGTTCACGAGTTCCATTCCAGGTGTGGCCTTGCCGGCATAGACCCTGAAGAACGAAAGCTCACCCACGTGCGGCTCGCTCACGGTCTTGAAAATGAACAGCGAGCTCTCGTCGGCAGGGGAAAGGGTAACCGACTCACCGTTCAGCGTCCCGACCGGCGCCGGTGTGTCCAGCGGACTCTGGCAATAGTCCACGATGAAATCCATCAGCGGTGTGATACCAACGTTTGCCGAGCTGGAGGCCGCGAACAGAGGGAAGATGCGCCGTTGTGAAAGGGCCGCTTTGATGCCCCGCCCGATCTCATCCTCGGTGAGCGTCCCGTTCTCGAAGTAGGCCGCCATCAGGTCCTCATCGCTCGCGGCGATCGTCTCGATGAGATTCTCACGCAGCTCGTTGCAGCGGTCCGCTATCTCCGACGGAATGTCGGCGCTGTCGCTGTGCGACCCGGAACCATCCTCCGCAAACGTCATCACCTTCATGGACAGGACGTTGACCATCGCCGTCAGACGCTTGTCCTCGTAAATCGGGTACTCGATGGGAGCGATATCACGCGAGAAATGCTCTCGCAGATAATCCAGGCTCTCCTCGATATGCGCCTGCTCGGTTGCGACCTTGGTAAGGACGAAGAGGACGGGGAGGTGGGCTTCGTCCGCGAACTCCCAGGCCATGTCCGCGCCGAAACCGACACCGGCCGAGGCGTCGACAGCCATCACCATCGTGTCGGCAACGCGCACCGCAGACTTGGTCTCACCGATGAAGTCCGGATACCCGGGAGTGTCGAGAATGTTGAGTTTGTGTCCCTTCCAGGAGGCGTGGAGGATGGAAAGGTTGATCGAAATGCCCCTCTCAATCTCATCGTGGTGGTAGTCGCTAACCGTTGTTCCGTCCGCTATCGTTCCAAGGCGGTTTGTCTCCTTGGCAGCGAACAGCATTGCCTCGGCAAGAGTTGATTTTCCGGCCCCGCCATGGCCGGCAAGCACAATGTTGCGGATCTTGTCGGATGAGTATTCGGCCGCCATTCTATGCCTCCGTTAAGAAGAGAAGATCTGGTAGGATTCGGGTGCAGTCAGGCGCGGGCGCCTGGGAAGGGATGCATCGGTGCTGCTATGTGCAGGTACAGAGATACGAGTGGTCCACAGGGGGAGAAGTATACGGACGAGCCGGGAAACCGCAAACGCAGCTGCAATCGGTTCCTATTCGGCTAGAGCAGCCTGGATTTCCGACTCGAACGCGCCGTCAACAAAGTTCCGAATGAGTCTGATCTTTCCTTTTCGATCGATCAGAAAAACGGCAGGAATCGCATTCACATCATATTGCACAGCGACTGCATTGTTCCAGTACCGTCCGTCAGACACATGGATCCAGTCGAGGTGGTTGTCCCGAATGAATCGCTTCCACGATTCCATGTTGTAGTCGAGCGAGACGCTGATGAGGACGAAGTCCTGATTGCGGTACTTCTGCCAGAGGCCCTTCACGTTCGGAAGCGCCGCCACACATGGTCCACACCACGATGCCCAGAAGTCAATCATGATGACCTTCCCACGATAGGATGCCAGAGAGACGGGGGCGCCAGAGGTGTCGTTCTGCGTGAAGTCAGGGGCGGTATTCCCAACAACCGGTGGAGCACCGGCATTGGTGCCGGTGTCGCTGCACGCGCAGAGCAATGCGCCGATCAGAATGAACGGGAGGGCGAGTCGTCGCATGTGTGCTGGCATTTCGGGTCGATTAGTCCACGAGGTTCGGTCTAGCGATATGGCGTCAGATGCCCAATCTCCTATTCGCTCGAGCGCTCTGAGGCAGCGGCGGCCCTGAACATTGTCATCTCGTCAAAGTGCTTCGCCATGAACTGAACGCCAACGGGGAGCCCTGTTGCGTCATCAACACCTCCGGGGACCGAAATTGCCGGTATACCGGCCAGGTTAGCCGCGGCGGTAAAGACGTCGCTCAGATACATGGCGAGCGGATCTGCTGCCTTCTCACCCAGACGAAAGGCCGGGGTTGGAGCTGTGGGGGCCATAAGCAGGTCGACGTCGCTGAACGCGGCCACCATGTCGTCGTGTATCAGACGCCGCACCTGCTGCGCTCGCTTGTAATAGGCGTCGTAGTAGCCGCTGGAAAGTACAAATGTCCCCAGCATGATCCTCCGCTTGACCTCTTCTCCGAATCCCTCGCTCCGACTCATCTCGTACATCTCCTCAAGCGTCGTCGCCTCAGCAGATCGATAGCCGTACCGGGCGCCGTCAAAACGTGCCAGGTTGGAGCTTGCCTCGGCGGTTGCGATCACGTAGTAGGTTGGAATCGTGTACGGCGTGTGGGGAAGCGACACTTCCACGAAGACGGCACCCTGGTCTTCAAGAGCCGACCGTGTGCGATCCATCGCGTCGCGGACGGCAGCATGAACGCCGTCGTTCATGTACTCGCGCGGGATTCCGATTCGAAGTCCCGCCACGCCTGCACTATCGATACCGGCAGCGTAATCGGGTACCTCGATCGATGTTGATGTCGCGTCATTCGGATCGCCTCCGGCCATGACATTCAGGACGAGCGCAGCGTCACGGACGGTATGTGCGAACGGACTTATCTGATCAAGCGATGAAGCGAACGCCACAAGTCCATATCTGCTGACTCTGCCGTATGTGGGCTTCACGCCCACCAGGCCCAGAAACGCGGCTGGTTGCCGGACCGATCCGCCGGTTTCGGAGCCGAGCGACGCGTGGCACACGCCTGAAGCGACGGCAACTCCGCTTCCCCCGGAGGATCCCCCAGGTACGCGATTCACGTCGAGTGGATGGCGGGCAGGCCCGTAGAATGAGTTTTCGTTTGACGATCCCATCGCGAACTCGTCCATGTTCGTGCGCCCGATGATGATCGCGTCCTCGGCAAGCAGCCGCTCCAGTGCCGTCGCGGAATAGAGGGAGCGGAAACCCCCGAGGATCCTGGATCCACACGTCAACGCATGCTGCCGGTATGCGATGTTGTCCTTGACACCCACCACCATTCCGGCCAGGCGTCCTGCGGTACCGGCTGCGATCTTCTGATCGACCGCCGCCGCCCGCTCGCGCGCCTCATCGTCGAAGGTCTCGACGAATGCATTTAAGGCACGCGTGGCTGCAGCCGCCTCGAGGGCACGATCTACCTCGGCAAGGCAGGACGTGGCCCCGGCGTCCAGACGGTAGCGAAACTCGCGATAGGATTCAGGCATGATCGGAGAAGTGGTGTCAGACCTCCCGATTCTCCCGCTCTCGGCGCTCGTCGGTGCGCCGGACGGTCTGGGGGGGAGGTTCGGTAGCTGGTGTAGCAGGTCGAGGTGCGTCCATCGACGCTGGTGTGGGGGGGGAAGTCTCTGCCGGGAGATCAGCGTCTGCGGGACTCTCGTTCAACACGGTCGCGGTCGCCGAATCGGCCGCCGGGGCTGCGTCGTCGATAGCCGGTTCAGTTCCGCCAACAGCCACGTTCGTCACGGGAACGTCCGCAGTGGATTCCCCGTCAATCGCAGGGGCTGGAACGACCAGTGGCGGAGCAATAACCGGCTCGTCCACTGTGGCCATGGGTGTCTCTACGCGAGGCGTCGCCCGGCGTGGTACGTTCCCGCGCTGGCGTGTTTCTTCGTCGGAGAACGCCTGGTTGATCTGGTCGGTGAACTCCCGCTGGGCCCTTTTGAATTCGCGGACACCCCGTCCGACGCTGCGGGCGAGTTCCGGCATCTTCTTCGGGCCGAAGAAGACGAGGACCGCGATCAGGATCAGTAACAGCTCACCGCTGCCGATGTCGAACATGGAATGCTCTCGTCAGTGGAGTCTATCGTGATTCACCGCGGCGTTCTTCCTCAACGCGTCCACCGTCGCGATCGTAACGCCGATCGTCTCGGCGATCGTCAATGCGACGATCGTCGTAGCGACGGTCATCCAGTCTTCTATCGTCATCGTCGTTCGTCGCCTTCTTGAACTCCTTCACTCCACTGCCAAGACCGCGCATGAGTTCAGGAATCTTCTTACCGCCGAAGAGGATGAGGACGATCAGAACGATGATGATGATCTCGGTTGTACCAAGCGAACCGAACATGAATGCCATTCCCGGCTATTGTTGATGAGGTAGATTCGACGGTCGGCCCGTCGTGACTTCCTGTGGGCGTCGTTATGACGCCACTATTTCAATTGAGCGCACAAGAGACCGAAAGATGCCAGCACCGTCGGACGAACCCAGGGTGTCGCTACAGGCACGCTCGGGGTGGGGCATCATGCCAAGAACGTTCCCTTTTGCGCTGACGATCCCGGCAATGTTGAATTGCGAGCCGTTCGGATTTGCGTCGTCCGTGACGTTTCCGTCGGCGTCGCAATACTGAAACACGATGCGATCCTCGGCCTGCAGTTCGTTGATAACCTCGGGGGTTGCGTGGTAGTTCCCCTCACCATGCGCAATCGGAATCCGCAGCACGGCTCCCTCTTCCAGGTCGCCCGTGAAAATCGTCCGGTTGTTGATGGTCCGAATATGGACGTGCTTCGAAACAAAGCGGAGGTCTCTGTTGCGGAGAAGAGCGCCAGGGAGAAGTCCTGCCTCGCATAGAATCTGGAATCCGTTGCAGATGCCAACGATTGGGCCGCCCTGTTGGGCGAATGCAACCACTTCCTTCATGATCGGGGAGAATCGCGCAATCGCGCCGCAGCGGAGGTAGTCGCCATAGCTGAAACCCCCAGGGAGGACGATCGCGTCAACGTCCTGAAGATCATGCTCCTTATGGAAGAGAAAAACAGCTTCGACGCCCAGTTCGTGCTTCAGCGCGAAGTAGGCGTCGTGATCACAGTTAGAGCCGGGAAATACGACGACCCCAATTTTCATCTCTCCGCCTCCGACAACTCGTTCACGGCTACAGTGAAGTCCTCGATTACCGGGTTGCTCAAAAGCTTCTCGGAGACCTCGCGCGCAATCTCCTCCGCCCGGGTGGCCGTCGGAGCATCGATATCGAGTGTGATGTACTTCCCGATGCGAACATGGCCTACGTCGCGGTAGCCCAGGGAGTGGAGAGCGTTTTCGACCGTCTTCCCCTGGACGTCCAGGATGGCCGGTCGGAGCGTTACCGTTACTTCAGCACGAAACATATACGCCTGACGCTTGTGATTAATGAACGTCCACGGTTGCACGGTCGTGGCCGGGAGCATGTTGAACAACTCCTAGATCAAGAGCCTGTTCAAATCGCGCGAGGTCAAAGTGCGGCGCGGAGCGAATGAGGTGCACAGGGGGTACGCCACCTTGAGGCATTAGGAGCGCAACGCGGGGATCGCGCGTATTTCAACAGCGTCTAGATATCAAATGGCGTCGTCTCCGGTTCCTCCATGGTATCCTCGTCTTCATCGCGCGTGCGGAACAGGTGAACCACGTGCCGGACCAGACCGGTGGCGATGTACAGCAGCATCAGGGGAAAGATCGCGTTTCCGCGGGTGACGACGGCAAGGACAATGGCCGCGACGAGACCCACAAACTTAACTGGATTCCGTTGAATACTCCTGAGCGTGGGCTTGGGCAACGTATCGTAACGGACGTTGCTCACCATCAGGAGACTCGTTCCCAGCGTGATTCCTGTAATCAGCAAGGGACGCCATGCCAACGGTACAATGCTATCGGGCGGTAGATGGTAGTATACCAGATAACTGATCAGCACCAGAGCAGCCGACGGGATGGGCAGCCCGCGGAAGTAGTCCTTGTCGAAGCCGACGAGCTGAACATTGAATCGAGCCAGTCGCAGCGCGCCGGCGATTGCAGGCGTTGCCGCTATGATGGTTCCAACGGCCTTCCATTCCTGGAAAAATGCCATGTAGAGGATGAAGGCAGGGGCGGTGCCGAAGCTGACCACATCCGCCAGCGAATCGAGCTCAACGCCAAAATCGGAACTTGAGTTCGTCAAGCGGGCCATCGCGCCGTCCAGCGCGTCGAAAATTGCCGCCATCACAATCAACCATGCCGCAGCCATGTACTCGTCATGCGAAGCCTTCGCCATCGCAAAGAACCCACAGAAGAGGTTCATGCTTGTGAAGAGGTTCGGAATCACCGAACGGGTCACGCGGATCGGCACGGGTACTACTGGGCTCCAGCTGTAAGTGGAAAGCCCATTCCGTTCAGGAAATGGGCCTTTTCGAGAGATGTGTTTGGCGACGGAAACTCAGTCCGCCGGATGCCGGCACAGGATCGTCTCCCCGGCGACGACCGTATCCCCCAGATGAACCTCGACAACCATCTCAAGAGGGACCAGGACATCCATACGGCTTCCGAACTTGATCATTCCAAACCTCTCGCCGGCTGTGACAACGTCCCCAACCTTGAGAGGGCAGACGATACGCCGGGCGACCGCACCCGCTATCTGCTTGAAGAGCACTCTGTAGCTCCCGGTGTCGACGCCGACATGCGTTCGCTCGTTCAATTCCGACGCTTTGTCGTGCCATGCCACCAGATACTTCCCCTTGTGATATACAAAGTGGTCCACGCGGCCGCTGACGGGTATGCGATTCACATGAACATTGAGCGGCGACAGGAAGATCGATATCTGTCGTACCCGTGCTTGGTGGTATTCATGGTCGTCCACCTCCTGAACGACGACAATCTTCCCGTCCGCCGGCGAAAGCACCGTACCGCCCTCGGCATCGGCGAGTGGAATGATTCGATCGGGATCACGGAAGAAGTAGAGGGTAAAGACGCCCAGGAAAGCGGCGAGGCCGATAAGAAGTCCCTGGAGCCACGGAAGATCGACGAAGAGTATCGCAAGCACCAGCCCGATGGTAATCAAGGCCATGACGACGATCACATCCGCGCCGTAGCGGGTCAGTTTCATGCGGGAGGAATAGTCAAGGGGGCGCAATATAGCATGATCGGCCCGAGTGGGGGGGAGAGCAAACGCGAAGCCGCCGGAGTGAACCCCCGGCGGCTTCGTTTGTTGGGATTGCCTCAATCCGGCTCGAGGCGCGTTCCCTGCTTTGTTGCGCGAGTTCCGATGTGGAACGAGGCTACTCCGTTCGCTTGTATGCACCCGTCTTTGCGTCAACGAAGACGTGTTGCGTCGACGATCCGCCGGTGGGCATGATCTCGAACACGTATACCCATTGGTCGTCCGTGGAGTCCTTCTCGAGCTTCCACCGCCACACATCACCTGCCAGTTGAGCCAGTGCGGCGGTGCGGGCCGTCGACAGAGAGACGAGTGTGTCGTGCGGGACATCTGGTTGGTAGTCACCGTACATGTCGCCGGCCGTCTGCTCGATCTCCTGTAAAGCACCGGTGAAGGCATCGAGTCTCACTTCGTACGTGTTCGAGTCGCGCTCGACCTTCACGGTGTAGCTTGCCGTCGAATCGTTCTGAATGTCAAGATTTGCGTCCGTTGCGGTCGAGCTGTCGATCAAGCTCTGAGCGATCGCCTTTGCCGAATCCGCTGTAATGACGCTGTCGCGAACGTTTGTGGAATCGCCGACGTTCGTTGTGTCTCCTCCACCGTGGTCATCATCGCATTGGCAATGGCAATGGTAGTGATGTCCGTAGCCGTGCCCCTTGCCGTGACGGTAGTGACCGCGCCCCCGCTTGTTCTTGTGCCGCTCCTCATCACATCGACCATCATCCTCGAGTTTCCGATCCTTCCCCGTTTCGCAATCAACATAGACCGTGACGTAACGGTTGGAGTTGTCGATGATGACGATGATATACGTCGGTCTTCCATCGATCTGCTCGATGTTGCACTCTACGACATCCCCGTTGACAACCTGGCGGGCCCGCTCGCGTGCCTCTTTAATCTTGATCGTGATTGTACGAACAACGATGATGGTCGTGTAGTAGGCGTTCGATACCTCGTCTTTGTCCACAACGGCCCCTGTTTGCGGATTGATAACGACGAGGTAGATCCGGCCCATGCTGCGAACGATCACCTCGTAGTTCACGGCATCGCTGTCGTAGTCAACGTTTACACCCAGGAGTTCGCCCCCGGTTTGCGCCAACGCGATTGCGATCGCCTGATCGATGTCGATTGCAAACGAGTCGTTCGCGTGCTTTTGCGCATTGCTTCGCACCGCCGCCGCTTCCGACGGATCGACGGGATCGCTGATTTTGATCGTGGATGATGAGCCAGGGGGATCGCTCTGGGTCGGCGGCGTCGGCCCGGTAGAGTTATCGGAGCACGCCCCAAAGACAAGGGCTGCCATGACGGCCAGACCCGGTAGAATATTCGTCAGGAATCGATTCGAACGCTTCATATCTGCTCTTCCGTGCGAAGTGATGTGTTAGGTCGGTGTGGACCCGCGTGTCTTGATCTCTCACAGGCAACGGACCATGGGGCGCCCATGTTAGAGAGATGAGGCCGGACTCACCGTGTTAAAGACCGCATGCACAGGGGGTGCTGTAGTAGAGACGCGAGAGCCCCGGGAAACCTGACACGTCCCCGGGGCCCGCATGACGATTGCTGGTTGAGAAGAGAGAGCAGGATGGTGCGAATCGCCGCAATCGTCGTTTGCGATCCGCTCGGTGGTGTTCGTCGTTATTGTAACCAAATGGCTTAACACGGGTTCTGATACTGTTGCCTCCGCACGACGCCCTTTGGCCTCGGCACACTCAATTTTGAGCGATTCTGCTCGCGATTTGCCATCTCCGGCCCTTCTTCCCAAGTTTGTTGTGGCCGGGCATTGGCCGCGGGTACGGTCGCTCGGTTGACCTCCTGAGGCTCACGTTCGGTGGAGGTGTGGGTAACGCGGGGAACCATGTGATCGTTTTGTGCGTCATAAAATCGGTGTTCAATCGTCTTCGCCGCAGTGGTATCCCCATTCGCCTACTATTGCAGATACCTACCTTGAGTACCATAATCAGTGGAAATCCATGAAAGCGCTTCTAAAGACGCTATTGCCGTTGGCGCTCCTTGTGCTCGTCGCGTGTGGTGAGGAGCCCGACAAGGC
>CAYWXV010000021.1:22399-33001 GCA_964462535.1 uncultured Alphaproteobacteria bacterium
AAGCCGTCGTACAGCCCCACCGGGTGGACGTCTTTTGACAACTGCTATTCAGCAATGACTGATTTCGTCGACGCATCGGTTGCCGACCCATACTCGAACCAGACTGAGGCGTTCGCCAAGTTTGTCAAGATGGTTGACGCCATGGCAGCGGATCGATCGAAGTCAAGCCCGGAGCTTGATCAGTTGCGGCGGGACTTCAAGCAGCTCGTCCACGAGACATTCAACATGTACAAGAAGGAAGTCCAGTACTCGGATCGAATGCAGATGCTTCGGGGTATGGTTGACTATATTTCGTCGGTCATGGATCGTGGCGTTGGCCCTCAGCAGGGACAGCTTGAGCGACTTGGATACATGGTGGCATTGATCGACTACTGGTCGACGACACTCCGCCTCAAGGGGGTCTAGGAGCACGCCGCTCGTCGGTCCCAGGTGACTATTCGACGATCATTCGCCGTGTGGCCGCAAACGGGCCACTCGTCAACCGATAGTAATACACGCCCGATGGCAACGCGCCGTCGGGCGTTGTCGTTGAATGGACGCCGGCCGGCAGCGGACCGTCGATAAGGCGAAGGGCTACGCTTCCATATGTGTCGTAGACCAGAAGCGTGGTGGGGTTATCGAATGGTAGTTCGAATCCGATGGTCGTTGATCGGTTGAATGGATTCGGGACGTTCTGGTCCAACCGGAAGGTACTCGCGGTGAACTCAAACAAGCGTTCCTCCAGACCACAGAACGGATCCCGTCGGAAGAGCCCAGGGGATGGAACAATATCAACGTAGGGGAGATCCACTGTCGCCCTGAACGGCAATTCAGATGAATCGATCGTACTGAGCCGCACCAGGTGTCTCATGGAGACGAGGGTGTCCGGGGCCGGAGGTCTGGTGCCAAACGCGATGTGGCAACGAATGGAATCGCCGTCCCGGTCGCCGAACCACCGCCACGCTGAGTCGGTGGCTCGAGGAACGTCGAGGGTCAGATAGTCCAGCAAACCTGTGTCGTATCCAATCGCGAACTCCATCGTGCTCACAGGAAGTGTGTCAAGTCGTCCCATGAGTTCGAGGTGTATTGTCACGCCCTCACCCGGCGCCGCATGATAGTCCCGTCGGATTAGGGCGGGCACCTGGAGCTTCTTCCCAACCCCTCGAAGAAGTGACCGGCGCGGACCGACCCTCGTTTCGTAGTCGATCGCCGCAGTCTTCGTTCCCACAGTCATCGGCCCGAATACACATCGCACCTCGACCTCTCCGGTGTCCGGTACGTCGAAAGGTGGGGTGGGCCACAGTATTCGGAACGACGAAGAAGTATCCTCGACTAGGTCCATTCCCGTTACAGTGATATTGCCGCCGCCGAGGTTTTTGACCCAGACCGACCCCTCGCGCTCGAGCGTAATGAAGACCGAATCGAAGTCGTGATCAGTTACGATGAGGTCGGGTGGCATACAGCTCGTCACCAGCCCCGCGATCGCGATTGTGTCCAACGAGACGTCGCCGGACGCGCTGAGTGTTACGGTATATGGCCCCACCTGGAGCGGGGTAATCGTTACCGGGAGCCGAGCCGTGCTGCCAGCCGGAATCACGATCGGGAGGAATGGGGGGATCGTATCGATCGTGACCCGTACCTGTGGAGACGGACGTATCGAAATGCCATCGACGAATGCCGCCACGGCGCTAACGTTGACGAGATCCACGAGGACCGAATGTGTGGAGTCCACGCAGAGCGTGTCGACGACGAGCGTCGCGAGCAGAATGCGGGGAAGCAGGCCGACACCGTGGAGTGGGGCGTCGACCGTGTCACGATCGTCGGTTGCCATGACGACACGCGCGTTGAAGTCTCCGGACGTAGGTGGAGTGAACCGGATTCCGGCGATTGTCCCAACACCAGGCACCACTGAGTCGGTGGTGGATGCGGCGGGGGGTATGAGGGAGAACGCCCCGGATGGGTCGTCAACAATAGTCACCGATGTTATTCGGTAGGCACGCGAACCCACGTTACCGATCAGCGAGAGGGTATCGTGCGCCGTGCCAACCTTCCGCTCGTGCCAGTCATAGCCTGTGATTGTCGGCATGGGATCGGGACCCACGCGCCCGCGAACAGGGACCACAAACGCGCCGCACGTCGTTTCGATGAGGAGGGAATCCGCATACGAAGTGTTCTTCGTCGTGCCGATAAACGCGACGGTTACAGGGACCGATTGGGATGGTAGGAGTGGCTTCGGCAAGGTTCCGATGCCGCGCAGGGAAAACTGTGGTACACCACCCAGAAGACGCGCGTTGAGAACTGTGACGACAAAGCTCCGTTGATTCGTCAAGGTCAGGTCAAGAGATTTCTCGACTCCGACCGGGACATCCAGCAACGCAATTGGTAGAGGCGATATTGCGATAGACGGGGCGGGACGCGAGAGAGGAATGTCCCAAATGCGTCCCGACGATCCCGTGATGCGGAGATGCGCCGACGCGGAGGCGTCCGGATCGACGGCTGCGAATCGGATGCGATACCCCACGGGAACACCCCCTTGGAAGTCGCTCTCGATCGTCACGTCGGCGTTGACGGAATCGGGGAGAATCTCCGTCCTAATTGGGCCCATCAACCACGGTTCTCCCACACGACGAAGCACAACGACGATCGAATCGCACCGCTCCACGATGTCAAGTTCAATCGAGTCTATCGGAGCTTCCGATTCATCCAGACCTAACACCGGATAGGCGTAAGAGTTGCTCATGACCTGGATGTAGTACGACGGGTGAAGTATCGTCGCGTCGCCCTCCTTCCGGTTTTCCACCGGTCGGAACTCTTCCGAACCTCGAATAATCCCGCTTGCAACTGCGCCGAATCGTCCGCCCGATGAACGGATGGCGTGGTCGCCTGACGATACGTTCACAAGAGCGTGTACGAACGGCGTGCCCGGGACAGGAGTCAGCTCAAACGCCACCATCGTCGTGTCGACCCAGACCGTTGCACCACTGTCCGCGACAATGGCCACACTGTGCTCCATCCACATCGGTGCGGTGGGCGCATGGAAGCGTCCGTACGTTATCCATTCCTCTCGAGGAACAACCCGGCTCATTGCCGGACTCCACGTGAGATAACTCGAGGAACTGTCCGGCAGAAGCCCTCCAAGTTCAGAGAGCGAGGCGGTCACGACCATGGCCGCCGCCGGCTTGTCAGTCCGTAGTGCGAACGGAGCGCTGAATGCTCCGGCAGGAAGAGCAAGTGCGGGATCAGCGCAGAAACTGTACTGGAGAAACTGGCCCTGTTGGATCGTCTTGACCGGGAAGCCATTGGAAACCGCCACGGATGTGGTACCCGGGGCCGTTGCGTACAGCCGTATAAGTTCCTGTGTCCGTTCATTCGATCGCGTGAAGATCGGCCTGTACACAAACGTGTTCCCAGTCGACGGTGACGGCGTCAGCCACTCGATCAGAGTGTTGGTCAACGTGTTTCCGGTTGGAAGCGTTATGTAGATCCCGCCAAAGCCCCCCGAAGACCTCGTGTTCCCAGACATGACTCCGATCGGCCTGCTCGAGGTGATTCGTGTTCCGGAAAGGTCTCGTGATAGCGTATCCGTCGTTGTCCACGGATCGTGTGATTCAATTAGGTAGACGTCGCCGCGGTCAAGGCGAATCGTGGTATCGGTGAAGCGACGCGTTGGGGTCGTAGCGTTAATCGTCACATCAGTGCCATTCTCGGCAGCAATCAGCACGATCTGGGAGGGGGCGTAGTCGGGGTAGATATTCTCTTCCAGGTCGCCTCGATTTCCGGCGTGGAAGTAGAGTCCGTTCCGCAGCGTCATTGCGAAGTACTCTTTTCCCCATGCGCTAACAGGGAGGGGCACAAACGCTTCGGAGCCGTTCGGAGAGTAGAACCAGCATATGATCGAAATCGGGCGGTCGCTGGTAACCTCTATTGCCGAGGCCAGGATGGTGTCCGGAACATTGACGAACGGACGCGTGATGGAGCTGTCGAGTACCGAGACTGTCGTCGACGTCTGTGGATAAACGGTGATCGTCCGCGTGTACGTTCCAGCAGTTATTGTGACGTGCGATGTGTCGAGAGAGAAGAGGGTGAGGCGGGCGTCCGTGCCAGTGTAGGGGCTGAACGGTCCTACATGAGCGATGGCCGTATCGGGAAACGTCAACAGGAACTCGGTGCCGTACGGCGATGACGTTTGCCCAAGAGCAGAAATGGTAAACGCGGCCACTCCGACAGTAAGCAGCAGGATACGAACGTGCATCCGGCGAACGCGTCGGATGGCAGATGGAGCCGGTTGTGGCATGGAACCTTATTGTCGGATTGGGCGCCGGTGGAGCTTCGGGGACGTCTCCGCTGAACAAGATAGGCCCACCGGAGTCACCACGAAAGGGCCCCGTGGCGCTTGACTTTCTGCCCGGGTGAGGCTACCTTTGTCGACTGAAGCAACGAACACGTACGGCTAGGGCGGATGTCCAGATCCAACCGGCGAATCACGTACCCCGTTCCGTGTGCGTCGAGGTCCAAAGCACATCTACTCCACTTCGATCCGAAATTCTGCGAATCTGTGGGTGCGTCCTTTCCTCGATGACCTCATTGTAAGCTATCACGCTATCGTTGGTCGGTCTCCAGCTGACATAGTGGAGGGTTAGCACGTTACGGTGTTTCAGGTCCGTTGTCGCCAGCTGTCGAATTCTCACAAGCTCCCCAAGACCATGCAGAGAATGATCCCTCGCGCCATTGCCACCGCATTCCTTCTGGTGCCGGTCGCGTTGGCCGGTGCGTTCGCACAGATGCCCGCAACCCTCAGCTACCAGGGAATCGTCACTGACGATTCGGGTCAACCGATTCAGAGCGGAACGCGCCCAATGACGTTTAGTCTTTATGATGTTGAAACAGGTGGTTCGTCGATTTGGTCGGAGACTCAACCCGCAGTGCCGTTGTCGGACGGGTTGTTCTCAGTGCAACTGGGTACGGTGACCCCAATCGTGCTCCCGTTCGACAAACCATACTGGCTTGGCGTGAACATCGCCGGCAGTGGCGAGCTTGCCCCGCGGACGCCGTTGACGCCCGCTCCGTACTCCCGCCATACGCTAAAGGCCGACTCGGCACAGCGAGTCGGACAGGGATCCGTCGGGAGCGAGAACATCCGCGCTGGCGTAGTGACAGCCCAACACATCAGCCCATCGGGCTCTTCGGACGGACAGGTACTGACTTCGACCGGCACGGGGGTCGTCTGGCGGACTGTGTCAACACAGGGAGTTGGTGGAGTGTCAAGCCTCAACGGCGGCACCGGAGCCCTGGATATTGTCGCAGGGAATGGAATAAATGTTGTCCGCAATGGATCGCAGATCCTCGTCACGGCCGCCGGGGGATCGGGTGCCATAAGCTCGATTGCGTCGGGAGATCCTGTCATACAGGTGACGAACGGGGGAGGACCCAACGTCTCTATTGGCGTCAACCCTTCGAGCATCACGGATGCCCATCTGTCAAACGATGCGGTGACAACGTCGAAGATTCGGAACAACTCCGTCACCGGGGACAAAATCGTAGACGGAACGATCACGACCGCCGATATCGCCGACAATACTGTGTCGTCAGCGAAGATCATGGATGGGACGATCGTTGCGGCCGACCTCGCGGACGCGAGCGTCACGACACCGAAACTCGCGGACGGCGCTGTCACGGGATCGAAGATCGCCGATGGGAGCGTATCCACTTCCAAACTGGTCGATGGTGCTGTGTCGACGGCCAAACTGGCCGACGGGAGTGTCACGACCGTCAAGCTTGCGAACGATGCTGTCACAAACGCAAAGCTTGCTGATGGCGCAGTCACCACAGCCAAGCTTGCGGACGGAAGCGTGACTACGGCTAAGATTGTGGATGGCGCGGTGGCGACAGCGAAACTTGCGGATGGGAGCGTGACCACCGCGAAGCACGCAGATGGGAGTGTCACGACGGCCAAGATTGCGCAGAACGCGGTCGATGCGTCTCGCATTTCGACCGGTAGCGCGTCAGCGGGCGCGGCACTGATGTCAAACGGCGGGTCTACACCCGTCTGGGGGAACCCGACGGCCGGTGACCTGGCGTTACCCTACACCAAGTCGACATCAAATTCGGGGACGTTGATCAGCATCACGAACACTGGATCGGGATCGACTGCCACGTTCGCGATCAGCGGCTCGTCCAACTCGTCAAATGCATTGTCGGCAACGACCAACGGGAGCGGATTCGCGGCGGAGGTCACCGGCACCGGTAGTTCGTCGGAGGGCTTGTACATTAGCGCGGCCTCGTCTGGGCGTGCCCTCAGCGTCGGTCAGGGGCGTGTGGTGTTGTCATACGCGACTGTTGCAAGCGGAGGAACGATCGGGACCGGTGCTGCCGTTGTAGAGATTCAGAGCAATGGGACGGCATCCAGCGCCGCCCGAGCTACGCTGCCGACGTATACCGGCGTTGAGAATGGGACGATGATCATCGTCGCCACGAGTGATCCGGATGGCGCAATCGTCACCGGGACCAATAGCGTTACATATGACATCGCGGCTGGTGAGAGCCGCGTCTTTGTCCGCATCAGCAACGGATGGAAGGGAGATTTCTGACATGGCGATGCCCCGCTACACACTATGCGCACTGGCGCTGGTTCTAACCGGTCTGACGTTTACCGGCTGTTCCGATTCTTCCCCAACGGATAACGCCGCTGCCAAGGGCGCCGGCGGAAAGGTTGTTTCCCTCGCGCCGGGGACGCCCGTGCTCCCGGGTTCCTGGATCGTTGTCTTTCAGGAAGATGTGCCGGATGTTGACGGCGCCATCGCCGACTTGCGCAAGGAGATTGACATGGGCGTCACGCATGTCTATCGGTATGTGTTGAAGGGCTTTGCCGCGAGTATTAGTCAGGACGACGTATTCCGTCTTGCGGGCGACCCGCGCGTCCTGATCATCGAGCCGGACATGGAGATGAGAGCAACGGTGCAGACGGTCGACTGGGGGATCAGGGCGATCGGCGCCGACAGCAGCTCTGCGCAATCGGGTGACGGAACGGGAACCGTCACGGGGGTGGAGGTCTACGTTCTCGACACCGGCTGCGACATGGACCATCCAGACCTCAACGTCAATTCGACGTTGGCGCGTAACTACACCACGGACGCATCGGTGGAGGACGGTCACGGTCACGGAACGCACTGTGCGGGTATCATCGCTGCCATGGACAACACGAGCTTCACTGTCGGCGTTGTTCCTGGGGCCCCGATCATTCCGCTGAAGGTCCTCGCAAACACCGGCTCCGGATACAACTCCTGGATCATTTCCGGCCTGGACTACATCGCGCAACGGAAGGCAGCAAATTCCAGCATTCCAATGGTCGCCAGCATGAGCCTTGGAGGGGGCGTATCGACGTCGCTCGACGCGGCAGTCACCGGCGCAGTCAACGACGGCATCGTTGTCGTCGCGGCGGCCGGGAACGAAAACGATGACGCGATGAACCATAGTCCCAGCCGTGCCGAGGCCATAATCACAGTCGGGGCATACGGATCGAACGGGAGCCGTGCCAGCTTCTCGAATTACGGCCGTCGTGTCGACGTCTTTGCGCCGGGTGTCAACATCCTCTCCACCTACAAGAATGGCACGTCAGCCTACCTTAGCGGCACCTCGATGGCATGCCCATACGTTGCCGGGTGTGCCGCACTTCTCTTGTCCGGCTCAGGCAACGGGTCCATGACACCCCTTCAGGTCCGAAATCAACTGGTGTACGACTCGAAGAACTTCGTCTACTCCGGATTAGCGAAGACAACAAATCGAAGCGTATACGTTCGATACTATTGATCCGCGCGCCGGTGCGGAGGCGACCGACCGTATCGAATAATGACGGGAACAATTGAAGTACAGGCGATTGACTAACTTCGCCCCCCTATGGACAAATTCGTGATCCGAGGGGGGCGTTCTCTTACCGGCTCTGTGGCAGTGAGTGGTGCAAAGAACGCCACGCTGGAGCTGATTCCCGCTGCCCTTCTTGCCCCCGGCGTCTACCGCCTGCACAACACTCCCAACATTCGCGACGTCTGGTCGATGTCTCGACTTGTCTCGTCGATGGGTGCCCACGCTGAGTTGAACGATGGTGAGCTGTTTCTCGATACATCGAACATCGTCAACCTGGAAGCGCCGTACGAGCATGTGAAGCGAATGCGGGCATCGATCCACGTCCTGGGGCCGCTGGTTGCGCGCTATGGATACGCCCGAGTCTCCCTTCCCGGGGGCTGTGCGTGGGGGCCGCGTCCCGTCGATTTTCACCTGAAGGGCCTGGAACGGCTCGGTGCCTCCATCGAACTCGATGGAGGATACATCGTCGCTCGCGCTGAACGCCTCAAGGGGGCGAACATCAGTCTGGATTCACCATCGGTCGGGGCGACTTTCAACATCATGGCAGCGGCGGCACTTGCAGACGGGAGAACGACGATCATCAACGCGGCCATGGAACCCGAAGTCACGGCTGCAGGACGTTTCCTCCAGAAGATGGGGGCGAACATCGAGGGCCTCGGAACTTCCACACTTATCATCGACGGAGTCCGCGATCTGAAGCCATGTGACGAGACAACGATTCCGGATCGGATAGAGGCCGGTACGCTACTGATTGCGGTGGCGATGACGAAGGGGAAGGCGACCATCCGAAATACCAACCCGTACCACCTGGCATTCGTCCTCGAGCGCCTGGAAGAGACCGGCTGCGAGATAGACATTCGCGCTGACGAAATCACCATCGTAGCGCCGGACGAACTACTTCCGGTGAATGTCACGACCGCTGTCTATCCAGGCTTCCCAACAGATCTCCAGGCACAGTGGATGGCGTTGATGACTGCTGCGTCCGGCGCAAGCACGGTCACCGATACGATCTATCGAGACCGCTTCATGCACGTTCCGGAACTGGCACGCCTCGGGGCGGCAATCGCCATTAATGACAACACCGCGACCATTACGGGAGGTGGAACATTGAAGGGCGCATCGGTTATGAGCACCGACCTGCGTGCATCGGTTGCCATGGTTATGGCAGGACTGGTCGCGGAGGGAGAAACGCACGTCCTGCGGATCTATCATTTGGATCGTGGATATGAATGCCTCGAAAACAAGCTCGCCACGCTTGGCGCCGACATTCGGCGCGTCAAGACTGAGGAGATGTAGTTGAAGGTCTGCGTCGTCGTCCCGGGGTACTCTCGGGACGACCGTGACTGGTGTATTCCGGTCATTCGGACCTTTGTGGACTCTCTTTCGCAGAACGTCGACGTGCACGTCGTTACGCCACACTATCCGTACACCAACTCCACGTATCGCATCGGACGCGCCACGGTACACTGCCTGAGCGATCGCAAAACCGGGGGAATCTCCCGCCTCCGACTTTGGCAAAAGACTGTTCGGACGATCGTTGCCGAGGGAGAGCGTTCTCCATTCGACGCGATACACGGGTTCTGGGCAACCGAGTCGGGTTATCTCGCTACCGTAGCAGCGCGCCGGCTTGGATGCCGCTCAATCGTGTCATTGGCCGGTGGGGAAATGGCCTACCTGCCCGAATTCAACTACGGGACAAGGTTGAAATTCTCGGGGCGTGCGCTGGTCGCCCGTTCACTAAGCCGCGCGGACGCTGTTACGGCGGGATCGTCGTGGATGATTGACCTGCTCCCCGAAAGGCATCGCCGCCGGGCCGTCAGAGTTCCGCTTGGTGTAGATACCACTGCGTTCACGCGGGCAGCGATGCGGACGGGTCGACGATTGCTGGCGGTCTCGTCGCTCTATCCGTGGAAGGACCTCGCCACCATCATCACCGCCCTTGCGTGTTTGACCGACGAGTTCGCTGATGTAACTCTGGAGATCGCCGGGTCCGGAGTACTGGAGAGCAATCTCTCGTCTCTTGCCCGTGACCTTGGTGTACAGTCGCGTGTTCATTTTCACGGCGAGGTCCGGCACGAGCGCATGCCGGAACTGTACCGTCATGCCGACATGCTGGTTCACGCAGGACGGTACGAGTCCCAGGGGATGGCGATACTGGAGGCGCTCGCCACCGGAATGCCGGTCGTTGCAAGCCACGTCGGAATTGCAGCCGACCTGGCCGGCGATCTCGTCCGTACGTTCCGGCCCGGGAACGTCAATGAACTCGTGTCGCTCCTCAGCCAGTCCCTACGCGACCGACAGCGGGCCGCCCGGATCGCCGACGAAGCCCCACCGCTCATAGCCGCTGAGTACTCCGTCGAACATTCCATCGAACAGTTCATGGTTCTCTATCGTGGTTCTCGCTGATGCTGACCTGTGCCGAGACGTCGCCCACTCGGGAGCATCGATCTCTTATTCCCGGAAATCACTAGTCCCGGTGATGATCTCAAGTGATGCGCGGCGTATGGGGATTCCCCGTTCACAGGCTCTTCAGAGAACGCGTGAGTGGGGTCGGTCCAGACGGCCGGCTGGAGATAACGTTGGCGGCATTGCACGCGGCGTCCGGCGCCCGCGCTGTGCTTGAGCACGGTGGTGCGAGAGAATCGCTCAACGGCAACCTTCCCACCCGTCGATTCTTCCTCGGTGTGCTTGAAGCGTCAATAGACGTCGGTGATGGCTGCTCCGTGGTCGGACCTGTTCGGATTCAGGCAATCAATGGGCACG
>CAYWXV010000021.1:33101-55639 GCA_964462535.1 uncultured Alphaproteobacteria bacterium
GGTGATGGCTGCTCCGTGGTCGGACCTGTTCGGATTCAGGCAATCAATGGGCACGAAGATCAGAGTATGATCTGGACTGGTCACGCCTTCCATATTGCCGCGACCAGGCAGGACGTGGGCGCGATGAGAAGACCATTCTGCAACGACGCCGAATGGTCGATTCCTCGCACGGGAGACTCAACAAGTTGGTTGGAAACTCCTCCGCGAAGTATTGAATGACACATGTCGAATGTTGGTGCGGACCAGCCCGGGGTACGACGAACGAGTGCGGAGGGAGACTTGGGGCCCCATGAGAGACTTGACCTGGTCGAATCCCGGCTTGCAAAGGCTCGTCGCGGTTTTGCGACACACATTTCGTTCGAGCCGAACGAGCACGATCGCTCTACGTGGCTCGTACTTCTAGGCACTGTACCATCGTGATCAACATTGGACCGTTGCTTGCCTGCCCTCGATGTGGTGGCGCACTTGCGGACGAGGGCCGTCGTTGGATCTGCACCAACCATGGAGCAGTCATCACCAGGCGCGACGACGACATATTGGACGCCCTCGGTCGCGAGGGACGCAGCGAGCACTCGCGTTTCCTGGACCAGTACAACTCCATTCGGGCCGGAGAAAACCGTAGCGCGAGCGTAGAGCTCCCGTTTGTATCTCCGGGGCATCCATTCGAGGCCGAATGGCGACACAGAAGTGCTTCAATGAGACGGTTGCTGGACGAACTCCTGGCCCGGCAGCTTCTGCCGGGCGGGATTATTCTGGATGCCGGTGCCGGAGTCTGTTGGCTATCCAGGCGACTCGTGATGGCAGGGGCGAACGTAGTCGCTCTCGACGTGAACGATGATCGGGGTGACGGACTGGTGGGCGGAGCGGTGATGTTGCGCGGGGGGATTGCTTTTCACCGTGTCCTGGGTGACATGGAGCGGCTGCCGTTTGTCGCACACTCATTTGATGTAGTGGTCTTCAATGGGGCATTCCACTATGCACGGAACCGGATAGATACCTTGGCGGGAGCGTTGCGGGTTCTACGCCCCGGCGGCCTCGTCTGTATCATGGACTCGCCGGTCTACCGGTGGGAGAGAAGCGGTCGAAAGATGATTGATGCGCGAGGGCCGGGACGGTCCGGGTTTCTGACTCACGCTGAGCTGAGTGGACTGGCACGGTCACTCAACCTGGAAGTCAACGTGTTGGCCGGGCCCATTTCGATTGGCGACAGACTCAAACGGTTTGCACGCACACTCCGTCTCGGCAGAGAGCCGGCCTCAATGCCGTTTATCGTGTATCGCGAACGTGTCGACGTGTGACGGCTACGCTCTTCCTTTTCCGGTCACGTGGTTATTGGTATAATCGTCCCCCTCTCCGGTGCCGTCGCCCAGTGGCGAAGGTCGGTCCGATGATCAATCGGGTTCCTCTCCAACATGTTCACCCAGATCTAATCCTCATGTCTCGACGGCTACATCTTCTGCTACTATTTGGACTGACGCTTCTAACGACGGTTTCGGCGCAATACACCGAGCCCACGTGGATTCGAAGCGGTGTTGGATCCCCTGTCGTGGATCTCGCGTTCTCACCAAACAACCGGTACCTGGCTTCCATTGCCGCAAACGGTGGCATCAAGATCTGGGATCTGCAATCCAATCGACTCTATCGATACGTTGGTAATGCCGTCGCCACGTCGGCGGCGTTTTTCTCCGACAATCAACGGCTCGCGACTGGTGGGACGGACGGGACCGTCCGAATCTGGAACATCAACACTGGAGAACAGGTTCAGTCCATTCAGGCGCACAACGGTCGCGTGTCGGGTGTCGACATATCGCCTAATGGACAGCTGATTGCCTCCGCGGGATCAGATGCCGAAGTGAAAATCTGGAACACGTCAAATTGGTCACTGGCAAGAACGATCACGGGCCACACGGGCGCCGTGAACTCCGTTGACTTCTCCCCGGACAACAGCAACGTGGTTTCCGCGAGCGATGACAGGTCGGTCAGAATCTGGTCGGTGGCGACCGGTGTTCAACAACGGATCTGGAACGATACTGCTCTTCATCTGTCGAAAGGTGCCGTCTACTCGCCAAACGGCAGCTATGTCGCGGCAACGAGTGGACAGTGTTTTTACACGTCGACGGGGTGCGGGATAATCCTACTCAACGCAAGCAGTGGTGCGACTGTCAAGCAATACACGCAGATCCGACTGGACGCTTCAGATGTGGTCTACTCGCCGACCGGGCTTTACGTCGCATCCTCCGACAATTACGGGACCGTCTACACCTATCGCCCTGACTCGACCAACCTGAACCCGGTTGTCAGGCTTCGTCATCAGGCCGGGCCACAGCCGAACAATTTCCTTGCCGCAAGCGTTGTCCAGTTCAATTCCGACGGCACAATGCTCGCGTCGGCCGGTGACGATCGAGTAATCCGCTTCTGGCGTGCGTCCAACAACCAAACGGGACTACTGATTGACTCAAGCGGGACGATCCTCGCGACTGCGGTTAACGGCACGCGCGTCGCCTCCGGCCGCGGCGATGGTGTTGTTGCGATCCGAAGCGCAGAGACGGGCGACCTCCAGCGACTGCTGACGAAGATCGATTCAAGTAGGAGCAGTCTCGACGGCCGTTGGTCGTATCATGCCGGCCGGCCCATCAACGCTGTTGCCTGGCGTCCGGATGGGAATCGTCTTGCCAGCGGGCAGGACGACGACACCATTCGCGTTTGGGATCCAACTGCTGGGAGCTTGATCCGATCGATCGAGGCAGGAGCGCGGACGTCGTCGTTAGGATGGACTACGGCTGGGGACCGGCTCCTGAGCGGACACGGATCACCCATCAATGGGGTGAGAGTCTGGAACGCGTCGAACTGGTCACCGGAACGGACCCTGGACGCTGCTGGGGCGAAGGTGTCTGCGATCACGGTCACTGCGACGTATGTAGCAGCGGGTTGCGATGACGGAATGCTGCGCATATGGAAGACGGCGGACTGGACGCCCTTTCGCGCCGTTTCGGCACACACTGGCGCCATCCTCGACGTGGCCATATCGGGAGATGGGAAGTACGTCGCTACAGCAACGGCCGACTCGTTCCGCATCACGACTCTTGCTGAAGGAGCGGAGGTTTCGAACGGTGTCGCAGTTAGTGGGAGCATTCGCTCGATCGCATTCAGCTCCGACAACAATTACCTCCTGGCGACGACCGCTAGCGGTTCGATCGTGGTGTACCGCGCCTTATCCGGGTATGCGTCGTACGTCAATGCTGAGTACAACGGGGACGCTCTTTCGATGGACGTCGCAGGAACCGATGTCTTCGTTGGAACGGTCGACGGTAGCGTCGTAAAGTGGCCCTTCAATCCCGGCGATGCGTCCGGTGAGCTACCTGCCCCAACGCAGATCACTCCCGCAAACGCCTCAACAGGTGTATCGTCACCGGTTCTCCTTGGTTGGGGGAGCGTCGCCGGCGTCACGGGATACGACGTGCAGGTGTCCACCGAAGCATCGTTCACGACCGGTATCATCGTCAATCAAGTGAACCTCATAGACACCCAGCGAGTGGTCCCCAATGTCACGGACGGCTCGACGTACTATTGGCGTGTGCGCGCGCGCGCCGCGAGCGGACAGAGCCCATGGAGTCCGGTCTGGACCTTCACGACGTCCGGAGGGGCAACAATACTTGCGCCTGGTCTTAAGGATCCGGCAGATAGGGCAACCAACCTCCCATTGAGCGTCACGCTGGTATGGGAGAAGGGGCTGGGTGCGGAATGGTACCGCCTCCAGCTGGCCGACAATGACGCCTTCTCACTCCCGAAGGTCGACGAACAACAGGTATTTGACAGCTCGTACACCGTCAACGGCCTCAGTGTCGGTACCACCTATTACTGGCATGTTCGTTCACGACGTAACGGTTCACCGAGCACCAGCCCTTGGTCTGTCACACGATCGTTCACCACAACGACAACGACCTCCGTGCGGACCACGGATGCGAAAACGGGCCTCACGGTCGCGGTCGCCCCGAATCCGCTGAGCGACATTGGCGGGATTGTGATCACCGCCCCCGGATCCGGTCGGCTCCGTGTCGGACTCGTCGATAACGTTGGGAGGCAGGTCAGAGAATTGGTCGACGAACAGGTTACTGGACCGGAGCAACGCATGGTGCAGTTCGATGTGTCGTCGATTGCCTCCGGATCCTATTTCCTGCAGGTGGAGTGGAACGGTGTCGTGGTTGCGCGCCCGGTCGTAGTTGCACGCTAGAGGCGGTGGAGAGAAATTCACAGGAGAACCCCGAATCTGGGCTACGAGTCAGATTTCGGGGTTTTTCGTGGGAACGATAAGCGTCTCGACCGGAGCGACGGTGGTGACTGTGACCTTTTTGCGTTCTGCGGGTCTTGTCTTACGCATGCAGTGAAACATCTTCCAACGTCCTCATTCTCGCCGGAACAAGGAAATGGAAGATGGATTCCAACGGAATGTCAGAGTAGTGTGCGTCTTCAAGGTCCGTTGGAACGTTGAGCTAGGGGCGTCGGTTTTTCGCCAAGTGCGACCTCCGACTCCTATGTGTACATGCTAGGAGAGCGGTCGTTTCCAGTGTTCCCTTCGGTCTGTGTGGGGCAAGCTGGAGGCGGACCGCGTTTAAGGTGCGGCTGGGACTACTGCCGGATGTTCCGACGCAGCACCGTTAGGCATACGGGAGCGATCACGCCACGTGACCGCTCCCGTTTTTTTTTGCCCCCGCTGCCCAGGACGGTCGATTCTCCTTTGCGACATCCCCGTCTGCGGCCATTTTGCCTCCACATGGCGATCTGTCGGATTCTTGCACTGACTGCAGTCATTCTGCTGTCGTTGACTCATTGCGCGCAGTCGCAGGGGTTGCGACGTGTGGAGCGATTCGCAATCACCTCGTTCGACAGCGTGTACACCTTCCGCGACCGGTTCGTAGTCCCCGGGTCAATCCAGATCTCTATTGACGACACGATTCGTCTCGCAGAACCGAGCGACTATACATTCGATCCCGACCGCAACCAGCTTCTGTTCACCCTCTCGTTCCGCGTACGCGCATTCGCTGATACGCTCCCCTCCAGACTTCTCAGGATAGAGTACCGATATCGAGCAATCCCGATCCAGGATTCCTACGCGCTCCACACCGTTGAGCCAAGTGCCGATTCGACCGGCGGCGACATCGTATTCCGCACGGCCGATGAATCTCCCACACGCGAACGCTGGACGCTTGGCTCCGCCTTCCAGAAGTCGGGCTCCATTATCCGTGGGGTAACTGTTGGAAGCAATCGGGACCTGTCGCTCCAGAGCGGACTCAGGCTCCAGTTTAGTGGGAAGGTCAGTGACGACGTTGAGGTGCTTGCGGCCCTCACGGACGAACAATCCCCGATACAACCTGAGGGAACGACGCAAACATTGAGGGAGATCGACAATATCTTCTTCGAGGTCCGCTCGCCCTGGGTGGGAGGGACGCTCGGAAAGTTCGTTGCGAAGAATGACGAGGGACGATTTACATCGTTCGACCGTAAGCTGCAGGGCGTCAGTCTACTTGCGCGTCCCGGTCCATCCGGAGGGACCACTCGTGCACTCTATGCGGTTTCACCCGGTCGCTTCAAGACGGAGTCGTTCGTCGGACGAGAGGGGGACCAGGGCCCGTATCGTCTGACTGGTCTAGCGAACGAACGGGATATCGTTGTAATCGCCGGGAGCGAGCGCGTCTATGTCGACGGCGTCTTGATGACACGAGGGGACAATCAGGACTACGTTATAGACTACGCCGCCGCCCTCATCACCTTTGCCGCGCGCCGACCCATCGCGTCTGTCAATCGGATCACGGTTGACTTCGAGTATTCGGATCAGAAGTACTCGCGCTCGTTCGTTGCGCTATCTCACTCTCTCCCACTCGCAGACAGCGCTGTCACACTCTCAGCGTCGTACGTGCGCGAGGGTGACGATCCGGACGCGACGATTGACATTACACTTTCGGAGGCCGATCGATCGCTCCTCGCCTCTGTGGCTGGGGACCGGTCGAAGGCATTCCGCAGTGGGGCGCGGCTGGTGGGCCGGAGCGACTCCGCACTCGGTTCCTATAGACGCATAGACACCGTTCTGAACGGCGTTGTTGATTCGATCTTCGTGTATGACCCGGCGAGTCCGCTCGCCGTGTTTGACGTCTCGTTCGCGATCCCCCCGAATGGTGTAGGCGACTATCGCGCGGTTGCGTTCGGGCAGTACGAATTCGTTGGCAAAGGGCTGGGGGCCTATCTACCATTGGTCTATCTTCCGCTTCCGCAGCTACGGCAAGTCGCGGCATTTGCAGCCGCGTTGCAGGGTCGGCGCGGAGTGGTCAGAGGAGATGTTGCGTTTTCGAGTTCGTCTCTCAATCGGCTGAGCACCGATGCCGCAGCATCGCTGAACGGTGTTGCTGTATCGGTCGAAGCGTCAGGGGTCGTTGATTCGTCATCCTCAATCGGCGAGACTCGCCTCACCGCACGGCTTCGCTATCTCTCATCCGAGTTCCGTGCGATCGATCGCGTTGCAGAGGTCGAATTCGACAACCAGTGGAACGCCGGTGGTCGTCCCGGAGAGACCGGCAGGAGCGATCTTGTTACAGAGGGGGCGTTGGATTGGAGGCCAGTCCGTCGTTTTTCTGTTGGTCTCTCAGCAGGGCTCCTGAATCGGGAGCGCGAATTCAAATCGCTTCGCGGACGAACCTCACTTGTTCTTGAGCCAGGTGGCGGGATGCCCGGCGGTGACTATGCTGTCGAGGCGATTCAGGCAGACTCCTCGGCGGGGTTTAGAACCGACCAATGGCTTCGGCAGAATGCGGGAATCTCGTGGCCCTTATCAGGTGTCACTCCCGGCTTTCGTGTGACCTGGGAGCGACGTATTGGGCGCGAGGCGGTCGACGATACAATTGCCCCGACATCGTTCCGATACCTTGAGTTTGGCCCCGATCTGTCGCTGAACGTTGGCCCAATCCGATCGACTCTGTCCTACCGGCATAGACTGGAGGATTCAATTCGGGGAGCCGGTGTCGCGCGGTCATTTGTTCGTGACGGCGGGGCGGAGACATTCAGATTCCACGGTGAATTGGTCGGTGAAGAATCGCTCTCATCTCAGCTCGATTTGACACTCCGTTTCAGGGCCTTCGACTCTGTCGCAGGGGTGAATCCTGCGGCCCGCCTCGACAATAGCACATTGATTGTCCGATCACGAACTCGCTGGTCGGGGTTGGAGCGCGGGCTTGACCTGAACGCCGAATACGAGGGACAGAGCGAACGAGCGGCGCGTCTGCAGCGGCTCTTCATTAGAGTGCCTTTCGGTCAGGGGGACTTTATCTGGGTCGACCTGGACAGTAATGGTGTTCAGTCAGTTGAAGAGTTCCGACTCACAAACGCGGGGGACGGGGAGTACGCGGCCGTCACATTGCCGACGGAAGAGCTGTTCCCCGTAACTGATGTGCGAGCGTCGCTTCGCGTGCGCGCACAGCCGGGCCGTTTCTTGCGCCGGGAATCCACGCTGGGGCGCCTTCTTCAACCCGTTACGACCGAGACGACACTCAGAATAGACGAGAAGAACCAGGAGGAGGACGACGTTGCGCTCTACCTCCTCAATCTTTCCAGATTTCAGAACGACTCGACGACGATATCTGGATCCTCCATCGTGCAGCAGGACGTCATGCTGTTCGAGTCGAATCCCGAGTTCTCTACGCGGCTGCGGTTTCTCGACCGACGGGGACTCGTTCGGCTGGTTTCGTCAGTCGAGAAGACACAAGGACTCGAGCGCTCGGTTCGACTGCGTTGGCGCCCGACGTACGATATCGGTCTGCAGTTCGATGTTGGATTCAACAAAGGATCGTTGTTCAGTACCGATTCGTTGTCACGTCGGACATATGATCTGTCGACCGTTACGGGTACGGGCGATCTTGGCTATCGGCCAGACGATTCATGGGAGATAGGATGGATGCTCACCGTAGCGTCGACGAACGACGTTGTTCGAAATCCAGCGCGATCGACATCACGAAATACTAATTCGATGCGCGCCGTCTATTCAATTGAGAATAGTGGCCGTCTTCGAGTTGATATTGAGCGTACTAATGTTGCCGGCGTAAATGTGGGGGAGGATGCGTATTCGCTACCCTATCAGCTCACTGACGGATATTCAATTGGTACAACGTGGGTGGCCAGAGCTTCGTTTGAATATCGCTTCGGCAACAACACACAGGCCTCCATTTCCTACACCGGTCGCGTGCAGCCGCAGGACGGCCGGCTATTCAATATCGGCACGGCCGAAATCCGTGCATATTTTTAGCACACTACACACCGGCATGCGCATACTCCTTGCCACGCACAACAACGACAAGGCGAAAGAACTCGAGGCTGTGTTACATCAGGTTGAGGGGATCACGGTGGTTACGCTCGCGGACGTCCCTGACCGTCTAGCCGAACCGATCGAGGATGGCGCGACGCTGGAGGAGAATGCATTGATAAAGGCCCGTTCGGTATTTGAAACAACGGGAGTGCCGACAATTGCCGATGATACGGGATTGGAGGTGGAAGCGTTAGGGGGCGAACCAGGCGTGCGCTCTGCCCGATACGCCGGGGACGATGCGACATATGAGGACAACTGCAAGAAACTACTCCGCGAACTGTCGGAAATAGATCGAGACCGGCGTGCTGCCCGTTTTCGGACGGTGATTTGCTACTGCGATAGCCGTAGAACCTTCATGGTGGAGGGGGAGGTGACTGGGAGCATTATCGAGACGGCACGTGGGCGCAATGGCTTCGGATATGATCCCGTCTTTGTACCCGACGGTTACAATTCTACGTTTGCCGAGATGACCCCCGAGGAAAAGAATCGCCTGAGTCACCGGGGCAAGGCGCTACGATCATTTGTGATGGCGTTTCGATTGTTTAACGAAATACGTACGGACCGAGCAGGATGATAGAACGTGTTGAGGTGACGCGCACAATACTTGTGCCGGATGGGCAGGCGCCCGAGCGGATTGATCGCTACGTTACGAGATCAGTGCTCCGCGCAACTCGAAACAAGGTGCAGGAGGCTATCGATGCCGGCGCTGTTCTGGTCAATGGCAAGGCGATTCGGTCCAATTACAAAGTGAAGGGGGGAGACGAGATTTCTATCACGCTGATGAAGCCGCCACCCATCCAACTCATTCCACAGGACATCCCGCTCGACATTGTCTTCGAGGACAGTGATCTGATTATTGTGAACAAACCCGCAGGAATGGTGACACATCCAGGGTTTGGAAATCGGGACGGAACATTAGTCAATGCTGTACTCTACCATGTTGGCGACCTCCCGTCAGCGATCGATAGCGACGACGACGACGAGGCAACCGACGACGAGGACGCTGAGCCCGCCGAAGTCATCGGTGCTTCCGTCCGGCCCGGGGTGGTGCACAGACTCGACAAGGAGACGAGCGGTCTGATGGTCGTCGCCAAGAACGCAGAAGCGCAGGCCCACCTGGCGCGTCAGTTTGCCGAACGGAAGGCCCGTCGGGAATACCATGCAGTGGTTTGGGGCGTGCTGTCGGAGGAATCGGGTATGGTGGAGGGGAATATTGCTCGCGATCCGAGGGATCGAAAGCGATTCACCGTGGCGCATCGTGGCGGGAAGCCGGCCCTTACGCATTGGCGAACGATTGAACGATTTGAGTTCACAACGCTCCTCGCATTTCGCCTTGCAACTGGTCGGACGCATCAAATCAGGGTTCACGCGGCGCACATTAACCACCCTGTTTTCGGCGACCCGACATACGGTGGAAGGGATGTGGTGTATCCGGGTGCCGGTGGCCGCCATCGTCAACGAGTGGCAAACCTCCTACGGCTCATCGAACGGCAGGCGCTTCACGCGCGAACACTCGGCATCACCCACCCCTCGACTGGTGAGTGGATGGAATTCGAGTCGGACCTGCCACGCGACATGATGGAATTGATCGAACATCTACGCGTCCGTTAGTGACGGGGGACAACTGTATTGACGATGGGAGAGGGTCGGGCCGCTGAAACCGGAACGGGGCGTCAGCACTAGTGCCGACGCCCCGTTTCATGCAGAACATTTTCCAACTCCGGTCCTAGCTGCGGAGCTTGCCTTGATCGTTAAACGGGCTGGTTGGAGATCTCCAGACCCGCTCTGGAACAGCGTACGCGATAGATGTCTCCTTTGACTGGACGATCATTGTCTCGTCGGAGTCGAATCGCAGCGTCTTCCAGTCGAAGTCGGACATGGCTCTTCGGAGAGCCGAAACCGTGGTTATCCGCTTCATCGTCGTCACTCCCCCGAGAGAAGTCGTTCCGGCGGTACTGGATTGATGTATGATGAGATGAGGAGAGAGGCGTTCATCGTGGTCACGAACGCGTCGTCCTCCGGGCTACTGAGCGTGAGCTTTTTCCGGACAATGTATTCCGAATCGGCAGTGAAAAAAAGTCGATTCTGTATTGTCGTACGTCGGCGGGGTCGGTCGGTCGGGCCGGAATCAAGTGACGTGCGGACAGAGCCGATACGCGGTGTTCATTCTGCAGCGGTCTACGGATATTTTTCAAACATTGAGAAATCGGCGGAAATCGATGATTTTCGGTTTCCGCAATGGGACCGATCCATTAACTTCCGCTGGCTGCATGTACATGGGTTCACGTTGAACCGGGCCTTGTGCGGTGTGCGCAGAAATATGTGCCATTACCGCCGCACGCAGTAGCGACCAGATACCGGCGGATCCCTGAGGTCGACGAACGGGTTGGTCTCTGATTCGATGTGTTCAAGAGTCGTCCTTCGATCCGGCATTTCGTTCCCGTCCACAACCCACCAACAGGTTGTCCACACTGGATGGAGACAACATGTCCCGGCGCCGAACCGATCCAGCGAGGAAGACCTCCGGCCCAGTTCGGCGTTGACGTTCCAAACCCGGATCTCGCGCATTGGCGATGCACGATAGCTATCGTCGCCAAGTGCTCTCATGCAGCATGATCGTCTTCGGAATCTACTTCCCCCTGAGGACGAGCAAAGGCAGTCCGCTGTCGTGCAATCGTGACCGTTTACGAGAGAGGTGAGGTGCCCTACTTGCGGCGGTGACTCCCCGGCTGGACGGGGGGTATCGTGGGCAGTCACGATCCGCAGTCAGAGAAGGCCGATTGATCGGAGCGATCAATTGATCTCTTGTCGTTGGCTTGGGTAGACGGCTTTCAGGTTGGTACCGACCTGGCGGCGCAGTTCCCCGGTACGGCGACCGGACTGTTTGGCGGGCCGGGGTGTGTGGCTCCGGTCCGTCGTTTTTTTGGAGCGGATTTCGGGCACTGGATGCTTCAAATCAAGACGGGGAGCGAAAGACTGCCACGTTCTTTCGCCCCCCGTTTTGCTGTTCGTAAGCTCCAACGAATCGGCGTGGGCACGCCGTTCTTTGGGTGATCGAAATACTATCGATGTGCGATCGGGTCTGGTGTACCGTCTGGGTCGTTACACGCGTACCCGCCGGCCGTCAAATGTCCCGTAAGAAGCAGGCCCGCGACGTGTGGTGCTGCCATCGAGGTCCCAGAATGCGTGACCGTCCCACCCCCGGGCGCCAGGGAAAGAATACTCGTGCCGGGAGCCGCGTAGGAGACAGGAGGGTTCCCCCAGTTCGTGAACCACGCCAGGCAATCGTCCTCTCCAAGCGCGGATACTACGTAGACATTGGGGTGTTGGACGCGGGAGGGGGTATAGGCTCCCGCGTCGCTCTGGTAGTTTCCCGCGGCAATTGCCACCTTGATTCCCAGGTCTCCCAACCGCCGCACGGCATCATCTATCGTTCCATCTGGCGGACCAACCAGACTCAGATTGACGACGTCGCCTGGCGAGGCATTCTCGGCAACGTAGTCCAGCCCTGCTAGAAGCCAGGCATAGGAGCCGTTCGCCGTGTTGTCGAGGACTCGCACTGATACGACCGTCGCACCGGCCGCTACGCCGACGACGCCGAATGTGTTGTCCTTCGCCGCAATAATGCCGGCGATATGCGTACCATGCCCGTGCTTGTCATCCGCGGAGCCACCATCCGGTACGAAGTTCCGAGAACGGTTGACGTCGACGGTCAGGTCTGGGTTGTCCAGATCAACGCCCGTATCTAGAATCCAGCACACCTTCCCCCGTCCATCTGACTTCCCTCCGACACGAGTGACACCCCATGGGAGTTCCTGCGTGCTCGTTGGATCTGGGGGAGGGGGTGGGGGCGTCGTCGTCCCCGGATCTGTGTTCTCAACGGTGGTGTCCTTCCTTGCTCGACCCTTGAACCTCTCCTTGCGAGGGACGACCTTCGTACGATAGTCGGACACGACCTCGCGGACGCGTGGGTCTTTGCGCAACCGGGCAGCGGCCTCCGCCGACATTCGGGCTGAAAAACCCCGGCGGAGCTTCCGCAGGTAGTACTCCACTCTTGTCCCTCCCTTCCAGGCCAACTCGTCAGAGGCGTTTCGGGCCTCTGCCGCTGAAAGGTCGTCGTTCAGGAACACGATATACCGCCCCGGTATGGCATCGGGATCTGGACGATTCCGTTCAAGCCAGGAGAGGTCGTCGTTAACAGGCGTGCCGGACGGACCGCTGCCACCGACGGGCGTGGTGGACTCCTGGCAGCCGATTGCCAGGAGCGATAGAAAGACGAACAGGTAGAAGAGTAGCGAGCGACCGCTCTTCATAGTGCCCTCCGTGAATGAAGAACTGGACGTGGATATGCCAGAAGCGAATACCGGGGGGGAGCCCGCAGGGGCTGGGTGGGGAGGCTGAACCCGTGGACCGGGGGTGCAGCGGGAGCGCGTGGATGCTCCGTTCAGCGCTACGCAATTCACCTTCTGGGGTTGAATTGGCAAACAGTCAACGGAGCACGCAATCAAAAGGTTAGCAGGGTGAATTTTTACCGTAAAATGCCATACTGGCAAACGTCACGGCCGAGCCTCGCTCTGTCTCGTCCCAGGTGTCGTGCGCGAGGAGTATTCCGTACCGTGGTCGTGCGGAGCGAATGGTCGCATAGATCGGGGCGACGCCGCACACGCGGTACTTGTTTCGAAATTCTGCCAAAACGCCAATAAATCGATCGGGCTCTGCCTGTGCAGCGAAGGAAAGAGCACGTGCGTCAAGATCACGCGCCTCGCGCAGCAGTCCGCGAGCGTCACAACTGTCGCCGAACTTCCTGCCAATATGGCTCATATCCGCCCCGGCCACGTAGCAGATCCTCCGTCCCAGCGCCGCGGCAGTTTCTTCCAACGTCGAATAGAGTATTGTCAGACGGTCATCTTTTGAAGCCGAACCCTGCGCGTACTCAACGTACTCGTGAAGTGACCCGGTGAGAATCGGGACAATTCGGACGGGGCGATCCCGAAAGATGTGCCGGATGAAGACCGCCTGAAATTCAATCGAGTGCTCTCTCCGGTGCGCTATGTCGTCCGTCGTCAGCTCGAACGGCAATCGCTCCCGGTACGATTCAATGAACTCGCGATCAGTAGGGAGGGGACCCAGCGGCGTGTCGTAGTCCTTGGTGGAAATCATGAATCGATCATACGACATCTGGTGGGACGTGCCGAAGACGATGAACGTCTCCGCGTCGGAGTGCGACAGGGCCTTATAAGCAGGGCCATACGTGCTGCCCCCAACGCGGAAGTCAATGTGAGGCGCCACGATAGCCACCGGGGGGTCGGTCGGAATCGCTTCGTCGGATGCGGCCATCAGGATCTCGTCCAACCTCGAGGCCAGCTCCACCGGCTCCTCCGGATAGCTAATGCCCTGGAACGCTGCGGGTCGTATCGTCGCCGTCGCGAACTCACCCTCGATGCGCTCCCTTTCGCTCCAATAGGTCGGCGAATCCAATAGACATTCGGCATCAAGCATGGCGACGAGTCCCACGAAGCGATCTACGTCAAACGGCACATGCTCAATGGCAGCGGCTGCGGCGAGATCCAATGCAGTCAGGGCGCCATCTAATCTGGCCAGCCATCGAACGTCATCGATCGCAAGCGACACGGGTTCATCCGCATAGCCGGACTCGTCGTAAATCGCCACTACTCCGGGCGCGTACTCCACGGCAGAGACATCTTCTCGAACAGGTGGGAGGGGCGAATCAGGAGTGAATTCCATCGTGCGAAGTGTGAGAGTATGATTCCGTCACAAGATAGTCAGGTCAGCGCGCCTTACTTTCGTCGCTTCTTCCGGTCCTTCATCGTTTACAATCTTCATATCGGCCGCCTATGCATCGCCTCCTCGACAAACTGTCGACGAGTCCTCCATTTTCCGACATCATCGAGTCGGCCAGAAAGGAGAGCCGTACGCACGTAACGGGACTGACAGGGTCACTTGGGAGCCTGCTTGTCGCGGCAATCTATCAGCGAAGCGGCGACCCACTACTGATGCTGTTTGAAGATCGCGCTGATGCCGACGCTGCGTACGGAGATCTTATCACCATCATTGGCGCCGAAAACGTCCTGCTCTATCAGGAAGAGCGGCACTCCCGCGCCTCCGTTCGTGAGGCGCGAGATGCCGACGTCGTATCGTTGACGGACGCTCTCACAGTTCTATCGGACAATCCGATCAGGGTCGTCGTCACGGACGTCGATTCCCTCGCTGAATTCGTACCGCCTCCGATGGATATCGCCGGAAGCGTCGTTGATATGCGACGCGGCGCAGAAGTGGAGTTCGAGACGTTCACGCGATCCCTTGCTCTTGGCGGATTCGAGCGCGTCGATCTGGTGCAGACTGTTGGGGAGTATGCTGTGCGCGGGGGCATTGTCGATCTCTTTCCCGTCGGGATGGATGCACCAATACGTTTGGAATTCTTCGGCAACGAAATTGATTCGATCCGCGAGTTTGATCCACTAAGTCAGCGCTCGGTACGCGAGCAGGATACGGTCACCTTCCTCTCCCGCCTCTTTCATTCCGATCAAACCGAATCTCTGACTGCGACATTGGTCGATCACCTTCCGCAGCGGACGATCGTGGTCATCGACGAGCCGGCCCGCGTGGTGGACCTGCTCCAGGAGAAGGGATGCGACCGTGTGGTAGACCGGCTCTCGAGCGGCCGGAACGTCCATCTATCTGTTCTAAACGCGGAAGGGGAGAGGGTCTACAGCGTCGAGAGCCGATCCCAGCCTCTATTCCATTCATCGTTGCAGGAACTCTGCCGATCGTTGCAGCAGCTCCTTGGCGAAGGATACGCGGTTACGCTCCTGGCGGACGGAGCGGACTCACTCGCGCGTTTGCGGGAGCTCATCGAGGGCGAGATCGATCGAAGTGAATCAGAGGGGGTCGTGTTCAACGTCGACGGCGTCACGTTTGAAACCGACACGCTCTCCAATGGATTCATACTCCCCTCCTTGCGCGTCGCTCTCCTCACGGAGCATGAGATATTCAACAGACGTAGAGCACAACGTGGTCGGCGCGGCAAGAAGTTCCGGGGCTTTACGCTTCGGGAACTTCGACAGCTTCGGCCCGGGGACTACGTTGTTCACATCGACAAGGGAATCGGGAGGTTCATCGGGCTTGAGACGATTAGCGCGGCAGGATCACGGGGCGAGGCCGTGAAGCTCGAGTATGCTGCCGGCGGAGTGCTCTACGTCAACCTCAACTACATCAATCGACTTCAGAAGTACTCGTCAAAGGAAGGGGGCCAACCGAAACTCAGCCGCCTGGGAACGGAAGAGTGGGAGCGGACGAAGGCGCGTGCCAAGCGGCGTGTCAAGGACATCGCGCGGGAGCTCATCCGCATCTACGCGATGCGGAAGTCGCAGCCGGGGTTTGCGTTCGGGGAGGACACGCAATGGCAGCGCGAGTTGGAGGCTTCGTTCATGTACGAGGACACGCCCGATCAGGCAAGGGCAACGTTCGAGGTGAAGCAGGACATGGAAGAATCAACTCCCATGGACCGCCTGGTTTGTGGTGACGTCGGATTCGGAAAGACGGAGGTGGCGGTTCGTGCTGCATTCAAGGCCGTACAATCCGGCAAGCAGGTTGCTCTTCTTGCACCGACCACGATTCTTGCGCAGCAACACTACAACACCTTTCGCGACAGGCTCTCACGGTACGCAATCAACGTCGATCTCATGTCGCGTTTCAGGACGAAGCAGCAGCAGAAAGAGACTCTGGACCGTCTGAAGGTTGGGGGTGTGGACATACTCATTGGCACCCATCGCATCCTTTCGAAGGACATTCGATTCAAGGATCTCGGTCTGCTCGTGATTGACGAGGAACAGAGGTTCGGCGTCGCTGCGAAAGAGAAACTGAGGCAGATGCGGGCGAGCGTGGACACGCTGACCCTGACGGCAACACCGATTCCCCGGACCCTGAATTTCTCACTCCTGGGAGCACGTGACCTGAGCGTGATCGAAACTCCTCCCCGCAATCGTCTCCCAATTGAGACCGAGGTCATGACGTGGAGCGACGACGTCCTTGCGGACGCCATGCAACGCGAACTGCGACGTGGTGGACAGTGCTTTGTTGTGCACTGGAGAATCGGCGACATAGACGAGCTTGCCGGTCGAATTGGGGAGCTGGTTCCAGACGCGCGCGTCTCGGTCGTTCATGGCGAGATGACGAGCGAACAGATTGAGAAGGCGATGCTCGGGTTCATTGAGCGCCGGTCGGACATTCTGGTGGCGACGAAGATCATCGAATCGGGGATCGATATCCCGGCAGTCAACACAATTGTCATCAATAACGCCGACAAATTCGGTCTCGCTGAATTGTACCAGCTTCGTGGTCGCGTTGGGCGATCGAACATTCAGGCCTACTGCTACATGGTGGTACCCCCAACCACCGGAATGAACCGTCAGGCAATCCGCCGTCTGCAAGCCATTCAGGAATTGACAGATCTGGGGAGTGGGCTGAAGCTTGCCATGAGAGATCTTGAAATACGAGGTGCCGGGAATCTTCTGGGCGCAGAGCAGTCAGGATTCATCGAGGACGTCGGATTCGAGCTGTACCAGAAGATCGTCGACGAGGCGGTTGCAGAACTGAAGCGGGAAGAGTTTCAAGATCTGTTTCGCGACAGTCTCAAGATGGAAGATTCGTCAGCGGACTTACCCCACAACGAGGACATCACTGTTGAAATTGAAGGGGATGCTCTCATTCCGAAGAAGTACATCGCGGACGACGCTGAGCGATACGACATCTACCTGAAAATGTATTCCGCCGGCAGTGCAGACGAGTTGACACGTGTCATGTCAGAGATACGCGATCGCTTTGGCCCAATTCCCGAGGAGACGCTTCGCTTATCCGAAGGTGTTCGACTTCGACTTGCTGCGATGAACACAGGAGCAGTCAAGCTTGTCTATCGCGAGCGATCGTTGAGGCTCGATTTGCCTGACGAACGAGACGAGGCGTATTACGAGAATTGGTTCCAACCCACGATGGAAGCCATTTCTCGGGACGCGACGGCACGGCTCGAAACCAAGGGGAAAGCCCTGTCCATTCGATTCAGCGGCGTCGACACAATTGAGCAGGCGGAGCTCGTTATGGAGAAACTGAAGGTCGGGATGCAGAGGGGGGTGACAGAGCGTGCGAGTGCGGAATAACCGTCTCCCTTGTATTGAAGTTGGTCCCAGCGTAGATTCCAATATTCCAGTTGAGGTGAATGTCTGGGCAGCCAAGCGTGGCCGCTATGCGCTTCTTTGGGCGCTTGGGCATTCACGCTTTCTCCCCAGGGATCTTTATGCGTGGAGTATCGTTGGTGGGTTGGCTGTTTGCATTGATTGCCGACGTTGCTGTTGTTTTTGTTCTCGCGTCGCCCCGCGCTCAGTCTCAACATGATTTCGACGTCTGGTATTTTGGCGACGGAGTTGGAATTGACTTTCGCGCAACGCCACCGCGTGTCGACACAAATTTTGCGTTAGAACAGTTGGAGGGAACCGCTGTCGCCTGCGATCCGGACACGGGTGATCTCTTGTTCTATACCGACGGCGATTCCGTGCTCGACAAGCGCCATCGGGTCATGCCCAACGGTCGAGGACTTTTTGGGCATTGGTCCGCTGCGCAGTCAGCGCTAATTGTCCCGCAGCCGGGTAGCCCGGGAACGTTCTACATCTTCACGGCGGATCAGGAGGGGAACGAGGTGGGCGCGCCTAGAGGCATCAACTACTCCGTTGTGGATATCACGCTGCGCGGTGGACTCGGCGACGTGACCGAAAAGAACCATTCGTTGTTAAGGAACGGCTCTGAACGGCTGCGGGCCGTGAGGGTGTGCGGAGAGGACAAATACTGGATTATCAGTCACACGCTTGGGACAAACGAATTCGTCTGCTGGCCGATCACCTATTCTGGACTGGGCGTTGCGGTTGTCTCGCGAGCGGGACTCCCGCTAGGTTCGGGCCCCCAGCTTGGCGTGGTTGTCGCGTCGCACGACGGCCGCCGGCTGGCCATGACGTCGCGGCTCGATCCAAGGGTCGAGCTATTTGATTTCGATCCGTCTACGGGGACGGTTTCGGGGGGAATCGTCATCTATACGGGGCCCGGACTTCCCTACGATGCAGCGTTCTCGCCGAACGACTCGAAGCTGTACTTCGGAGCAAGCGAGACTCTGTACCAATGTGACGTGACGGGGAACGCGACTTCAATCGTTCAGTCGCTTGTCCAGATAAATTCCGCTGCGACGTGGGATTCGAACAGAAAGTTCTTTGGGCTGGAAGAGGCCCCTGGGAACGTGATATACGTCGTCGCAAACGACATCTATTCCGGGGGACGTCTCCAGCCGTGGCTGTGTGCCATACAGGCTCCGGACGAAGCCGGTACGATGTCGCAGTTTCGTCAGAACGTACTGCAGATTCCCGGGCGACGTCTTAAGATCGGGTTGCCCAATACAACCGTCCAGCCATTTGGTTGTTCGCCACCTCGCGCGCGCATCCACGTCGCCGCGGACACGCTCTGTGCCGGTGAGTGCGTCTTGCCCGCTGACACGAGCGTGGGAAACATCTCGCGATGGGAGTGGACGTTTGATGGCGGTGCGCCGGCGATTCATCGGGGACGGATACCACCGGCCGTGTGCTACACGGCCCCGGGTCTGTATCGCATGCAACTGGTCGTGACGGGTCCATTTGGATCTGACACCGCATGGGCTTCCGTTGTGGTAGCAGGCTGCCTGGATCCCTTCGATGCCGGCGAGGCGTGCCCCGATTTTCAACGGCTAGTGAGAATTCCTGTTGCGTGGGGGGGCGCCGACGATACCATTCTGACGGTGTCATGTCAGAGTTCAACGGGCATGTCGTGTACCGCGGACACAGCATTGCCGTTGCCCGTCACGGCCGACGACACACTGCTTCTTCCATTGCGCATTACTTGGGGCCCCCCAGGCGTCCATCGGGGCGTGGTGACCATGCTGACCACGTCGGGCCGCTTCTACCGTTTCTACGTCGAAACGAGATCGCGAGGCGAGGGGGAGCCCTTCCCACGCTCTTCCTGGCTTTCGGCTCCTCCCCAACTTCGTGCGAGAATTGGTGACGTGATCACGATTCCATTTCGCCTGATTGCTACCTCGCCCATCAACGTAGACACCCTGCGACTGGTTGTCCGATACGACAGCACCGTGCTGCTTCCTCATCTTCCGTTGGATCCCGTATCAATGAGGGGAACCCTGCTTGGTTCGTGGGCGGTTCGCGACTCGATCACTCGTGGCCGGCTCGACTTGACATTCATCAGGGGCTCAAGCCTACCGCTTCCGGACTCGGGAATTCTCCTCCGCATTCCATTCTACACGTTCGTTGCTCAAGGTTGGACGACATCCAGCATGAACAGCCGCATTACCGCAATGCTCTTGGGTGTCGAGATGGACTGCTTCGACGCGACCGGAAGCGAGTGTGCTATTGAACTAGATTCAATATGTGGGCTTGGTCTCCGATTAGTAGATGGGGGGGGGCCCGAGGGCCTTGTCCGGTTCAGCGTCGCAAATCCTATCAACTTCGGTACTGATATTCATATCGATCTGGACCAGGACCGGGAGATCGTGGTGGAAATCCTGGACGCCCGTGGAAAGCGAGTGGACGTTGTTGCGGACTGCCGCCTGGGCGCCGGTGCGCACCGATTGTATTGGAACGCGGCCGCGATCGCTCCGGGCGTCTATTTCTGTCGACTTCGAGCGGATGACTGGGTCGTTGTCCGGCAAATCCGCGTGCTTCACTAGTCAGCGTTCGTATGGTGCAGGCGAAACAGTTACAGAGTGACCCACTAGTTCTGGAGGAGTTATGAGCCGGAGTTTCCGTGCAGTGGTGCTCTTTGCGGCAGTGATTTCGTTCCCGCTGATTTCAGCCCGTGCAGTCGGTCAGTCACAGTGCCCCGTATGGTACGTTGGTGACCGTATTGGAATTGACTTCAGGACGAAGCCACCAAGTGTTCGCACCGATTTCGGAATAACCCAGCTCGAGGGAACCTCGATTGCATGTGATTCTGTTACGGGAAACGTATTGTTCTACACCAATGGAGTTGTCATTGCGGATCGCACGCACGCAATCATGCCGAACGGATCTGGGTTGCTCGGCCATAATTCATCTACGCAGTCAGCCCTGGTAATCCCGATGCCTGGTCGGTCTGGGTGGTACTACGTCTTCACGTCCGACCAGGAAGGAAATGCGGGCGGAAATCCCCGTGGTCACTATTACTCGACCGTCGATATGTCGTTGAGAGGGGGCCTTGGGGACGTCGTGCAAAAGAACGTTCCGATGCCCACTCCTGTGGTCATGTCGGAGCGTCTCACGGCGATCAAGAGGTGCGACATCGAGGGTTACTGGGTAATAACGCATTCGCGGAACGGAAATCACTTCTACTCGTGGCCGGTTGCCGTGTCGGGAGTTGGCGCGCCGGTCGCGTCGCTCGCTGGCCCCGTGCTCTCTACGGAGCAACCTCTCGGAGCCCTCACGCCGTCGCACAATGGATTGCGTCTCGTTATGACAGCGCGAAATGACCATCGTGTGGATCTGCTTGAATTCGATCCCGCTTCGGGAGTCGTTAGTGGCGGGCCAAACGTATACCTGGGCAGTGGCTTGACGTACGATGCCGCGTTTTCACCCGACGATCGAAAACTCTACTACGGGGTGGACGCCGGTTTCTTTCAATGCGACATCACCGGGAGCCAAGCCGAAATCGCGTCGTCCACAATTAGACTTAACAGCACGTCGTCGTGGGATCCCGAGAGAAGATTCTTTGGAGTGGAGGAGGGACCCGACGGGCGCATCTACGCCATCGCCAACGACATCTACAACGGTGGCGTTCTCCAACCATGGGTGTCCGGTGTTGACTTCCCGAACGGTTCAGGTTTTGCCTGTGGTTTTCGAGACAGCACACTCCCAATTCCGGATAGGCGACTGCAGATTGGCCTCCCCAATATTACCGTGGGGCGTTTAGAATGCGTCCAACCGGATACCGGTATCGCTTTCACGTTCTATGCAGGCGAGGGCTGTACCGGGAGTACTGATCGGCTGAACGTACCATTCGACGCGTGGTATCACAGCGACACTGTTCGGTCAATCTCGTTCGAGGGGGCCAATGCTGACCTACTCCGGCTTGACACGGTTACACCCATTTTTCTTCCCGCCACGCGGCCGGTTATTATCCCGCTGTTGTGGGCCTGGGGGCTACCCGGGCCGCAGCGGGTGGTCATGGTACTCAATACAGCCGCGGGGTACTCGCATCGCATCCTGATCAAGGGGCAATCTGCCGGACGGGTAGACTCACTCTTCAGTATGGCCACTATTGGAATACCGAATGGATTCACCGGCGATACGTGTGTGCCGCTGCGCAATGTGTACAACAGGTCCCTCCGCGTGCGTGACACGACATGGCTTAACAACAATGGACGAGTCAGACTGCGTGACCTAGCTCTGCCGGGGAGCTTCGGGACGGGGGCGACCGTGAATCTTTGCCTCCACGTAGATCCCGGGGGACTCCCGCCAGAATTCGCGCTCCTTGTTGGTGTTGATGGCACGGACAGCTGTGCCGTACCGTTCTGCGCTGCGCACGTTGTGAGGTTTCTAGCGGGAGCCGTTATCGGATCGCCTGTCGCGCGTGTAGCCGACGATGGGGCGGGCGAGCTTCTTGACATTCGTCCGAATCCCGTGGAGGACGAGTCGACGGTTGACCTCACTATCCGACAAGCTGGGATGGTTCGGATAGATGTAGTTGACATGCGAGGGGCGTGTGTGGCAACGTTGGCGGACAGGCGATTTGAGGCTGGTCTCCATTCATTGCTTCTGTCAAGAATGGGTCTTGCTTCCGGTGTGTACGCTCTTGTCGTTGCCGTAAATCGAAGGGTTTCCAGAGTAATTCAGTTCGTCGTAAAGTAAGGGTACGGCCGAGCCGATTGACGTATGGGCCGGATGCTGTGTTCGACGCGCTTGGAAGGCGTGCGAAGAGCATCCGGCCCATGCGTGTTGTATCGACGTGTACGCGTCGCCTTCCGTGGCGGCCACGTCCATGAGCGCAACGACGACGCCGGGGTGCATTTGCAGGGATCGCTGTGCGATGTTTCTAACAGGGGGCATCGGGCTGCGTGCAGTTCCACCTGCTATGATTAGACACAGGCCCCCGCTTGTGCGTTATCGCGGCAGGG
>CAYWXV010000022.1:0-47587 GCA_964462535.1 uncultured Alphaproteobacteria bacterium
GCACCCAGGTGGAGCATCCCCACTCCCAGATCGAACCCATCGAGGATCGCGTATCCGATCAGTAGTACACCGAGAATGATGAACCAGAACGTATTGAGGTCCATGTGGTAAGAGGGTTATCTGAATGGGTTGGTGTTTCCGCGTGCCTCGGTCATTGACGACCCGGCGGGATCGGCGAGCCTGCCAGCCGTTTCAAGGAAGCCACTTTCCGATGTCTCCGGCGTGAGGTCGTCCGGTCCATGTTTGATCTTGCTATTCAGAACGAAGACCCAAACCGCGAACAGGAGCAAATAGATGATCCCGAAAAGGATGATCGACCCGAGCACCTGCTCCCCTGGGACTGACTTTGATACGCCGTCTGTCGTCCTCAGTAGTCCATACACGATCCATGGTTGCCGACCGATCTCCGCTGCAATCCAACCGAGTTGATTTGCCGCATATGGCATTAGAACCGCCGGAACAAACAACCAGAGTATCCAGCGCGTCTTGAACAGCCTGTCTCTCCAGAGGAGGAGCGCGGCAAGGCCTGTTAGTCCAATCATCGCAACTCCCAGCGCCACCATGAAGTGATAGCTGTAGAACGACGCCGACAGTGGCGGACGATCTTCAGGCTTGAACTGATCGAGCCCAGGGACCGGGCGAGCAGCATCTCCGCTTATCATCCAACTCAACATGCCGGGGATCTTCACACCGTAATCGATTCTCTTCTCTTCCTGGTTGAGTATGCCGAAGAGGTAGAAGTCTTCACCTCTGGTCGCGGTCGTGAATATCCCTTCGAACGTGGCGAGCTTCGCCGGTTGGTGTTCCGCCACAACCATTGCCTGCTCGTGACCGGAGAACGGTATGATGATCGACGAGACAAGGGCCAGCGCCAGGGCAATCCGGAAGCTCCGGACAGCAACATCGCGGTGTCTGTTCTTCAGCAGGTACCAGGCGGAAATGCTCATCACGAAGAAGCCGGCCAGGACGTAGGCGGCCAGCAGTACATGCAGCAGCCGAGGCATGCTGGATGGATTGAAGACCATCGCCCAGAAGTCGACGACCTCGGCGCGCGTTACACCGTCAACCGTCACAAGATGATGACCAACGGGCGTCTGTTGCCACGAGTTGGCCACGATGATCCAGATCGCAGAGAACGTTGCCCCCAGCGCCACCATTACCGTTGAAATGAAGTGCATCCGCTTCGACACACGATCCCAACCGAATACGAGTACAGCCAGAAATCCAGATTCGAGAAAGAAGGCGAAGATCCCCTCGGCAGCCAGAGCCGAACCGAAGATGTCGCCAACGAAGCGGGAGTACGTTGACCAATTCGTGCCGAACTGGAACTCCATTACGATTCCGGTCGCGACCCCCATCGCGAAGTTGACGGCGAAGATCCGTGTCCAGAATCGGGTCATCTGTTCATAGACCGGATTCCTCGTCTTGAGATAGAGCCCCTCCATGATGGCCATCAGCAAACCGAGTCCTATCGAGAGAGGGGGAAAGATGTAGTGAAACGCGGCGGTCAATCCGAACTGGATCCGGGAGAGGGTAACGACGTCAAGAATGCCATCCATGGATGTCGAACGATGATCAACGGTGGAGCGAGGTTGGCGGGGGAAATCAACGCGCAGTTGGTTGGTCCCGCTACCTCAAGGAAACCGCCATCAACTTGCAACGGACATCGGTGTCGGGTATCGCGATAACTGTATCAATCCTCTCCACCTTACATCAGTTGGTTATCTTGCGCGCTGTCCAGTCCTGGACGGGTACCAGCATCCGTCACACCCATACCCCCGGGTAAACATCATGGTCCGAATCAACTACCTGCCGGCTCTTGCCATTCTTGTTGCGCTCCTCAGCCCCTCGGTCGGGCGAACTCAGAATCTCGTTTCGATTCCCTACGTGGGAGGCGTGACGTCCCGTTCGGCCGTTATCCTCGTCTGGCTCCAGCAACAATCGTCCGTATCAATCGAGTATTCGGTTCGTGAAGACATGCAGGGCGCGTCGCGCTCACCGAACGCGGCGACGTCGCCGGCCGATGACAACGCCCTCAAGATCGAATTGACGGATCTGACTCCGTCCACGCGATACTACTACCGAGTGGTGAACGAAGGCGGGGCGCCTGTAAGTGAGGTACAGTCGTTCAGGACGTTTCCCGACGAGGGCTCCAATGTCGATCTGAACATCCTCTTCGGCTCGTGCCAACAGAGTCGGCCAACCGACTCGGGAGGAGTATTTGAAGTAGACGCGATCAAGGATGCGGATCTGTTCGTGCATCTGGGCGACTGGGCTTATCCAGATGTTCGAGTCCCCAACTTTCCACGCACCGACTCGTCGGTTCGTGCTTCGTACGCCTTCCGACTCGACACGTCGTACCCTTTCGCTCGCCGGATCCTGACGCGCATGCCCCTCGCATACGAATGGGACGACCACGATGCCTTTGGCGACAACAGCAACGGCACGGCTCCTGCGGCCGTGAAGCGTCGCGTCCGCGATGCATACGGGCGCTACGTTCCGTCGTATCCACTCCCCAATCCGGACGGCATCTGGCACTCGTTCCGCATCGGAAACGTTGAGGTATTCATGCTGGACAGCCGGACGTTTCGCAGCCCTGTAGATTCGGCGTTCGACGGCAACACATTCTCCCCTCGACCCGGCCATTCGATGCTGGCAGGTGGCGAGTTTTCGATACCGGGTATCGATCAACGTACGTGGCTCATGAACGCGGTTCGCTCGTCAACAGCCCGATGGAAAATCATTGCCAGCCAGGTCCCCTTCAACCCGGCAATGGCCCAGGGGATCGTGCTTGCACTCTTCATAGGTCGAAAGGACATCGCGAAGCGATTTGCCGAATACTGGGCTGGATACCCGGCGGACATGGATTCGATCAAGGCGCTGATTCGCGAGGGTCATTTGCGCAACACGCTTGTCATCACCGGTAGCGTCCACACGAACATGTACGACAACGGGACGCACTCGCTGATTCCGGAGTTTGTGGCTGCAAACCTCGACATCGAAAACACCAACCTGTGGGACACCCTTCGGCACTACAATCTGAATGTGTGGACCGCAGGGCAGACTGGAACGGAGTCGACCATTGGAAGGATTCGCGTAGAGACGACGCCAAGACATCGCCTGGTGGTGGAGTCGTTCACCGAGGGAGGTGCGAAAATGCTCGAGCTTGTGGTGGACGATCAATCGGTCGGGTCGGTACCGACCGATGCCTCACGTGGGAGGGATCTGCGCTTGACGAGCAATGGAGATGTGATAGTTCTGCAGACTGACCTGGAAGCGGGGGGAGCCGCGATCCGGCTCTTCACGATAGAGGGGAGGGAATCCGCAAGCGCCAACGTGACGATTGACGATCGCGGTATGACACGATGGGTGCTGCCATCGAACCTCCCCGCCGGTAAATATCTCGGGCGTATCGAACGGAACGGAACCGCACTCCCGTTCTCGTTGTCCAGATGAACTCCCTACGCGTCCTCCCACTGGCGTTCATCAAACACTAGCTGCCGAGCCAACTCCGCACCCCGCTCGTCCAGTCGGTACAGAGGAAGGATTTTCGACGCGTGAACGATCGCCATGTCGAGCCCGGCTTCGACGGCGCTGTGGAGAAAAACCGAGTTGACGACCTGACGAGTTACTGGCGACAATCCGAACGATGAGTTTGACACACCGAGAATCGTCCAGGCCTTCGGCATCTGTTCTTTGATGGCGCGAATTGCACCGATCGTATTGATGCCGCTCGATCGAAGATCTTCCGTCCCTGATCCCAAAGGGAACGTCAGCGTATCAAAAATGAGATCCTCCTCGCGAAGACCACGTTCGACTGCGAAGTCGCGAATACGTCTCGCGATGGCGACCTTCTTCTCCAGCGAATAGGCCTGCCCCTCCTCGTCAATGGAAAGAGCAATTACGGCCGCGCCGTACCGTTTCGCGAGCGCAACAATCTTCTCCGCCTTCTCCGGCCCATCCTCGAAGTTGATAGAGTTGATTATGGCCCGTCCGGCGCAACGCTTGAGGGCAACCTCAATCACGGCGATTTCCGTGGAGTCGATGACAAGCGGGAGTGCCACCTGCGTGTTGAAACGATGGATCACCTCAACCATGTCGCGTGCCTCGTTTCGGCCCACGAATGCGACACACACGTCCAACAGGTGCGCCCCCTCCTTCACCTGCTCCTTCGCCATCGCCACCATCCCATCGTAGTTCTCTTCCTCCAGCAGTCCCTTGAACTTCCTGGAGCCATTCGCGTTGCACCTCTCCCCAACCAACAAGGGGGCGGGGTCAAGATGGAGAGGGACGGAACTGTATATGGAACTCACCGCAGGCGTGTACTCTGGATGACGCTCGGCGCGAGGCGTGCTGTCGATGAGCGTCCGCAGGGCAGCAATGTGATCAGGGGTCGTACCGCAGCATCCCCCGACGACTGCGACGCCGAGCTCGCCGATGTACTTCGACATCCACCGAGTCATCTCCTCGGGGGTCAGGTGGTAGTGGGCGTGACCGCCGATATTCTCGGGTATGCCGGCGTTGGGCATGACGAAGACCGGACGAACCGAATTCGCGCAGAGATATCGCAAATGCTCCTCCATCTCCTTCGGGCCCGTCGCACAATTCATCCCAATTACGTCGACGATATCGTACGGCTCCAGAATCGTCAACGCGGCGGAGACCTCCGTCCCCATCAGCATCGTCCCGGTCGTCTCAATGGTGATGCTCACGATGACCGGGATTCTCCTCCCTCGTTCCGCAAACGCATCCATCGCTCCGGCCAGGGCAGCCTTGGTCTGCAGCGGATCCTGACACGTCTCAATGCAGAGGAGGTCGGCGCCGCCGTCCATGAGCCCGGATATCTGCTCGTAGAACGAATGCGCCATATCGTCGAACGACATCTGGAGCAGCGACGGAAGTTTGGTGGTGGGTCCCACGGAACCGGCGACAAACCGCGGCCACTCATCGGTCGACCAGGCATCTGCACACGATCGCGCAATCTCTGCCGAACGTTTGCTCAGCTCGTATGCCCTATCGGCAATGCCATACTCCACTAGCACCACCGATGAGGATCCGAACGAATTGGTCTCGATGATGTCTGCACCGGCACTGAGGAACTCGTCATGCACCTTGCGAACCGCGTCCGGTCTGGTGATGCACAAGTACTCGTTACATCCTTCCAGGTCCGGTCCACCGAAATCATCCGCCGAGAGGTGTTGATTCTGAAACGACGTGCCCGTGGCACCATCGAACAGGAGGACGTGCTGTCTGAGTCTATGGAGAAATAGGGACATCGTGTACGACAACGATTGCAGTAAGCTTGGTTTCGGCGTCCGCCGATGACCATAGGGCGCCGGAGGTTCGATGACGTCGCGGCGAAGCCCGCCCTTATCATCAAGTATGGCCGTGCCGCAAAGCCGGGCGGACCACGTACCCCACGGCCGCGGTGGCCCAACGCCCCGACGTGTATGCAACCCGTGAATATACGTTTCGACCACCGACGGATCGTGAGGAACGATCGTGTATTCGTACATTTGCGCCCCATATCGAGCGGAGGAGCAACCATGATTGAGCGACATGATGCGGTGTTGGTGGTCATCGACGTTCAGGAACGGATGATGCCCGCAATCCACGACGCCGAGTCCGTAACAACCGAAATCTCGAGGATGATTCACGGGTGCCGGGAACTCGGAGTTCCGGTGCTCATCACCGAGCAGTATGCGCAGGGGTTAGGTGGCACGGTGCAGCCCGTGCGCGACGCGATGGGGAATGACTACCAGCCCATCGACAAGATGTCATTCTCGGCCTGTGGTGAGCTCATGTTCATGCGGCAACTGGAGACCGTGAACAAACAGCGGGTGCTTCTATGCGGCGTTGAGGCCCACGTCTGCGTCTATCAGACTGCGATGGACCTGATACAACTGGGGTGGGACGTGGAGATCGTCACCGACGCTGTCGGTTCCCGCAAGCCCGAGAATCGTGATGTCGCGTTTCACAAACTCGTGCGACACGATATCGACCTTACAACCGTCGAGATGGCCCTCTTCGAGCTGATGGTCCGCGCCGATATTCCCGAGTTCAAGAATGTTTCCCGGATAGTTAAGTAACGCATGCGCTCACCGAACATCATCTTCGCAATCATTCTGGTCGTTGTCGCCGGTGGCATAACGCTACTGGCGTTCGAGTGGTGGATACTTGGGGGTCTCGCGACGCTAATAGGTGTGATACTCCTGTACGTCTGGTGGCGTGTCAGCCAGATCCTCCGGATCTCAACAGCGATCTCGGCCAACGACATGCCGAAGGCGAGGTTGGAACTTGGGAAGGTCAAGAATCCCGCGAAGCTCAACGCGTACTCCAAGACGTATTTCTTCCTCTTCCAGGGAATCGTTGACGTGCAGACCAACGACTTCAAGGCCGCCCGACAGGCGTTCAAGACCTCACTGGAGACCAACCGGTTTCGCGCCGTGGACGAGAAGGCGACCGCCCTCGTCATGATGGCCCAGCTCGACCTCCGCGTCCGAAACACGGAAGGGGCAAAGCGCTTTCTTCGCGAAGCCCGCGACCTGAAGCCGGGAGAGCAGATCCGCGAGCAGATTGCAACGCTCGTAAAGCAGGCTCGGATCCGACTGTAGGCGGATGGGCGGGTGGGGCACGATGTGGCGTGAAGAGCAAGATCCTTTCCCCTGTACTATCCACTTTCTACTTTCTAGTCTCTAACGTACTTTTGGGGTCCTTCGGGCGATTGGCACAGTTGGTTAGCGCGCTTCGTTCACATCGAAGAGGTCGCAGGTTCGAGTCCTGCATCGCCCACATCGGGGAGAGTCGATAGACTCTCCCTTTTTCATTTCAGGATCGGATCGGCCAGGTTCGGCGGCGAGGCAGAAAACGGAATCGCCAACATCCACGCAGCACTGCGGACGCCCGCGCGGTCGAGCAAGTGGTTGGGGCAACCGACGTCCGTTGTGATTGCTCACCGTGCGGAGACCCGCGAACCTCAGCGAATACCCCGACGAGCCGTGGTCCAGGCCCGCAGCAGCATGCCAGGGAAGCGCCGAAGTCCAATATGGGACTTCCCAAGGAGGTCAGTCCGCGCCTGGGAGGTCAATTGGTCATACAAGCGATGCGACCTCTGACCAGTGGAGCTGCCAGTGGAAGAGCGGAGCAGCGCTACGCCGCGTGGGAATTTTGCTATGTTCCGCACCGTCTGAAGCAAGTCCCCCCCGATGCAATCAAACGACCCAACTACCAATTCGACGTCGCAATTGCGGAGTCGTAGTCTTACGCGACTCCTCTACACCGCTCTCGACCTTCGACCCGATGAGCGGACGTTGGTCTCGGCCATCCTCGTCCATTCTTTGTTCGAGGGTTTTGCCGTTTCGATAGTACTGACGCTCGCACACAGCTTGTTCCTCGAGAGTCAGTCGATTGCCAATCTGCCGTGGGTCTACATTGCCGGAGGGCTGACTGGCTTCGGCGCGAACTGGCTCTACTCGAGGCTGGAGCATCGCATGCAGATGGCGACACTGCTGAAGCTCTCGCTGGTTCTGCTGCTCGTGCCGGTGCTCGCCTTCCGCCTGGTCTTCGATTCCGTCGATCCGTCGATCGTTTCATTCGCGATGCTGGCGTGGAGTCTCGTGATGTTCGGGTCGATCGAGGCCCGGTATTGGGAGTTGAATTCGGTTCTCTTCGATGTACGCCAGGGGAAGAGGCTCTTTGGGCTGTTGGGGCTCGGGGAATCGGCGTCGAAAGTGATCGGCTTCCTCTCTGTCCCCGGCCTCGTCCACCTGATCGGACCGAGCAATCTCCTTTTTGTCGCAGCAGGCTCCCTGGGAGCAGCCCTCCTCCTCCTCCACAACATGCTCGAGCGGCACAAGAGCAGACTCCACACAGTAGCGGGAGAGCACGAGGCATCCGTGAGCGGCAAGAGCACCCATCACGGATCTCCCCTCCGACACCTCGACAAGTATCGTCGCCTCCTCCTTGCCTTCGCCGTTTGTGCTATCGCCACGTACACGCTGGTCGAGTTTGGATTTCTGCGCGAGGTTCAGTCCCGCTTCCATCACCTGTCGGAGTTAGCCCCATTCCTGGGCATCTTCTTCGGAGTTGCCCACGTGCTCGACATCCTCTTCAAAGCGGTTGTCACGGGGCGCTTCCTGCGACGGTTCGGCATTGGCCCTGCCCTGATAATTCTTCCCATCGGTCTGATGGCAGTGGCTCTGGTCATCGCATTTCAACCGTTCAAGATCGAAGCCGCCCGTTCACTCCTGATTCTCTTCGGCTTCAACATGTTGGTGATAGAGGTTTTCCGGGGTTCGCTTGCCAACTCGGCGTACCTCCTCCTCTTCCAGCCCTTGGCCCCGCGACGGAGATTGGACGCTCATATGGCCAAAGCACTCGGTGATCCGGTCATCATTGCTGGCGTTGGTCTTCTCCTGCTGATCTTCGCTCGCCCAGGTCCCGAGATGCTGGTCCGTCTCAGCTATTTGCTGATCGGAATCCTCGCACTTTGGATAATCGTCTCGGCGGTCGTGAAGAGCGAGTACGTACGCACCGTCAGATCCTCACTTCGGAGGCGGTTGCTTGGCGACGGGCACCTGGAACTCGATACGGAGACCACACGAGAACTGCTCGAGGGACCCCTGAAGGGGAACAAGCCGGGAGAGATTCTGTACGCCGTCGACCTCCTTATCCGTGGCGAGTGCGCCGAGGTTGATGGGGTGCTGCAGAACCTGGTACTTCACGAATCGCCGGTTGTTCGCCTTCATGCCATTGAGCGAATTGAGGCTCTGCGACCTGAGTGGGGTTCGCGTGTTGTGACCGACCTCATCAGAAGGGAGTCGGATGCCACGGTTCTTGGTCGCGCTGCTCGGGCTGCCTTCATCATCGATGAAGAGCGAGCCCTGTCAATGATCGCCCCCCTCTTTGACGACCGTCGGACCGACGTTCGAGTCGGCGCCCTCAGCGGCGCGTTGCTTTGCGGTGAGCTCGAGGCCGTGATATCAGCTGGATCTCGCGTAATGGACTGGACGAAGGACAACGATCCTGATATGCGTGAGACCGTCGCGCGGGTGATCGGAGAAGTAGGAAGTTCGAGCTTCTATCGCCCACTACTGCCACTCCTGAAAGATCAATCGCGTATCGTTCAACATGCCGCAATAGAGGCAGCGGGACACGTGAAGCGAGATCAGATCGTCCGCGCTCTCACGCCACTGCTGGACGAGCGATCGGTTCGCGAGTCGGTGTCGCAGTCTCTTGTCCGGATCGGTGAGCCTTCGGCACGCATGATCGAGCGCATCTGGCCGACAGAGAAACTCCCGTACAAGCGGAGAATGCTGATTCGATTGCTCGGTCGAATTTCGTGCCCGACCAGTGTCCGCTTCCTGATTGGACTCATTGGTGACCAGGATAGAACAATTCGTGAGGAGGCATTGGAATCGCTTCAGCGCCTCCAGTGGAAGGCCGACGGTGAAACAGAGTTGGTGATGAGTCTCCTGGACAGCGAGGTGACCGACGCCGAACGGAACCGCGAACTTGCCATACTCTTCACGCGAGCCTACGGCACCGACGGAGCCTCTATTGTGGAGGCGTTGTCGAACGAGTTGAAGGGGATACGTCGGCGGATCCTCCTGCTCCTTTCGTGCGTCTACGATCGCCAGGTTATGGATCGCGTACGCGATCACCTCTTCCTCCGTTCAACGCAGCACACTGCAAACGCACTGGAGACCCTGGAGCTTACACTTGGCCCCACACTCGCGCGCAAGGTGATTCCAATATTCGAGGAAGGGTCCAACGACCACGGAGGACTCCTCCTTTCTCCCACGGCGCTCCCTCCTGAGGAGGGCCTCGGGCACGTCATCGGCGATCCGGCCGGGGGCCACTCAACGTGGACCAGGGCGCTCGCAGTTCGCCTGAGCATTGGGAATCCAACTGGCGCCACGACGTCCCATATGCAGGTTGCTGCTGAGGATACGCATCCGGTTGTTCGCGAAGCGGCCGCCCATGTTGGACCCCATCGCGTCGGACCCGAACCAGAGGCCACTTCCGCACGCGGAATTCCGTCTCCATCTCTGTTCGATCATACAACGTCATCCGCATCCGATACCATGCTCACGACCATAGAACGGATCCTCACATTGAAGTCGGTCGACATCTTCTCTGAGACCGAGGACGGAACGCTGATTGACATCGCAACGATTCTCGAGGAGGTACCTGCGGAGGCAGGAACAACGATTATCCACAAGGGGGACGTCGGCGCGTGCATGTACATCATTCACGATGGACGCGTCCGCGTGCACGACGGCGACCAGGTGTTCGCCGAATTCGCAGAGGGAGAAATCTTTGGGGAACTCTCGCTCCTCGATCCAGAGCCCCGCTCGGCATCCGTCACAACAATGACCGACGCCCTCCTCCTCCGCCTCAACCAGGATGAGTTCTACGAGCTGCTGAGTGACAATCCATCTATCTCGCGCGGAATCATACGAATTCTCTGTCAGCGACTTCGGCGACTAAATCAGGAGTTGATGTCGGTGGCGGGGAAGGCCTAGGAGGGAGTAGACGTACCGACGACCTGTGCGTCTCGCGCCTTGAAGTCGCCCGACTTGACGAGCATCGGGATCCGCCAGGTAGTCAACAGTCTGCTTGACGGAGTGACACGCGTCGTCCGTCGTCGACTAAACAACAACGTCGCGGAAGTGATCCCGCGACGTTGAAGTTGAGCATCGGTCTGAAGGAGGCGCAATCAGGGCAGCTGGAATGGGATGAACATTACTGGATTTGGATCTTGCCGCCGTTCCCCTTCTTCGGACGCTCAGGGGAAGGCATCTCGATCTCGAGAACACCATCCTTGAAGTGTGCGGAGATATCCTTCATCGTCACACCCTCCGGCAGTGGAAGGGTTCGATAGAACGAGCCGTACACCCTCTCGCTTCGATAGAAGCCTTCTCTCTTCTCTTCGTGTTCTTTCTTCCGCTCACCCCGCATCACGAGGTTGCCGTCGTCAATCTCAAGCGTGATATCATCTTTCTTCATTCCCGGAAGATCGACGTGTACCATGAACTTGTTCCCCTTCTCGTACATCTCGATCTGCGGTCTCCATGTTGAATCGAATGGATCACGGAGTTCCGTCATCGGTGCGAACATGGTCCGCCCCAATTTCCAGTCACCGAACATCCTGTCCATGTCCTCCATCATTCTCCTCATCATTGAGAATGGGCTGTCACCCCAAAGCGATGGGAGAAGATCGGTGCGAGTTCCCATTTCTTCCCGACGGATCGGCATGGTTGTCTGAGTGCCGTTCGTCATTGTCTTGGTCGTTGCCATGGTGTCATCCTCCTGATCAATGGGAGTCAAAGCGTACAGTTGATTTCGACTCCATGCAAATATCCGGCGCCCTCGCGGAATGGAGAATGACGCCGCTCATTGATATTGGAAGAGACAATCGGCAATTTCCCATGCCCCTCCACGGGTTTGAACTTGCAATCGTCTGGATGACTTCACGGAGGTAGCACCATGGATACCATCACCAAGCTATCACGCACTCCTCTGCTCGCACTGATGGAGCGAGCCACGTTCCCCGCCGTCTCGATCTACATGCCAACACACGTTGTGGCTAGAGGCGTGGGAGAGGATCCGATTGTTCTCAAGAACCTGCTTCGCAGTTGTGAAGACCAGCTTCGGAGCAGAGACGTCCGGGTGGACGTCACCGATCGCCTGTTGGCAGAGGCGAGAGCTCTGACGACTGGCAATACCTTCTGGAAGGAGCAGCGTCGAGGCCTGGCCCTCTTCATCGCCGAGTCCGGCACTACGTGCGCGTCGTTTGAACACGATGTCTCCCCGGCCGTCTATGTTGGTGACCAGTTCGTGTTTACACCGCTGATCCGCATTCTGTCGATGGACGAGGATTTCAGAGTGCTCGCCCTCAGTCGTAACGGAGCACGAGTATACGAAGGTGACGCAGGGGGATTGAACTCCGTCGAAGCAGTCGACGCGATTCCGACCTTTGACGACTATCTTGCATCGTTTGAGACTGACAGGAATCTGCAGTTTCACACGAGTTCGGTGGGTGGTCCGGGAGGAAGAACGTCAACGAGCTTCGGATACGGAAGCGAGGAGGATGAGACGAAGCGTCACCTTGTGGAGTACTTCAGGCAGATCGACAATCGGATTCTGGAGCACTTCCACGACCCCAAGATCCCCCTCGTTCTTGCAGGGATCGAGTATACGCTCCCTCTCTATCGATCCGCCACACGCTATGGGTTCGTAATGGATGAGGGGATCACAGTCAATCCGGATGATCTGAACGAACGAGAGCTTCATTCCAGGGCTTGGGAGATCGTTCAGGATGTGGTGCAGAAGAAGCAACGCTCTCACGTTGATCACCTCAACATGCTGGCCGGAACCGGGATGACGACCACCGATCTGGAACAAATGACTGAGGCCGCCTCGCAAGGAAGAGTCGAGTACCTCTTTCTGTCGGACAACGACCCGGCGCGGGAGTCAGGCGACACGCTGACGTTCCAGGTCAACGGAGTGGCGATGGACACGATCCGTACCGGAGGTGAGGTTGTCACCGTACCACACGGCTCTCTCTACGACAACGCCTCCGTCGCAGCGGTTCTGCGGTACTAGGCAACAGAATATCTTGACGAACGAATGGATGAACAACCACAGACCAGGAGTCGTGCCGGGCGCTACCTGGGCTTCTTCATCGTGCTGATAGTCCTGGTGCCCATCTGGTTCTTTTTCATCGGTCCGGAGCTGCGTCATAGACGGATTGTGAACAACGGCGTTCAGGTCGAGGGTCGGCTGCTGAGTGTCGATGAGACGGGAACGACGGTGAATGATGCGCCTGAACTTGAACTGACGGTGGCGTTTACCAGGAAAGATGGTGTTCTCGATACCTCATCGACCGACTTCGTTCCGACGCTTCGCACGATTCATCTCTACCAACCCGGAACCCTCGTCAAGATTGCTTACCTCGAGGACGACCCCGATGAAATCACAATGGTTGCAATCAGCAACGACGCTCCGACGGGTGCGACGACCCATACTCCATCGGCTGAGGCCGGAGGCTCTAGCCAGCCGACCGCCACTCAACGGAAACTCGATTCGCTTCAACGGCTGTATGACTCAGTGGTAGAAGCGTCGAAGGCGAAATAGGTTGCTTGATAGAGGCTGCGAGGTGATGTGCCGCGATTGCCAGGTCGTGCGCGCTGATGCAGTCGATGCCTGATCGGTGGAGGGGTCTGTGGTGCAATGTTCAAGGCCGACTCAACGCTCATGGAGGGGGCACATAGGCGTCGAGCCTCTACGCAGATTCAGCGCGTCTAATCACCAACCGGCTCTTCCACGCATCTCCGGCCAACGCAACGACTGCTCCCACCATCAGCCACGTCACGGTCATTGAACTTCCACCCGCAGAAACAAGCGGAAGGGTAATTCCCGTCATCGGTAGGACGTTCAGGTTACCAGCGATGTGGACAAGCCCCTGCGCGCCAAACAACAGCGTCAGCGCAGCCACCACCAAGCCAGCGAACGTGTTCCTGCCCAGATCGGAAGCGATCCTCAGCCCAATTGCAACTAGAGCGACGAAGGCCACAATCACAAGGAGCCCCCCCACGACGCCAGTCTCCTCCATCAAAGCCGAGAATATGTAGTCGGAGTTGGCATTGGGTATCAGAAACGGCGTTCCATAACCAAGACCACGCCCGAAGGCACCTCCAGCATCCTGCGCGTAGAGCGCCTCAATCACCTGACGGGTTCTGTCCCACCATCCACTGTCACCATTTCGTGAATAGAGATCGGCAAAGAGCATGAAGCGAGAGCGAGGCGTTGCGAGGATGCCGCTCATGAACGGCAGGCGTGCCACGACACCGGCAAGGAGCAGCGATGCGGCAAGAACAAACGAGGCGGAGGTCCAGAGGACATCGCGTCGACGAAACCGCTCCAGCCACGCCAGAACCACCACAGCACCGGCCATGATTCCGAGAGCGGCCGCCAGCGTCACGCCCGCCGGCAGAATCGCGGAGACGAGGATCAGCCCGGACCCAATGAACGCGGCGGTGAAGAGGACGACGTAGAGCGGGCTTCGTGTGTACCATGCCAGCAGAAGCGTTTGTGCAATACCGATGACGAGGAACTGACCGAAGTCTCTTACGAGAACGAAGCTTGCCAGTGGTGCCGACAGCAGAGCCAGAATGTAGAGCCACAGTATGAACGGACTCTTCGTAAACCGCTCCCTGCCGATCGGTGCGAGTGCATCGTGATACCGTACAAGGAGCCCCCCCCACGCCAACGGAAGGGTGATCTTCAGCAACTCTTGTGGCGCGAACGCGGCGCCACGTATACCGCCAGACGTCTTCAGGTAAACAAACGCCACGATCGCCACCCCGAGCGATCCCCATACGCCAAGCAGGACCCACTCCTTGGAAAGAAACGGAATCACTCGAAAGCGAGTGCTGGCGCCAACGATTACGAGGAATGCAAAGAGGGGGGCGAGTCGAAGTAGCGTGCTGTCGAGAGGGGCCACACCTCGCTTATCCAGTACCTCGCGCGTGACGGCAGTTGGACCATATGCATGTTCCAGCGACCGGGCGAGGCGCGTATCGATTCGCGACGCTTCGAAGTCAGACCGAAGTCGGCTGTTTTGTCGGCGAACCGCTATCCGAGTGAGGAAAGCGATCGTGTCGGGCGACGCGCCCTGATGGAGCATGGAAATAGAATCGGCTACGTGGCTGATCTCGGAACTGCTCAGCTTTCTTGGAACGTCGTGTCCCAATCGAAACTGGATAGCCGATCCAAGCCCAAATAAAGAGGCAGCCACCAGAAGGAACGTGAGAGCCGATCGCTTGCGGATTCCGCGTGGGATTAGGAGAGGGCCAATGACAACGAATGCTCCAACCATCAAGACGTTTCTGATCACCACGCTTATGTCCGGTCGAAGGACAAACCACTCCTCTCCAGCTAGATAGACGCCGTAGTTAGAGAGAGCGGTCAACACGATGACCGCGACCGCGAGGATTGGGTATGCCAGGGAGCGGGACATTGGCGGCTCAGCGATCAACGAGTGTCGAAGTAGCGGTGGCGATTGAGCGACTCATACATCTTGCGCGCCATGGGCGCGTTTAGCCCTCCAGCCATCTGACCATGCCTGTTCTGGATAGCAACCACCACGACGTATCGGCGTCCCTCCTTCTCGCCGAATGAGACAAACCACGACGGCTCTCGTCCATCAGGTTCCGGGTCTGCGGTTCCGGTCTTCCCATAGACGGTAATGCCAGCAACAACGCCTCCAGGGAACGCGCCCACGGCTGTGCCCCCCGGCTTCAATGGCTCACGCATCAGTTGTCGCACACGCTCAGCAACGGAGGGAGTCATCCGCCAGGGGAGCGTATCGATTCTCCGGCCCAGTTCAAGTGCGGGACGGAGAAAGACGCCACCGTTTGCAATACCTGCGATCACAGTCGCAAAGTGGATCGGGTTTGTCTTGACGGACGCCTGTCCTATCCCCAATCGCGTCTTCGCAATCTCATCCCTCCCCTTCACCCAGCTTGAGGCTGGGAGGAGAGTTCCATATCGATTGAGTGCCAGTCCAGTGTTCCACTGCAGTCGCTCGTTGAAACCCAGCCCTTCCAGGTAGTCGGCAGCCACGTCGAATCCAACAAACTCGTACGCAAGCCGCGCAAAGTAGATGTTGCACGAGACCCGCATCGCTCGCGCCAGATCGACGGCTCCGTGAGCTGATCCATGCTCGGTGATCGGCTTGATGCGAGACGACGGAGTCCAGGCGCCCGTGCAGACTACCCCCTTCGCTTCGGGGAGAACTGTTCTACGCGAAAGCGCCGCCGCTGCTATCAACACCTTGATGGACGATCCGGGCGAGAAGTTGTCCTTGACAGCACGAGACGTCAACGGGCGTCTCTTCATATCTCGCACGTACTGGCCCCACATGTCATCGCTCCACACGCCGACAGGGTCAAACACCGGGTTGTTCGCTGCCGCAATCACCTCTCCCGAACCAGCGTCGATCACAACGATTGCACCGTCGTTCCCCGCGAGCGCTCGCATTGCATCCTGTTGTACGTCCACGTCGAGCGACAGGCGGACGTCGTGCGGAAGATCGTCCCGCAACGAATCATTCAGAATGGTGAGCGCCTTCTCGACGCCGACGCCGTCGCGCAGTGGTCCTGTCCAATAGCCGACGATGTGAGCCGTAGGCGGACCCACCGGGTAGGCGCGCACCAGATGGTCGTCGCGCAGCCGGTACTCGGCAAGTACGCGACCGCGGCGATCCATAATTCGACCGAGCGGCTGCGCCATGCTCCGAAATCGGCTCTTCGTGTCGAACCCACGCGAGACGCTATCTGCAGGAACGCGCCCCTGTGCAATCCACGCCTCCCGTTCTGCGGACATGTAACCTGAAGCACGGAAGTATGTCGCAACTATGAGCCCGGCGGCAACCGTCAATAGGAGCCACCTTCCGCCACGATTCTCCCAGCGTCTCAGACTATCTATGACGCCGCCATATCCGACCACCACGACGGCAATCAGAAAACCCCACGTGACGAGCATGATACTGGTTAGTGACATGGTGCCGGTCGGTGCTCTTGAACGAAGGGCGTCATCATCAATCTCTCCCCTCGATATCGTTCACGGCGATCTCGCACGATCCGCAACGGATGACGTCCCCTTGTGCCAGAGCTATGGACGTACCGAGCGTCATCGGGTGGCCGTTGAGCGTCGTGGGATTTCTGCCATGCAGTGTTGCGGTGAGCTCGAGATCGCGGTACGTAAGGGAAATGTGGTCTCGCGACACGAGGCGAAGTGAATCGTGAAGCGGAATGAATCCGGGTGGAATCGGTTTGTGGTCACGACCAAGGAGACCGCGAGGCGTGACGAGGGGAACGACGCGAGATCCGGCGTCATCTGTAATCGTTAATCTGGCGAATGCGTTGACTGTTCTGGCGAGCACCTGACAGTCCCGATGTGTTGAGCGCACCAGAATTGCTAACGACAAGACTCCGCATCCCCCTGGCGTCCATCCGTGCGCCTCCATGAGTCGCGCAGCGGATCCTTCCAACTCTCGTCGCATTCTCTCCTTCGCCTCCTCCTCCCCCTCCACATATTCGCGCTGCAGCGCGGCACGTCCTATGGACACGATCACGACGTTTGGCGTGCGTCCCGCCGACACGTCCTTTCTCAGCACGTCCTGGATGGCAAGTTGGGCCGTCCCAAGGAGTGTAGTCAATCCCACACTCAGCCCCTCCCTCGAACCAATGTGACCTCGTAGTCCTCGATAGAGAATGGGACGCCGACTGCCACGAGTCTGTTCTCATCGCTCGCGAGGGACTCTCCGTCGCCCAGTACTACGGCCCCGTGACCGACGCGCTGTAATCGAAAACGATCGTCGTCGATCATATCCAATCGAATCTGTTCACGAGATACCGTGGGTTCGAAGTCGACGTCAATCTTGCGGCACCCATCCGGGACGGGTCTCCCCCCGGATCCACGCCGTCCCACAATCCAGTGTCGTCCTTCCAGAAGGATGTCGGCAACAAGCCGACCGCCTCTTCGGATGACCAACCGATGCCTGGGTGCTACGTTGTCCACGGCATGGCGTGGAGCCACATCGTCCACGCCGAGCACCATCGTTCTCGCTTCAAGTGGGTCGCCAGACGCAACATCTTCGTCGTCCGCAGAGACGACACAGGCGAAGATCTCATTCGGAGCAAGCGTGGAATCGACTGCCACGGAGACGTGCACCGGCGCGTCACCGAACGTCTTCATTCCGTCAATGCGGAGGTCCTTCATCAACTCGTCGTTCAGGAAGAACTCGACGTCCCTGACCCCTCCCACCAATGCAAGCTCGTCGAATAGCCCCTGCGGCATTCGGAGTTCGAGTCTGCCCGGCACCCTCTTGCTGCTCCCCATCACGATCTTGCGTGCGTCGCGCGCGGTCCGAAGTGCCTCGAGTCCACGGTCGATGAGCTGACTTCTTTCAACGGCCGGCTCTCCCGACGGAAAGAGCAGATCAATGATGCGTCTGAAAGCGGACATGGGAAGTGGTTGACACGTGAGGGGATTGAGGTCGATTCATTGGGGTTGATGATCGACGGTGGAGTCGGGGGTGTCCCCTTCCCAGGATGGCATGGCACGGGGCCGATTCGAGTCGATTCCAGTTGTGTCGATCAACGTGGTGTCATGGGTCGGCCTGGACGTTTCCGTGACTATCGGTTCGAACCAGACATACCAGACGAAAATCACGGCGAACGCGATCGACCCCGTAATGAGCATCAGTGGCTTCCAACCACTTACACCAAGCCAGAACCGTCGCCCTCCGCCCACCGCGGCTCCGGTTGTTGAAGGTGCATCCCTTTCGTCGGAACGCGAATCTGCCTCGACCCTGGCGACAACGACGGTTACGTTGTCCTTCCCCCCACCCTGGAGCGCAGCCTCAACAAGCGCATCACAGACTGCACGCACGGATCTGTTCGAAGCCAGCAATCGCTCGATGTCAGCATCGGGAACCATGGCGTTCAGCCCGTCGCTGCAGATGAGTATCCTGTCCCCATCGTTCAGCTCGATAGCCGAAACGTCAGCGTGTACCGAATCACTTCCATCCAGGGCCCGGGTAATCACGTTCCGTCGCGGGTGCACAGCTGCCTCCGCTTCTGTGATCTCCCCACGGCGCATCATGTCAAACACAAGCGAATGATCGTCTGTAAGCCTCTCCAGTCCTCCTTCACGCAGACGATACACGCGACTGTCACCTACGTGGGCGATCAACGCTCGACGTCCCTCCACCCAGACGCTGGCAAGCGTGGTTCCCATTCCGGCCACGTTAGGATTCTCAGCAACCTCCAATCGCATGCTACTCGTCGCGGCGGCGACTGCCGACTGTATCTGGTCACCATCAAACGGACCCGCCTGTGTAATGTGTCCTACGAAGGCCCGGAGAGCAACGTTGCTGGCCACGCTCCCGGCTGCATGACCACCCATACCGTCACAGACCACCAGCGCAAGTCGGCCATTGTCGACACTGATCGCCAGATCGTCCTGATTCTCGGAGCGCCTGAGCCCGACGTCCGTTCTGGCTCCCACGTCAATGTGAAGGCCGCCCGACCGGTATTCGATGCTCTCGACGTCAACGCCGGTGCTCACCGTTGGACCTCCACGCTCTTGATGCGAGGTCCTCCGTCATCCACGATCGTGAACGAGAAACGGTACCGCTTCGTATCGCCTGCGGCCGTTGTCACGTCTGCGACGGCCACGACTCTATCGGCATCGTTGGACGTCCCGATCAGTCGCCACTGACCCGAAGACAGGTCATTGAGAAGATCCTCTCGAAGCGCTCCCGACGTTGCTGGCGCAAGTGCTGCAGCTATGGCTGTCCCTCCCGATCCGCTCTCGAGCCCTTTCATCGTCGTCTCCACGACTCTTCGCTTGATTTCGTCGGTCAGGATTTTTGGCTGGTCAATGTCCACCACCATCGGCTCGGTTGCCGAATCGGCTGGCGCTGTCGTATCGGGGGGAGTCTCGGGTTGGAGCCTCTGGTTCTCACGTTTGGTCCATTTCTCCACCTGGCTCGTAATCAGCCATTCTCCGTCAATGATCTCAATCTTCAGGATGTTTGATGTCGTCCCCTTTAGAATGAGCGAATCGTCTCGGAGACGCTGGTAGGATATGATCCACTCCGTTTCCACGATGGAGTCGCTGACAGCTCGCGCGCGTCTGATCTCGATTTCGAAGCGATCCGTGGTCACGATCCGCTTCTGGAACGCAGCCAGGTCGGCGGCGATGCCCTTCCGATTCGTGTTCTTCAGATTGAAGAAGCGGACTCCACTGTCGGCATAGAGAGAAGCGAGTGCGGGTGGATTGCCGTCTAGCGTGAATCTTTGGACGTCCGATGCAACCTTGCGAGATATCAGCGCGGCGAGCGAATCGTTCAGCTTCGTACCAGGGACCGGCGTGTCATCGTTCAACGCACGTTGAATCGACGGCCATGCGAAGTAGCCCCCGACCGCGACCACGACAACGATCAGCACTATCCACGGCCAGGGATTCGACCGCCCACCAGACGGCACAGAGCGATCGATATCGGTCGACCTCGTTGCCACGCCACCGGGCGTCGAGCGACCTGGTTGGGGTGCGGTTACCGTCGGTGCTGAGTCGATGTCTGCGGGAAACGTCTGAGGTACGCTGGAGGCTGCGACGCCCACCACTTCGAGCGCACCAAGGAACTCCGCGCAGCTCTGAAAACGATCGGCAGGGTTCTTGGCGGTCGCCTTCTGAAGCATCCGAACGACGTCGTCGGGAATGGAAGGGTTGTAGGTCTTGGGATCGGGAAGTGGTCTGTTCAGAATCGAGTCAACGACCTCCATGTAGGCGGCGGGGGTCTGCGCATCTCGCATGTATGGCCGTCGCCCCGTCAGGGTTTCGAACAGCGAAATGCCCAGCGAATAGATATCACTCCGATGATCGACTGCGCCACCCCGCGCCTGCTCCGGTGACATATACTCCGGAGTTCCAAGCCCTTGCTGAGTGGACGTCTGCGCCTCCTGCCACGCAAACTTTGCAATGCCAAAGTCGGCAAGGCGGGCTCGATCGTCCCATCCAACAAGGATGTTTGAAGGCTTGATGTCCCTGTGGATGATGCCAAGGCGATGGAGATGATCAAGCGCGCGTAGCATCTGCCGGAAGTAGCCTCGAGCCCGTTCGAGGGGGAGGGGACCGGACTCTGTGTGAATAATCCGCGAGAGGGATCGCCCATCAACGTACTCCATGACGAGAAAGAACTCGTCACCGAAGCGGAAGCTGTCAATCAGGTGGACGATGTTCTCGTGTCCCAATCCGCGCTGGATGTCTGGCTCGCGCTGCAGACGGGCCTCGTAGTCGGTTGCCACGTTATCTGCGCGAATCGCTTTCACGGCCACGATCTCTCCAGAATCCGTGGCGCGCGCGCGGTAGACGCGACTCATGCCGCCAACACCGATTTCCTGGAGCAATTCGTATCGACCGACGATGCGGCCTGATGCACCGTTGGCTGGTGTAGGGCCTGATTGGTTTTGAGACACGATGTTGGGGAGTTTGATTCCGCTGGAGCCGGGCGTCAAGATACGACTCGGGGGACCTTTGTCCGGCGACACGACGTCCGAAGAGCGTCATACACGACCTTCACCGACCGCCGTTACACCCCAAGCATTGCGACGTTGTGTTATCTACCGGACAGTTCCTACTTTCCCGCCGCATCGAATCTGCATCCACTCTCACGACACGTAATCAACGACCCAGTATGAAGGGAACTCCACTGACAGATGCAATCGTCGACTATGCTATTGAGCTGTTCGGCGTGGAGGACGATCTGTTGAAGACATTGAAGGTGGAAGCCGCCGCAGCCGGCATCCCGGAGATTCAGATCAGTCCGGAACAGGCCGCCTTCATGCAGGTACTTCTGAAGGGAATTAGGGCGCGCCGAGTTCTCGAGGTCGGCACGCTTGCTGGATATAGTGCTATCGTCATGGCACGCGCACTCCCCGATGATGGGATCGTCACGACGATTGAGCGCGACCCCTTCCACGCCGAGTTCGCCAGGGAAATGGTGCGGCGGGCGGGGCTGGAACATCGCGTGGATGTCATAATCGGTGCCGGCCTTGATGTGCTTGAGCGCAATCTGGCGGAAACGGGTCCATACGACTTCGCCTTCATCGACGCCGACAAGATCAACTACGTGCGGTACCTGGAGCTTATCATTCCGAAAATGCGCCCGGGAGGAATGATTGCCGGAGACAACGCGATGGCGTGGGGTCAGATTGCGGATCAAAACGTCGAGAACGAGAGCGTCGCCGGGATGCAGGAGTTCAACCTGGCAATGGCACACCACCCACTTCTTCAGGCGGCCCTTGTGCCCATCGGAGATGGAATGTGTGTCGGTGTGCTTGGGGGCGGCACCGCGGCGTAAGCAACCTTTCACTAACAAGAACAGAGCAATCAACGGATGAACCACCAGGAGACGTACGAAGAGCTGAAAGAACTGGCCCGAACGATGGGCCTTCCTATCCGTGTTGAGATAGGTGATTTCGATGGGGGCCTGTGCACGATCCGCGACCAGCAGGTGATTCTTGTCAACCGACGCCACCCGCTGAATCGTCGCATCAGCCTGCTGGCACGGAGTCTGTACACCATGGGTCTTGATGACATCTTCGTCAAGCCGGCCCTCCGAAATATCATTGACGACGAAGTCGCGGCCCAGACTGGAGGTGGTTCCGATCAATAGGTCGTATCGAATGTGGCAAGGCCCGGGTGTCCGGGCCTTGTCGTTCAACAGCAGCCCTCAGAAGCAATGTTTACAGGATTGATTGAAGGGATCGGGAGCGTGACCGCCATTGAAGACTCTGGTGGTGTACGCCGTTTGACGATAGACGGCGGAGCCATCGCCGCTGGACTAGCTATCGACGACTCAATTGCCGTCGATGGTTGTTGTCAGACGGTGGTGAAGGCCGTCGGGACGGAGTTCACCATGGTTGCCGTCGAGGAGACGTTGTCAAAAACGACGCTTGGAGACTTTGGACTTGAAACACGTGTAAACCTTGAGCGCGCCCTTCGTGTTGGAGATCGGCTCGGGGGGCATTTCGTAATGGGTCACGTCGATTGCGTCGGAACTGTCGTGGAAGCGGCCGCACGCGAAGGTTCGTGGATATTCTGGATCGAGTATGACAACGAGTTCGCCCAGCTCGTCATACCGGTTGGCTCCATCGCCGTCAATGGTGTGTCGCTGACGGCCGCCCGGGTCGAGAGCAATCGTTGCATGGTCTCCATTATTCCGCACACATACCATGTCACGACCTTCGGATCGCTGGCCGAAGGCGATCGAGTGAACCTGGAGTTCGATATGATCGGCAAGTACATTCGGAATTTCATCACGCCACAATCGTAGGCCATGCCCCGCGCTCTGAGATACTACGTAGAGGAGAACGACAGTAACGTCATCGAAAACGGGGAGTGGGGAGAAATAGTCCGCCTGCAGCACTGGTACAACTCCGAGTTCATCTGGACGTGCGATCGCATCGGACTGAAGAGGTATATCCTGTTCCCCAACTACGATCGTATGCCGGACATGCCCTACAACACAGCCCGCTTTCATTTCAGACGGAGACTGCTCGCAAAGAAGATCGAGCTGAAGGATGAGGTGGGTGCGGTCAAGGCGATGGAGGAAGAGGGGCTATTCAACGTCCGTTGGGGAGGTGTTCGCGACGACTCGATAGCAAGCGGAATCACACACATCGCCGACAACGAGTTCAATGCCTACCTGTTGTCCGAGTTCCTTCTGAAATGCTCCACCATTTCGCGCGGTGCTACGTTCACCATCGAGGACGAGGGGCGATTCGTCCTCTGTGGTCGTGTTGCATTCCGGGATGGCGAGATTCTGGTTCGTCGGACGGACCTCTATCCCGATGGTGATGTTCCGTTAGACATTCCGCAGCTCTTCTCCGTTGTCGATCCTGCGCGTTACGATGATCACCCGCGCTTCACCCAGAGTGTTGAGGACTTCGACGACCTCGATGACGATGCCCGTGTGGAATCCACCAGTGATTATCGCGCTCTGGGGTTCGCCAACAACTACGATACGGCATGGGGGGACACAGAGGGTCTTAATCTCCAAATGAGAGCGCGAAAGGTTGAATTGATTTGAATGTGATTGGTCCGATGTCACGATTGTCTCTCCTACTTCTGCTTCCGCTTCTCGTTGCCGCATGTTCTCCCCATTCGGGCGATCCGTCCGCGTTCGGCCGCCGGTTCATGGTATCAACGGCGCGGCCAGAGGCAACCGCGGCCGGCGTCGAAATACTCCGCGATGGCGGGAACGCGGTGGATGCGGCAGTCGCGATCGGGTTCGCGCTCGCCGTCGCATATCCTGAAGCTGGGAATCTCGGCGGGGGTGGTTTCATGGTGATCCGCATGGCTGATGGGCGCACCACTACGATCGATTTTCGAGAGGTTGCCCCCCGCAATGCAAAGCGCGACATGTTCCTTGACAACGAAGGGGAGCTTGTACCTGAGCGCTCTACCGCCGGTCCGCTGGCAGCAGGCGTTCCGGGCTCACCAGCCGGACTGCTGTATGCCCTGGACAAGTACGGCACTCTTGACCGAAAGCGTGTGCTTGAACCTGCGATTCGCCTTGCAGGCGATGGTATTGTCGTCGGGGAGGAACTGGCCGCGGATCTGAACGACAAGCTCCACTCGCTGGCAGGAATCGCTTCCACCTCTGCTGTCTGGCTCAACGGTCACTATCCACCACGTTCCACTGATACGATTCGGCAGAAAGACCTGCAGGCAACACTTCAGCGAGTTTCGGATTCCGGACGCGAGGGGTTCTACGGCGGAGAAACGGCTCGATTGATTGTTGAGTACATGAAGGAACAGGGGGGGATAATTGACAGTGTAGACCTCGCCTTGTATCGCCCGGTGGAACGGGAGCCCGTTATCGGCACCTATCGGGGTGCAACCGTCATTTCCATGCCGCCCCCTTCCAGCGGTGGCGTTCTGCTGATTGAGATGCTCAACATGCTGGCGGGATACGATTTCTCGCAGATAGCGTGGCACTCCTCACAACACGCGCACATCCTGGTCGAGGTAATGCGCCGCGCATATGCCGACCGGGCCGAGTTTCTGGGCGATCCGGACTTCTATCCCGTTCCCACTGACGTCCTTCTCAGCACGGCGTACGCAGATAAACGGAGATCCACAATCGGCGGCCGCGCGACACCAAGTGCTTCGATTACGCATGGCGAGATATCGATCCCGTGGCGAGAGGGGACAGAAACCACTCATTATTCAGTTGCCGATTCGTACGGTAATGTTGTCGCCGTAACGACCACGCTGAATGGGTATTTCGGGAATAAGATGATCGTCGATGGTGCCGGGTTCTTCCTGAATAATGAAATGGATGATTTCAGTGCAAAGCCGGGGACTCGAAATATGTTTGACCTGGTGGGAGCTACGGCCAACGAAATCGCGCCCGGCAAACGGATGCTCTCATCCATGACCCCTACGATTGTGTTGCGAGAGAACAAACCCTGGCTTGTTGTCGGAACGCCTGGTGGCTCAACGATCATCACGACGGTGCTCCAGGTTATCCACGCTCAAATTGATTACGGGATGCCCCTCCACCAGGCAATCCAGGAGCCACGCATCCATCATCAATGGATACCCGATTCCATCATGTTCGAATCGGGGGCCTTCACGCAGGAGACGATTGTGCAACTGACATCGCTTGGATATACTCCCGTCAGACGCATAGGATCGTCCGGACGAGTCGATGCAATTCGCATCGATTGGAATGGAGATTACAGGATTCTGAGAGGGTGGTCGGACCGTCGTGGTGCGGGAAGAGCGGCTGGAGAATAGGCTGGCTAGTCGGATACCAATCCGGTTTCGGTGATGCGGGTCGCTTCCTGATACGTATCGTAATCGGCGTTAACGCCCCATAAATCGTGCCCCACCCCCAACGCAATATTCTCTGCAGAAAGGATACCCATCAACATGCTGTGATCCTGATTGTTGTATTTGAATGCGCCGTAGCGCCCGATAACATGCAGTCCATCGATCGTCGAAAGGAATTCTCGAATGACATCGATGTGGCGTGCGTATCCGCGGCGATAGACAGGGTAACACCTGGGCAATCGAACCACCTTCCCCTCGAGGACGTTGGCGTCGCCAACCAGGCCTGTATGCCGGATCTCATGTATTCCGCGTGAAATCAATTCATCGTCGGCCCATCCCCATTCCTGATCTTCGGCGTCGCACCAGTATTCCAGTGCCAGAATGGTCGTACGGTCGGGTGGATGAAGCGACGGGGACCAATTCCGGAAGTTGGTTATTCGCCCAACGGCCAGGTCAGACGCGTGCACGTAAAGCCAATTGTCGGGAAACAAATTGTCCGCGTCGACCCTGAGATATACCAGAATCGTGTTTCGGAAGCTGAGTGAGCGAGCGGCGCGCAGGACGTCCGGGGGAGCGTTCTCGAGGCGCTCCACCAAGAGCGTCAGCGGCATCGACGATACGACTCGCGTCGACTCTATTTCCCTCCCGTCGTTCAACGCAACCCCCACTACGCGATCGTCACGAATCAGGACACGGTCAACTGGCGAGGAGAGATGAATCTCGCTCCCAGCCTTCACGATCCGCTCGGCCATTGATTCGTACACGTTTCCCGTCCCCCCAATCGGATAGGCAAACCGATCGACGAGGGTCTTGTGGCGATTCCCCCTCCCCCCCTTCATGGCATTGACGACAGCTCCCCACAACGACAGCCCTCGAATCCTCTGTGCGGCGAAATCGGCGTCGAGCTCCGAGCAGGGAATACCCCAAAGTTTCTCGGAGTAGGTCTTGAAGAATATCTCGAACAGCCGTCGACCGAATCTCGATACCACCCAGCTCTCGAACGACGCATCCGTTGTTCCCGTTCCCCTCCCTGTCCGAACGTAGCTTCCCAGGCAACGTAGCGCCTCCATCGCGCCCAGTTTCGAGAGCGCGTCGAACGGCTTCAGCGGATACAGAAAGAACTTCCCGTTGTAGTAGATGCGCGTGAGCCGATCAATCATCTCATAGTTCGGCCCGACGACCTCCAGCCATAGTTCATTGACGCGTCGATCGGAACTGAAGAATCGATGTGGTCCGATATCGACCCGCCCCCCCCAGAGATCGATTGTTCGCGCCATGCCGCCAACGAATGGGGATGCTTCGTAGAGCCGAACATTGATTCCGTGCCGGGTCAAGTGATAGGCCGCGGTCATCCCCGCAGGTCCAGCGCCAATCACCACAACCGGGTCGGTTTCAAGCGCCGGCATCCCTATTCGACCTCGGCCGCGCCGATTGCGACGCCTTCTGTAATTGCCTCAACGACAGCCTCCAGTTGAGGCGTCGTGAGCTCCGGGTAGACAGGGAGCGCAAGAACCTCCATGGACGCCGCCTCTGCATGAGGGAAATCTCCCTTACCATACCCAAGGCCCGCAAAACACTCCTGCAAATGGAAAGGCACCGGGTAATAGACTTCGTTCCCGATCCCCTTCTCCTGAAGGACCGTTCGAATTACCTCGCGGTTCCTCACCCGAATAACGAATTGATTGAAGATGTGGGGTTGATCGACGCCAGAGGCCTCCCAGACCATCTGCGGAAGAAGCACCATGTTCCCATTGTCGAATGTAGTGGCGGTTCCGTCGGACGACAGCCCCGACTTCACAACGAGATGTCGGTAGAGGGCCGCATTGTGTCGACGCGCCATGCTCCAGGCCGAGAGATGTGGGAGCTTGACGTTGAGAACAGCCGCCTGAATCTCGTCCAGTCTGAAGTTTCCTCCAATGACTGCATGATAGTAGCGGCGCTCCCCTCCGTGCACGCGCATGATCTTCATGCGTTCATAAAGGGACGAGTCGTGTGTCGTCACCATCCCGCCGTCGCCGAAAGCCCCCAGGTTCTTGGAGGGGAAGAAACTGAAGCACCCAACGTCGCCGATAGCACCCGTTGCGCGTCCATCCTTGTATTGCGCACCGATCGACTGCGCCGCGTCCTCGATGACAGGGACACCATGCCTGCGCCCGATCTCCATGATTCGCTCCATGTCTGCCGATTGTCCATAGAGATGGACCGGAACGATTCCCTTCGTTCGCGAAGTAATCGCCCGTTCGACGGCGTCTGGGTCAATGTTCCATGTGACCGGATCGATATCAACAAATACCGGGCGGGCGCCCAGTCGGCTGACGGTACCGGCTGTCGCGAAGAAGCTGAACACCGGGACCACAACCTCGTCACCCGGTCCTATGCCCAGGGCCATCATCGCCAGAAGGAGGGCGTCGGTCCCTGAGCTAACACCAAGTGCGTGGCGAACCCCGAGATACTCCTCCATCGATCGCTCGAGTTGCGTCACCTCGGGACCGAGAATGAAGTACTGGCTTCTGCTGACGCGGAGCACCGCTTCATCCAGTTCCGGTTGCAGTGTGGCATACTGCGCCTTCAGATCGAGCAGGGGGACGGGCATCGTGAGAGTCGACGTTTGATGGGTTGCACGTGGAAGATCGCGGAATCTACCACGGATCGCTCGACCGGATGACGATACGAACTTGCGACCATCTGTATCTCTCGATCCCCAACCACCCGGCACGGTGGTCTGTTTTGTGTATTTTCGCCCTTTCATGCGGATGTGGTGAAATTGGTATACACGCTACACTTAGGATGTAGTGCCGAAAGGCGTGGGGGTTCGAGTCCCTTCATCCGCACTTGAACGGCAGTCCGTTCGTCTTCACCGACCCCGGCACCTATCGTCGGCGTCACTGCACGTGCCAGAGAACCTGTTTTCATGGAATCAACGATTAATCAGAAAGGCGATATCGCCTTCGAGTTGGACATCACTCTTACTCCGGATGAATTCGGGACGTTCGAGCATAACGTCTACCGCAAAGCGCAGAAACAAGTCGTCTTGAAGGGCTATCGGAAGGGGCATGTCCCCATCCCGATCATCAAGAAACTTCATGGGAAAGCGCTGGAAGAGGAGGTGATGGATGCGGCCATCCATGAGACGTTCCAGAGCGAGGTGATCGATAAGGGGATCCGCCCGGTGGGACGGCCCCTGGTGACGCACGTGCACAAGACGGATGCAGGTGGTCTTCACTGCACGATCGCCTACGAGATATTCCCTGACATCGACCTGAAAGACTATAAGGGTCTCCCGGCGAAACGCATCGTCCATCAGGTGACGGAGAAGGAGCTTGATGAGGAGATGGCGAGGGCAGCCGAGAGATTCGGTGCCGTCATCGACGCTCAGACGATTGCCGATGAGTATCATGGTGTCACGATCGACATGCAGAAGCTTGCGGATGGCGAACCGGTCATCGGCGATGTGCAACGTGACGTTCGGGTCTATCTGCGTAGCGAAACGATTAATCCCGATCTGAAAGGGGCGCTCATCGGAAAGAACGTTGGGGACAGTTTCAAACTTGATCTGCAGACTGGCGAGGATGGTTCCACTTCCACGTTTGATATCACAGTCAAGTCGGCCAGCCAGATCGTGCCGGCCGAGTTGAATGACGAACTCGCGAGAACTGTACTGAACAAAGAGGATGCGACCCTCGACCAGCTGCGCGATGCGATACGACAGGGGTTGATGGCTGAATACGACAAGCAGTTCACCGGGCTGTTTCGGGACGAACTCATCCACGGACTGATCGACCGCAACCCCATTGCCGTTCCCAGCGTGATCGTCAACGAGGTTCTCGACCAGTACCTGGACGAGTACCGGAAGGGGGAGGAGAAGGAGTTGCCGAAAGACTTCGACATGAAGGGATTCCTGGAAACAATGAAGCCCCGCGCAGAGGTCTTCTCGAAGTGGGCTCTCTTACGCGAGGCTCTGGCTGCCAAGGAGGACCTGCAGGCCACGGACGACGATTACGAGGGACTCGCCTCGCTGGAATCGGAACGGACCGGGATCGAATTCGATCGCATCCTTCGGTACATGAAGAAGACTTCGGCCTATGCGGACCGCATCCGCGCGGAAAAGGCGTTGCAGTTCCTGGAGGACTATGCAATTGTGCAGGAGGTGGACGATCGGCAGATCAAGGGATTGAATTCTGACGTTGGGTCGGCACCGGAAATGCCGACGGTACCCGAGCCGGTGGAAGAGACCGCCGGCGGTGACGAGACCCCCGGCGAAGCGTCCGTGGGCTAACAGTTTCAGGCTACAACTACACGAGGTTCACGATCATGATTATTCCGAGGATAGTAGAGCAGACCGCGCGTGGCGATGTTGCATGGGATCCATTCAGCAGGTTGCTGAAGGACCGAATCGTCATGCTCGACTCCCCAATCAATGACGAAGTCGCAAGCATCGTGATCGCGCAGCTCATCCTTCTGGAGTCCGAGGACCCGACGAAAGACATCATCATGTATGTCAACTCGCCTGGTGGATCTGTTTCGGCCGGGCTGGCGATTTACGACACGATGCAGTACGTCCGTCCAGATGTCTCAACGATCTGCATCGGCATGTGCGCCTCCATGGCTCAGGTTCTGCTTTGCGCAGGGGCCAAGGGGAAGCGACTGGCTCTCCCGAACAGTCGGATCATGATGCACCAGCCCTCCGGCGGTTCGCAGGGACAGACATCAGAGATCGAGATCTACCTGAAGGAGATGATCCGGATGCGCGAGCAGCTCTATCAGATCATCGCCCTCCATTCAGGGCAGGACATCGAAACGATACGGAAGGACGCCGATCGCGACTTCTGGATGTCCGCGCAAGATGCCGTTGACTACGGTTTGATCGACCGCGTTCTCTATAGCCGGAAAGAAGGGAGTAAGGATCTGCCGAGCATCCCCTCCACCACCGGCGACGATCGCGTCGTCGTCTCCACCAGTGACAAGGAGAAGGTCGAGAAGTAATCATGCCGAAGGATATCCACACGCTCCCCCCCGACCTGGTACGATGCTCGTTCTGCGGTCGCACGTCAGACGAAGTCACGTCGATGATCGCCGGACCGAATGTCTACATCTGCGATTTCTGCATACAGAACTCGGTCGAGATACTTCGTCAGAACGCTCGCCACTTCCGCCCGCTGGTGTCGGACAGAAAGCTGACGCCGTCACTGATTCGCTCGCAGCTGGACGACTTTGTTATTGGCCAGGACTATGCAAAGAAGGTCCTCTCTGTCGCCGTCTATAATCACTACAAGAGGATCGAATCTCAGGAGACTCTGTCGGGCTTCGACGATGTCGAGATCGAGAAGTCGAACATCCTGATGCTGGGCCCGACCGGCGTCGGCAAGACGCTCCTGGCCCAGACGCTCGCTCGATTGCTCGATGTCCCCTTCGCTATTGCGGACGCGACCACGCTGACCGAGGCCGGCTATGTTGGGGATGATGTCGAAACGATACTCGTCTCGCTTTTGCAGAATGCCGATTACAACGTCGAGCGCGCGGAGCGGGGAATCATCTACATCGACGAACTCGACAAGATCTCCCGCAAGAGCGATTCGGCCTCGATCACACGCGATGTGTCGGGCGAGGGGGTTCAGCAGGGGCTGCTGAAGATTCTTGAGGGGACGGTCGCCAATGTCCCGCCGCGTGGTGGACGCAAACACCCTGAACAGCCGCTGATCTCCATCAACACACGCAATATCCTGTTCATCTGTGGCGGTGCGTTTGACGGACTCGAGAAGCTGATAGCGCGGCGACGGCGATCCAGCTCAATGGGATTCGGCGCCGAGATTCAGGAACGTGAGGAGGAGAATCCCGAGCTCTTCAGACATGTTGAACCCGAGGATCTGATCAGATTCGGACTCATTCCGGAACTGATCGGCAGGCTTGCTGTGATTGCACCGTTGGAGCCACTGAGCGACAGCGCAATGAGGCAGATCCTCTCGGAACCCCGCAATGCGCTGATGCGTCAGTATCGGAAGCTCCTTGCTATGGAAGGGGTCGAGCTCGAATTCACCGACGAGGCCATCGAAGACATCATCCGGCGCGCGAAGCTCCGTAAGACCGGTGCCCGCGCTCTCCGAGGCGTAATGGAGGAGGCGATGCTCGATGTCATGTTCACCCTACCGGATCTTCGAGATCTCGAGCGGGTTCTCATCACGAGGGAGGTCATTGAACGGACGGGACAACCCGAGTATCACATGCGGACAGAGGAGATGAAGAGGGCGTAGAAGAACCGGATCGTTGAAATGCGCGAGGTATGTGCGCGGAGATGGGACCCTCACGGATGCGTGCGGGTCCCTTTTTCGTTCCGCTACCCTGCCGGCTGGCATGTCACCACACGGCCAGGGTCTTTCAAACACGCAGGAACCGGGCTTCGGAGGAACCCGTTGTCCGGGTTCCCCCAACGATCGATCATCTCTCTTCGCGGGTTGAATACCATGCCATAGCGACCCGTCATTGGGATCCCATCTCCCCTTCGGCTATCAGCACGTTAGATGAAGGCTGCCATGGATAGCCATTGTCACCGGGCCAGTCCCGGCCGACTTCCCACATCGCGCTTGGCGGAACGGAGGAATCCTGAAAACCAGGATGTTTCGAAGACCGCAGGCGACGTGCCACTTTACACTTTATCCCTGTTCGTTGAGCGACCGAGAGCTATATTGGCCCCCCTCAGAAAGATTTGGGGTCAAGTCCTGTACGACGCCTTCAGGCCCAATCCCGTCAGGTCCGGAAGGAAGCAGCGGTCAGCCATGGGGTGTGCGATGCAGTTCAGCTTGGCCTCATTTTATTATTCACAGTCCACGCACGTGGCACGCCTCGGCGCCTATCGGATGGCGCGCGGCCCGCTGGACCGAACATTCGATCGGACGCACGCCCGCATCACGGAACACCATTCCCGATGTTGAGTCGCAGTGCTCCATCGTATTTGCGGCCAGCTCCCGCTCATCCGAAGAGCGACGGCGGGGGTTAGCGGCGTTCCCCAGATGAACGCCGATGATCACGAAACGGTGACCGGCCGGCAATGTCCTTCCTTCTTTTGTTTCCATCCCACTCTACGGCTGGTCGCCCACTCCCCTCCCCTTCGTCACGCTCCGCAGCGATCGACACCACGACGGGTCACATCCCGCCCACATGAAAAAAGAGATCATCATCAACGCGACCTCGGATGAGATTCGCGTAGCATTGATTGAAGACAACAAGCTGGCAGAGATCTTCCTGGAGGTTCCCGACAAGGAACGCCACGTCGGCTCCATTTATCTCGGCCGCGTTGAGCGCGTAGTTCAGGGTATGAACGCCTCGTTCGTCAATATCGGCGAGGCCCAGGACGCGTTCCTCCATTTCTCCGACGTCGGCACCGCCCTCGACGAATTCCGCGACCTCCTGGACGAACGGGATGACGACGAAGGTGACGACGAGGAAGCCGCCACGAAGAAGCCAATTCCCAAGAAAGGGGCTAAGCCACGTCCGGGTACGGGCGAGGACGCAACAGATGACGCTCCAAAGAAGGCGTCGGCCAGGAAGGAGCCCGCGAAGAAGAAAGAGAGCGCCCCTCGTAAGGGGAGTGCTGCGGCCGCGAAGAAGGGACCAGCAAAGAAGGGGAAGCCGATCGAGGAGGGCGCCCGCGAGGCAGATGCCGTCGATGAGAAGAAACCACCTGCCAGAAAGCCGGCCCGCCCGGACAAGCCTACCTCATCCACACCTGATCGGACCGATTCCAAGCGAGAGAAGCGGAAGCCCGAACAGAAGAAGGGCGCACGGAAAGAGGGACGCGAACCGGACCTGTCTGCAGACGTGTTACCGGAAGAGCCCGAACAATCCCTCCCCCTCGGTGAAGATGCCGAGTCTCCATCGGGAGAGGAAGCGCAGAAGCGCAAACGGAGGAGAGGAAGGCGTGGAGGAAGGAATCGGAGGAAGAAGGAGGGGGGCGTCGATGGAGACGGACATGCTGAGACGCGGGACCACCATTCGGAAGAGGATGCTCCTCCGGTGGAGGACCATGTCGACGCCGAGCCGCCCACTCCACCATCCGAATTTCCGGGTGAGGATGCCGCGCACAAGAAGAAGCGCCGCCGGGGTCGACGAGGGCGTGGGAAGGGGCGTCGGGAGGAGTCGGAAATGGAACCGAGCGACGAACCGAGAGCACAGCCTATCGCGGAGGTGGACCCGCCCGCGGCGCCGAAGGCCGAAACCGGTAGTAGCGATCGAAGCGGCCGAGCCAAGAAACGGCCCGCCCCAAGAGAGGCGCGCACTGAGAGCGCGGCCGCCGCAGAGCCAACGCAAGCCGAACGGTCGTCCGAGCCGGACGTTCCATCAGAAAAGAAGCCTGCAACCAAGAAGGCGCGCGCGCCGCGAGCGACCTCGCGCAAGACCTCAAAGAAGGAATCCACCGCCGAGCGTACTGACGCTCCGGAGGAAGCAGCTCCCCCACCCACGGAAGAGAAGAAGAAGCGCCCCGCGCGCAAACGTCCTACCAAGAAGAAGGACCCGGGGTCCTCGACAATGGATGCGAAGCTGCCAACGTTTCAGACGAAGCGTAGCGGCGAAGTCACGATCGCTCTCGAGAAAGGTCAGGACGTCATCGTGCAGGTGACACGTGAGTCGTATGCGTCGAAAGGCGTGCGTGTATCGACCAAGGTCTCGCTCCCTGGGCGCTTCCTTGTCCTGCTCCCTTTGGACCCGGCAATCGGCATCTCACGGAAGGTGCAGAACATGAAGGAGCGCCGGCGCCTGCGCCGCATCGCCCGCTCCATCCTCCCCGAAGGTCACGGATGTATCATCCGGACGAACGCTGAGAACAAGGACGAGGAGTTGATCCGGCAGGACCTCCAGCAGCTGATCGACAAGTGGCAGGCTATCGAGAACAAGGTCAAGACGGCCGATCCGCCGATGCTTCTCTACACCGACCAGTCGATCGCCAACACGGTGATGCGGGATCTGTTCACGCCTGACATCGAGCGCGTCGTGATTGATAATCGCAAGCTCTACAATGAGATCCGCGAGTACGTCGAGTGGGCCGCCCCGGGACTGGCTGGGAAGGTAGAGTACTACCAGGGTTCGACGCCGATCTTCGACAAGTTCGGCGTGGAGCAGGAGTTGCAGCGGATGTTCGAGCGGAAGATCTACATCCCCGCCGGCGGATACATCATCCTGGATCAGACCGAAGCGATGATGGTAATCGACGTCAACTCGGGAAGGTATGCGGGGAAGAAGGACCAGGAACTCAATTCACTCCGGACGAATCTGGAATCGGCCCGCGAAATAGCGCGCCAGATTCGACTTCGGGACATCGGCGGTCTTCTGGTGATCGACTTCATCGATCTCTACGATGAGAAGAATCGGAAGAAGGTGTACGACGAGCTGAAGAGAGAACTCAAGCGTGACCGAGCAAAATCAGTCGTGCTTCCGATGACGCAGTTCGGACTTGTGCAGATGACGCGTCAGCGCATTCGGCAACAGATCGTTCAGACAATGTCGGAGCCCTGCCCTTCCTGTAGCGGCACAGGAATGGTGCAGTCGAAAGCAACGGTGCTTCGGAACATCGAACGCTGGCTCTCCCGCTTCAAAGAGAAGTCAAAGGAGTTCCGGCTCACGCTGGCCGCCCACCCTCTGCTGATAGACTACCTCACGGAGGGGAACCCCAGTCGTTTGACGCAAGTGATGGTGCGACACTTCGTCCGGCTAAAGGTGGTTCCGGACGAGTCGGTGCCGATGGGTCAGTTCCATTTCTATTCTGCAAGGCGGGGAGTGGAAATCACATCCGAGTTCATGAACAACAGGAAGAAGTAGAACGGCACCCTCCGTTCCTCCCGAACTATCGTGATCAACCTGGCCATACTTGGTTCCACCGGTTCAATCGGAACGCAGACACTGGATGTCGTCCGGCGACATCGTGATCGATATGCGGTGCGAACTCTCACGACGAACGGAAGACTCGATCTGCTTGCCAGGCAGATTGAGGAGTTTGCCCCGGCGAGGGTTGTGGTTGGGGACGAGTCGCTGGTCGACCTGGTTCGTGGACGCTTTGGTAGTGAAGTCGAGGTCCTGGCCGGATCTGAGGGTCTGGTCGATGTGAGTGGGGACGATGCGGTCGACGTCGTGGTAAGCGGACTCGTGGGGTTTGCAGGCCTTGCGCCCACAGTGGCCGCAGTCGAAAAGGGGAAGCGCGTCGCCCTTGCCAACAAGGAGACCCTGGTTGTCGCCGGCGAAATCATAGGCCGGGTGGCCAGATCGACTGGTTCGGTACTCCTCCCTATTGACAGCGAGCACAGCGCAATACACCAATGCCTGGCGGGTGAAGATCTCGCTAGCGTCGAGGAGATTATCCTCACGGCTTCTGGTGGACCATTTCGCAATACGCCGATCAATGAGTTTGATGCGATCCGCCCTGAGTCCGCATTGCAGCACCCGAATTGGTCGATGGGCCCAAAGATCACGATCGATTCGGCTACGATGATGAACAAGGGGTTGGAGGTCATTGAAGCCAGGTGGCTCTTCGACGTACCCCCATCCCGCATTCAGGTGGTCGTACATCCCCAGTCAATCGTTCATTCGCTGGTTCAGTTTGTGGATGGCTCGGTGAAGGCACAATTGGGACTTCCCGACATGCGTCTCCCAATCCAATACGCATTGTCGTGGCCAGTGCGGCTTCCCAACGAGTTCGAGCGGTTGTCCCTGTCGCGCATTGGGAGCCTGACATTTCAGGAGCCAGACCTGGAGCGATTTCCAGCACTCGCCCTTGCCTACCAGGCACTGGGACGAGGCGGAACGGCCCCGGCCGTCTTGAATGCAGCCAACGAAGTTGCCGTCGCGGCTTTCCTGGCCGGAGCGGTACGATTCACAGACATACCCCGCATGATTGAGCGAGCCCTGACCGACGTGCCGATCGTAGACAGTCCCGAACTTGGTGACGTCCTCGATGCAGATGCACGAACGCGCGAAGACCTTCGTTCTTATCTTGCGGCGTCGCCATCTACGTAGTCCCGCAGCGGCGTCCTCCACTCCGATTGTCACATGGTCATTGTAGAAGCCATTCTCGCATTCATCCTGCTGGTGGGCATCCTGGTGTTCGTTCACGAGCTTGGGCATTTTCTTGCAGCTCGTTGGAGCGGCATCCGTGCCGACGTGTTCGCCATAGGCATGGGACCACGCCTGTTCGGTTGGAATCCCTACACCGGTTTCACATTCGGAAAATTGCCTGCCGACCTGGAAATGAACGGCAAGACGGACTACCGACTTTGCGCGTTTCCCGTTGGCGGATATGTCAAGATCGTCGGTATGGTCGACGAGTCGATGGACACCGATTTCGCTCACAAGCCACCGCAGCCTTGGGAGTTCCGGACGAAGGGAACGTGGGCCAAGATCTTCGTCATCACTGCCGGTGTCATCATGAATTTCCTGCTGGCGATCATCGTCTTCGCCGGACTTGCATTCCTGAATGGCGACGAAAAGTCGGCCCCGGTCGTTGGCCCCCTCTATGCTGCTGTAGATACACCGCTTGTGTCCGCCGGGCTGATGACCGGGGACTCCATCACTGCCATCGCAGACCAACCAGTCTCGACCGTCGACGAAGTGGATGAGCGACTCGACTCACTCTTCACCAACCCGGCGACGGAAAGCGCCACCGTCACGTTTGTCCGCGGTGGATCGTCGCGAACCGTCTCGATCCCACGTACGGCCCACCGTACGGGCAAGTCGATGATCATACCGTCGCCTCGGGTCACGATCATCGAATCCGTCGTCGCCAATTCCCCTGCAGCAAAGGCCGGGTTGAAGAAGGGTGATACGATCGTCTCGATCAACGACGTTCGAACCAGCGACATGTTCGCGTTCACGGAGACGATTCAGAAGGCAAACGGCCGACCCGTTACTATTGTCGTCGCGCGGACCGGTGGGCTCTATACCGGGCAGGCAACTCCGAACGACGACAACAAGATCATGGTCGCGACCGAGGAACGGAACTTCGGACCGACATACCGTGTGACGCATGGATTCGGAGCGGCCATCGCAATCGGATTCGAGAGAACGGGAACTGTTACCGCCGGGACCTTCGAGCTGATTGGGAAACTCGTTACCGGTCAGGCCCGCTTGAAGGAATCGGTCGGCGGCCCGACGATGATTGCCAGCTACGCACAGAAGACGATTTCGCGTGGCATTCCGGACTTTCTCGCCCTGATGGCAATTCTCTCCGTCACGCTGGCATGTATGAACATCCTTCCCATTCCAGCCCTCGACGGTGGTCATCTCGTCTTCATTATCATTGAAGGGATCATTCGTCGCGAAGTATCGCTGAAGGTGCGGATGGCGTTCCAGCAGGTAGGATTTGCGCTGCTGGTCATCTTCATGATCTTCGTCTTCTACAACGATATCGTCCGGATGATCTCCGGCTGATCCTGGGCGCATGTCGCTATCCCCCCGTATCCTGGTATCCAACGACGACGGTATCGATGCCGCGGGAATTCGTGCCCTTGCCAAGGCAATGAAGGAGATTGGGGACGTCGTCGTTGTTGCTCCCGACACCCAACAATCAGCCGTCGGGCATGCCCTCACGGTATCCCTCCCACTCCGTGCAACGCGTCACTCCTCCCCGGAGGATCTGAGGGGTTGGAGCGTCAGCGGAACCCCCGCAGATTGCGTCAAGCTCGCCGTCAAGCGTCTACTCGACCAGCCTCCCGACCTCGTTGTATCCGGGATCAATCATGGACGCAACACCGCCGTCTCCCTCGTCTACTCCGGCACGGTATCAGGTGCAACTGAAGGGACGCTCCTTGGAATCCCCTCTATTGCATTCTCCCTCGATGACTTCTCGCACAACGCAGATTTCACCTACGCTGCCCGAGTCGCCTCCTGGTTGGCACCTCAGGTGATTGCCAGAGGCCTGCCCCGCGGGGTGCTCCTCAACGTGAACATCCCCGCTTTGCCCGAGTCCGAGATCCAAGGACTTCGCCTGGCACGGCAGGGGGATTCATATTGGGATGACAACTACGACGAACGACGGGATCCAATGGGGAGGCCATACTACTGGCTTTCCGGCCACAACGTGCTTCTGGGTCCGGAGGGGAGTGACGAGGAACTGCTCACGGCCGGATACGTGACCATCACCCCAATCCACTACCGTCTAACCGATGAGTCGTCCTTGAACAACATGGCTGCGTGGGGTCTCGAGATCGATGGCCCTATCCCGTCGGCCACGTCAATCCGTTCAGCTGCGGAGGATCAATGAGGGTTCGTTTCATGCTGGCGGAGGGGATCGCGTCAATACGGCGCGTGGCCGTCGCGTCGTCTGTCGGTTCTATTCTGACCGGCGTTGCGCTGGCGATTCTGGGAGGTCTCGCACTGCTCGCCTTCGCGTATCGAAACGACCTGGCGCAGGCACGCGCTTCAGTTGGAGCTGAAGTCTTCCTGGCTGAATGGGTCGATCAGCAGAGGGGGGAGGCCATTGCCCGCGAGCTGGAGGCGTTCCCGGAGATTCGTTCTGCGCGGCTCCGAACAGCGACCGAAATCACCGAGCTGATTGGACTGGAGGGAGATCCGGTCATCCCCCTCCCCAGGATGATCCGGATCGAACTGGAGAATGGATCTGGCGGGCGCAACGCAACCGGCCCGACGACCCGAGGCATAGCCAATCGCCTCGAGGCAATGTCGGGTGTGGAAGAGGTAGCGTTTCCGGACGTACTCGTTCGCACCGTGGACGAGCGATCGGAAATCTTCTTCAAGGTGGTCTTCGTTGTTGGAGTGGCCCTGGCATTGAGCGTTATCGGAATTGTTGCCAACACGGCGCATGCGACAGTGCTTGCCCGAAGACCCGTGATCCGGACTATGAGGCTTCTGGGGGCGGAGCGACGATGGATCCTGGCTCCCTTCCTAATCCAGGGCTCGATGATAGGGTTATTGGGTGGACTGCTCGCGGCAGGTGCGTTGTACGCAACATGGTATCTCTTCCCAGGACTGAGCACCTACTTCAGCCAGCGGGAATTCGCGATGTCATTGATAGCGTTCCCTGCCGCCGGTGGAGCGCTTGCCGGTATCGGTGCCCTGATCGCCAGTCTCTACTACGTCCGCAAAGTGTAGCCCCTCATGTTCGATCGTATCGACAGATACATCTCACGCCAGTTCATTCTGACGTTCGCGTTTGCGATCATGGCATTCGTTGCCATCTACGTCGCTGTCGATCTGATGGAGCACATCAACATCTTCATCGATCGGAACGTTGCCGCCGACATCGCGGTGCAGTATTACCTCTACTCCGTTCCCGACATCCTCCATCTGGTTGTTCCGATCGCGGTCCTTCTCGCCAGTCTGTTCACGATTGGGCGAATGGACACGTCTCACGAGCTAACAGCCGTGCGTGCCGCTGGAAGGAGCATGCGCCGGTTCACCCTCCCCCTCTTCTTGATTGCCGCCACAGTATCGGGAACAATGCTCTACTTCGACGGATGGGTAGTGCCCGTTGCCAACAAGCTTCGCTTTGGAATTGATCGGCAGTACATGGGTGGGAGCCTTGCCGGGAGCTACGTGCAGGGCCAGCGGAATCTCTTCCTTCGCATTTCGCCACGCGTGAATCTCCTGATCGACTACTTCGATCCCGCACGTGCAGAGGCGACGCTTGTGACGATCGAGCGATTCGATACGCTCACGCCGATGGTTACGTCCAGCGTCCAGCGAGCTTCGGCGAGCGACGCGAACATCGTCTCGGACACGACCATGGGAGTTCGCATCGTGGAACGGATCGATGCCCAGCGAATGGCCTACGATAGCGTCAATCGCAAGTGGGTTCTCCATAACGGTGTCGCGCGCAACCTGACCGATCCAGGCTCGATGACGACCGAAGACTTCGCAGTCCGTGACGCACCCCCCCTTCCCATCACACCGAAGGAACTGAATCTGTCGCAGCAGAAGTATCAGGAACTCACTGTCGACGAGATGGAGGAACGGATCGCCCAGGAGCGAATGGGAGGACGTGATGTGGATAAGATCCTGGTCGACTACTACGCGCGATTCTCGTTCCCATTTGCCGCACTTATCGTTTCCTTCTTTGGAATTCCGTTCTCATCCGCGCAGCGGAAGAGTGGGGCTGCAATGCAGGTGGCCATCACTGCACTGGTCAGTGCACTCTACCTCGTCTTGACGGAGGTCAGCAAGGCTCTGACGTACCAGGGGGACCTCCCCCCGCTCGTTACGGCCTGGCTGGCTAATTGCCTTTTCCTTGTCGTTGGCGTATTCAATCTGTACCGCATCGAACGGGGTTGACGGAGACCATCCATCATGCTCAGTTATCAAGAAGCCCTCTCAATTGTCCTGCGCGAAGCCGCGGAGCGAGAACTCAGTGTTGAGACAACGCCCCTCGTTCTCTCTTCCGGTCGTGTTCTCGCAAACGATATCGTCGCGAACGAGTCGCTCCCTTCGGCAGACAATTCTGCAATGGATGGGTACGCTGTCGTGGCGAGCGATACTGTTGGGGCGACCTCGGAATCACCCGTGACCCTGCGCGTGGTCGGCGAATCAGCAGCCGGAGCACCATTCTCCGGCTTCGTCGACCGCGGAATGGCCGTGAGAATAATGACAGGTGCGGTTGTCCCCGATGGGTCCGACGGTGTCGTGGAGGTCGAGGTGACGGAGGAAGGTGATGGTTACGTCACCATTCGCAAGGAGATACCGGCGGGCCGATCGATCCGCCGAATAGGTGAGGACGTCAAGAGCGGAAGCGTGGCAATCGACTCCGGACGCGTAATCACGCCGTCGATGGTGGGTCTGCTTGCCGCGCTAGGCGTCACAAACGTCCCCGTCCGTGTTAAGCCGATCGTGGGGATCCTTTCGACCGGGAGCGAGCTTGTCGAGCCCCACGTCTTCCCGGCGCACGGACAGGTGCGTAACAGCTCGCAGGCCGCACTCTATGCCGCGTGTCAGGAGGCTAGAGCAGAACCAGTCTCGCTGGGAATCGCGACCGATGACAGGGAAGAATTGCGAGAGAAGATAGAGGATGCACTGCGGTACGATATCGTTGTTACAACAGGTGGCGTCTCTGCCGGTGTGTACGACTATGTCACGACGCTCTTGCCGGAGCTGGGCGTGAACGTCCTCTTTCATCGCATTGCTATCCGGCCGGGGGGTCCTGTTCTCTTTGGCGTTCACGGCGATCGCGAACAGAAGACGCTCTTCTTCGGGCTACCGGGCAACCCCGTCTCGACACTCGTCACGTTTGACAGAATCGTCCGCCCGGCCGTCAGTCGATTGCTTCGAGAGAGGGACACTTCCATTGAGCTGTATGCGACACTCGATGTCAACGTTCGAAAGAAGGATGGCAAGCGGCAGTTTGTCCGAGGTGTCATCGAGATGCGCGACGGCGAACTACATGCCCGGCCCACCAAAACGCAATCCAGCGGTGCTCTCTCTTCAATCGCCAACGCAAATTGCCTGATCGTGCTTGAGGAAGAAGTGCGAGAGGCGCCCGCGGGAACCAGGGTTCCGGTATGGCTGCTAGGCAGCTAGGTGGATGGGGGGCGCACCCCGACTTGATGGGAACAGGCAAACGACACGCCTAATGATAGAGTAGAGGGCAAACGTTTCCACGTCCGATTCGTCCATGTCGTTCAGACCGAAGATCGTAACGTCGTTGCGCGGATACACGCCAAGGGCGTTCGCTGGCGACGCTATCGCTGGAGTCATTGTCGGCGTAGTGGCGCTTCCGCTGGCGATCGCATTCGCGATTGCGTCTGGTGTTTCTCCCGATCGGGGGCTGGTGACTGCGGTCGTGGCCGGATTCATTATTTCGGTTCTTGGTGGAAGTCGTGTACAAATCGGAGGACCAACAGGCGCTTTCGTGGTCATCGTCTACAGCGTCGTCCAGCAGCACGGTATCGACGGCCTCGTCATTTCGACAGTGCTGGCGGGATTGATTCTGGTCGGGATGGGGTTAGCCCGCCTGGGGAGCGTCATCAAATTCATCCCTCATCCTGTCATCGTCGGTTTCACAAGCGGTATCGCCGTCATAATCTTTCTGTCCCAAATAAAGGATCTGCTTGGGCTTCAAATGGGTGACGTTCCGGCTGACGTCATCGAGAAGCTTCTGGCATATGGAAGCACGCTCCGTTCCACGCATCTGCCGGCGTTGCTTGTATCGGCTGGTTCAATCATCGTCATCGTCCTCTGGCCGCGCGTCTCGAAACGGATACCTGGCCCATTAATAGCCCTGGTTGGTGCGACGGTCGTCGTAGGCATACTCGATCTCAACGTCGAGACCATCGGCACGCGTTTCAATGCCATACCGACAACGATCGATCTTCCCACGTTCCCTGCCGTCAGCATTGCGCGGATCAAGGAGCTACTTCCCTCCGCGTTGACGATCGCTATTCTCGGCTCCATAGAGTCACTGCTCTCCGCAGTCGTGGCCGACGGCATGATAGGCGGGAAACATCGATCGAACGTCGAACTGGTGGCGCAAGGCGTAGCGAACATCGTCACACCATTCTTCGGCGGAATGCCGGCAACAGGAGCGATAGCACGTACGGCGACGAACATCAGGAACGGCGGCCGAACGCCCGTTGCCGGCATGATCCACTCGTTGACTCTGCTGGCGATCATGCTGCTCCTGGGCAGCGTCGTCAGGCTGATCCCACTAGCGACCCTGGCCGCAATACTGGTGATCGTCGCCTACAACATGAGTGAATGGCGATCGTTCCGCTCGCTTCTCCGAAGTCCAAGAAGTGATGTGATCGTCCTGGTCGCCACATTCCTACTTACCGTGCTGCTCGATCTGACCGTGGCGATTGAAATAGGCCTCCTTCTCGCGGTGCTACTCTTCATGCGGCGAATGATCACGGTCACCAATGTCGGAATCATCACACGCGAACTCGAGGATCCCGACGGAGACGATGACCCGAATTCCATGGCCAGACGCATCATCCCGCCCGGCGTTGAGGTTTTTGAAATCAATGGTCCATTCTTCTTCGGCGCGGCATACAAATTCCGCGAGGCGATGTCCATCATCGAGAAGCCCCCAAGAGTCCGGATACTCCGGATGAGGAATGTTCCGGCTATCGACTCGACCGCTATGCATGCAATAGAAGAGGCGTTAATGGCGACTCGCCACACAGGTGGCGCCTTTCTGTTGTCCGATCTTCATTCGCAACCCCTGGTGGCAATGCAACGATCCGGACTGCTGGATGTCATCGGAGAAGAAAACGTCTTCGGCAATCTGGAGAACGCCCTTTCGCGAGCCTGCGACATTCTGGGCATGACACCCCAGGCGCCGGTGACGTCCTTCCCTCCAACCGTTCAACGAGAACGTAATCCCTGAGTACTCGAGCTACCTACTCGAAGCCTCCTTTAGCGCCTTTGCGACAACGGGCGGGACAAACTCCGACACATCAGCGTTGTAACGTGATAGCTCGCGGATAATGGAAGAGTTCAGGTAGGTGTACCTCTCGTTAGGCATCATGAAAATCGTGCTGATCTCTTCATTGAGTCGCCGATTCATCAGTGCCATCTGAAGCTCGTATTCGAAATCGCTGACCGCGCGCAGTCCCCGAACGATAGCCTGAGCCCCTTTAGCCACCGCAAACTCGACAATCAGTCCGTGACAGCTGTCGACTTCTACGTTGGCGTAGTCGCGCAGCGCCTCTCGTGCCATCGCGATTCGTTCCTCCTCGGAAAAGAGCGTTTGCTTTGAGCTATTGATAGCCACGGCCACGATGACGCGTTCGAACAGTCGTGCAGCGCGCGCGATGATGTCGATGTGTCCGTTCGTGATTGGGTCGAACGTACCTGGGTAAATGGCTACACTCATAACGGACCACGTGTTGACTGCCGGAAGATGATGATTCCTGTATCGCCGAAAGAGCGCTCAACGACAGGATCCAGCCCTGCCGGAGGAACGATCTTCATATGACCAGCATGCTCCAGAACGAAGAGCCCGCGCGGTAGAAGGAGGTCGCGAGCGGCAATGATGCCGGGAAGTGTCTCGAACACCGACGATGCGTACGGAGGGTCGGCAAGGATAAGCTCGTAGCGCTCGGAGGTAGTCGCGGCCATGTCAACTGCATCGCCGACCAGAACACGCGCTCTCTCCTGAAGTCCAAGCATATCGAGGTTGGCGCGGATCGTTTCGGCGGTGGCGCGACTCTTCTCCACGAAATCGCAATGTGCGGCTCCACGACTGATGGCCTCGATCCCGAGAGCGCCCGTACCGGCAAACAGATCGAGCACTCGCGCCTCCTCGAAGTCGAATCGCGATGTCAGAATGTTGAAGATCGACTCACGAACACGATCGGTCGTGGGGCGAAGCCCGTTAGCAACACGGCTTTGAAGGCGTCGCCCCCCGTAGCGTCCGGCAATGATTCGTATTGACACGGCCGCAATCAACCGATTTCTGACGAGACCCGAAAGCCGATCACCGAACGAGTATCCACCTCTTCATTTTCTGGAATTTCTTCTCACCGATTCCCTTCACTTCCATGATGTCTTCTGGTCGCTTGAACGGAGTTATCCTTCGTCGCTCAATGATCTTGTCGGCCGTCTTCTCTCCTACTCCGGGGAGGTCCATCAACCTGGATTTGGGCGCGGTGTTGATGTTTATCGGACCTGACGGCTCGCGACTGCTGCGCGATGACGATGGCCGATCGTTCAACGTCTCCACCTGATCATACGCCTGCGCGCGCCTCTGCTCCTCCTCGACGGAGACGGAGTCCATCAGCGAGTTCCCATCGTCACGATCTACGTCCACCGCGTTTGCAGCGACCTGTTTATTGATAGAGGTCCGATCCAGCGTTCTTTCAAGATCCTCAAATCGAGCGTTGCGCATCGATTCGATCAGCGAGTCGTGCGTCCTGACAAGTTCAAAGAGCGCGCGCTGTTCCTCGAGAGGCCCTGGTCGTTCCGAAAAGAACGTGGTGTAGATGAAGCCGACGATCGCGATCGACGCCAGAACAAGTGCAACAGTGGCGTCGGCGCGCGTAGCGCCAAGCCAGGTCTCGATCCGACTGGTGATCCCCATGACATACTCCTTTGGTGTTGCTACCCCGGCAGGGGAACGGAGCGTATGTGGTGGTTTGAAGACGCTGCTCAAACAGCGTTGTCCGAAGATGCATTGCGGACAACGTTTTAATCAAGGGCATTGTCTGGAGCGGGGGTGGGGGCCGGAGAATGGGGCGTTGAGAATGAGCACATGGCGTATCTTCCTCGCCATGAAATCGCTCGTATTCCTCCCCGCTATTGGCTGCCTCCTGGTCAACCTCTGCGTTGCCCAACCGGTTTCAAAGCTGGTTCAGGACGCCGCCGCGTTGCTTGACTCGTCCAAGTACACCGAGGCAATTGCTCTTTACAACAGAGTCCTATCAACAGAGCCGCGCAACACAGCGGCTCTCCGGGGTCGAGGGCTGGCGTACGGCAGGAGCGGCGTCCTGGACAAGGCGAGGGCCGACTTCATCAGCGCTCTGGCAGTGGATCCCGAGTGCTCGCTCTGCTATCTCTCCCTCTCAAAGCTGGCGTTGATGGATGGCGACTTCGCCGGCGCCGTCAAATTCGCCAACGACGCTGTCGGGTGGGACGCCAAGAGTGCGGAGGCCTACTATCTGCGCGGACTTGCCCGCGAGGCTCTTAATCGGAGGATCGACGCTCTTATGGATTACAACCGAGCCATCCAGCTGGACCCGAAGAACGTCGAGTACGTGATCGCAAAGGCCAGGCACTACCTGAACGATGCGAACGCCAGTGTTGCCGAAGAGGTGTTGCGAAGCGCTCTTGCGATCGATCCGACGAGGGCCGACATTTACTTCAACCTCTGTCGGTGTCAGGTCGAAACCGAGAGATTCGAAGAAGCCCTTGCGTCAATCAATAAAGCGATCGAACTCGATCCAAATGGTGCCACCTACTACTCGACACGTGCGGGCCTGCACGGCACGCTGGGAGCGTATCAGGAGGCCGTGGCCGATTGCGATACTGCGATAGCGATCGACTCGACCGATGTCCTCGCCTGGTCCAACCGCTCTCAGTTCCGATACAAGATGGAGGACATGGACGGATCGTGCGAGGACAACAAGCGACTACTGACGATCGTGCGGGCGAATGGGAACCAGCGGTCGTTCGAGGAGATGATAACCGCCAACATCCGGGACCATTGCGATCCCTCGTTACCCGGGTACTACTACCAACGGGCCATCGCCATGTTCAATCTGAGGGCGTTCGAGCGGGCGATACAGTGGTATGAGGACGGGTTGAAACGCTTTCCGGGGGATCCGATCATGATCGAGTTCCGCGGGAATGCGAGGCTTGCCAGTGGTCGTTTTCGCGAGGCGATTGACGACTACGAGTTTGCACTGCGACACGTGGACACGCTCGTCGCGTTGACGCGATCGAGGTCAAGCAATGGCCAAGCGTTTGGAGGGACCGATTCAATTGTCCGTGCGGCAATCATTGTCGACGTGCGCTTTGCTATGGCGCAGGCCTACGCCAGCCTTGAACAGTTCGACGAGGCAAATGAGTGCATTGACGCCGGACTTTTCGCCAGCCGCGGCATCCATCCGCAAGGCGAGGCGCGTCTCCACTACCTCCGCGCAATGATCTTGTTGAGTCGAGGCGATAACGGATCGGCGCTCGCAGCGTTTGACATGGCACTGGATGCGTTCACCGATCTACCCGAGGCCCATCTGAACAAGGCAATCGCCCTGTTGAATCTGGCCCAACAGGAACGAATCAAAGTTGTCAGCTTCTCGGCCGCTGACCCACGTACCGGTCAGTCGGCGACGATCCCTTTGTCGGTCAAACGCTCAGGACTCGACAGAGACAAGGCCCATCGAGCCATCGATGAGTGCAACCGGGCAATTGATCTGAATGCCCGGCTTGGGCAGGCCTATCTGATTAGGGCGTATGCGAGACTGCTCCTGACTGAGGGTGACGCCTGCGCTGATCTTCGCATTGCCCAACGTCTTGGAATGGAACAGGCAAGCGCATTGATGGAAGCGAATTGTCCTCAGTAGCATTCCATGGAGGTTGCGGTGCATCTTATTTCAAAAGAGCGATGCCCGGTGTGTTGGAGAAAGACCGAGCTTCACCGTACTTTTGCGATCCGCCTTGAAAGACCGAGTGCCCGTGTAGCTCAATTGGCAGAGCATCTGATTTGTAATCAGAAGGTTGCAGGTTCGATTCCCGTCGCGGG
>CAYWXV010000023.1:0-7323 GCA_964462535.1 uncultured Alphaproteobacteria bacterium
CAAGGACGAAGGTTACTTCCGACTCCCCCCTCTCTCAGAATTGAGAGAGGGGGGCCGGGGGGGTGAGAGCCAGCGGTCGGGGGGGTGAGAGCCAGGGGCCGCTGTGGGAGAAAGCCACAGAACCAGTAGACACCGAACACCATGACGATCAAACACCGATCAGCTATTCCGGAAACCGGCTTTGCCGGGATTCGCGAGCACCGCATGCATATGGCGCAGTCGCTCGACGAAGCACTGATGGGGAGCTTCATCTATCTGGCAGATGCCACGTTCATTCCGAACGGGGAGACGCGCCTGCATCCACATCGGGATGTGGATATCGTAAGTGTGATGTTGAAGGGTCGTGTAGAACATCGTGGCTCGCTCGGTGATGGGACGATACTCGGCGAACGAACGATCCAGGTACAACGGGCGGGAACGGGAATGCGACACAACGAAGTCAACCCCGATCCCGAAACGAACAGGATGCTTCAGATCTGGTTCCTCCCTCCGCGACAGGGTCTTGAACCGGGATACCAGACGTTTGAAGCGAAGAAGGGGGAGATGGTGAGTGTGCTGGGCGGGGATGGCACGTTCGACAACGCGTCTCATCTTCGTGTCGCCCGCGTTGATGACGGTGGAAGGCTCGCGGTGGATGAGTCATGTGTTCTCTACGTCGCAACGGGACGCGGGCGTGTCGGAGACGAAGAGATCAACGAGGGCGATTTGATTACAGCCTCGTCGATCGCGATCGATGTGACGGATGAGATGGAGGCGATGGTGATAACGCGGAATCCGTAGTTAATCCGTAGTCGGCTTGCGTGAGAGCTGCTGTATGGTTGTGACGTGATCAAGAAGTCAACGACCTACAACAAAACACGACAGGAGCTCATCATGAACACGATTCTTCTCTTCAATCGCAACGATCGTCAGTCAACTCTTGCTTTCGTCCTCCACGCGCTTCGAATGTTCCGCAAGTCGATCTTCATCTTCCTTCCATTCTTCCTTGGTGCGGCTCTCAGCAACGCCGTTGGACAGGAAGCCGACTATTCGAACATGGTCAGTAGCCCGCTGGATCCCGCGCCGATGGTTGCACCCAAGCTGTCGGCCAAGCAGGCAATCTTCGTGGAATACCGTGGCACTGCAGGCTACTACTCATTGAACTATGAGCGGAAAGTATCGAGCAATCTAAACGTCCGTGTCGGCGGATCGATTGTCCCCTACCTCAATTACACGGTGGTAAACGAGCAAATGCCGGAGTTCAGGAATGTGTTGAATCGGGAAGGGGAGAAGACCTACGTCGGTCTGGCCACGATATCGTACATGCAGCAGCTTGGCTTCTGCGATGCCGAGGTCGGAGTCGGTGGCGTCGCGGCCTCGACGGGATCGGTCTTCCCGACCTCGACGATCGGTCTCCGCTTCAAGCCGTTCAATGAGCACCTACTCCTTCGGACGGGATACGTCTTCTCTCTGCCGACAGGAGCCAACGGAGTGACGGGAGCGTTCGCCGTCGGAGCGGGAGTCCGGTTCTGACCGTCATCGGTCGTAGACATGGAAAGAAAAAGCTGTGCGGGTGTTCAACACCTGCACAGCTTTTCATTTGGCGCGCCCCTTCGGAGCTACGGAAGAGCGATCAAGCGTTTAACCCGCATGCCCTGCTGGTCCAGGATACGAATGAAGTATGCTCCGGGGAAGAGGCCACTCACATCGAGTTGATCTGAATACACACCTGAATCGCGCCAAACGTACGAGCAGCTCAAGACGACCTGCCCCACAACGTTGATCGCGTCGACACGAACGGGACCGTCGGTCTTCAATTGATACGAGACGGTGACGATGTCGTGCCCGGGGTTTGGCGTGATAGTCATTCTATCGCTGGGAATCCCTCGCCTGGATGAACCCGGCCCGTGGACTGTACCCGCCGCGTACGGCGATTTGCCGAGGGGTAGTCGCATACCATATACATCCTTTCCGTCGCCGTCTCCAATATCCTGCCACACAAGCAACAGCGTGTCCCCTTTCATAACACCGGTTGGGGTTGCGGCAAATCTGCTTGTGACAACAACGGTGTCGTGCATCGCAGGACCGAGAGTCTTAGAGAAGCGCGCGACGTGCAGCCCCTGTCCACAATGGAGGAGAATGAACCCCGAGTCGCGTCGATCGGGAATGATGTACACATCGCTTATGGCAGAGGCGGACGTCACGGAGCCCGTGTCGAGAGAGATGCCGCTAGTCGAAAACGTCTGGAACATGAGGCGCCGTCTTGCGCTGTCGGCAAAGTGCCATTGCACAAAACGATCCCCGTGCAAACGCTGATACTCGGCTGATAGCGGAGTACTCGGGAGGTGAACAGTATCTATCGTGACACCGTTCCGACGAATCCACACAGTTGAATCACGGATTACCGCCAAAGTGGAGTCATCTATCGGCACGAGATTGACATTTCCGATGTCCCCGAGGAGCGTGGTGTCCCTGGGTACTACTATCGCGCCGTCTTTTGTCACCCTGGTGAAGTAATACTGGTACGCCGGAATAGGATACGTCTCTATGTTCGGCGTAATGCCTGTCCCAATCAACACCTCGCTCGTGTTTGGATTGCTCGTCACGTCGACAATTCGCCCCTTGTAGTACGGCCTGCCAAACGAGGCGGACCTACCCGACGAAAGCAACGCGAACAGTCCGCGCCTCACGCCGCGGATCTCAAAGTACCCGACAGTCGAGGCGTCGCCGAAGAGGCCAAGTGCGTCCATGAGCCCCCCTCGGACAGCCACCATCATCTCGGGGGTTGGGAAGAGCGTCAACCGAGCGACACCCACTGAGGCGGTCGGCACCACGGTGTCATTTGGTGTCTGGATCCACATCCCAAGCCTTATCTCCCCGTCGATCGAGTCGTTCTGCCATGCTACGAGCACCGAGTCGACTCTGATCATTATCGATGGAGTCATCTGAAGGCGATTACGCACGACTCGCGAGGCTCCAACGCCGATATCGATGTTGTTCCCATCAACTACAACGCGAACCAGGCTGCTATCTGCCTTGAACATTCGAGAAATGCTGTATCGGGAGGGAACAGCACAGGAGATGCTGGGCGACGATACCAGCTTCGAGAACAGGCCGCTGTCCGAGGCAAGGAATCGCTCGCTGGACGTGTACGCCAAATACGGGTACGATCCTCCATAGTATTCGTACAGACGTATGATTGTGAACACGGTACCATTACCGCATGGTTGGGCACGGTCGTATGCTGTAATTGAAACGCGAGAGAGCGGGTACCGCTCTTTCGGTTCGGCCTGGTAGTTGGTGCGATAGACCTCGATCGGGGTCAGCGCGCCCGAGTCTGCTACGACGAGGTGCATGAAAGCAATCTGACTTGACCTCCAAACACCATAGTAGATATGGACGGAATCGGACACGGAGAGACTCACGGATCGGAGCTTCCAGCTGCTTTCCCATACCGAAGGGAGGTTCACGACACGCGTTGGCAGTGAATCGAAACAACGAGCATAATAGACCAACCCTGTGTCGTTCACGGCATACAGACTGAGGTCCGATGCAAGAGAGTGCGGAAGGCGGAAGCGATGACTGGCCACACGATTCAGCGATCGGGAACCATCCGAATTCAAGACCGTTGTTGAATCGTTCGTGGTGACAAACGTCAGGCCCGGTTGCGTGGAATACGCGACGATAGTTTCCAACTCTCCCCCCATCAGTTCCTCCGGTCCAAGTGAACCGTCACCATCGATGCGACGACCATAAGTTTGCACCAATGGAGCTCGACCGTCGCGCCATACAAACAGACGGCCGCCGGATTCACTACCCACCGCCTGCACGCCCCCTCGGGTTCCCCAGGGAATCATGACGCCGTCGCTGAATTGCACGGGAACCCCCTCCATAAACCCGGCTCGAGTGACCAACTGAAGGACAATGGAAGTGTCCCCGCGCCCATCGTTCCAGAGGACGGCGAACCGTCCGCCAACAACGACAACAGCGCAGGTGTTAATGGGTCGGGATTCTGGAGGCGTGATACGTCGCGGGGTACCGACACGAATCCCATTCACCAGAAGCTGTCCGTACAGAGCACCGGCGACTGCCGTGCCACCAATAGAGACGTTCGTTCCCCAAACAGCGTAGGCGATTGAATCTGTTCCATCGATCGCCATCATGGATGAATAGACTGGTAGAATTCCAGCGACGAGCGGTTCCGGCGGGGATAGGCGAACGGGTTGTTGAGCAGCGGCAGGCAAGGAGGCAAGAAAGAAAAGCGCATTCAGGACGAGGGGTGATCGGATCATGACGATGCCCGGCAGAATACCACGGATGGGATTTACTCTGCGTTAACCCGAGGGAGGGGATCTTTGTTAGCTGGTGGCTTACTATGTGCCGATCTCGTGCGTCGACCTCGGTAGGCCTGCCGATACGCGAGGATTCCCGTTGCGCGCGCACTCCCCGCGGTGTGGGTGTACGATACTCGGAGCGACGGAGCCGACCAGTTGCCTGCGGGTCGCGGACCCCCTCCAACCTCTAGATCTTCGGCAATGCGATGGTGTGCGGGATAAGACCGGTTTCGTCGGCCGCGGGTGGAAGAAGATCGCTCAGGTTGGTTTTTCCGAGGATCCCGTCAACGGCGTTCTGGACCGTGTGCCAGAGCGAGAGGACGGTGCAGTCGACCGAATGAACACAGATCGCGTGCGTGCCGCTGAATCCCTCGCAGAAATCATCCTCCACAAGTTTCCCCCCCAATGAATGCAAGACTTCCGACAGCAGAATATTCTCGGCCGGGCGCGCAAGAGAATATCCCCCCTGTCGACCACGCGCTGCCTCGACGAATCCACCGATCCGAAGCAGACGCAGAATCTTGGCAACGTTCGCGTCGCTCAACCCCTCCGCCTGACTGATTTCAGGAATGGTCAGACTCCCCCCCTCACCCGTGTGGGCGATGCGGAGCAGGCATCGAAGTCCGAATTCTTCCTGAGTGCTGAATTTCATTAGACAGTAGAACGTAGAGAGTGGAAAGTAGCGCGTGCGAAGTGGAGCGTGGTTATGCAGCCTTGTTCCTATTCCGCCCTTCGCCCTCCGCCCTGTACTACATCATGCCCAGCTCGAGTCTTGCTGCGTCGCTCATGTTGTCCATCGTCCAGGGCGGTTCCCATGTGACATGGACGCGGGCGTCGTTGATTCCCGGTGTGTCCCGCAGTCGCTGCTCGATCTGTCCCGGCAGGCTGCCTGCCACGGGACAACTCGGCGCCGTCAGCGTCATGACCACGTGGACCACGTTCCCCGGATGCACATCTATTCCGTAAATCAACCCTAGCTCGTAGATATTCACCGGAATTTCCGGATCATAGCAGGTCTTCAACACGTCGATCGCAAGCTGCTCCAGATCTTCCGGGTTGTGCTCAATCCCGTTCAGTATGTCGGTCGTGTCTTCCATGTGCATTGTCTCGGTCATTCTGTCGTCACCGTTGTCGAGTTTCCTTCTAATGCCGTGTGCATGGTGTGCCAGGCAAGCGTCGCGCACTTGACCCGCATCGGGTAATCGCGCACGCCAACAAAAGCCCCCACCTTCCCCAGCTCCTCCAGTTCCTGGTCAGTCACCTCCTCCTTCCGCGTCACCAGGTCGTGGAACTTCTCGAACAGAGCATCGGCGTCGTTCCTGGTTTTTCCCTTCAATGCCGCCGTCATAACCGAGGCAGACGCCTTTGATATGGCGCAACCCGATCCCTCGAAGCTGACATCTGCTACGACATCACCATCGATCTTCAGATACACAGTATAGTGATCACCACAGAGGGGATTGTATCCCTCTACCCTGTGCGTAGCGTCCTCCATGACACGGAAATTCCGTGGCGACTTGTTGTGGTCGAGGATGATATCCTGATAGAGATCGCGCAGGTCGTTCATTATCCGAAGAGCTGATTGACTTTTTCGATTCCGGCGACCAGAGCGTCAATTTCGTCGGCTGTATTGTAGAACGAGAAAGAGGCACGTGCGGTAGCCGGGATCCCTAGTCGTCGCATGACCGGCTCGGCACAGTGATGCCCGGTCCGGATCGCCACACCAACGCTGTCGAGTATCGTCCCGATATCGTGAGGATGTGCGCTTTCGAGCACGAAGGAAAGGACGCTCGCCTTCTCCGGCGCCGTACCAATCAATCGTGTTCCGGGAATCGCGCGTAGTGCTTCCGTTCCGCGATCCAGCAACATCGCCTCGTGCGCCGCGATTGCCTCGACTCCGATATCCTCGACGTAATCGAGCGCGGCGGCAAGTCCGATGACACCGGAAATGTCGGGTGTTCCGGCCTCGAATTTCCAGGGGAGATCGTTGTAGGTCGTCTTCTCGAACGTCACCGATCGGATCATGTCTCCTCCCCCCTGCCAGGGGGGCATTGACTCCAGCAACTCTCTTCTGCCATAGAGAACGCCGATACCGGTCGGGGCGTAGATCTTGTGCCCGCTGAAGGCGAAGAAATCGACATCCAGTTCCCGCACATCGATCGGGAGATGGGAGATCGATTGCGCTCCATCAATCAGCACCACAGCGCCGACGGCATGAGCGCTCTCGATGATGTGACGTACTGGGTTGATTGTCCCGAGCGCATTCGACATGTGCGCGACGGCGACGATTTTCGTCCGTTCGTTGAGGAGCGCCAGGAATTCGTCGACGATCAGCTCTCCCTCGTCCGTTATCGGAGCGACACGAAGAACGGCGCCCGTCTGACCGCAGACAATCTGCCAGGGGACGATGTTGGAGTGATGCTCCATCGTCGTGATAAGGATTTCGTCCCCCTCACGCAAAAACGTCCTGGCGTAACTCTGCGCGACAAGGTTGATTCCCTCCGTCGTCCCCCTGGTGAAAATGATTTCCTTTTCACTTGAAGCATTGATGAAGACGCGTACTCGCTCGCGAGCCCCCTCATACTTCAACGTCGCCTGTTCGCTCAGATAGTGAACACCGCGATGGACGTTTGAATTGTACTCCCGATAGTACTCGTCGACAGCCTGGATGACCGATAGAGGCTTCTGTGTCGTCGCGGCATTATCGAGGTAGACAAGACGATTACCCCGCACCTCTCGATCGAGAATCGGGAAATCGCGTCGAATGCGTTCGACGTCAAGTGTAGGCGCTATGTGTATCTGGTCGTGCAACTGAGTACTTGGCTATTGACGAGGTCTCGTCCCCCCGGCCCCGGGCTCTCACCCCCCCAGCCCCCCTCTCTCAATCCTGAGAGAGGGGGGAGTTGGGATTCTTCATTCTTCATTCTTCATTCTTCATCCTTCATCCTTGCGGCCGGCTCTCACCCCCCCAGCCCCCCTCTCTCAATCCTGAGAGAGGGGGGAGTTGGGA
>CAYWXV010000023.1:7423-42560 GCA_964462535.1 uncultured Alphaproteobacteria bacterium
GGCTCTCACCCCCCCAGCCCCCCTCTCTCAATCCTGAGAGAGGGGGGAGTTGGGATTCTTCATTCTTCATTCTTCATTCTTCATCCTTCATCCTTGCGGCCGGCTCTCACCCCTCCAGCCCCTCTCTCTCAATTCTGAGAGAGGGGGGAGTCGGAGCAATCATATTTCATCTCTCATATTTCATCTTTCTAATCCCGCCCTCCGCCTTCATTTCGAACCCCTCATCCTTCATCCTTCATCCCTCATCCCTCATCCCTCATCCCTTTCCCCGATCGAGTCTCTCCGCCAGAAGGCCGTCCAGCCAGACACGGGCGGCTTCGTCGTCGACACGATCAATGATGTCTGAGGCAAAGGCATAGGTGAGGATGCCACGTGCCTCTTCCCGATCGATTCCGCGGGAACGGAGGTAGAAAATCTGCTTCTCATCGAGCTGGCCAATCGTAGCGCCATGCGTGCATTTCACGTCGTCAGCGAAGATTTCCAGCTGCGGCTTCGTATCGATGACCGCTTCGTTCGAAAGGAGAAGATTGCTGTTCGACTGCTTTGAGTCGGTCTTCTGAGCGTCCTGTCGGACAATGATCTTCCCTGAGAATACACCCCGCCCATCACCGTCCAGGATCCCTTTGTAGAGCTCGTGACTCGTGCAGTTGGCAACCGCGTGATCAATCGTGGTGTGATTGTCGACCGTCTGACTACGACCGACAACGTACAGTCCATCGAGCGTCGCGTGTGCCCCCTCGCCGTTCAGTATCGTCCCAGTGTTGTTCCGAACGAGAGCGCTTCCGAACGTCACCGTCACTGACTTCAACGTGCTCTGGCTGCTCTGCAACGCATTGAAGGCTCCGATATGGACACCCTTCGGACTCTCGTGCTGGAGTTTGCAGTGCGTGATACGAGCCCGCTCGCCAAGGACCAGGTCGGTTGCCGGATTTGTGAAGTAATGCCCCCCCTCGATCCCCGAGTATTCCTCGATGATCGTCGCACTCGCATCGGTACCTGCAACGATGAGGGTGCGAGGATGCGATGCGATCGCGGTGTCGACAGAGGTCGACAGGAAGAGAAGATGGATCGGGCGTTCGACGTTGACCCCGTCCGCAATCCGAACGTACGCACCGTCGCGGACGAAGGCGGTGTTCAGCGCAAGGAAGGCATCCCTCTCCGTCGACGCGCTTCGCTCGAGATGCGCGATGATCACCGTGGCCTCTTCCGACTGGAGGGCGTCGGCAAGACCGGACAGCACCAGCCCCTCCACAATCGGGTGGAATCGCGAGAGCGACGGGGCGTATATCCCGTCGATGAAGACGAGCTGATGTGCTTCCGGGTCATCGAATCCTAGTGTTCGAAGTGGAAGCGAAGCGGGCGTCGACGACTGGCCCGGCACTGGTGTAAACGTCGTTGACGTCAGCGGCGACAACGGAGTAAACCGCCACTCTTCATGACGCGAGGTCGGCACCCCCAACTGATTGAACCGCTCGAACGCCTGTCGGCGGAGCTCGTGTAGCGGCGTGGAAGAAGGAATTCCAATCCCCGATTCCAGGAGCTCGAAATTATCTCGGAATATCTGTCTGGTGTCGATTGACATAGTTCTCGGCGGCTGGGCCGCTAGGCTGCCACGCCGCTTGGCAATGGGTGTTGGCTGTGCTTTTCGAAACCCGCTAGGGTACCAGGCTATGTTGCTTGGCTCTGCGTTGGGGACCTGCATCCCCCGAGTCTCAAGCCCCAAGTCCCCAGACCCTATCAGGCTGCGGCGTGTTCGCGAATCCAGTCGTATCCCTGGGCTTCGAGTTCGAGAGCGAGTTCCTTCCCTCCCGAGCGAATGATCTTCCCCTTGTAGAGAACATGAACCACATCGGGGACGATGTAGTCCAGAAGTCTCTGATAGTGCGTAACCACCAACATGGCATTGTCTGAACGACGAAGCTTGTTGACGCCGTCCGCAACGGTCTTCAGCGCATCGATATCGAGCCCGGAGTCGGTCTCGTCGAGGATCGCCAACGTCGGTTCCAGAATGGCCATCTGGAAGATCTCGTTCCGCTTCTTCTCGCCGCCCGAGAATCCTTCGTTGACCGATCGTTTCAGCAGATCCTGACCGACATCAATGATCTTCATCTTCTCACGAACCAGCGCAAGAAAATCGGCCGCATCCAGTTCTTCCTCACCGCGATGCTTCTTCAGTGCGTTCAGTGCGGCTCGGAGGAAATAGGTGCTGTTTACACCGGGGAGTTCGACAGGATACTGGAAGGCCAGGAAGACCCCCTCGCGCGAACGCTCCTCGGGATCGAGGTCAAGAAGATCGATTCCCTTGTAGGTCGCCGTGCCGCCCGTCACCTCATAGGCCTCGTGTCCGGCAAGGACCTGTGCGAGCGTACTCTTCCCCGAGCCGTTGGGTCCCATAATCGCATGGACCTCGCCCGGGTTGATGGTGAGATCGATTCCCTTTAGAATCTCCTTCCCATCTACATTGGCGCGGAGGTCTTTTATCTCAAGAATTGGAGTCATCGAGTGTATAGTTGGCTGTTAAACGTCAAGTGTCGTACGTCAAAGGTCAAAGGTTCAACGAGGATTATTCTCATATTTCATCTCTCATATTTCATCTTTCCAATTCCACCCTCCGCCCACCTTTATCTGCCTTCCGACTCCATCCTTCATCCTCCATCCTTCATCCTTCATCCTTCATCCTTCCCCCCCCCTACCCCACGCTCCCTTCCAGGCTTACCGCAAGAAGTTTCTGCGCCTCGACGGCGAATTCCATGGGGAGTTCGCGAAAGACTTCCTTGCAGAAGCCATTGACGATCATTGAGACGGCGTCCTCCGTGGAGATTCCTCTCTGTCGGCAGTAGAAGATCTGATCCTCGCCGATCTTGGATGTGGAGGCTTCGTGTTCTATGATCGCCGTGGGGTTCCGGACCTCCAGATAGGGGAATGTGTGGGCGCCGCAACGGTCACCGATCAGCATCGAATCGCACTGTGAATAATTGCGGGCGTTGTCGGCCCCCTTCTGGATTTTCACCTGACCTCGATAGGTATTCTGCCCGAAGCCGGCGGAAATTCCTTTCGAAACAATCGTGCTCCGTGTGTTCTTACCGATGTGGATCATCTTCGTTCCGGTATCTGCCTGCTGACGGTTCTTCGTCACCGCCACGGAGTAGAACTCTCCGATCGAATTATCCCCTTTCAAAATGCAGCTGGGGTACTTCCACGTGATCGACGAACCGGTTTCTACCTGCGTCCAGCTGATCTTCGAATTGACGCCGCCGCAAAGACCCCGCTTGGTTACGAAGTTGTAGATGCCCCCTTTTCCCTCCTTGTCGCCGGGATACCAGTTCTGCACGGTAGAGTACTTAATCGACGCATTGTCGTGTGCAATCAGTTCCACAACGGCAGCATGGAGCTGATTCTCGTCGCGCATCGGCGCTGTACACCCCTCCAGATAGCTGACGTAGGCCCCCTCCTCGGCAATAATGAGCGTCCGTTCGAACTGGCCCGTGTTGCTTGTGTTGATACGGAAGTACGTCGACAGCTCCATCGGGCATCGAACGCCCTTTGGGATGAAGACGAACGACCCGTCCGTGAAGACGGCCGAATTGAGGGCGGCGAAGTAATTGTCGGCGGCCGGAACGACGGTTCCCAGGTAGTGGCGGACGAGGTCAGGATGCTCACGCACCGCCTCCGAAAAGCTGCAGAAGATGATGCCGAGCTCTCCCAGCTTCTCTTTGAAGGTGGTAGCAACAGAGACGCTGTCCAGAACCGCATCGACGGCAACGCCTGCAAGGGCCTCACGCTCGTTCAGCGGGATACCAAGCTTCTCATACATCTCGAGGAGCTCGGGATCGACTTCGTCGAGACTCTTTGGTCGCTTCCTGGGAGCGGCGAAGTAGGAGATCGCCTGGTAGTCGATTGGGGGATAATGGACGTTGTGCCAATCTGGCTCCTCCATTTTCAACCATCCTCGATAGGCCTTCAATCGCCATTCCAAAAGCCACTCCGGCTCCTCCTTTCTGGCGGAGATCATCCGGATGACGTCCTCGTTCAAGCCAGGAGGTATGGTCTCCGTCTCTATGTCCGAAGTGAATCCATACTGGTACTCGCTCTCGGTGGCCTTCTGTATGGTCGACAGGTCTGTACTCATCGTAGGTTGCGGCTCCGCGTGTGGGCGTTGAAGGCTGGGATTCAGTGTCGTGACGAATCACGCAGCCCAAATTTGCGCTTATCTTTACAAAAAAGTCAAGTTTAAATGTGCCGATTCCATGCCAGTCACGAACGATTACAGGCGAAGATGATCGGGCAGGTCCTCTGAACCGGAAATGGGGCGTTCAGAGGCCGGGGAATCCTTACCTTGCCCGTTACGACAATACAACGCACTTCAGAGGCTCCGTGAGTAAACTCGTCATCACCGACCCATCGTCGGCCAGAACACCAACGTCTGCAATCGATCGCTTCCTTGTCCGCCTGATATACGATCCTCGAGACCTTTCGCTCGCCCGCACCCAGTTGTTCCTGGCGCTCATTGGATTTCCACTTGCGGTACTTGTGTACCTCTACTTCAGCATCTGGACCGTCGCGCTCTTCCTCCTCTTCTACATCATTCAACTGGGCCCCTACACGCTCACGCTCCACAACGTCTCGCATCGCCGCTATTTCAGGAGGGAGGTTGCCTGGCTGGAGTTCCCGTTCATCACGGGACTCGGTACACTGTTCGGACACACACCTCAGAGCTACTACGCTCACCATATCGGCATGCACCATCCGGAGAACAATCTGGACGCCGACCTTAGCACCACAATGCGACTGAAGCGGGATAGTCTTTACGACTTCTTTGTACGCTATCTGGGGAGGTTCCTCGTCGCCGGAGAGTACGATCTCTCTCGATACTTGAAGTCCCACAGTCGTGACGGCATGCGGAAAACGTACTTGATCTCTATGCTCAGTTACTGGAGCGTGTTCGCCCTTCTCTGCGTGGTGAACTGGCAGGCGACGCTGGTGGTGTTCCTTGCAACGCTCATCTTCACGCGCTGCGCGATGATGGCTGGCAATTGGGGGCAACACGCATTCATCGATCCTGAGCGCCCCGAGAACTGCTACGTCAACAGCATCACGTGCATCAACGGATCTTACAACCGCCGTTGCTTCAACGATGGATACCACATCAGCCATCATTGGAAAGCGACTCGACACTGGTCGGAGCATCCGGACGAATTGTTGGAAAATCTTCGCGACTACGCCGAGGCAGATGCGATCATTTTCCGCAAGATCGATTTCTTCCTCGTCTGGCTCTTTCTGATGTTGAAGCGATATGACTGGCTGGCCCACTTCTACGTCCCAATCGACGATCGAAACAGGAGTCGCGACGAAATCATCGCCCTGCTGAAGTCCAGAACAAGGCCGATCGCAGCTTAGGAGTACGTTGATGTGCGCGCGATCTCTGCGTTGCGCGCCGTGAACGGCCTCAAGATCTGAGAGCTATTCATGTGTCTTGCGCCTGCGCCTCGGCAATTGATTACAGTTGGGTGATGAGAAACAAGAAGGGCCGCGACACATCTGTCGCGGCCCTTCTTGTTGAGGGCAAGCCCTCGCAAGGGTACATCCTTTTCACGTCGTCAAGGCGGGTCTGCGCGCCGTTCACGGATCGCATACACAGTCACTACGCCCATCGGCCCATATGAGCATTCGGCTGTCTAGTAGTTATAGAATCCACGCCGAGTCTTGCGACCAAGATGACCGCCTGCAACCATTTTGCGGAGCAACGGACATGGACGATACTTGTCATCCCCCAGGCCCCGATGAAGTACTTCCATAATCGCCAGACAGACGTCTAGCCCGATGAAGTCCGCAAGCGTAAGAGGCCCCATGGGATGGGCCATTCCCAGTTTCATCACCGTGTCGATGTCCTCTACCGACGCAACTCCTTCCATGACACAGTAGATCGCTTCGTTGATCATCGGCATCAAGACGCGATTGGAGACGAAGCCGGGAAAGTCGTGTACCTCGACGGGCGTCTTCCCGATCTTCTCGCTCAGATCGCGGATGGCATCGTAGGTCTCGTCGCTGGTCGAATAACCACGGATGATCTCCACCAACTTCATCACCGGGACAGGATTGAAGAAGTGCATCCCGATCACACTCTCGGCACGCTTCGTCTCGGCGGCCATTTGTGTGATTGAGATTGAGCTGGTGTTCGTCGCAAGGATCGTCCCCTCTGAAGCAGCAGAGTCCATCGCTCTAAAGAGCTCATTCTTCACCGACACGTTTTCCGTCGCCGCCTCAATGATCAGTTGACAGGCACCGGCCGAAGTGCGGATATCGGTAGCTCGGGAGATCCGGGAGAGCGTTGCAGCCTTCTCATCTTCCGTGAGACTCCCCTTCTTGATCTGTCGATCGAGATTAGCAGTAATCGTCGCGAGCCCGGCATCGATGCGGGCGTTGTCAACGTCGACGAGCGTAACCTGATATCCGTTCTGCGCAAAGACGTGAGCTATGCCGTTGCCCATCGTTCCAGCGCCGATGACCATGATGTTGGATATAGACATGGGAGTCGTGTTGTATGCAGGAGGGAACCGAATCGAGTAGTTATTACATCACTTCGACAACCAGGGCCGTTGCTTCGCCGCCGCCGATACAGATCGCCGCTAGTCCGCGCTTCAGTCCACGGGCCTTCAGCGCGTGGAGGAGGGTCGTCAGTATACGGGCCCCTGATGCGCCAATGGGATGTCCGATCGCAACTGCCCCGCCATTGACGTTAAGCTTCTCCTGAGGTATGCCAAGTGCGTTGCGGGCGGCCAGCGCCACGACTGCAAAGGCTTCGTTGACCTCAAATAGATCGATATCGTCGATCGAGAGATTTGCCTTCTGAAGAACACGTCGAACAGCCTCGACGGGCGCGGTCGTGAACTCCATGGGGGCCTGAGCGTGCGACGATTGAGCAACGATCCGCGCTATCGGCTTCATCCCGTTGGCCTGAGCGTACGACTCATCGGCAAGGACGAGCGCCGCGGCACCATCATTGATCTTCGAAGCGTTTGCAGCAGTGACCGTTCCGTCCTTCGTGAAGACAGGACGGAGCGTGGGGATCTTGTCAAAGTTCGTCTTGGACGGTTCCTCGTCCGTGTCAACGACCGTCTCATTCCCCTTCCGGTCCTTCAAAACTACTGGGACGATTTCCGGAGCGAAGCGTCCCTCCGCGATTGAGGTCTGAGCTCGCCGATAGCTTTCTATTGCGAACTCGTCCTGAGCCTCACGAGGGACGTTGCAGTCGACGGCACAACGATCGGCTGCGACCCCCATTGCCACGTGGTCGTAGGCGTCAACAAGCCCGTCGTGGTTCATCGAATCGATCATCTGCCCATCGCCAAGCCGATAGCCAAAACGGGCTTTGGGGAGCAGGTATGGTGCGTTCGACATGGACTCCTGTCCCCCGGCAACAACGACGGAAGCGTCACCGCAACGAATCGCCTGATCGCCGAGCATCACCGATTTCATCCCCGAACCGCACACCTTTCCGACCGTCGTGGTTGGGACGGAGTCGGGAATTCCGGCGCCGAGCGACGCCTGCCGCGCAGGAGCCTGACCGACTCCGGCCGTCAGGACGTTCCCCATAAAAACCTCGGACACCAGTTCAGGGGCAACACCAGCACGGTCAAGCGCGGCACGAATCGCAATGGCGCCTAGTTCTGGCGCGCTCAATGAACCCAACACGCCTCCAAATGAACCGACTGGAGTACGCACTGCAGACAAAACGACGGTGGACATATAGCGATGATCTGTGTTTCCGTTGCGAAAGGAATGGTGCGAATCGACGTGCGATCGCTATTGATCAATAGAAAGGAAACGTAGGCGGCCGGCGGATACAGCTGTCGCTTCGTTATCCGGCAACCTTCTCGTTCTCCATCATCTGCACGAACTGCGCGAAAAGGTAATCGGCATCGTGGGGACCGGGACTCGCCTCTGGATGATACTGAACGCAGAACAGCGGTAGCTCACGGTGCCGGAAGCCCTCAATTGTCTGATCGTTCAGATTGATGTGCGTCACATCGATCGGCAGGTCCGTGAGCGATTCGGGATCGACGGCGAAGCCGTGATTCTGCGAGGTTATCTCGTTGGTCCCGGTAATGAGATTCTTGACCGGGTGGTTTGCGCCACGATGCCCGAACTTCATCTTGTAGGTACGGGCACCCAGGGCAAGAGCGAGAAGCTGATGACCAAGACAGATACCAAACATCGGCCGTTGACCTATCAGCGATCGAACGGTGTCAATCGCTTGTCTAACGGCGTCGGGATCGCCCGGGCCATTCGACACGAAAATCCCGTCGGGTTCCAGGCGCATTATCTCCTCGGCGGACGTCCCACCCGGGACAACCGTCAGGCGGCAACCAAATCGGATCAACCGCTCCAGTATGTTCCGCTTGACGCCATAGTCCATCACGACTACATGGAACTCTCCCTTCTGTTCGAACCCGGCGACCGTGTCAAGCCGATATCCACTCTCATCGATTGAATCCCACCCATGCTGATCGTGGCACGTGACGAAGTCCGTAAGATCCAATCCGCTCATGCTGGGTATCTGCCGCGCCATAGCGACAAGCCTGGCGTCATCCAGCTCTGTAGCAGAAATCACGCCCCGCATTGCTCCCTGATCACGGATCAATCTCACGAGCATTCGCGTGTCAATCCCCTCGATCCCTAGTAGGTTGTTTCTCTCGAGATACGTGTCCAGATTCTCTTCCGACCTCCAGTTCGATCGCATGCGCGCGGCCTCGCGCACAACAAGACCGGCCGCCTGCACCGCCGACGATTCCTCGTCGAAGTGGTTCGCACCAACGTTACCGATATGGGGGTAGGTCATGGTGATGATCTGACCGTAGTAGCTCGGGTCGGTCAGAATCTCCTGATATCCGGTGATGGACGTGTTGAAGACCACCTCACCTTTCGCCGTCTGGTCCAAGGCGCCGAAGGCGCGCCCCGTGAAGACGACGCCATTTTCGAGTGCGAGCTTTGCTTTCGGGCGTAGTGATGTCATGCGGAGAAATCGGCTGGAGTACTCGCTCGGGGAATCGGGTGATGAAAATACGAAGCCCCCCGCGACCCGCTGTAACTAGATGTGGGATCCTACTTGGCCTCGTTCCAGTATCGGTCCATCTCCTCAAGATCGACATCGGAGAAGGTCTTCCCCTGCTCAATCAGTCGTGCCTCGATGTGTTGAAACCGCCGAATGAACTTGTTTGTCGTTCCATGCAACGCCTCCTCCGGGGCAACTGAGAGGAACCTGGCATAGTTGACGAGTGAGAAGAGAAGATCCCCCAGTTCGTCAACTATCTTCTCCCGCTCGCCGGACGAAACTGCCTCCTTGAATTCACCGAGCTCCTCCTCGACCTTGTTCCAGACGTCCCTCGGCTCCTCCCAGTCGAACCCTACCTTCGATGCCTTGTCCTGGACGCGGTCGGCTCTCTGCAGCGCAGGCATTCCCTTGGGCATACCCTCAAACAGAGAACGCCTTCCCTCTTTCATCTTCTGCTGCTCCCAGTTGACGGAGACCTCGTCTGCATTCTGAACGTTCTTATCACCAAACACGTGGGGATGTCGATCGACCAGTTTGCGCGACACGGTGCGGACCACATCCTCAAACGTGAATGCATCGCGCTCCTGCGCCATGACTGAATGCATGACCGCATGGAGAAGGATATCACCCAGCTCCTTCTTTAATTCCTCGTCGTTGCCATCTTCGATCGATTCCTTCACCTCGTACGCCTCCTCGATGAGGTGCGGGGCTATGGATGCATGAGTCTGCGCTCTATCCCACGGACACTCTCGTCGCAGTATTCGAACGATTGCAATGAAGTCTTCAAATGTCTCCGTCGGCGGGATCGGAATGGACATGACCATTGAATAGTGTGGGTATTGATCGGATGCGCGGATGCGCCAACCGAGAGTAGCGCAGACGAACTGGGCGTCATCTGTCGTGATTTCAGCACCCAACTGTCGAAACGCAAGTCGGATTCTGTGTGCGGTATTCACCAGGGTGCGCGGAGGTAGCCATGGCTCGCGTTGCGCGCAACAGGTCACGTGGCAGGTCCGGTGAGCTACCCGCCTCCATCGACGATTCCCAATACCATTAGCTCGACCGCGAGTCTCGAGTCAAGTCGAGTGGTCTTCAATTTGACGTCGGTGTCCAGCAGCAACTCGAACGCATTCCGAATTCTCGGCAGCGGGTAGCGGCTGAGAGCGGAGAGGTATTCGTTGATGAAGAATGGGGATATGCCCACCCCTCTCGCCAGTTCATTGTTGTCTTTCGTCTGCGCCCGGAGTGCCGTAAGCCTCCAGAGAATGGTGAAGTAGCGCACGAGCATGGTCAGAATCAATTGTTCCGATTCGCCGCTCTCCAGCATTCGGTCAGCGATCTCGATCGACAGTTCCTGGTTTCGAGTGCCTATAGCTTTCTGCAGCTCGAACACGTTGTACACGCGCGAAGCACCCACTACAGCCCGCACATCATCGGCCGTTATCTTCTTCCGATCCTCGACATATGTGAACAGCTTCTCGATTTCGTTATTCAATACTCGGAGCGTGCCACCAACGAAGCCAATGAAAAGCTCCACAGCCTCCGGAGTTATTTCCCGACCGCGCGATCGTACGCGGGAGGAGAGCCACGAAGGAATTTCACGGTCGTAAATCTTCTTGAAGTGAACGGCGGTGGTATGATCCACCAGGAGATCGAATGGCGACTTGGCCTTCCCCTTTGCCATGAATTCCGACGTAGCCGCGGTCATCACCAGAACCGTTGTTGGAAGGGGGGAATGGAGGTAGCGAACGAATGGAGAGGTATTCTCGGGCTTGCCCCGCACTGCGAACGTGCGATCGATTTCCCGAACGATGACAACACGACGATCGGCCATCAACGGATAGGCCGACGCCCGCTCATAAATGTCGATCGTCGTGGCCTCGGCGCCGTAGAGAATATCGAGGTTGAAACTCCGCGTACTCTCGTCGACTGCCGCGGCCATGATGCGCTGGACGGCTTCGTCGATCAGAAATTCTTCGTCTCCGAACAGGAAGTAGACCGGGTCGAATTTCCCGTGACCAATTCCGGTATCAAGACTGTCGAGGGAGATGATCGGCATGACGCAGGATAGTGAATCTCTTCGGAACGTTGACGGCGCCGGGATCCCCTGGGGAATACGAAGGCCGATCAGCGCCTCTCGCCGATCGGCCTTCACATCGTCGCTCGGACAAGTGGCCCGGATACTATACGTTCTTACGCGGACGCCCAGGTCCACGCTTCACCGGCTGCGCGGCCATCCCGACCGGGTTCTTCCTTGGACGACCTGGGCCACGCTTCGCAGGGATCCCCGCAACGTTCTTACGTGGACGCCCGGGGCCACGCTTGACGGGGACCGCCGCTGCATTCTTGCGCGGACGACCTGGTCCACGCTTCACAGGTGCCGCCTCGGTCTTCCGTGGACGACCCGGCCCACGCTTCACCGGCACGGTGCCCACACCGATCGGATTTTTCCGCGGACGTCCTGGCCCACGCTTCACAGGTGCTACCGCATTTTTCCGCGGACGTCCCGGCCCACGCTTCACCGGCGCGGCGCCAACAGCGATCGGGTTTTTCCGAGGACGTCCCGGCCCACGCTTCACAGGTGCCACCGCATTTTTCCGTGGACGACCTGGTCCACGCTTCACAGGTGAAGCACTGCCCGCGATCGGATTCTTACGCGGACGACCCGGTCCACGCTTTACTGGTGCGGCTGCATTTTTCCGGGGACGACCCGGTCCACGTTTTGCAGGTGCGGCACCGGCCGCTATCGGATTCTTACGCGGACGACCGGGTCCACGCTTCGCCGCGGGAGCACCGGACGCAACCGGGTTCTTCCGCGGACGACCAGGCCCACGCTTAACGGGAGCGGCACCATCAGCGACCGGATTTTTCCTCGGACGACCCGGTCCACGCTTGACGGGAGCGGGCGCCCCTACGTCAGCACTTTTTCTCGGGCGTCCCGGACCCCTCTTCGCCGGCGAAGCCGCACTCTTGCGCGGACGACCGGGTCCTCGTTTGGCTGGTTCGGCACCCGCCTCGGGATTCTTGCGCGGGCGCCCGGGACCACGTTTGCCACTCGCTGACTTGCGAGGCCGACCCCGTTTGCGCCCCGCTGGCGCACCAGAAGCTGGTGCGAGAGATTTCAATGCAGTCACATTTCCTAGCGGGAGCGAGCTCCCAAAGAAATCAGCGATCCACTTGTGTGCTTGAGTGGTCAGATCATCAGTGCCAAGAACCAAGCGACGGTACGACGAAATCACTCCACTTGCCGTGAGAGAACTGACGGCCGACGAGAAAGCTTTTCGATCAGCAGCCGACATCGATGAGTGGACCGCTCCAATTCCCATAGCCGCGCCGTTTGCAGCGTAGAGAACGTACACGGAATTGTCGTCTGATGTGGTGGAGAAACCGGCGGTGGAATGTCGGGAGGAAACGTCTCGACTTGTCATAATGGCATCAAGCTTACCTGCCATTTCTGTAACAAGTTCGGCGACGAGGTTCGTGGCGGATCGTTTCGCCATTTCGAACTCCGGATTATTGTGTGACGGGACAATTGCAGGGGTGCGCAAAACTAGGAAACTCCTTGTATTGGGGTGCACCCCTTACCGTTTGTTTTATCTCGATCCGATTCGGTCGGTTTGAACGATTCACGACGACGTGGATTGTGATGCAAGACGTGGGGCGGCGTACACACCTCCACGACGATCGGAAGCGCTCCACCACGTGGCCGGTACAACGGTGTGTCCGTGTGAAATTGTCACTCCCATCACGCCGCCGGCAAAAGCCCTCACCCGGCGCATGCGATCGAACGTGCATGTTGGGCTCGCCACTCGCGGCGTGAGGTGGGCGGACGATCCCGTTTCGACGGGTTTGACGTGTCGGGTCGGGGGGCGTGCCGACCGAGGGCAGGGAGGGAGGCTCTGACACGGTCGGTCGGGGGCGGGCGGGAGATTTGTTAGTGTCGGGTTGGGGACGGTGGTGTATCTTTCCTCTTCGCTATGGCTGAACATCTGCTACATGCCGTCTCCTCGGCCGTCGGCCTGCTCCACTCCTGGCAGCCAGTACGGAATCCGCAGCGGATTCTGATCTACAAGCCCGATCACCTAGGCGACGTACTGCTTGCCACGCCCGCCCTTCGCGCGATTCGACGTCACTATCCAGACGCCAAGATCCGGCTGGTTATCGGAGAATGGAGCAGTACCGTCCTTGCACACAATCCCAATTTTGACGAACTGGTGATCTACAATAGCGCCATGTTCGCCCGTTATCCTTATTTCGCGCACGACACTCGCGACCTGCGGCGCATTGTGGGAGATTTCAATCCCGACCTGATCATCAGTCTCCGCGACGACTGGAGCACGCTATTCCATCCCTTTGCTCCCGCTACCAGAAGACTTAACCCGGGCTGGGTCCATGTCCGCGAGTGGATCCAGCGTCGATTGAAGAGGACAGAACGGAATCACGAGGTCGAGCGGCTGTGGAAAACGCTCCAACCGCTTGGGATCGAACCCGATGGCGTTGACAAGCTCGACTACTTCACAACAGACGAGGAGCGGGCGCGGGCGACAGATGTGATGATGACTGAGGGAATCGCGGAGGGATTCGCAGCGATTCATGCCGGGACGTCGGTCCCCCTAAAGGAATGGGACCTCGATCGATTTGCGGCGATTGCCCGCCACGTCGCCAGCGCTTACGGGATGCAGATCGTTCTCATTGGATCGTCCGAGGAGGTGGATCGCGCCCGTGAACTGGCGGCAATGATCCCGGATCTCGATCCGATCGATATCTCTGGCACATTGAATCTTCGCATCACGACCGCTCTCCTGGAGCACGCTGGATACTACCTTGGTTCGGATGGTGGTGCAATGCATCTGGCGGCAGCCGTCGGCGTCCCCACGATCGGGCTCTTCGGTCCGGGTTCGTATCAGATCTTCCACCCTGTTGGACCCAACGCGGCCGGCATCTCGCGGCATTTCCCGTGCAGCGCATGCAGTATGATCACCTGTATCAGACCCCACGACACGTGTATGCAGGCAATCACGGTCGATGAGGTTCTGGACGAAACAACCCGCCTTCTCTCCATCTATCCCCCTCCGACTGCCGAAGAAACCGATTCGGCCTATACTGACGGACAACTCTCGTAGATTCCGGCCCTCCGTCCTCGCCATGCCAGTGCACGCAACGTGCGCGCACCGGTCATAGGCGCACCACTACTTGTTGATCTTAACCACTTTCACACTCTTCACAACCGTGTTGTCAGAGAAGAGTGTACAAACGTAAACCCCCGGTGGGACAGGATTCCCATCGAGGTCCTTCCCATTCCAGTAGATATCGTAGTTCCCCGCCTCGTGGAATCCGTCGTACAACGTCTGCATAAGCTTCCCCGTGATATCGTAGACGGCAATCTTGATTGTCCCCGCTGACGGCATCGTGAGCTGAAAGGTCGTCCCTTCCGTAAATGGGTTCGGCCAGACCGCATGTCGCGCGCTACCCCCCTCGACCGCCATCGCCGGCGTTGGAAGGAGTAGTGCAACGAACACCATTGCCACCGCGGCCGTCATTGATATCGCTCGGATGTTCATGATGAAGTTCTTTCCATTGACATTGCGCATAACGTTCGAGTCTAACATTCTGGGGAAGGGGATTGTTGCCGCGGTCGCTACCGCGAACGATCTACAACGTTTGTGATGCTGGCAGGGAATTGATCTGCTTGCAAAGCACAGATGTTCACCCCCTGTACCGCCGGGACGCCGTTCATGTCATTCCCCTCGCACCGGACGGGATAGACACCGGCTTCATGATACCCGTCATACAGTGTGCGAACATGCTCGCCCACGACGCCGTACACAGCAATCGCGATTACGCCTACCGACGGCACGGTCAACGTGAACGTTGTTACGTCGGAAGAGGGGTTCGAATAGGCGTCGGCGATTGCCAGTCCGTCCGTACCCCCCGACACGGGGACCGAACACGGGAGAATCACCAGGGTTACCGTCGCGATGATTATTAACGGTCGAATGCGGCGTCTCATGTGAACCTCACGGGCCCAATTCCCTGATTTCCGTCTTGTGAGTAGACCGATGTTCAATATACACGGAACAGCCGGGACAGTTTAGAGAGCGGGACCCGAGATTTGTTCCCGAGAATAGGACCGGCCCGCATGTAAGAGTCCATGCGGGCCGGTCGTTGTATTCGTCGTCAGTCTTGTGTGTTCACGTCGGCTACCGGTTAGGGTCGATTACCGTGAAGCGGAATTCGAAGTACTCGGGAGCCGTGAACTTGTTCGTGTTGCCGATCCAGGTCTGAAGAACAACGCTCGCGTTTCTGTTGTTCGCCCCCGTCGGCATCCGTTCGATCTTCAGATTGAAGCGCTTGAGCTGCTCGCCACCTGGAACCACCATCTGGTTGAGAACCGCACCGCTGCTGTAGCTCACGTCACCCGGAACCGCCGACGCAATCTCCGGAGAAGCAAGGCGCCAGAAGATCGTTGTCCCACCCTGAGAGATTCTGCTCAGATCCCGGAGCCGACTCGGATCGATGTTCGGACGAATCTGCGGGATGCTGGACGACCCACCACCCGTGCCGGACGTCGCGCCGCCCGTTGCAAGCTGAAGTCCGCGTGGTGCCGGCTTGTTGAGCGTGATCTCGAACGTTGCCACGCTTCCGATCTGCACACCGCTCGGCTGCGTCGGCATGGTGATGCGAGTGATGAACGGATTGCTCGGTTGAGCCGACTTCAGCACTACGCGCTGGGTCGCCGAGGGGACGTATCCACTGCAGAACGGACCGTTGAGGCGAACGATGATCGGCGCTTGCTCCATCGGAGCCGCAAAGAGAAGCTCTACCGCAACCGACGTGTTGGACGAGGAGACGATGCGTTCGCTGATACTCGGGACCGAGGCCCCCCCGGCGGTTACGATCGGCTCAAAGTCGTTTCCGTTGTACTGCGTTGCAACCGTGGTTGGGTTGGCAAGATTCTCGCCTCGCAACGTTATGGTGACGCGTGTGAATCCAAGCTGTAACGCAGGGACGTCGACACTTGTGATCCGAGCAACTCCCAGAACCCGCAGAGTGAAGGTCTGCGTTCCACCATCGCTCCAACGAAGCGTAACCGTCCTGTTTCCCGTTGCTGCTCCGGCAGAGGCGGTGAAGGTCAGGTCGATACTGCCAATCATCCCGTTTCCGCCCATGCTGTTCTGGAGTCCATTTCGCTTTTGACCGATCCGCACTGACACGCCGGATCCCGACACGCTGACCGAGCTGATATTCTCGTACCAGTCGCCGAAGACCGATCCCGAATCGCTTCCACCCTGTCGTACCGACACCGCCCCATCGCACATGGCGTATCCCGTGATCTTTGTTGGCGCGGCCAGCGCTGTCATGACGCCCGTGAGAAGAAGAAGGGCTGCGAGAAGGATGCTGTTCCGTTTCATGATGTTCTCCTGATTCCTGATGTGTTGTTGTTTGAACCGTCTCTATTGGTTCGCTGTTGTTGTCGTACTCTGTCGTCCGACTGTCATCGAATCGACACGCAACAAGAAACGGGGGAGCGGTTATGGGAACGGGGGAGCGTGGTTAAAGGGTGAAAAGGAATCGATTTCGACGATCTGAGGTATCTTCTCCGATGCGACGGTCATTCGGAAGAGGGCTCCTCGTAGCGATCGGATTGCTGGGTTCGATGCTCACGCCACTGCGTGGCGAGACGGTCTATGCCGTTGTCTTCGGTAACCAGAAACTCCTTGTCGGATCATCCACACTGTCGAGCGGCCTCTTTCGAAGCACGGACGACGGCAGGACATGGGAGCATCTCGGCGTCCCCAATCTGAAATCGTTCAGCATGGATGCCGATGATTCGCAGAAGGGACGCGTTCTCTATGTCGCCGCGGGGAACGGGATCCATCGCTCCACCGACGCGGGCGTGACCTGGAGGATCGTGACTGACTGGCGAGTTACGGAGGTGCTCGACGTGCGGATAGACCCGAGACGCCGTGCGACTGTCTGGGGCGCAACCGCCTGGGGATTGTGGCGGTCCGACGATCGCGGAGAGCATTGGCGTTTCGTCCCGTTGGAGTCCCGTCGGCTTCCGGCCCGCCGGGGTGCGATTTACTCCTATCGCTTTGCACGCGATGGAACGCGACTTCTTCTGTTGACCGATAGTGCGGTGGTAAACCTCCCGTTGAACGGGAATCCCAATGTCATCCAACGGATACCATCTCCGCGGGCCTGGAGTCCCACGCCGTATGGCCCCGCTATAGCCGCCCACCCCTTCTTCCTCCGCGACCTTCTCCTTCCCCCCTCGCCGTTGACGAACACCTATGACATCGTGGTCGACACCGCATCGCAACCACAGCGTCTCATCGTTGCGGGCGATGGAGGGGTGCTAGTGTCGCCGTTGGCTCCCGACCCGGTATGGAGAGACATCAGCACGGGACTGTCGACACAGATTGTCCACGCGCTGGCAAGAACATCCACCGGGTCGTTGCTGGCCGGAACGTGGGGGGATGGTCTCTATCGCTTCGACGGAACGCAATGGCAACAGGCCGGTCTGGATGGTTGTCAGATCTGGAGGCTAGTGGTGAAACCATGGTGACAAATCTTCGCCTGCTTCTCCTGGCCCTTCTTTTTGCGGGGACGACGGGGAGCGCGCTGGCACAGCAACCCGCGTCGATTCCCTCCCAGAAGACCCGGGAGGAGGCATTGCGAAGAGTTGCTACCAATCGCACGCGCGCGTTTCAGTTCGTCGCTGCCCGCCTGCTATCAAACACTGATGTAGAGTTCTCCCGACGCCAACTCGATACGCTTCTCGATGCGCCGTCGGGAGACATGTTCTGGAGCTTCCCCGCCGTCGGGTTCTACTACTACTGCCGGCACCTGCTCGACTCATCCACGCGGCTGCACTTCCGCGCGGCCCTTCGGCGATATGCCCCGTACCGCGGCGATACGGAGAACCACTTCCTGATGCACTACACGTTTCTCTACCTCTTTGCACAGGAATGGCCCGACATGACTGCCCGGGAGTGGTTCAATGGGAGGAGCTCACCCGAGAATTTGCGCGAGGCGCGCGATTTCCTTCTTCATTGGATCGACGACGTGTCTCGCCACGGAATGACGGAATGGGACGCCTCGCGTTATCAGTACTTCTACATCACACCCTTGCTGACGCTCGCGGACTTCGCAGCCGACGACGTTGTTCGAACGCGTTCGCGAATGATGCTCGAGCTCCTCCTTGCCGACATGGCAACCGACTACCTGGACGGCAACTATGTTGGGGCACACTCGCGCGATGGGGATGGAGTCGTTCTGGAGCCCCGTCTGGCGGACGCGAACGCGTATGCGGGGTTCTATTTCGAAGACACGATCAGGGTGGCTGGCCCCGATCTGGCATACGCGGCCATGAGCAGCTGGAGCGCTCCACCAATCATCCGTTGCATGGCGGTCGATCGTTCGGTGCCGTACGTCAACCGGGAAATGAAGCGGTCGCGCGGCCGCATGAGAAACGCCGACTCAGTCTATGCGGTCGTTGACCGCTACACGTTCATGACGGCAGACTATGCCATCGGCTCGATACAGGGAGATATCCAGCAGCCTATCCAGCAGCATTCGTGGGACGTGACATTTGCGACGGAACGGAGCAGGAACACACTCTTCGGTCTCCACCCCGATGCCACGGCCGACGAACTGGCGACCTTCTTCCCCGAAGAGCCGGAGCTCATGGAGGCGGGGATTCTCTCGACCAAGGCGAGTTACGGGAGCCCGGAGAAGTGGATCGGTGGGTCCACGCATGAACGGATTGGTCAGTACAGGAACGTCCTCGTCGCGAGGTATGAACTCCCCGAAACCGTCCGTTGGCGTCATGTCGACGTGTTCATTCCTGGCACCGCCGACACCATCGTCAGACTCCCCAACGACTGGACGATAGTCCGCATGGGTCGTACGCTGGCAGGACTCCGCACATTCAGCAGCGATCGTAAGGAGTGGATCGATCAAAAAGAGGGTGTTCGGCTTAGACTCCATGGTGCATCTGTCATCTATCTGGTCGAAGTCGTATCGGTCGATACTATCTCGCTGAACGACTACGTCGCTCGCCGGTCGAGCGAACGGGAGGGCGACGAGATGTCGAGGACGTCATGGGGCTTCCAGGGAGTCGAGGGATCTGTGACCGTCGTGGTCGACAACAGCGGCGGGGTCGTGGTGCGGGGGAACGAGCCCGTACAACAACGGAAGAGACGGAGACTGTTCGACGGACCACACTTGCAAAGCACAGAAGGGTCGGGCGTGGTCGAATTGCGTTGCTCCGGGGCTACTCGTAGGCTTGACTTCAATCGCGGAGAGACCACCGAATGAAGAGGCGGTTCGTTGTCGTTCTACTTGTGGTCGCCGCACTCGCGGGCACATGGTTCCTGGTTGCACCCGATCTGGTCGACGACGCCTGGTCATTCGTCCGGCCCGAACCCGCTCCCGATCGCGCTTCACGGACGTACGGGTTTGAAGTCACCTCGATGACGACAATCCGCGTCGAGGCGGCCAACATCGATATTCGCATTAGTGCTTCCGACGCGGCGCGCACGGTGTCCGTCGAGACCTTCCTGACGGGCCAGGCCGCTGACGACGATCTGTTCGTCGTCGAGGGGACGATTATCGACTCTACGACGCTCTATCTCCGCGCATTGCCAACAGCAGACTGGAGTTCGCAGGAACCGGGCGGGGGACGCATGATCGTGACTCTCCCGCGCAAGGTTATCGTCGCCGTTGCCTCTGGACGTGGGAGCGTACTCGTGGCCGGGTTGGATGGCGAGAAGAAACTGAACGTCTCCGACGGGGACGTCGCAATCGTTGGGGGTTCGGGGTCATTCCGAGTCCGCGCCCCGAGAGGGAACGTCGCACTGGAGCAGTACAACGGGTCGGGATCGATCGAGGGAGGGAATGGCCGCATCCGCACGTCGATCGTCGAAGGGCGAGTCGCGGCACGTTGCGAAGGGGGTATTGAAGTCCGTGGGCATCTCGGCTCCGTAGACCTTTCAAGCCGAGGGGGTGGAATAGCCGTCGAGATTCTTAGACTCGACTCAGCATCAACCGTTTCCACTATGTCGGGGAACATCCATCTCCATATTTCTGAGTCGCTTGCCGCCTTACTGTCTATTGTTGCAGCGCCAGCACATCTGGACATCGCAAACGCGCGCTCTCTCCTGGCAGATACATCTGGCACCGTAATGCCCGTCCCTCTGAATGGTGGTGGCCCACCGCTCCGAATAGAGTCGGTGCAGGGCTGGGTGAAGGTAGAGGGATGACGCCCGAATAGCGCAGCTAATGGCCCTGCGAAGCGTGTTAACCTGCGAGCCCATGACCACCTGATGTCGGTACCTCCCGACCAGGGACTACACTTTGCCGATATCCATCTTCTTACTTTGCGTCCATGCGCATTGCCCTGATTCTCGCACTCCTGCTGGCATCACCAGTCCTTGCCCGTGTTGGCGACGAGTCCCCCGACCAGGGTGAGAGTGGGATGGACGTCGCGGCCGAACCGGGGTGGGGATACACGTTCGACAGTCTTCGGGCAGATCTTGACCGCTGGCGCCACAGCCCGTACGTCTGGATCGACACGATTGGCTCCAGCGTACTCGGGCGGCCAATCTGGGAATTGACGATCACAGACCCTACCTCAACTGAGCCCCGCCAGCGGATCTACCTCCATACGCGCACGCATCCGAACGAAGTACAGACATCCTGGCTGATCAAGGCCCTTATCAAGCTCCTGACGTCGGACAGACCCGAGATCCAGGAGCTTCGTCGTCGACTCGTCATCCACATCGTTCCCATGTACAACCCGGACGGAGTTGAACTTGGTTACGGGCGGGAAAACGCGCATGGTCTCGATCTGGAGCGGAACTGGGACAAGGATCCAATGGAACCCGAACCGGCATCACTCAGGCGTCGCTTCATCGCATTAATGAACACCGAGATGCCGATACGGCTGGCGCTCAACCTTCATTCAGCCGGCGCCTGTCGACGTCATTTCATCGTTCACGACTACACGGGGACCAGCAGAACCTACTTCCGATATCAGATCAACTTCGTCAACGCGGTCCGCGCCGCCTGGGGAGACGGAATCGCCCCATGGGACTATGCCATCACGTGGGTCAACGAAACACCGACCCATTTCCCCGAGAGCTGGTGGTGGATGAATCGGCAGGAGACGGTGCTCGCGATGACGTACGAGGACATGAACTGTGCGGAGGCAGGTAACTATGACTCCACCGCGCAGGCAATTCTTGCAGGCGTCGCCCGCTCACTCTCGATTCCAACGTCCGGAGTTGATATTGCTCTGGCACCCACATCCCTTCGGGCCTCCGTGACCTACGGTGTTGACGACGCTGTCGCAATCCGATACTCCCTTCCCGTGCCTATCGGCGTCACGGTATCGTTCCATTCAACGAATGGAGAGTTGATCGCTCGCTACGATCTGGGCATGATGACTGAAGGGGAGCATACGTTCAACTGGCGCTGGGACGGTCCGGCGGGTCTCTACTTCTGTACGGTTCAGGGGGGCGATCGCTCGATCACACTTGGAGTGCTCAGATGAGCTTTACCGAGCATCTCCTCCGCGCAAGGAGCGAGGATGGGCTTCGGCTGGACGGCATTGGAGTATTGCCGGAAGGTGAGTTCCTACCGATAGGCATCGTCTGGGTGCACGATCTTTACGGCGCATTCTATCAGCCACCATATGCTGACCTGTCGAGAGTCATGGCCAGGCGGGGCTATCTTTCCGTCGTTGGTAATCTCCGCGGACACGATTTCGGATCAATCCTGCCGGATAGAACGGGACGCCCGATCGTTGGTGGGGGCGCGTGGGAACGGTTCCATGAGTCGCCGTACGACATTGCTGCGTGGATCGGAGCCGCCACGCGGCTCGGCGTCGATGAGGTTGTGCTTGTAGGTCACGGACTTGGCGCGCGCAAGGGAGTGTTCTACCAGATCGAGCGACACGACCCCCGCGTCCTTGGGGTCGCCATCTGCTCCGCCGGCCTCAACTATCCACCTGTCGACCGCGAATCCCTTGAACAGGCCGAGGAGATGCTGTCACGGGGAAAGGGTCGAGACCTCCTTCCATGGCCGCCTGTTGGGGCAAGCATGAGCGCCCAGACGTTTGTGGATGTTGAAATGACGTACCGCAACGTCCTGTACGAACACAATGGGCGTGAGAGCGCGGTTTCACGCGTACGCGTCCCACTCCTCGCGATGTATGGCGGCGCGGAAGATCTCCCCGGTCGCATATCCGGGAACCTCGACATCATCGCTCGGAATGCGTTCAATTCTCCGGTCATTTCCACAGCGATTATTCCCGATGCCAACCACCTCTACGAAGGCTGTGAGGAGGTCGTCGGGGACGTTCTGACTGAGTGGCTGGAGAGCCTGTAACCCAATTGTTCACCTACGTGCCCCGTACCGCCCCTCCGACCTACCAACGTCAACATCCGCGTACGCCATGCCCTCCGATCAAACACGCACTCCCCCTTCCGTTGTCGTTGCCGCCCTCCTCGCCCTGGCATTCGCAGGTTGCGGCGGCGCGGAGGAGAAGCCAGCACCAACATCTGACACCACGGCCGAGAGATCTCCATCCTCTGGCGGAACAATTGACACGACGCCACAGGTTGAGTCGGCTTCCGGAACCGCCAAAGGATTTGGGGGATTCTGGACGTGGTCGAACGAGCGCGACGGGCTGGAGTTGTCGCTAACCCAATCGGGCTCGCGCGTATCCGGTCATCACGAGGCCTGGACCCAGTATGGTGACAAGGTCGACATCGTCGACGAGGACGAGGTCTCGTCCATCAACGGAACGGTGGCGAGTGGCGTGGCGACGGTCGTGTTCCGAAGTGGAGTTTCCGGAAAGGAGGGACACGCGACGTTGCGCCAATCCGCCGGGACGCTCGTGTGGGAGGTGACGTCGATGCCCGAGGGTGAATGCTATATCCCAAAGAAAGCAACGCTGAAGCGATCCGAGCCGGACGAGGGGGTCGAAGATCAGCCCGAGCTTGACGAGGGAGCGGCCGCCCAGCGTGAAGAGCGGCGCGCGCGATCGACATCGGCCCCGAAGGATCAAGGGACCGGCTCGACCGAAACGGATGGCGGTGGCGCTCCAAAGAGCTCGAGCGGAGGGAGCGCTTCCGGCGAGGGGAACTGATACGATTGCTGGAGCACGGGATTTACGTGTCGCCGATCCTGTCCGGTTCGACCGAAGTCCCGATGCTTCACAGCTCCCCCCTCCGATGCACACCGGCTGGGGGGAGCACCCGTCTTTCGGATGGCCGACATCGGCGGGGGCGTCTGTATCGAGCGGCGCCCAAACGGACTGGGAGTGTTGTTGTTTTGTGAGACACCAAGCCCGTATATTGTGCCACTTCGAATGACGACACGTCGATGCCCCGACGTTCTTCATTCACCGGCATCCGACAGACGCTTCGCCACACACCACCGGTGTCTGGTCGGCATCCATCAGGGGAATCGCTGCCCGCACTCTTTCCCACGTTGCAGAATCATTAATCCGTATTTCTCCGGAGTATTGACGACGGAAGAATGATGGTATTCGCTCGGCTTTCAAACGATTCAGGCCGATGCGAACCGATTCCGGCGCGGTGCTTCCAACGATCAATGATGAACCTTCTCCCCCGCCATCTGCTCACGGGTATAGCCGTCCTCCTTGCCGCCATCCCGACCGTTACCGCGCAGGATCTCCTTGTGCAGTATGACTTCTTCTCGGGTGACGTCTCCTATTTCCGGTTCTACGTCGACGGAAAGACCTACCAGACAGTGGACAACAGCGTCGGGAAGGGTTCGCGCGTTGTCGTTCGCGTTGTCAACCTGAACCAGAACATCTACTCGGTCAACGCTCTGTCGACGGGGAGACCGATCTCGCTCCCGTCCCGGTCGACGGACCTGATTGCGGCACTGTCTGACGCTCGGAAGGCAGGTGCCGCCGCTGTCCCGTCCCCGACGCGCGATCGATGGGATGCGCGCATCGATGCCGCCCGGGCCCGGGAAGACGCGAATGTCCGGGCCGGCCGAGCGCAGGCGGGCGGCGGCGGGTCACGTGGGACAGATGTGTCGACAGTCGCGAAGGGATTGATGTCTCGAATTCAGGGTCAGGAAAACGCCTTTCACAGGGCTCTCGCGAAATACTACTCCACCATCGACCAGACGATCAGCCGCGCCGCACCACTGGGGAGCCTGTTGGAGGCAACCGCCGAGTCGCGCAACCTGAGCGAGGTGGCGGTAAAGCGTCAGGTTATCGATGTGCTGCAGTCGATACTGGGGGATGCCCCGCAAGGGAGAACGGCTGGGTTCTCCATCAGCGATATCATCAAGTACTCCGCCAGCGGCTATGCGGTGATGAGCGCCGCCCTCGAGGACGTGCAGAAGTTCTACATCGAGCTTGACGCGAGTTACGAGCAGATGCTGGCACTTGTCGAGAAGTATCCAAGCGCACTCGGTATCGCCGTGTCGGATACCAGCCTGAACGGTGGTTTCCTTCCAGTAGAGCGCTGGATTCAGAACGATCACCGGACCGAGACGATTACAGAGCTTATCCGCGCGACAAGCGTGCTGGATCACCTGCGCCCCGAATGGAATAGTTACTTCCGAGAGATCGCAGAACTCTACAGCGCTATACAGGCGATGTCGTTCAGCTACCAGTTTGAGATTCCGGCTGACGGCGACCGCGTGGAGGTGAAGATCGACATCCACGATCACGGCACACGCGCCGAGAGGGCACGCGGAGATGCCGTTCGGCTGGTCTCGTCACGCAACTACGAAGTTCCCGTGGTGGGGGGATGGAAGATCAACGCAAGTCTTGGGATGGCCGGAAGCTATTTCTTCCACCACCAGAATGGATTCGGGATCGTCGATGGGAAGATCACATCGGCACTGATTGACCGCTTCACTCCTTCGGCGGCTGCGTACGTCCATATTTACCGCCGCGCGGCCGCGCCAATCACGTTCGGACCAACCATTGGTGCCGGCATGTCGCTCAACAGACTTCATGCCGCGCAATTCATGTTGGGTGGGAGCCTGGTGATGGGTGACGGTGAGCAGATGGTAATCACAACCGGGATGATCGGGGGACAGGTCGCCAAACTCACCCCCGGGTACTATATCGGCGCGCCCGTCGTCGGAAACACCGTTCCCACGGAGGAGGGCTTCGACGTCGGGCTGTTCATCGGCATGAGCTACTCGCTGTTCGGAAGGTAGCAGGGACTGGAGGGTGGGGCTCATCGCCACCTCTTTCCAGAGAGGTGGCTGACTCGCGAAATGAGGCGGATGTGCCCAGGGTGAGAGGCGGTCGTGCTATCTTCGCACCCGCAAGAACTCCCTCGTCCACGATCGATCCGCAGGTCAATGAGCCACGCGAAGCCGCTACTCATCTCCACGTCCATCTTCCTCGTCATACTCGTCTCCTTGATCGGTTGCGCCGACAAGAGCAGTCCCGAGCCCCGAAAGAAGGACTCATCCGCCACCAGCCACGCCAGCCCAGCGCCACCGACCGCATCGTCTGACAGCGGGTCTCCGCTACCCGCCGATTCCGATCGCGCGGCCGCGTTTCAGAGCGCAAACCGCAGTCCGCTAAAACCACCGACTCTATCAAATCCGGGCGGTAAGTATGGTGTCGCTTCGGCGCGCGTGGTCTATCTCAACTCGCGGTCCGGCGGATATGACACGCTCTTCTTTGACGGGTTCGGCGCTCGCGAGGCATACTACACGGCCCTCGACACCCGTTCCGGAAAGCCGAGACTGTGGGTGGCGCTCTACGCGAACGGGCGGTTTGTGCAGTACGACGCACTCACGCATGCGGGCGATAGAATCGATCGCGAACAACCGAAGGGACCAATCCTGGGCTTCATCCCCGACGTCTGGCATCCAACACCGGAGAGAGCCAAGATCTACAACGCGGCCTCGATCGAGCCGCGGGAATTCCTTGGGAGAAAGGCTGATGGCTTTGAATTCAAATTCGACGCCATGTACAAGCTCTACCTTTGGGAAGGGATACCCATGTATCAGATCCTGACCGATCTTAACGATCCCACGGCTGAACCACGCATTCTGGAAGCGAAGGAGGTCGATGTGACGAGTCCCGTCGCGGCGTCCCGGTTTACAGTTCCGAGGAATGTGACTCTGTCGGAAAAGGGGATGTAGGCGTTCGCACTACCGTCATCCCGTTATCAAGAACCATGGCGTCGACTGCACTCTCTGCACCGCGTGCGTAGAGGAGATCGATGACGATATCGATTCCCTCTTCGAGATCCGTTGCCGGTATCATGCGGCAGGATTCGATCGCGTCACGATCACCACGACCAACGATGATGATCGGGTGCTCCTTCAACACACGGGCGACGACGTAGGCTCGCTGGCCGCCGGCGGGAAATCCGCCCCCGCGAAGACGGTCCAGGAGCGTATCGAGCGATTCATCACCGGCAAGCAATTCACCGAAACGTTTTTCCCCCACCCCGGCGCCGACGCCCTCGGGAACGTCGGCAAGAAGAACGATCGGAGCGCCCTCGATCAACGGCGACGGGTCTACGAGCGCGGCATAGGTGGCGGCCCGGCTGGCCTGGTAGATGTTGGCGTCCTTCCCCTCTGGCACACCGATGATCGCAAGACCCATTGGGCGGTCGACCGCTGCTTCGCACGTTGACGCCGCACGCTTCGTCAGATCGTCGTGGACGGCAATCGGCGAACCGACTGCCCCGTCGATAATCTCTCCGTTCTCATCAAGCAGGACGTTGACCACCGCGTCGATTCCGATTCTCTCGCCCGCGTCTCGAATGAAATCCTGAAAGGGATTGCGGGCAACGGACCCGATCGTCACACCGGCCCTGTCGATCATCGCCACCCCATGCGTTCCCTCGATCGTCCGTTCGCCGCCACACCCGATCACGATCGTTTTCGCGCCACCCGAATAACCGGCGTACTGATGCGCTTCGACGACGCCGGTCGCCAGCAGCAGATCGCACTCGACACAGGCACGATTCACGACCACCGGAATTCCGTTCACTTCACCCAGGTCGATGAGTCCTTCCGTATCCATCGCATTGTGATCGATGATGGTGAAGCGTTCGACAAGATCGGCTCCGAGCTTCGCGACCCGTTCGTCGTGCGTCATCGGGCGATGAAGTCCGGTCGCGCAGAGAAGGGTGATGTCTTTGTCGGCCAGACCCTGCTCGGTTACATGGCGCGCGAGCCATCCTACCATCAGATGATCCGGGGAGTGACGCGTGGAATCGGTGAACGCGATGGTGATACGCAGACCGGGGCGAAGAGAATCGAGTCTCTCCGCCCCGGCAAGTTTCCGAACATGTTTTCCGAACGAACCGGGATTGTCAACACGCCATGCTGTCGATGGATGGGGTTGGATGCGATGATAGCGCAGACCGGGGCGTGTGGGAAGGTCCATCGATAGTCGGTTGCGCATTGGAACTCCCTGGTCCGTCGATTATGCCTGCCGGACTCTATTTGCCATTCTGATTAAACAAATGCCCCAGCTTCTCCTTCTTCGTCTGAAGATAGCGGGCGTTGTTTTCATTGGCGCCGACCTCGATGGGGACACGTTCGACGACGTTCAGTCCGTACGAGCCAAGCCCGACAATCTTCTTCGGATTATTGGTCATCAATTTCATGTCGCGAATACCCAGATCGACCAATATCTGCGCACCGATGCCGTAGTCGCGTAGATCCGGCTTGAAGCCGAGGGCCTCGTTCGCCTCGACGGTATCCTTCCCGCCATCCTGCAGAGCGTATGCCCGGAGTTTGTTGGTCAGCCCTATTCCCCTCCCCTCCTGTCGCATATAGAGAACAACTCCCCTACCCGCACGCTCGACCTGCATCATAGCCGCATGAAGCTGGCTCTGGCAGTCGCAGCGCTGCGAACCGAGTGTGTCGCCGGTGAAACACTCGCTGTGCACACGGACCAGCACCGGCTCTGGCGAATGAATATCTCCCTTCACCAGCGCCAGATGCTCCTTGCCGTCAACCAGGTTGTGGTAGAGGTGGAGACGGAAATGTCCGTAGTCGGTTGGGAGATCAACCTCGACGACTTTCTTCACGAGCTTTTCGCGCGCCAGTCGATAGCGGATAAGCTCGGCTATCGTGACGATTGTGAGATCGAACCGTTCGGCCAGCTCGTCGAGCTGCGGTCTCCGGGCCATCGTGCCATCTTCGTTCAGGATTTCGCACAGAAGGCCGGCGGGATAGAGTCCGGCGAGACGGATTAGATCGACGACTGCTTCTGTATGGCCTGCACGCCGAAGAACTCCCTCCTCCACTGCACGCAACGGTGCGATATGTCCGGGGCGTGAAAAATCGCTCGCCGTTGTTTTCGGATCCGCGATAGCACGAATCGTCGCCGCCCGATCATGCGTCGAGATTCCGGTCGTCGTGCCGTGGCGATAGTCAATCAGAACGGTGAACGGCGTCTGGTGGAGTGACGTATTGACATGCACCATCATATCGAGCTCCAGTTCCTGGGCGCGCGTTTCTGTGATCGGTGCGCAGAGCATTCCCCGTCCTTCCCGCAAAATGAAGTTCACCATCTCTGGCGTGCACTTCTCGGCGGCTCCGATCAGGTCGCCTTCATTTTCTCGTCCCTCGTCGTCGCAGACGATCACCAGCTTTCCCTGGCGAAGATCTTCGAGGGCCTTTTCAATCGTATCGAACATGATCAATCTCCTGCAAGTGTGCTATCGTTACTCCCCGCTGGAAACAGACTGCACCGAACCCTTATCAAATCGGATGACAGTATTCTTGGCCACCTCAACGAGCACCGCACGGTCCTCAACTTCAAAGACGGTTCCATGCATCCCACCATTCATCACCACCGAGTCTCCACGCTTGAGCGAGGCAACGAGTGCCTGATGCTGCTTCATCTTCTTCTGTTGAGGACGAATGATCATGAAATACATGATCAGGAACATGAGGGCGATGAGGATCAGCGGCGAGCCCAGAATGCCCATGGAACCGCCGTCTGATGCCTGCGCGATCAATGGTAGGAAGTGCATGAATGTTGGTTGTTCGTGTTCTGAAATGTGCTGTATCGCGGTGCACCTTGGTTCTCACGGAGGTGTTTGCGGAACTCGGTGCCCGTCGTCAGCTCTGTATTGAATCGGCCCAAGCGGAGTTGCACTATAAGCGATCATTCAACGACGTCGTTGCGGATGCGCAAGCGCTCGAATCGCCCCTCGGTGATGGCGACCCTCGCCTCCTCCATCAGCCGGAGGTAGTAGCGGATATTGTGGATCGTCGCAAGGGTAAGCCCGGTTATCTCGTCGACGTTGAAGAGGTGCCTGAGGTAGGCGCGGGAATAGGTTGCGCAGGTTTCGCAATCACATTCCGGGTCGACTGGATCTGAACTGTCGCTCCACCGCCCGTTTCGGATGTTGAGACGACCGAAGGACGTGAAGAGGGTCCCATTGCGTGCATTGCGGGTCGGCATAACGCAGTCGAACATGTCGACGCCGCGAGCAATACTCTCCAGCAGATTCTCCGGCGTGCCGACCCCCATCAGATAGCGCGGCTGATTGTCCGGAAGGAGTTCGGCAGTCCTCTCAACCACATCGTACATCACGCCGGTCGACTCACCGACCGCGAGCCCCCCGATAGCATACCCATCGAAGCCCAGATCTCGGAGAGCGGAGGCACTGTCGGCACGAAGATCGTGATGTGTTCCTCCCTGAACGATTCCAAAGAGTGACTGTCGGTGACCGTACGGCATCTCCACTTCCCGATGACGCGCCAACCCGCGCGCGGCCCATCGCATCGAGCGTTCCATCGACTGACGATGATATTCATACGAACTCAGGGCAGGGGGGCACTCATCCAGCACCATTGCGATGTCGGCGCCGATCGCACGCTGCGTATCCACGACGTTTTCGGGTGTGAACTGATGCCGCGATCCGTCGATGTGAGACTTGAAGAGAACACCCTCTTCAGTGACGGTACGGAGATCCTTGAGGGAAAAGACCTGGAACCCTCCAGAGTCGGTCAGGATGGGACCGTCCCACCGCATGAAGCGATGGAGTCCCCCCATCTGACGCATGATCGGATTGCCGGGCCGGAGGTAGAGATGGTAGGTGTTACCGAGGATAATCTGAGCACCCAGCGGCTCAAGATCGGAAGATCTCAGGGTCTTTACGGCGCCACGTGTCCCCACCGGCATAAACGCAGGCGTCCGGACCACACCGTGATCGGTCCGGAGCACTCCGGCTCGAGCACGTCCATCCAAGGCTGTAAGCGTAAACATGCTGGGGACTGGGGATTATTGCAATCCGGCGACTCAACACGTCCAAGGCCGTGGACATGCGACAACAACACTCTCCGACCATGTACGGGGTCCGCCCGTTCAGACTCCTGCCAGATTCACCAACCTACCAACGCACGTCGGCACGAACTGTGACAATCAGAAGTATCTTCGCGCCATGACGCAACGACCAACAACCGCAGGGTGGAAAGAGGTCCTCTCGTGGGCCTTTTTCGATTTCGCCAACACCGGCTTCTACGTCATCATCATCACGCTCGTCTATCCGACGTTCTTCGTGTCCGACACGATGGGGGGCGACGACGCCATCTGGGGACGAACGCTCTCCACGTCAATGCTCCTCACCGCCGCCATCGGACCGCTCCTTGGATCGATCGCCGACGCGACGAATAGAAAGAAATGGATGCTTGGAGCCTTTACGCTGGTCTGCGTTCTGGCGACATGCGGTCTATACTTCCCGACATCGTCGACAATCGCCATCGCGATCGTACTGGTCATTGTTGCGAACATCGGATTCGAGGGGGGAACGATCTTCTACGACGCGTTCCTCCCCGACATCTCATCGCGCGAGAACTACAGCCGCGTCTCAGGGTATGGATTTGCGATGGGCTACCTCGGCTCCTTCTCCATCCTCTTCCTGGTGTTGCCGATGATCGGTGGGGAGATCGTGACCGAGGCGAACATCCGACTGACGTTCCTCATTGCCGCGGCATTCTTCGCCCTCTTCTCGCTCCCTCTTTTCCTCTTTGTCCGTGAGCGTCACGCTCCACGTCGTCTCCCGGAGAACCCCCTCCGCACCGGGTACAGGCGTCTTCGAGAGACACTGACGCACATCCGCGAGTATCGCGATGTCCGCAGATTTCTGCTCGCCTTCTTTGTTTACAACGACAGCATTCTGACGGTCATTCTCTTTGCGGGGATTTTTGCCACGACAACGCTGTCGATGCCTACCGGCGAGCTGATCGTCTTCTTCATGATTGTGCAGGGATCGGCCCTGGTTGGCTCGTTGGTCTTCGGCTGGATTTCGAACGGGATTGGCGTGCGGCAGTCGATCATCATCACACTTTTCATCTGGATCGGTGTGGTTGTCGCAGCCTATTTCGTACAAACAACAATGCAGTTCTTCATCATCGGCGCCGTGGCCGGTATCGGTCTCGGATCGACACAGTCATCCAGCAGAACGATGATGGCGATGCTCACGCCGGACGACAAGCGAGCGGAGTTCTTCGGGTTCTACGACGGATTCTTTGGCAAGGCATCAGCGGTGATCGGGCCCCTGGTCTTTGGAGAAGTGGCGGCTGCCACGGGGCAACGCAACGCGATGCTCGTTATCGGTGTGATGTTCCTGCTGGGAATCGTCCTGATGTTCCGTACGCGGGACGTACGCGTCGACGGGCGTTAGATGTGCGGCGGAGAGGACGTTGGATAAGACCGCAAACCGAGGGTCCAACGCCAGGTTTCTTACACGAAGCAATTAACGCGAAGCATCAAATGCAAAGCATCTAACTGCCACTACCTCCAGCACAGCACGCGCAGCGAGGCGTGCGGTGATGCCATCGCGATCGAACGTGGGATTGAGTTCCGCAATGTCGAGTGAAACCACCGCGGGGTGACTCCCCATCATTCGCGCGGCACGAAGGAACTCCGCCGGAGAGAGGCCATCCGGCATCACCGCCGACACACCTGGAGCCGACGATCCAATCACGCTATCGATATCAAGCGTCGCGTGCACGGCTCTCGCATTGAACGACGCAACCTCGAGCCCCTTCGCGAAGCTCTCTTCAAATCCAATCGCTCGCGACGCATTCAGGCTGACGATACGCCCACCTCTTGCAACCAACCAATCGACATGCTCGCGCGCGTTCGCGTGACTCTGGATGCCGTACTCGACCACGCCATCACCAGCCACGGTCTCTTCTTCGACAAGCATTCGAATCGACGTTCCTGAATTGCGGAGGGGTGATGGAGGACGCACGTCCAGGTGAGCATCAACATTGACGATGCCCCCGTTGCCCGCTGGTCCAATTCCGCCACGCGCCACAGCGTATGTGATGTCATGACCACCACCGAGAACGATCGGGAAGAGACCTCGTTCGCGAACGTCGGCAACCACACGTTCCAGTCGCTCATGAATCTCCTCCAGCTCGGCGTCGCATTCGATATCCCCCATGTCGACGACCGTACCAGGCGGAACGGAGACGTTGGCGTCGACGGAGTAGGGCGTGAGCCTGTAGAACGCGGTGCGGATTGCATCGGGACCGGCGGCGGCACCCGGTCGACCACCGTTGCGCACGACACCGATGTGCTGCGGAACACCGATCATGGCGACCCGGACGCTCGCGGGAACCTCATCGAGCCCGTGCAGCACCACGTCGCCCATCCGGGGATCCGTGGGATCGTTTCGAGTGAAGAAGAGTTCAGGATCGGGCTTTCGAAGGTTCACGTGGGGCAAGAGGTTGATCAGGCGCGGTGTTTCACCGCCAACTGGCCGCAGGCGGCATCGATATCCTTCCCCGAGCTTGAGCGGACCATGACTTGTGCACCATGGTCCTGCAGACTACGAATGAACGAGTCGAATCGCTCCGGCGACGTCGGCTTGAGCTGCGCGGAAATACCCGTCGGGTTCGTGAAGTCGATAGGATGGAACGGGATGACGTTCACCTTGCTCGGCACACGACGACAGATTCTCGCTAATCGACGGACATCGGCTTCAGAGTCGTTCAAACCTTCAAACAGGATATACTCATAGGTTACCGGGAGCCGCGTCTTGCGGTAGTAGTACTCAATCGCTTCCAGCACTTCGGTGAGATCGTACCGGCGATTTATAGGCATGAGGTCGCTTCGCAAACCATTTGTCAGTGCGTGAAGCGAAAGGGCGAGCTTCACGCGTCTTCCCTCATCAGCCATGCGACGGATTTCAGCCGGAAGCCCGGATGTGGAAACGGTAACGTGGCGAGGTGTCACAAGATCGGACGCGGGATCGGTCAGCAGATCCACCGAGCGGAATACCTCGTCGTAATTCAACATCGGCTCACCCATGCCCATGTAGACAACATTGGTGAGGCGCTCCCCCGAGTCGTTCTCGATCTGAATAAACTGCTCGACAATCTCCCCCGCCGTCAGATTTCGCTTGAGCTTCATCGAGGCCGTTGCGCAGAACTTGCAATCGAGGGGGCATCCGACTTGTGTAGAGAGACAGGCGGTGCGGCGGCGGGGCTCGTTCTGATCGTCACGCGCCTCGCTCGGTATCAGGACAGATTCGATGTTGAGATTGTCGGCAGTACGGAAGAGATACTTGACAGCTCCGTCCGGGCTCTGCTGGCGATCGACGAGCGTGAGACTTCCGATGCGGGCGACGGCGGCAAGATGGTCACGGAGATCGAGACCGAGGTTGGTCATCGACGTGAAAGAGCGTGCGCGACCGGCATAGAGCCAGTGATGGATCTGCCGCGCGCGGAATCGCGGGAGTCCCTCGTCAGCGACGAACTCCTCCAGTTCCGGCATGGTCATTCCAAGCAGATCAATCATTGCCCAAGTTGACAGGCGAAGGGTTTTATCCCACGGCACGAGCAGATGGCGGTCCCAATCACACATGGGAACGCGCAAAGTTCCACCGTGCGGCCACCACCAACAAAAGAAAAACGGCGAGAAGGATTCCTCGCCGTTGTATCTTCGGGTGCCCGGAACAGGAGTCGAACCTGCACGCCCGTAAGGACACTACACCCTGAATATAGCGCGTCTGCCAATTCCGCCATCCGGGCAGTTAAGGGGTGCGAATATACGCCACGTGACACTCCGTACGCAATCGCTCGACTGTAATTTTCTTCGCTTGCTCCGCCTCCATCTTCCTCTCATCCTCCTGTCAGTCTTCTGTCTGTTCACGCCATCGGCGTACGCGCAGGCTCCACGGGACAGTCTCCTCTACATTGTGCAAATGGAGAGTGGGGATCGATTCCGAGGGAATCTTGTAGGATACACCGATTCGACAGTGACCATCGAAACGGAGTTCGGGCCGGTGACCGTCCGGAAGACGTTGATCGAGCGGTTCATTCCGGTCGATGGTCCGCAATTGAAGAGTCCGTTCCACTTCTTCATGCCGACCGCCGCGCCGCTGGGACGCGGCGGATTCATCTCGAACTACGAACTCGGTTTCTGGCAGGCCGGTGTTGGTCTTGGGAATGGCGCGACCATCACCGGTGCTATGTCAACGCTTCCGGGCGTTCCTCTTTCAAACCAGATCTATCATGCCGGTGTGAAGTTCACCGTCGAGAGAAGTCCCGAGAGCGAGCTGGCAATTGGGGCGGCGTACACCTTTCTGACCACCGACTACCCCTACGCCCACATCTTCGGCGTGATGACTGTTCCACTGGGGACGGGCCGATACTCGGCGATGATCTTCTACAAGGTATCGGGGAATATCGAGGCGCCAATTGCAGTACAGGCATTCGATTTCGACACGACCCGATTCACGGTCTTCTACACCGGTTCGGTTGGTGTTGCCTTTGGCTTTGATACGCCTGCGTTCGGTCGCGAGGACATTCGATGGGTGGGAGAGATCTGGAACAACGACGTCACGCAGCCGCAGAACACCGTCTCGATGCTCGGTGTCCGACTTCTCAACGACCGCCTGAGCGCCGACTTCGGCATCGCCCTCTTCACCGCGCCGTTCATCGTGCCGGTGACGAAGTTCAGCTGGCTGTGGTAGGGGGCTGGGGGCGTTCAACTCTTCTCAACGCAGCACAACGAAGCGGGTAACCGCGACGGACGCCCCATCCCTCACTCTCGCGACGTAGACCCCTCCCGGGATC
>CAYWXV010000024.1:0-4406 GCA_964462535.1 uncultured Alphaproteobacteria bacterium
GAAATCCTCTCACCCCCCCATCTTCGACACGATCTTCCATTCCTGATCGGTCACTGGCTGCACTGATAGTCGAGAGCCGCGCTGGAGGAGGACCATCTTCTCCAACCCCTTCGTCTCGCGAAGTCTCGAGATCGCGATCGGGCTTTTCAGCTTCCTGACAAACTTCACGTCGACCATCATCCAGATCGGATTTTCAGGTGTCTGCTTCGGATCGAAATGATCGTCGTCGGGATCTAGAGCGGTGTGGTCGGGGTAGGCTTTCGATGCGACCTCCGCAATGCCTGCTATGCACGGAGGTTCAGACCCAGAGTGATAAAAGAGGACTCCGTCCCCCGGCTTCATGTCGTCCCGCATGAAGTTCCGGGCCTGGTAGTTCCGGACGCCCGACCAGAAGGTTGTTCCGTCCCGCTCAAGGTCGTCGATGGAATAACAGTCGGGTTCGCTCTTCAGGAGCCAGAATCGTTTGGGCATGGGAGATTGAGTCAGTTGTCTTCATGAGGATCGTGGTCCGTTTCGCAGCGCAGGCTGATCGGCCTGGCATAGACGCAGATCACGCGGTTGTTTTGTATTCACGGCAGGCATAATTCGAGGTCAACGCGAATCGCCGACCTAGGTGTTGAACTTTGGGTACCGCATCATGCAGACCGCCTCGCCTTGGTCAATGAACCCCAGCTTCCGGTAAAGGTCGATCGCATAGTAGTCCGTGTCCGCACACACCGCAACACCAGCGACGCCGAGCGTTTCGATCGCGCGCCGAATCGCATAACTAAGGAGCCCGGTAGCGAGGCCGCGCCGTTGATGGCGCTTTGCCGTCCGCACATCCTGGAGCCGTGCGATACCGTTGTGGGTGAAGAGTCCCAGACTCGAGCATATCTCGCTGCTCCCATCCTCCGAGACCACAAACCACTCGATGCCGATCGCCTCCGACGTGAATCGCGTCTTCTCGAAGAGTCGATCCTCTGTCGCATCCGGGTCGCTCCAGTCCTCTCCCATCGTTTCAGCGCGACCGTACTCCCCAAGTCGGTTCCAGTCCGCTTCGTCGGTCACGGTTCTGATGTGGTAACCGGTCGGAAGATCTCCGCAGAGATCGGCGTTATCGACGAAGAGAAAGGAGTATGTGTCAACGTGGTAGTCCCTCTCCCGAGCCTGCCGCATCAACCCTTCGTAGGCTGGTTCATGAGGAAACGTGAATGTATAGTGAACGAAACGGTCGCGAGGAAAGAACTCACGGAAGCGAGCCTCCCAATCATCGATCGTCGAATCACCCGGTTCATCGATGGCTATACCGTTGCCGCCGTAGTAGTTCCGGAATTGCTCACTGTGATACCGACGGAATCCAGCATGCGTTGAGAACTCGCAGATGGGTTCCAGGAGACGGTCCTCGGTCGAGATTATAGTGCGCAGATCCACGATAGTGATCGGAAGATCGGAATTACTGATTGGAATCGCACTTCGATACTGCGTGCTGGTGCGACTCGGAATCACGCGGCCATGTGCGTCTGCGGGACCGTGGGGTCTCTGCGGACGTGCCGCTTGTCTTAGTACAATGGCTGGTACAGTTCAATGGTAAAATCGCCGGGTGCCTTGAACTCTGTCCGGAGTCCCCAACCCAGGTTGGCTATCTCAGAAGAGAACTCAACGCCCCGTTCTTTAAGTTCGGCGACAGTCTTCTCGACGTCGTCGCAGAAGAACGAAATGTGGGGGGTCCCAGACGGGATGACCTTCCCGCCATCGACCTCGTGTGGATGACACCCAAGATCCGCCTTGGGGAGATCGAAGATCAACCAGCCGTCTCCGGCATCGAAGCAGGGGAATCCAAGCTTGTCTCTGAAGAATGCACGGAGAGCTTCTGGCTCACTCGTGTAGAACATCGTATGCACACCGGTAATCATGTTGAGCGTGATGTAGTGAAAAGAACATGGCAGATGCGGACCAGCGTGGCGCATCTGCCATGAACATCGTCTTTCGTCCTCTTCCCTACAACTAGTCCATTGGCACAACACGGCCGTCCGTTAGTGCGGGCGCGCTATCGGACGGTCATGACCTTTGACTGCCGAAACGTACCGGCGGCGTTGGTAACGCTGAGCTGGAAGACGTAATTGCCGGCTGGCACAGGAACTCCATCCACCTCACGATTCCAAGCGACGCTCTGCACACCCCCCGATAGGCGGTCGTTCCACAGAGTGGCCACCATCTGACCGTTCAAATCGTACACCGACAGTTCAACGTGTGAGGTCTGTGTCAACGTGAAGGCAAATGATGTTGACGCGACAAAGGGGTTGGGATAGTTCTGCATCAACGTGAACTGACCTCCGGTCTCCGGCTCTGAATCGTACACTCCTGCCGCAGACCCGTTGATACCGATGACAAGCGATCCGTTGTATCCGCCCGTACTTGCGTTCGCGACGACAGTCAACAGCTCGTGCTCCAGGTCGGCTGGTGAGCCAGCAAAGACGCCATCTGCTGCATTGTTGGCCACCGACGTGTTCTGCCCCTTAGAGGAGTAAAGCGGAGTGTTGTAGACCTCGGTGTTGAGGCTGTCGGGAAATGCGCATTGGGATGTTGCGCGGAGCATTGAGTTGACGAAGACCTGAACATGTATGTGCGAAATGCGACCGGCGTACCATCCCGGATAGATCGTGTGAAACTGGACCTGACCATTCACATCGGTCATTTGAATTCCACGCATGAAGGTCTCGTTAACCATGTCGCGCCCCGGTCGGTATTATCCCGCGCAAACCCCTTCCTCGTACAAGACCCGGCACCCATGCGCGCGGTGGCATCCGCTTGCAGTCGTGCTTGACACCAACCAGGGTGAACAGCAGATCGTGCGAGGCGCGGGTCCCCCGCGTGGATATGTCCAGTTGGAATGTCGTATGTACGCATGCGCTTGCGAGTCGGGTCAGGCCGTGAAGGTCACGAGCGTTGAACTGATGCCGAACATCGATGCAGTGCATTTAGCCGCGCTAGTGGATAGGCGTTCAACCAGGCAATCGTCCATCCAATCCCGCGATCTCCGACGTTGGACGTTTGAGAATTGACGGCGAACGACTGACATTTGGAGGTGTTTGACACTCGTCGCTCGATACCAACCGTAGCCCACACACATATGCCTGCCAGACTCCTCCTTCTTGCAAGCGTTGCACTCGTTGCTGGTGCATGTGCCGAACAGGGAACCGACGCGCCCACCTCTACCGCGACGTTTCCCCGTGTTGGAAGCAGCTACCATCATCGCGTCACCGTTACGGACTCTGTATCGCGAAATCAGAGCGTGCGTGTGGACACAACGCGCGTCACCGAGACCGGACTGATGCGTGGTGGTGAGGTGGATGTGGTTCACCTTGACCTGGGGCATCTGTTCGGGTATTACCGCTTCCTTGCCAACGGAGATGTTGCCAAGCTCGTGTACCTGTACGATCCAATCACGTTCCGCGCTATTGACAGCGGATGGCAGATGATGCCGTTCGGCACGCACACTACAACACAGTTATCGCTCGCGCAGAGTTCTTCGGGGAAATTGTTTGGTCACGCTGTGGAATGCTCGTACATCGGAACCGGTTCGCAGACGGTTGGAGCCAGGACGTTTTCCACGCTCAACGTCCGGATAGTCCGGACGGCGTCGATTGCGACAATTGGCGGTACTCTCGACTTCGCTGTCACATCCGTAGACACTGTCTCCTATGCACCGCAAATCTTCGGATTCACCCGTTGGGCCGTGGCGGAGCAGGCCATCGGATCCAGCGACACGACCGGGACGTTCGATGTGAGCGAACTGGAAGCGTACCAGGTACGATAGACAGGACTGGACGACGGGCGCCGCATGAGGCCACCACCACATCCGAGATGAGCCATCTCCCCCTTGTAACACGAACCGAGGCCGCCACACTGATAGGCGACTGAGACCTCCTCGCTCCCCAAGAAATCCATCTCTGAACGAACTTTTCGGGCCGCGTAAGACGCAGATCAGCATGGCGTAAGACGCTCCCTGTATCATGATAGCGTTGATTTCACACGGCAAACGCCGGGAACCGGAATCACAATCACGATACTCACAACAGCGTTTTTCAGGAGAACACCATGCGTACCATTCGTGCCTTCATCGCCATCCTTCATGTCCTCATCGTCCCCTTCCGCCTCTTCGCGCAGGAGGTCATCTCGAACGATCACGGTTGGTATGGAGAGGTGGGTGGGGAAATCTCGGCCCCCGTCGGAGAGTATTCGGACGGGGCGTCCATTGGGATCGGAATCGCCGGAATGGTTGGTCGGACGGTTGCTCCGTCAACCTCCGTTGGACTTCAGTATGTCTACAACCGGCATTCCACCAGTGGGTTCCTCAAGGGGCTGGATGGCTCCATCACATCGAGCGCGTTCTTTGTTGGCGTGCATCACGTCACTCGGGAACGACT
>CAYWXV010000024.1:4506-41496 GCA_964462535.1 uncultured Alphaproteobacteria bacterium
GTGAGTTGGGCCGGGTGGATGTAAGAAAAGACGGTCGCGCCGTTCCGAACCCGAGCGGATGACTCTCTGACGACCATCGTTTGTATTGCGGAATGCCTTCCCGTGCCCGCTCGGCGTGTGAAGGCATTCCGGCGTCGTAGGCGCTGGTCAATACGTCGATGGTCGGCTTAAATCGTCCCGAGACCACCGGCAGAGTAGTTCCGGAGTCCGTCAGGAATGGACGCAGCGCGACCGTATCGAAAAGAACTGTGCCGGACTCTGGCGTCAGGCGTTCGATCCACCTCCACATCGATTCGGTGAAGAGGCTGAGGGACCAGACCTACGTCCGACCCAGGATCCGGCATCGGCAAGATAGAGCCGGCTGCCGAGGGCGTTTGTCGGTATTCTTTGAGTAGGGATGGCGGTGTCGGAACATCGCGGTCGCTGCAAAAAAGCCGGCCCCTCTTTGGAGGGGCCGGCTTATCGTTCGCTGGGTCGGGGACGAGCCACGCGTGAAACTGTCCTACAACTTGCCGGTCATCTTCAGACGGTTAATCGCCCGGGCAAGAGCGGCCTCGGCCCTGACGATATCGATACGACCGTCGTGGCCGACACGCGACTGCTGAATGCGCTCAAGAGCTCTCTCACGCGCCCGCTCGGCACGATTGGCATCAATCTCGTCGACCGTCTCGATCGTCTCCGCAACCACCGTCATTCGATTGTGATTGTGCTCGACGAACCCCCCGGACGTGGCGTACAGAATGTCGTCCGCCCCCTCCCGTTCGATCTTGATGGTGCCGACCTCGAGCTGTGTAACGATGGGGGCGTGATTGACCAGCACCTGAAATGGTGCAAGTATGCCCGGGAGCGCTACCAGAGTCGCCTCGCCGCTGAAGACCATGCTCTGTGGCGTGACGATCTCCACGTGAAATGATTTATCCGCCATTGCCTTCTGATTTCATTCCAGACTGATGGAAACGCCTTCGGAGACTGTTGAGTAACTCCCAGTTCAAGAGGCTGTTCAAATCGCGCGACGACGCTAGAATGAGGCGTACCCGAGGTACGCTGGAGTGAGTGATGAGAAGCGCAACGCAGAGATCGCGCCTACTTCAACAGCCTCCTAGGCCATTGCCTCGGATTCGGTCTTCATCTTGCTCGCCTTCTCCATCGCCTCATCGATCGTTCCGACATAACGGAAGGCCTCCTCGGGCATGTCGTCGCCGTCTCCGTTGAGAATCGCCTCGAATCCAGCAATCGTGTCCTCGATCTTGACATACCGCCCCTGCAGACCTGTGAACTGCTCGGCGACGAAGAACGGCTGCGAGAAGAAGCGCTGGATTTTCCGAGCGCGTTGAACGGTAAGCTTGTCATCATCCGACAGCTCATCCATTCCAAGGATGTTGATGATGTCCTGCAGCTCCTTGTACTTCTGAAGCGTCCGCTTGACCGATGTGGCGACATCGTAGTGCCGCTGACCGATCACGTGCGGGTCCATGATCGTCGACGTTGACTCAAGCGGATCGACGGCAGGATAGAGGCCGAGCTCCGAGATCGCGCGAGAGAGAACCGTCGTCGCGTCAAGGTGAGCGAATGTGTTGGCAGGGGCCGGATCCGTAAGGTCGTCTGCAGGGACATACACGGCCTGCACCGACGTAATCGAACCCTTAACCGTGGAGGCGATGCGCTCCTGAAGAGCCCCCATCTCCGTGGCAAGCGTCGGCTGATAACCCACGGCCGACGGCATGCGGCCCAGAAGTGCCGACACCTCCGAACCTGCCTGTGTGAAGCGGAAGATGTTGTCGATGAAGAGAAGCACGTCACGACCCTCTTCATCGCGGAAATACTCGGCGTACGTTAGGGCGGTAAGGGCAACACGGGCTCGGGCACCCGGCGGCTCGTTCATCTGGCCGAAGACCATGACCGTCTTATCGATAACGCCAGATTCTGACATTTCGATGTAGAGATCCTTTCCTTCGCGGGTCCGCTCGCCAACGCCACCAAAGACAGAATAGCCGCCGTGCTGCTTGGCGATGTTGTTGATCAGCTCCTGAATGATGACCGTCTTGCCCACACCGGCACCTCCGAAGAGGCCTGTCTTTCCCCCCTTCGTGTATGGTTCCAGAAGATCAATGACCTTGATGCCGGTCTCGAACATCTCCTTCTTCGTCGTCAATGACTCGAACGAAGGGGCTGATCGGTGAATCGGGAAACGAACGCTGCTCTCGACCTCGGGGCGATTGTCAATCGCCTGCCCAACGACGTTTACGAGACGGCCCAGGGCATTGGGACCGACCGCTATCGTGATTGGGCGGCCGGTGTCAATGACCTTGGTGCCGCGAGCGAGACCATCGGTAGTATCCATGGCAACAGTCCGGACACGATCCTCGCCAAGATGCTGCTGTACCTCAACCACCAGCGTATCCTGCTCACCATCGATGTTAGTGCGGGGAATCTCCAACGCGTTCAGAATGTCCGGAAGCTGTCCGTTCGGGAATTCAACGTCGACCACCGGTCCGATGATCTGGACGATCGTGCCTTCGTTCATGTCGTGCGAGTCAGGATAAAGTGGAACTATAGTTCACGTGCGTGGGTCCGGGCACTTGACCCGGATAGGGGCATTGCCGGCCAAAGAAGCGGGCCAAGTTACTCACGGGGAGCGTGGGGACAAATGGGAAGGATGTAAAAGAGGTTTCGCGGTGGAACCTCCCCGTTTGCAGGCCCGAGTCGAGGGGGAAATGATATTTTCGCCCCTTCAATCGATCAACCATGCACTACAAGAAACGGACCCACTACGCCATCGGTGTCGTCGGTGCCCAGGCCGGATCCACCGTTACCCTCAATGGGTGGGTTGCCACTCGCCGCGACCTCGGTGGTCTCATATTCATCGATCTGCGTGATCACACGGGCATCGTTCAGATCGTGTTCTCTCCGCAGCACGCCCCGGATCTAATGGAGCGCGCCGGCGAACTCCGATCCGAGTTCGTGGTGTCGGTCACCGGCAGTCTGGTCCAACGGGAGCACCGGAATCCCTCTATTCCGACCGGCGAATTCGAGGTGCTCGCCGAAGAGATGACGTTGCTGAACCGATCTGATACCCCCCCGTTCGAGATCGGAAAACGGGACGAGATTTCGGAGGACGTCCGGCTCAAGTATCGGTACCTCGACCTGCGCGATCCTGGCCTGCAGCACATACTCAGGCTACGCAACACACTCTACCACGTGGTCCACACCTACTTCGCGGAGCATGGATTCGTAGAGATCGAGACACCGATAATGGTGCGATCGACACCCGAAGGCGCTCGAGATTACCTTGTCCCGAGCCGACTACACGCCAGGAAGTTCTATGCGCTGCCGCAGTCGCCGCAGATCTACAAGCAGCTCCTTATGGTGTCGGGGTACGACCGCTACGTCCAGCTGGCCCGATGCTTCCGCGATGAGGACCTGCGGGCAGATCGTCAGCCGGAGTTCACGCAGATCGATCTGGAGATGTCGTTTGTCGATCAGGAAGATGTGCTTGGAATTACTGAGGGTTTCATCGCGCGACTCTGGAAGGAGGTGAAGGGGATCGACATCCCGCTCCCTCTCCCTCGGGTTTCATATCGCGAGGCGATGTCGCGATTCGGGAGTGACAAGCCGGACACTCGATTCGGCCTGGAACTGAACAACGTCAGCGACCTCTTTGCCAATACTGAATTCGGTCTGTTCCGCGGTGCTCTGGACGCAAATGGCGCGATCGTTGCTCTCCGGTTCCCGTCCGGATCAGGATACTCGCGCAAGCAGATCGACGAACTGACGGACGTGGCGAAACGCTATGGAGCGAAAGGGCTCGTCTGGCTGAAGGTTGGTGCGGATGGGCTGGAGGGCACGTCGGCCAAGTTCCTGTCAGACGACGAGAAGATGGGACTTCGCACCGCAATGGAGGCTGTGGAAGGAGATCTCCTCCTGATGGTAGCCGACGGGTGGCGCGTTGCGCATACAGCGATGGGACAGGTCCGCCTCGAAATCGGCCGTCGCGAGTCTCTGATTCCAAAGGACCTCGATGCTCCCCTCTTTATCGTCGACTTCCCCATGTTCGAGCAGGATGAGACATCGGGCTCGATAACGTTCGCCCATCATCCATTCACATCGTACAAAGTTGAAGACGAGCAGTTCTGGGATGACGAGCCCCTTCGAGTCCGGGCCAACGCCTACGATCTGGTCATAAACGGGTACGAAGTGGCTTCAGGAAGCATTCGTGTACATGACAAGGGAATGCAGCAACGGATCTTCCAGCGGCTCGGTCTGTCGGATGAGGAGATCCGCGAGAAGTTCGGGTTCCTGCTTGAGGCGTTCCGCTTTGGCGCCCCCCCACATGGCGGTATCGCTCCCGGTGTGGATCGGCTGGTCATGATTCTGGCGGGAACAGAGAATATCCGAGACGTCATTGCATTCCCGAAGACCTCGAGCGCGGCGTCGTTGATGGACGAGGCCCCCGCGGAGGTTTCCCCCGACCAGCTCAAGATGCTCGGATTGCGGCTGGAACGGTAGCCGGAGGCGAACGCCCGGCTCAAACGGGAGCGGGACCGGCATAGTCAACGCGGCAACCTGGGGAAAGGAGTGGCAGGTGATCCCACAGCGTGCGTGCAATCTGTCGGATATGGAGAAGGTCGTGCGCAAGCCAGGATGCTAGAAGGTCTCCAGCCGTCAACCGCCCCGCTATGGGATGTTCGCGACCCCGGTTCCAATCCGGGTTCCCGAGATTGGTCAACCACACGATTGATCGCTCCCTCTCCGCAAGAAAGTCGCTCAGAACATCATCGAGCGTGCGTTGATTGAAGCCCAGGCTATCGACACGACCTGCGGGGTCGATCGGTGGCCACGGATCGTCCGGTCGATGTAGCGTGTAATCGATGCGACACCGAAAGTCCTCACGCTCCTCATCCGCCAGATGTGCGATGATCTCGACGACGGACCACCGATCTGGATCGGGACGACGGCGGGCAAGCTCATCGTCAAGCCCGTTTACAATTGCCTCGACCGCTCGTGCGTTCGCCTGGAATCGGGTGATGATATTCCCAAGGTCCATAGGTATGTCTCCCTGTTCCCAGCTGTCGCTGCCGGCGTCACACCGAACACGCGTAACGCCGTGCTAGTCCACCCTCCCGCCCAGTCCCCACGCCCTCGCCATCAACTCCATAGACCTAAGAACAGCTTCGTGTTCCAGGCCGCCGAAGTTCGCCATCGCCAGAAAATGTGTGAGGCCGGCCTCTTCGTATCGTTCCGCGATTCGTACCAGGTCACCCGGGGATCCAAAGGCAACTAGATCGCGGTCGATGAGGGGTTGCAGTGGTCGTTGCTTTGCGTAGAGACGTGACCGAACGTAGCGCTCCATCGCCGGTGCGGCGATCCGGAGCGCCTCTTCCCTGGTTGGGGCACAGAAGGTGTGAAGCCCGAAGGCAATACTCGCCTCTCCACTCTCGGGTCCGCTCTCCGCGAGTCCCTCCCGATATGCCGTAGCTGTTGCACTCAGTTCATGAAATTCTTCGGTCGTCGCGTATGGGATCGTCATGATTGGGAGACCCCGTCGTCCAACGTGAACAGCGGCCTGGTTACTGAGGATAGCAACACGAAGTGGTGGGTGAGGGCGCTGAACAGGGGTCACGTTCAACTTGAGAGCGTGAGCTTGACGCCACACCCCATCGTGCGAGAACGGCTCTCCGGTCCAAGCCTTCCGCAAGACATCAAGTCCTTCGTCGAATCGCTCCCGCTTCTGGTCGAACGGAACCCCAAAACCATCAAACTCATGCTGCAGGTAGCCAGATCCGACACCAAGCTCGACTCGCCCGTTCGACAATCGATCCAGGAGAGCGTAGTCCTCCGCCACGCGAACTGGATCATCGAACGAGAGGACCACAACCGCGGCACCAAGTCGAATCCGATGCGTTCGCCCGGCGATCGCTGAGAGAAGGATCGCCGGGCGCGGAACAACGCCATACGGGTGGAAGTGATGCTCAGCCAGCCAGAAGGAATCGAACCCAAGCTCGTCCGCGACGACCGCCTGCTCGATCAACTCGTGGTAGAATTGATCGGTGGTACGATCGAGCTCATCCGGATAGTGATCTACGACGGAAAAGAGTCCGAACTTCATGCGCCTCCGTGCTGACATTCCACGTGCGAGCCGCTGGCCTACATAGCGGCAATGACACCGTCACCAAACTCGGAGCATTTTACTTCCGTCGCGCCCTCCATCAGTCGGGCAAAGTCGTAGGTGACGTGCTTGGATGCTATCGCACCATCCATTCCCTTGATGACAAGATCGGCTGCTTCACCCCATCCCATGAACCGAAGCATCATTTCGCCAGAGAGGACGACGGAGCCTGGGTTGACCTTGTCGAGGCCGGCATACTTCGGGGCCGTGCCATGCGTCGCTTCGAAAATGGCGGCTCCCGAGATGTAATTGATGTTGGCGCCCGGGGCTATCCCGATCCCCCCCACCTGGGCGGCCAGCGCGTCCGACAGGTAATCCCCGTTCAGATTCAGTGTAGCGATGACGTCAAACTCATCCGGGCGTGTAAGTACCTGCTGCAGGGTGATGTCGGCGATTGCGTCCTTAATCACAATTCCCGCACCCGGCTTCCCTTCCGGTATTCGGCACCAGGGTCCCCCGTCGAGTTCTTCGGCACCGAAGTAACGCTTCGCGATGTCGTATCCCCAGTCTCGGAACGCCCCTTCGGTGAACTTCATGATGTTCCCCTTGTGCACCAGGGTCACGCTCTTCCGATTGTTCTGGATGGCGTACGCGATTGCGCTATGGATGAGACGGACGCTTCCTGAGCGACTGACCGGTTTGATCCCCAACCCGACCTCGACCGCGTCGAAGGACTCGGGAGCTCCCACCGTGTCCCAAAACGCCCTGGCCTTCTGGCCCGTGCCGAATCGAATCTTTGCAAACATGTCGGGGAACTCGGCCTCCAGAAAATCGAGGAGTTTCTGTGAGGCAGCGCTTCCTGCCTCCCACTCGATGCCGGCATAGATATCCTCGGTGTTCTCTCGGAATATCACCATGTCAACCTTATCCGGACGACGTACCGGCGACGGAACTCCGTCGAACCATCGAACCGGACGGAGGCAGACATACAGGTCAAGCATTTGCCGAAGGGCAACGTTCAGACTTCGAATGCCCCCACCGACAGGAGTTGTGAGCGGTCCCTTGATTCCGACCAGGTAATTGCGGAACGCGGTCAGCGTGTCTTCGGGGAGCCAGATCTGCTCTCCATAGACCTCGTTCGCCTTCTCGCCTGCATAGACCTCATACCAGGCGATTTTCCGTGCGCCTCCATAGGCCTTCTCCACCGCCGCGTCCAGGACGCGAACCGAGGCGCGCCAGATATCGGCTCCAGTGCCGTCCCCCTCGATGAACGGAATGATTGGATTGTCAGGGACTCGCATGGTCCCGTTCTGCATGGTGATTGGCTCACCGGAGGTCGGAGGTTGTAGCGTGAAGGACATGAGAGGATACAATGGTGCAGTTAGCTCGAAGAGAATCCGCCCAATCGGGAGGAACGAAATTGCGCCGAAGATACGGCAACTCGGGCCCACGGGAATGACTATCGTCATACGGCGCGGAGTAGTACCTTCCCTCCCGTCTTTCGGCACCTCTTAGCGTGGCAGATCGCCCTCCCTCCGGGCGTCGGGATGCCACGCTCCTCTCACCTCTGACCCAATTCGGCAACGATACTCGTCAAGCCGAAGGCTCGCGACCGACATTGGCATCGATGTCCTCCATGAGGGATCTATCGGGTCGCCATGCAATACGATGTACTCCGAACGTGCTTCGCCTCGGCTGGCAAGCGCACGCGTTCATTCCCATTTGTAAACAGTTCCCTGAACCTCAACCGACAGCACAATGAATCGATCGGAAGCCGCTGTACGACGCGTCGTAGTGACGCTACTTCCAATCATGGTGGTAGCGTCGGCCGTCCTGTGGGGCGAACAAGGTGATTCCACGCGCCGCGTGACGAGTCCGGGTTCCAACATGGTCATCACGGTCCCGAGCGGTTGGGAATTCCGGACGAGTGCGGAACAGCGGAGAGATTCCATGAATGATATCGCTACGCTGACCGGCACATTATTCACTCCCGATACATCAATAGTCTTGTTCGTGGAGAGAATGAATCAGACATATCCTTCTTCCATGCTCGCCGACCGCATTCGCGCCGTCGGAATACGCACATATTGTATTGGCGTAGTCGATTCGATTCTGAGTGGCGCGTGGATATTTCACGATTTTGCAAGCGAGCCATCATTTCAGGAAACACCGCTCGAATTTCACTTCGCCGCAAGAGTCACAGTTCCCTCCGGTGATGCGTCTGCCGACAGCGTACGTATCATGGAATTCTTCTATCGCAAGGTTGGCGGCATTGAGGTCCGAATTCACGGGATTTGCACGCCCGACGCTTACGCGAAGAACAAGGAGGTCTTGACAGCCGTCTTTCGCGGTGCTGTCCCAATAGTCAACGAATCTGATGTATCCGATTCCACATCAGTCCCGGGCGAAGCGCGAGATCATGAGGGGGGGTCGATGTCCATCGTTGTCGAGATATTGCTAGTGGTGGTTGCCGTCGTCGGTATAATTGCCTGGAAAACGCTCTGGCACAGGCGTCGCCTGCGTTAGATCACAACCGTTCTACCTCGTCGTGCCTCCGCCCAAAGTCCAATCGCGACAATCAGGCCAAACATCGCAGTGGCAATGAGCGGGGCGCCGGCACCAAGACTGTCCCACACCAATCCGGTCCACGCGCTCGCGATCATTATTCCGATGCTCGCCAGAGTGGTCTGCAGACCAATCGCCAATCCGCGCCTTTCGTTCGGCACCAGATCACTGATCCAGGCTTTTGCTACCCCCTCCACGAGCGCTGCGTATAATCCGTAGAGAACAAATGCTATTGCGATCCACCATATGCCGTTAGCGAAAGCGAAGAGGATGTAGGCAACGGCGTACAACAGAATACCCGCGACCATGGCCGGACGTCGGCCGACGCGATCTGACATTTTTCCTGCCGGCCAGGCGGCAAATGCGAAGACGAGGTTGTAGCCGATATAGCTGATGATTGCGATGCGCTCCGGTGAGATCGACAAACTGGATATGCCGGCGATATCGCGTGCCCGGAGGATCAGAAACACATCGCTAGAATTCACCAACGCAAACAACGCGAGCCAGCATACAAGACGACGGTAGGAGGTTGGGGCTCCCCTCCAGAAGCCAAACGTGTCTCGAATGCCCGGTTTCCCTGCCGTCGGCGTGAACCTCTGGTCGCGTGCAAGCAATGTGGTGGCGGCAGCCAGTCCAGCGGGGATTGCAGCCAGCATGAACACGGCACTGTAGTCGCCCGGATTGGCTCCAAGATAGACGAGAGCCACGACCGGACCGATCGCCGCCCCAAGTGTGTCCATTGCCCTGTGCAGGCCAAAGGCTGTTCCCCGCTCCTCCGCCGACACATATCCCGCGATAAGGGCATCGCGAGGGGCAGTACGGATTCCCTTGCCAACCCTGTCAAGAAGGCGTGAGCCGAGCACGCCCCCAATCGACGGGAGTAGCGCAGGTAGTGGTTTGCTGATAGCGGAAAGTCCGTATCCAAGCGTGAGGAAGGGGCGTCGCCGCCCCTTCCTGTCACTCATAGATCCGAAGTATCCCTTGGAGAGACCTGACACTGCCTCGGCGATTCCCTCGATCACGCCCACCCACACCATCGATGCCCCCAGGACCGTTGTCAGGAAGAGGGGGGCGACCGGGTAGAGCATCTCGCTGGCGACATCCATCAGCAACGAGACGAGACCGAGAATGACAACCGAGCGCATCGGTCAGCGCGTCACGACAAACGATCGCGTCACAACAACTCCTCCAGCACGAATCGTGCAGAAGTAGGCTCCAGACGGGACGTCAGCAACGTTCATCTGGATGACGGTCTCGCCCGCTTCAAACAGTCCAAGATCCCTGGACATAATGCGGAGTCCGAGAGCGTCGTAGACTTCCACCTCGATACGACCCGAAGCTCGTAGTTCAAGCGGGATTGCCATGGAGTTCGTTGCCGGGTTCGGAACCGGGCTACCCACGGTCATGACTCGCGAACCCTCATCCATCCGCTCACCCGGCACTGATGTCGTCGACAGGGTATCCCGATATCCCATGATTTGAGAGTACGTGCTAATCCCGAATGCGCCGATGACCCCGGTTGTCGGGTCGTACGCCGCGTCCAGATCCATGCCGGAGAAGTCAATCTGCGGAACGGGCATTTGCGTCCAGGTGGCACCAAGGTCGCGGGTCTCAAACACTCCATACTGGGTGGCCAGATATGCGCGATTCAATCCCCGGACGAACGTCACGCCGAGAGGCTCGGCATCTCCTCTGGGGAGCGTTGCACTTACCCACGTAGATCCACCGTCCCTCGTCACCATCAGGCCCCGTGTTCCTGCACCGTTCGTCTGGCGGAAACAGGCGATTCCCTCCCTGCCGTTGCCAAACGCCATGTCGAGCGAATTGATGTTGATTCCGGTGCTTCCGAAGGTCCAGCTAAGCCCGCGATCGGTGGATCGATAGATCCTCGCATTGTTCGTTCCGAACCAGATCGTATCTCCAACAACGTCAAACGAGTTATTCCACCCCGCCTCCGATGCAGAACCGGCCGACGGTGTGGCCGGGGGAGCCGACCAGGTTGCGCCGCCGTCCGTTGTAAGCCCAATGCCCCAGATGCCGCTGCGGGGATCACCAAGCATGATTCCGTTCTGATCGTCGAAGAAATAAACACCGTTGACGAACGGTGTAATCGACCCAACGCCAGCGGACTGCCATGACCCGCCACCGTTTGTCGATCGAAGAACGGCCGCCTGGCCCCCAGAAGGGCTTGCACCTGCCCATACCTTCTGATTATCGAGCGCGAAAATGCAGTAGACAGGTTCGTTCTGAGTCAGGTTCCCCGGAGTCAGCGTTGACCAGTCGAGACCGTTCACAGTGCGGGCATATGCAGACCTGTACGTCGTGGACGAGGTCTGCTGATACGCTGCAACGAACGCAACCCGCGGGCTCGGTGACGAAATACTCGATCCCAGAATTGGGGCGAGTGAATTGATTGACGTGACTCCGCCGCGACGACGCCACCCCGGTAGGCTCACAGGAACATTCACCGAAACAAGGTCCTCATAATTCCCGCTGGTCAGGCGGAGAATCAGCTGGAGATTACCCTCGGAGTAAATAATCGAGGCATTCGGATCCATCTTCACCTGAAGCTGTTCATTCTTTTCTTCGAGGGTGTTTATGGAAGCAATTGTCAGCGGAGTGGCAATTGTTAATGCGCTTCCGGGAAACGCCTCAACCTGAATATTCGACGCCGGTGCCAGATAATTCTTAAGTCGAAGATTTATCGTGGCAATCTGATCAAGGGAACGGATCGTATCGTCCGTCCCGGCGTCAATTGTGTAGGACACGATCCCGATCCCGGGATAATTGCTTGGGCTGCCGTTGGTAAAGTCTCGGTTCGTCGAAACGGCGCGGAAAGCATTTGCACGACGATAGAAATAGGGGGCATAATTTGGGTTGGGGAGTTTGACACGATCCCCGGTAACCCGAATCTGCATGGCCACCTGGTCTGGAGTCCAGGTAGGATGGAGCGAGAAGAGCAACCCTGCCAGCCCCGATACGATAGGTGACGAGAACGACGTTCCGTTCAGCCCGTTCCCCTGATATTGGTTATTCGGGTACGTACTAAGCGTATTGACACCGGCGGCATAGACGTCCACAGCCATTCCGTACTGAGAGAAATTCGCTGCGGAATCCTGACTGGTGGTGGCACCGACGGCAAGAACGTGGTTGAGATTGCTCGGATAATGCGGAAGCACGTCGTTGTTTGTCCCCCCGTTCCCGCTGGCAGCCACCACGAGTGATCCTTTGCCGTACGCGTAGTCAACCACCATCTGGAGCGACTGGACAAATGCTGGATCCGCCGTCCCACCCCATGAGCAATTGATGATGCGCGCCCCCATGTCGGCGGCATAGCGAATGCCATCGTACCCGGCGACTATCGAACCGGTGGCGACGGAGTCGGCAGCGCATTTTACCCCCAGCAGGCTGCAATTGAAACCGATTCCAGCCACACCCTTCGCGTTGTCGGTAACGGCCGACGCGCAACCACCAACAACTGTACCGTGGTATCCGGTATACCCCGAAACGCTCACGACCCTGGGTGCCGGATTATTGTCCGGAAGGAGCTGGCCCCCCTGCAGCTGTTCGAGCGTTGGATTTCCCACCAGATCCCAACCGTGATAATCGTCGACTCGTCCGTTGTTGTCGTCGTCGATACCATTCGTTCGCTTGTCTCTATTCTGGGCATCCATGCCCGACTCGCCCGGGTTGGTCCAGATGTTTCCTGCGAGGTCCTCATGCATCCAATCGAGACCGCTATCGACGACCCCGATTACCACTGCACTATCCCCCTTCGTGATGTCCCAGGCCTGTTGAACCTGCATCATCGAGAACCAGTATTGCTCCCCAAAGCGAGGATCGTTGGGTGTGTAGTAGACATCGAAGATGTAGTAGGGCTCTGCGAAGTCGAGTGCACCGGTCTGTTTCAGGTCCCTGCAGAGGGCCATCACGTCGTGTGGCGAATCGAAATGGATGATGTAAACGCGGTCGTAGCCTTCATACGTGCTCCCCTGCGAGGTCGGCATGTACCTGGACCAGGGGGCCATTGGGAAGAGAGCCTCACGAGACGTCATCCCCACACGCGAAAGAACTGCGTCTAGCTTTGGAATTCCGAATTCGACGTCGTCACGTCGGTTATCCAGATGGTCCTGAAGCTTCACGATGACGACCCCGGCGCGGAATCTAGGTTGACTGGCCGACGGCGCTGCTGTGTTCGTTGGGTGGTCGGGAGTGCGGGCAGCAAGGGACACCGTCATGAGCGCCGCAAGGAACACCGACAGGGTGACCCGGTTCAGATGGGACATGTGCAAGTAGAAGAATTGGAAAGCGATTTCCGACGACGTGGCTCACTTGGGAGAGGAACATGAATAAGCCAGTCTAGCTTCGGAAGACAGGGGGAACAAGATACTGAACGAGGGCAAACGGGAAAGGGAGAACGGCCGGGTTAGTCAGATCGCCATCGACGCCCCGCCTTCTTCTCGGATGTGCGTTGCTTTGCCTCACGACGTCGCATTTTCGAGGCGCGGGTCGGACGCGTGGCTGTTCGCGGCTTCTCGCGGTGGAGAGCGCTGTTCAGGATGAGCGTCAGGCGGTGCAAGGCAGCAGCTCGATTTCCGCGCTGAGTACGCTCGGTCGCCGACACGACGCGAAGTCGTCCGTTGGAATCCAGCCGGGATGACAGGCGCTCCAGTAGCAGATGTCGAGTCTCGTCAGATAATCCTGCGGCCTCCGCTGGGGCGAATCGAACTTCCACCCTCGTCTCCACCTTGTTCACATTCTGACCTCCCGGTCCTCCACTTCTGCTGGTGGCGAATTCGAGAACGCTGAGCGGAATGGACTCTCCGGTCGAGAGTAGTATGAATCGCGGCAAGTCCGACATACGGATAGGAAAATACCCTCCTGAATCGAAGAAAAAATGGCGATGTTACTTTTCGATGGGTGTGTCTCCTCTTTCTGCGGCGGCTTTATCTGTTGCAACGATTACCGCGGCACACGTCTGGGGTGGGCGAACATTCGTGAACCAACCGGAGGATATGGAGTATGCGTGCGATTGCGATTCTCTGCCTTGTACTAGCACTTGGTGGCGTTGGGTACTGGATTGCCGACGGGATGTACATGTTCGACGTCGAACAAGTGCAGGAAGTAAGGGTAACAAAGGACCCGATCTTTGAAACGGAAACGAAAGAGACCGTCTGGAAAGACGAGTTTCATCCCGGGCTGGTCTGGAAGATGGGGGTTGGCGTGGGAGGGCTCGTCGCAATCGGCGGAACGCTCCTGATACTGGACATCCGACGTCGTCGTCGGACGGCGGCATAGGTGGCGGATGGAAGGGTGGTGTAATGTACTGGTGCAGGGAGATGCTCATCTCCTCCGATCGAGATGAGCGAGCTAGCCATTGTGGGATGGCGACGAGACGCTTCGTTGAGGCTCGAAAACGACGAAGGGGAACGGTCACACCCCATGATATGCGACCATTCCCCTTCTAAAGGCCTTGCGGACGGATAACCCCCGTGCATGTATCGTCAGCAGAGCCAAGTTTTCAAACGACGCTTGCGTCACCTAGGACGGGCCTGCCTAGCGCTTCGCTGGGGGAAGCCCGGTGACGGCTTGGGGTCCACTTTTTTTCCGGACCGACCTGCGGGCGGTCGAGCGACGGGGAGTTGTCGATCGTGTTGAGGCTACAGTCTCGGGAGCTTGCTCCGTAACCGCGACTGGCGGGGGTGCCACTCGAAACTGAATCTGAGGTGATACCGGCAAGACCGTGATCTCTGGTGCGCACGGAGCAATGTTGTCGTGCGCCATGTATCCCAGGCCACCGCCGACGAGGACCGCCCCGATTACAGCAGCGACCGCGGCCCCGCGGCGCCAGATTCCCTTCGACGGAGAGAGTGCACCACCCCCTCGGACAGCCGTTTCTACGCGGCCGAGCATCTCGTTCGCCTCGCCGGTTGTCATCCCATCGAACCCGGCGTTGCGGTAGAGCGCCCCATGAAGCTTCATCTGTTGGCGGAAAATCGAGCGATCAGCCGTGTCCTCTGACAGATGCCGGAGGTACTGTGCTGTTTCGCCGTCGGGAAGCTCGCCGTCCAGCAGATGATGTAGATGATCGTTCATTGATCGTTGAGGTACTTCGCAAGACGCTGACGGAGCGTATCTCGCGCTTTAAAGATTCTGAATTTGACGGTCGACAGGTTCGTCCCGGTGATCGTCGCGATTTCCTCGTACGAGTGCCCCTGCACGTCTCGAAGGACCACCGCTTCCCGGTAGATCTCCGGGAGACGTTCGATCTCTTCTGTCAACGCATCCTGGAGCATCACATCAGGCGTGCGTTCTTCGACAGCGAGTTGGAGGTCGTCGATCGTGTGATGCTCACGCCGAGCGCGGAGCATATCGATACAGACGTTTCGTGTCAATCTGAACAACCACGCACCGACATTCGTTCCCGGCTGATACATGGAGGCGTTCTGATAGGCTTTCACCAGAGCCTCCTGCATCGCATCCTTCGCGAGCTCGCGATCAGTCAACACACGACAGCAGTAGACGAACAACCGCTCGCGAAACCGTTCGTACAGCGTCAGAAATGCGTCCCTGTCGTCCGTCGCCACGCGCCTCAGCAGGTCATCGTCGCTGGCCTGTGGATCCCTCCTTCTGTCATTCGCCACGGGGTTCTCTCCGCAATGATTCTGTGAATACGGACGCTAATCCCCATGACCCTCCGCATTCACCTCCTGATCGGGTTCGACAGAGAGGCACACCTCAGATAACGTCAGCTGAGGCGAAAGGTTAGTGCAGTTTGGAGGGTCAGGTGGATAGTCACCCGCGATCCCACGCCTCTGTAACCGTAATAGCAGCCATGTTCACCACGTCCTGCACATCACTCGAATTCTGCAGAACGTGAACCGGCTTGTTCATACCCATTAGAATCGGTCCAATCGCCTCGCAGCCCCCAATCCGCATCAGCAGCTTGTAGGCAATGTTCCCCGCGTCGATGTTGGGGAAGATCAGAACGTTCGCTGCTCCCGTGGTCAGTTCACTGAGAGGGTAGTTCGCCTGCAGGATCTCGGGTACAACTGCCATGTCCGCGTGAATCTCCCCCTCGACCAGGAGGGCCGGATTTTCGGATCTGACCAGCTCCACTGCCCGCCTCATCTTGGTAGCGGAGGGGTGCTTGGAGATGCCGAAATTGGAGAATGAGAGCATTGCCACGCGCGGGACAGCTCCAAAGCGACGGGCAGTCTCCGCGGCCATCTGAGCGATCTCTGCAAGCTCTTCCGCAGACGGGTCGATGTTGACGGTGGTGTCCGCAAGAAAGAAGATTCCGCCCGATCTCGAGATAATGACATACAGTCCGGCGACGCGAGAGTAACGTTGATCGCGCCCAACGGTCTGGAGGGCGGGACGAATGACGTCAGGATAGGACATGGATACGCCGGCGACAAGGCCGTCAGCGTCCCCCTCATGCGTCATCATCAACCCGTAGTTCATCACCCGATGCATCAACCTTCCCGCCGTTGCCTTGTTCACTCCATGCCGCCAACGGAGTTCGAAATAGGCCTTCTCGTACCCTTTCCGTCGGTCGTCCTCCATGGGATTGGCCATCTCCACATCCGAGAGGTCGATGTGATGATCCCTGGCGATCTCAGTCATGACGTGGTGTCGACCCAGGAGTATCGGACGGCAGATCTTCTCTTCGACAAGACGTTGCGCTGCGCGGAGGACAGTGAGCTCCTCTCCTTCAGGGAAGACAATCTTCTTGAGTGGGCGCCGAGATTGGGCTCGGTTGATGATCGGAACCATGAATCCCCTCGACTTCCCAAGCCTAGCCTCCAGTTCCGATTCGTACGCGTCCCAATCGGCAATCGGTTTCCGCGCCACACCGCTCTCAACGGCCGCCTTCGCAACTGCGGGGGCCACCCAAACAAGGACTCGCTGGTCGAAGGGCTTCGGGATGATGTATTCCGGACCAAAACTTAGTGGCTGATCACCGTAGCTGCGGGTCACCGCGTCGGTGACGTCCTCCCGCGCCAGCGCGGCAATCGCACGCGCTGCCGCCAGCTTCATGTCATCATTGATCGCTCGGGCACGGACATCGAGAGCTCCCCTGAAGATGAAGGGAAATCCCAGAACGTTGTTCACCTGGTTTGGATAGTCGCTTCGTCCCGTCGCCATGATAATGTCACTACGGACGGCCGTTGCCTCCTCATACCCGATCTCTGGATCGGGGTTTGCCATCGCAAAGACGATCGGTCGATCGGCCATTGACGCCACCATCTCTGGCGTCACCACGCCGGCTTGCGAAAGTCCAATGAACACATCGGCCCCCTTCATCAATTCTCCAAGCGTCGCCCCCTTGTCGCCATTGGCAAACTCAGTCTTGTACTCATTCAGGTCATCTCTGCCGTGATGGATCAACCCCTTGGAGTCGCACATATAGATGTTCGACGCCAGCGCACCGAGCTGCATGTAAAATCGTGAGCAGCTGATCGCGGCTGCTCCGGCGCCCGACACCACGATGGTCACCTCGTCGATCCGCTTCCCTTGGAGCTCGAGAGCGTTGATCAGGGCTGCGCCCGAAATGATTGCGGTCCCATGTTGGTCATCGTGGAAAACCGGTATCTCCATCCTCTCCTTCAACCGCTGCTCGATAATGAAGCACTCCGGCGCCTTGATGTCCTCCAGGTTGATCCCTCCAAACGTCGGCTCCAACGCCGCGACGACCTCGATGAACCGATCGACGTCGTTTTCCGAAACCTCAATGTCGAACACGTCGATGTCCGCGAACTTCTTGAAGAGAACACCCTTACCCTCCATAACCGGCTTCCCGGCCGCAGGCCCGATGTTCCCCAGGCCAAGTACGGCTGTTCCGTTCGATATCACGGCGACGAGATTCCCTTTGGCGGTGTATTCGTAGACGAGTTCCTCGTCGCGGGCGATTTCGCGGCATGGCTCCGCAACGCCAGGGCTGTAGGCCAATGAAAGGTCGCGCTGTGTCGACACCGGTTTTGTCGACACTACCTCCATCTTTCCCTTCCGTCCCATGCGATGATACTCGAGCGCTTCCTCTGGCTTGATCATACGATGTCTGATGATGTGAGGGGTCGTCCTGGCTCAACGTGGGGCCAGGGGTGAACGGATGGCAAAGTTAGAAATGATGGTGAATGATGCGCAGGAAACGGGGTGACAATTCGCGTCCAATCATTCGTTGAAATACATCCTCATCTGCGCTAGGATCCTCAACTCGCTTCGCCTGTTCTGATTTCGTCCCTCCTCTGTGCTGTTCGACGCAACGGGCCGCATGAACCCGTACCCGCGAGAGACGATTCGTGACGGTACAATTCCACCTTCCCGGATCAGGTAGGCGCACACAGCCTCGGCGCGAAGACGTGAGAGATTCTGATTGTAGTCGGCCGAGCCGATGCTGTCGGTATGCCCACCAACCTCGACACGCATCCCCGGATGCTCTTTCATGAGCCTGACGATGCGATCGAGCTCCGGTCGTGATTCCTTCCGAAGCGTGGCGGCGTTATAATCAAAGATGATGTTATTCATCACGAAGTTCTCGCCGCGAACAGGGCGACTGAGACCCACGTCGATCGTGTGCTCGGCATACTGCGCCGAATCGGGGATTGTGTATCGCGTTGAATAGAACACGTATCCCGGAGCGGTAATGGAAATACCGTAGTCCCGTCCCGCCCGAAGCACAGCGGTAAACCGCCCATCCTCGGAATTGCTCGTCGCATCGAAAATCTTCTGACCGCTTGCGAGGTCTTCGATCCGAATCGTCGCTTCGATCGGGGTCCGCTCGTGCCGGTCAGTCACCACCCCGGCCAGAAGCACTACGTCACGCGGTCTGACCATGCCGCCAAGTGGGGCCGCGTAGATATCCTCGTTCCCCTCTACCGTCATGGAGAAATAGGCCTTGACGCCGGAGGCCGGGATCGATAGAAACGCGTTGTCATCCTTGCTGTTGATCGGCTCGCCGATGTTGATCGGATTCCCCCAGATCCCCTCCTTGCCGAGGTACGAGACATAAATGTCGTCCCCTCCAAATCCGCCATGTCGGGCACTGGAGTAGTAGAGCGTTGTTCCGTCGGCGGCGATGTAGGGTGCATAGCTTCCTGATCCGTCGTTAACAGTCGGTCCCAGGTTCTCCGGATAGCCCCACTCGTCGTCCTTGAAGTGGGAGACCCAGATCTGATGATTGCTGTTTGCAGACGATACCGTGGTCGCGAAGTAGAAGTCCCGTCCATCTGAACTGATGGACCCGCCGTATATGCGGAAGCTCGTTCCTGGCGGACGGCTTGCGAAGAAACGCGTAACGCCACCACCTATCCCCTTGATCGCTTCCCAGTTTCGACCCCGTAGACGCGCCGTGTAGAACGGGCCCCCATCCTTCTCCCAGCCCTTCTTCAACGAGTTGAAATAGATCGTCTGCCCATCGGGGCTGATGGCGGCAATACCGTCGTCTTCGCTCGAATTGATAGCTGGACCCAGGTTGATCGGGTCCCCCCACTCCTCACCGTCGCGACGAACCGATGATCGAAGTGAGATGTATATGTCATCGTCGAAACGCTTGCTGAACGGATTGAACCGGGCCCATTGACGATCTCCCTTTCGCGTTGAATTGAAGAAGAGGAGTCGACCGTCGGCCGATACTATCGGAGTGTTGTCCCTATCAGCAGAATTGACCCCAGAGATACGGATGATCCCGCCTGTTGAAGTCGCATTGGCGTGTCGAACCTGTTGAGGGAGTGGGGATGCTGCACCATCGGAGTGTGGATGGGGCTGGGCGCTCACGGGGATTCCTGAGACGACTAGGAATAGCGCAAAGCAGGCGAGCTGGCGATGCATAGCTGGACCTCTGGACCTGATACGGAATATCGACACGTCGGCCGGCTGGACGCTCGGCACACGGGAAGTAGCGCGTCAACTGTAAATATAGGGAACTGTTGCCCTGATGTCCAACGGCCTCCGGGGGGCGGCGGATCCGCTGCATCAGTCTTGCCAGGTTCGTAACTTCTGCCGCCCCGCTCCTTCAATCCCCGCAGTCTATCAACAATCGCCGCGAAGTGCCCGTTCTGACCCCTCCATCATCACTAACCAGCGAACGCCTGCTGGATTTCATCAACCGCTTGCCGGTTACCAGCGATGCGCTCCAATGGGTTCCAGTGTTTCGCGACAGCCTGCTGGCCTTCCTGGGTGACGTGGATTGGATATCGATCAGCGTGAATTTTACATGTGACCTCCAGAATCCGGAGGGGTACGATCCACAGATGTCGATCGCACAACACGTCCGCGCATCTAACCCCGGTGGAGAGGGGACCACGCTTCAGTCGATGGAGGGAACGCCTGCCGAACGACTTCTCGTCAACTTGAAGGAACAGGGATTCCCCGTCGATGACTACTACCCGCCCGATGGATTTGCGTGCTACCTGAGCGGATCAGCCTACCTGGGATCCATGCTGTTGTGGAGATTGAAGAGCAATCCCCCCATCTCCCCCGATACGTTGCAATTAATGGAGCAAGTCGAGCCCTTTCTTGTGTTCCTGCTATCGGATCTCATTGCCCGACGCCAGCACGCCGATCCCGACGTGATGAAGTTCAATGACGCTCTGCAGAAGCTGGCGGACGAGGTGGGGCTTAGCCGAGGTGAGCAACGCGTGGTGATTCTCCAGCTGTTCGGAAATTCATTGAAGGACATCGCCGATGTACTGGAAGTGTCTGTGGACGGTGTAAAACACCACCTGAAGATGATTCACCGGAAGACCGGCACACGAAGCTACACGGAGCTTTTCGCGAAGTACTTCATGCCTCAGCTCGGAACTCGCAACGGAGCAAGTGACACAGCGCACAAACCGGTGGCTGAACCCGCAACGAGTGGTCTCTCCCTCCCCAATCGCTCCGCCGCCGACGGCGACGTACCCCGCTTCGAGGGGATCGAGACGGTGGGTGAGCGACTGAGGTACTTCGGAGAGTTGGTGTTCCCCTCCGTCCAGGATTTCGCAAGAGCCATGAAGATGGCACCCGCGAACCTGCAGAAGTACCTGGGGGGCGAACGCGAGCCAGGACCGGCAACATTGGCACGGCTCCTTGCGCTGGGGTGCAGTCTCAACGGTCTGTTTGGTGGCAGGGGTGAAGTGTTCGCCGACAACACTGCCGGGAATGAGTTGCGAACACGCCGATCCGGCCTCCCTTCCCATTAAAACTGTATACTTTTGGACTACACAAAGGTGTAGTTGACTCTTCCTTTTCTCCCGGCGTACCTTCATAGGTGCGGGGGTGCCAGCGCTCCGCACGGTATGACCCAATTTCCATAGACGTCCCAGGCCGTCGCGACAGATGACAATGCCATGAAGCGAATTTCCCTCACCCTGACCTTTGGCCTACTCCTCCTTGTTGGAGAGGTCGCTGCCCAGGTCTCCTGCCCCCCCAGCGACCCGGCCGCACTCCCCATCGATACGGTTTCCATCTCGGTAACCGTCTCAACGCCACCCCCACCCGATTCCGGTGGTCTTCTGGAGGCGGGAAAGAAGAAGGGGAACACCGGGCAGATCATCTGGGAGGTGATCTTCTGGAACACGTCTGCCGGTCCGGCCATCGAAATCGATCCGGCGTCAATCGTCTTCTCAGGGGATAGTGAGGTCGTCGACGGTATGTCGGTGAACGATATCCTGAATCTGGTTGCCCAGACCAGCATTATGCAGGCGATAGCGTCCGGCACGTTCCCGTGCCCCACCACCTGCAATGGATCGACAATCGCTGTCTACTTCCCCTCCTGCGTCAGTCGCGTTGGAAGTGGTACCAGCACACAGATTCTTGCGTGCCAGGGAGCGTCATGCTGCGCACGGCTCTACCAGGTCTGCTGCCCGGATGGCGGCGGAGCACCGGTCATCACTCCAATCCCAACTCAGGGTCCGACATGCGAGGGGACGCAGGGAGCCGATGGATCGGTCTGCATTCCCACGTGCTACTAGGTAAAGTGTACTACTTTCATGGTTTTGGCGCAGAAAACTACACAAAGGTGTAGTTGCGGTCCGGGTACGCCAGGGCTATGTTTGTACGTAGAGATACCGGCAACCGCCGGTCTTGACAACTCACGGGGCGTATCCCTTCCCTCCTCCGCCTAACGAACCGGAATCGGTGTGGCGAATCTATTCGTTCGGCAGCACGCGGTCACTCGGCGCAGATCATGATCGCGGCACGACAGTCTCAACATGTCCACTGCGGACTGTCGACGCTGGAAGGAATTCAGACCCCGAGATGATCACAATCGCAGTCTTCCGATCTCTTTCACAGGAAGGGGTCGGAAGACAGCCGAAAGCTTGTCGGTAGCGGATGCGCAGTCACGGGTTGGGTGGGGCAGACCATTGCATACCCGATTTGGAAAACGGAGGGGTCTGTTATCAGGCTTGAGGAACGCGGACCGATTGCTGTTCAATATCCCAGGGGGACGAGGTTGTGCGCGTGTTTGAGGGACCACGCGCTAGTGGGCGAACAGATATCATCCGTAGAACCGTTTCCGTTTCTGAACAGTGTCCGGCTTCATCGTTATGATGAGGAGACAGTCATCGCTGGCAGTACGCTGGCTGTCATGGGGCATTGCGCATCCGTACTCCAGGCAGCGGACCACGATCTTCGACAATCTCGAAGGCGGTCCGCTGCCTGGATGACCGACTTCCAACTACAATTGAACATCTCAAAGCAGTACAACGCACATCACTGAATGCCCGCTCTCAGGGCCCGACTTCGCAAAGGAGTCGGGCCCTGATCGGTTTTGTACGACCCTTCTCCTGTACCTGCTCCCCTCGTATCTTTATCCCCCGACCCTTTCCAACCCACACTTACCCCGGAGCTCTCCGACCATGCACATTGCTCAGCGCATCGGACGCCTTGGAACCGAGACTGCATTCGAAGTTCTCGTCAAAGCACGCAAGCTCGAAGCACAGGGACGCGATATCGTCCATCTTGAGATTGGCGAACCTGACTTCGATACGCCGGAGAACATTGTAGCCGCGGCCAAACAGGCGCTTGATCAGGGATTCACCCACTACGGCCCGTCTGCCGGGCTACCGCAAGCGCGTGAGTCGATTGCACGGTACGTGGAGGGAACACGACCGGGCGTCAAGTGCACAGCCGACGAAGTGGTTGTTACACCGGGAGCGAAACCCATCATGTTTTATGCGATGATGGCGACAATCGACGAAGGGGACGAAGTCATCTATCCCAATCCCGGATTCCCGATTTACGAGTCAGTGATTGAGTTCCTGGGTGCCAAGGCCGTTCCCCTCCCGCTTCAGGAGGAGAAGGAGTTCCGGTTTGACCTTGCCGATCTCGAGGCTAGGATCACAAAGAAGACGCGGATGGTGATCATCAACACACCTCAGAATCCCACCGGAGGAATTCTGACACGTGAGGATATCGAGGGGATAGCGGAGATGGCAACGCGGCACAACCTGATCGTCTTCAGCGACGAGATCTACTCGCGCATTACCTACGACGGTTTTCAGCACACGTCGATCCTGGAGTTCCCCGGCATGAAGGAACGGACCATCATGTTGGACGGGTTCTCCAAGACCTATGCTATGACGGGTTGGCGACTCGGGTATGGAATTATGCCTGCGTCGATCGCGGCCATCGTCGCCAAACTCCAGACCAACTGCACGTCATGCACGTCCAGCTTCACTCAGATGGCCGGTGTCGAGGCGCTGGATGGTTCGCAGCTGATGGCCGAGCAATTCGTGGAAGAGTTCCGCCGCCGTCGCGATGTGATTGTCGACGGGCTCAATCAGATTCCCGGCTTCCGCTGCCATCGTCCGCAGGGAGCGTTCTACGTGTTCCCGAACATCGAAGGAACCGGTTACAGTTCGCAGACCATGGCTGACTACCTCCTCAACGATGCAGGAGTGGCATGTTTGAGCGGCACAGCGTTTGGACAATTCGGTGAGGGGTTCATCCGCTTCAGTTATGCGAACTCGGTCGAGAATATTCAGAAAGCGCTCGACCGCATCAACAATGCCGTAGCTCGTCTGTCGCGCTCTGAAGCGCGCGTTGGCGAGTGAAGCCTATCCCGTCCCCATGCCCGGATTGGCCACACTGGACACGCCTCGCGTCTTTCCGCCCAAGATGTTCTACCTGATCGTCTGGCTGGCGACGCTCGGACTCTCCATGTACGGTATGGTCGCAACACCTGGCGACAATATTGCCGTCTACATCTGGCTGATCATCGCGGCTGTCGCGGCCTGGCAGGTGTGGACCACGCGGTGGGTACAGATCGACAGTGATGGTGTTCGGGTTAGAAACATCCTTCATCGAGGTCGCCAGCTGGACTGGAGGCAGATCAGCCGTTTTCACGAGGAAGAGGTGCGGTTGAATAAGGGGACCTACGTGCTGATTCGACTCTCCAATGAAGGGGCCAACGAAACACCGCTTCGTCCCACCAGAATCACAATCACCAGCGATCAAATAGGGTTCGACACCCTTCGCGAGCTCATCAAGGAAGGGATGAAGACCGCTGCGGCCTGATAGCTACTTCGCGAATTCCACGCCGCGTGCACGAACACTCGCTACAAACCGCCCCCCTCCAAACCCCTCCGACCAGCAGCAACGGCGATCCTGAGCTCCGGATACTCGATCGCTCCCCCTAGCAAGGCGCGGAGCTCCCGGAGCGAAGCCCGCGGCCGTTTCGCCACCTCCTCCGCAACCGACTTCAGCAGACCCGACGGAACGAACTGTGTCGCATCGATGTCCACCCCTCTGGAAATCAACTCCTCAATGTGTGTGCTGATCGTTGATGGCTGCAACGCCGATCGGTGTGCGATCTCGCGCAACGCGTAGCCCTGCTCTATCAGCGATAGAGTCTTCCTCAGCCGCTCCGGGAGATCCCCCGTTTCGTCCTCGATTCCCTCTGCAAGCGTCGGCTCGACGATAGCCAGGAACGGACCACCGCACGCAGTCCACAGTTCCTCCGTCACGCCTTCAATAGCCAGGAGGGCTGTCCGGGACGTCGGGAGCACGTTGGAGATCCGGATGAGGACATCTTCGGGGCACAGTCTGTTCGGCCTCATTCCGTCGCGCGCAGCGATTTCGTCCCGAGCCATGCGGAGACGGGCGAGGATGTCCGGATTCCGACTCAACTCCCCTCCACGCGGGGGAGGCACCCATCTCGTTAGACTCAGCTTCCGGATCTCCTCGAGTCCGCTTGGTGTTATCCTGACCGTCGGATGGAGCCCCGCCGAACTCTCCAGGAGATTTCGCTGCAACAGCGAGTCAGCGAGCAACGCCAGCTCCCTCCTCTCGATGTCGCGCAGCTCCCCATACCGTGGGTACGTCGACAGATTGAATCGATCGATTGTCTGCGAGGTTCCGCCACGGAGGACGTCGACGAGCGTCATCTTGCCAAACCGCCCCCCCAATTCCTGCGCTGCAGCCAATAGGAGCTCGGCCGCGCGTGTGGCCAGCGGACGAGTCGGAACAGCGCCAAACGTCGGCAGGTCTACTGTGGCCCCTCCCGACCGACACACATCACATCGTCCACAGGCACCTGTGTCGTGCTCTGCGTGGAAGTACTCCAGGATGAAGTTCCGTCGGCACGCAGCGGTGCGGGTGTACCGCTCCATTGCATCCAGCTTCAACAGAGCGCGATTCCGACCATCGACGATCACCTTCTCATCGATCACGATCCTTCGCGCCGATTGCCGCTCCGTCAGAAATTGATAGCCGGTCCCGGGTGTTGGCGGTGTGTACGACAACAGCCCGCTTGCCATCAGCGCCCGCATACTCCGGTCAAAGACGTCGGCAGAGACGCCATGGCGGGACGATACCTCCTCGGGATTGAAGAGGATCTGTTGTCCGAGTGCCGCACCCCCCATTGTCCTCAGCAGCGCCAGGATTGTGCTCTGCCGTTCCGGGTCGCGTGTGCGGCGGTAGTAGTCCTGGATCTCATTGGATGATGCGATTATGCGCACCGAACCCAACCGTTCGGCCTTGATTCGCCGCAGCAGGTTGTTCCGCTCGAGTATCTGGACGATGCCGGAAATCGCTGCCCCATGCACTCGGGACCGGGCGGCGAGCACCTTCTCATCCGGTACGAAGACCCCCTCGTACCGATTCCCCACCCCGACCTGAACCATGTCCCACAGAGCATCATACACCAGCTCGATGTCGCCTCGATCGGGAAACGCGTTCTGAATAAAGAACTCCTGAAGGCGTCGATCTCGTTCGCTGTACAGGAGTGTACAATCGCTGGGGAGTCCGTCTCGCCCACCACGCCCCGCCTCCTGATAATAGGCCTCGATAGAACCTGGCATGTCTGCGTGAATCACGTGCCTTACATCGGGCTTATCGATTCCCATCCCGAATGCGTTGGTTGCGACAATCGCTCGCACCTCCCCGGCTATGAAGCTCTCCTGAGCCCTCCGGCGATCCGTATCGGCGAGTCCGGCATGATAGATCGTCACCGGCAGGCGCTCCGCGTGGAGCATCATGCCCATCTGCTCGACGCTCTTCCGGGTACCGCAATAGACAATTGTGACCCCGGGGCGCGCCACCTCGCTCTTCATGATCCCTCGGAGATCCTCTTCCTTGTTTCGGGAGTGGACTACGTTGTAGCTCAGATTTGGTCGATCGAACCCTCGAACAAACCTGCGGGGTGCCCTCAATCCGAGCTGCGCGATGATGTCTTCCTGGACGTAGGGCGTTGCCGTGGCCGTCAGTGCGATGATCGGCGGTCTCTTCATCGCGTCGGCCGCCTCGCGCAAGCGCGTGTAGCTCGGCCGGAAATCATGTCCCCATTCAGAAATGCAGTGCGCCTCATCGACGGCAAAGAGGGAGACGTTGAGCCCCGACATCAGGTCGAGGAACGACCGGCTGTCGAAACGCTCAGGGGCTACATACACAAGCGAGTACAGACCGTAGCGGATATCGGTCATCCGCTGTCGCACTTCTGGGAAATCGAGAGTGGAGTTTATGGTGGTCGCCCGAACATCCTGACGCGACAGAGCGTCGACCTGATCCTTCATCAGGGCGATCAACGGGCTGACGACGACGGTTACGCCATCGAGGAGAAGAGCGGGGATCTGATAGCACAACGACTTTCCACCGCCGGTTGGCATGACAACCAGCGTGTCGTTGCGGGAAAGGACGGAGAGGATGATCTCCTCCTGACCGGGGCGGAACTCCTGATGACCGAAATGACGCCGAAGGGCCTCTACAGGGCTAGTTGGTCGTGTATGAGATGGCATGGAGCGTTGGTGGTCGTACGGGGCGGCGCCGTTGCGAACCGGACGAGAAGATACGGAGGTTTGGCTCGTTCAGTCCCCACCGTGACGACCTGCCACGCCCACAATCATCGTTCCACGATGTTTGGTGGTTGGAGACGCTCCCCGTATCTTCTCACCAGTTGGTAATTAACACGGAAAAACGTTGAAATATCGCTGGAAGCAATCAGAAACATCGGATGAACAGGGAGTACAGAAGCTAGCACAGACAATCAACGTCTCGCCGACCATTGCTCGGATCCTGGTGTCCAGAGGCATAGGGGATTTTGAGAAGGCCCGTTCCTTCTTCCGTCCCAGCCTGGACGATCTCCACGATCCGTTCCTGATGGATCATATGGACCGGGCCGTCGAGCGTGTACTAAAGGCGCTCGATTCCGGGCAGAAAATCGCCATTTGGGGTGATTACGACGTTGATGGGACCTGTTCGGCCGCCATGCTCTTCCTCTTTCTCAAGGAGCGAGGGGGAGATGTGGAGGTCTACATACCGGACCGTCTCGCAGAGGGGTACGGGGTCTCGACGTTGGGAATCGATCGGCTGGCTGCCAATGGTGTTCGTCTGATTATCACGATCGACTGTGGGATAACCGCGGTCGAACAGGTGCGCTATGCGCAATCGCTCGACATCGACGTGGTGATCTGTGATCACCACGAAGCCGGTGACGAGATTCCCACCGCCTACGCCGTCCTTGATCCAATCAAACCGGGCTGTTCCTATCCGTTCAAGTACCTGAGCGGGTGCGGTGTCGGTTTCAAGCTCATGCAGGGTGTTGTCAACACCGCCGGCGACGTGGACTCGATCTTCAAGTACCTCGACTTCGTGGCAATGGCGGCCGCCGCCGACATTGTCCCCCTCGTCGACGAAAATCGGGTTCTGGTCTCCCATGGACTCAGACGGCTCAACGACGCCCCACGTCCCGGACTTCGTGGTCTGCTGGAGTGTGCCGGGATGAATTCCGGGTCGATCGGCACCGCCCAGATTGTCTTCGGCATAGCTCCCCGCATCAATGCTGCGGGCCGGCTTGGCGACGCGCGACGGGCGGTCGAAATGCTGGTCGAAGATGATGAGGTCAGAGCCTTCCAAAAGGCCCAGGTCCTGGAGAGTGCGAATCGCAGCAGACGGACCATCGACGAAGAGACGTTCATCGAGGCCGAGGTGATGGCACAGCAGATGCTCGCGGACACATCGTGCCGGGTTCTTGTGATTCACAACCCGGACTGGCATCCAGGGGTGATCGGCATTGTTGCCAGCAGAATCGTCGAACGTTTCTACGTCCCGACAGTCATGCTCACATCGATTGATGGAGTGGCAAAGGGATCTGCCCGCTCGGTCGCCGGATTCGATATCCATGCGGCATTGAAGCAGTGCGAAGAACACATAGCTCAGTTCGGCGGACACAAGTATGCGGCCGGGCTTTCGATAGAGGAAGGAAAGATCGACGTCTTCCGCGTGGCTCTGAACGAGTTTGCCAGCTCACATATCGATGAGGCCATGCGGACGCCGGAGGTTCAAATTGACGCCGAGGCGCAACTCTCCGAGCTTACACCGCAATTCTTCAACGTGGTGAGACAGTTCGCGCCGTTCGGACCAGGGAACAGTCGACCCAACTTCCTGACACGCGAGGTTGAGGTTATCGGATTTCCGAAGGTGGTCGGCAAGGCCCACTTGAAATTCCGTGTCCGTAATGGCGATGGATTCATCGACGCCATAGCCTTCGGAATGGGAGAACGCCTGAGCGATGTCGGCGGTGGAAGTCGCATCGACATCGTGTACAACATCGAAGAGAATCACTACCGGGGAACGGTTCAACCGCAACTCCGGATCATCGACTTCAAACGAAGTGGGGCGACCGAACGACCCCACGTACCGTCGAACGGCGCAGCGATGGCGGCCGGCAACAAGACCGCACAGCCACCGGTCAGTTGACAGGCGACGGATCTTTTCAATCATGACTGAGTCTGCGCGGATAGAAAGGTCCTCGTGCATCGCCGGGTCCGGGAATCTCTGCAGGCTCCCAGCGATGTAGCAATGGCCGGACATAGTAAATGGGCGAACATCAAGCACCGCAAGGCAGCCACGGACGCCAAGCGGGGCAAGGTCTTTACCAGAATCGCCAAAGAGATCATCATCTCGGCTCGGATTGGTGGCGGGGACCCTGCCGCCAATCCCCGTCTTCGGCTGGCCGTGGAGAAGGCCCGATCCGTCAACATGCCCGGTGACAATATCAAACGGGCCATTCAGAAGGGAACCGGGGAGCTGGAAGGGCAGCAGATGGAGGAGATGATGTTCGAGGCCTATGGCCCGGGTGGAATCGGCATCCTCGTGGAATGCGTATCGGACAATCGCAATCGAATCGTTGCCGATATCCGCAAGGTCCTGAACCGAAATAACGGGTCAATGGCCGATTCCGGCGCCGTCGCATGGAACTTCACCCGCAAGACCGTCATTTCCGTCAACAAGTCCGACCGATCTGAAGAAGATGCGCTGATGGCAGTGCTGGATGCCGGTGCGGAGGATGTCAAGGCGTCGGACGACACGTACGACGTCTACGCCCCGATCGACGCATTCGAGCCCGTCCGCTCTTCACTCGAAAACGCAGGTTTTCAGATCACGGAGGCCAATCTGGAGTACGTCCCGAACCAGGTCCTTGCCCTTGCTGGCGGCGATGCATTGGCCGCACTCAAGCTGCTTGACGCGCTTGAGGAGGAGGACGACGTTCAAAACGTCTACTCGAACCTCGATGTCTCTGACGAAGAACTGGCCAGAATCGAGAGTGAACAGGGCGCTTAGGCGCCCTTTGTTTTGTGGTCCCCCCATATTTCCGTCCCCATTCCCTCGAGCGATGTTACATCCCCGATGACTGTGCGTCATCCGGACGATTGGTGATTGACAACGGGCGGTTGAACACTGACGACCCTTGACGGGCCGACGAGATCGAACCGCCTGCCACGCACGGCCTGCCACCCCCAGTGGACCGATTTCAACGCTTCGATCGTGCCGACATCCCGACCCGACAGATCAACACAGGCGGTCACCGGTGAGCTCGACGAGGGTCTCCTCGAACGCTTTCTCTCAGGTGATGACCATGCGTTTACCGCTTTGTACGAGCGGTACGAGGCCCGTGTCCTGACTTACCTCCGCACGATCCTGAAGGAACGTCCCGAAGTGGCGGATGACATCTTTCAGGAGACCTTCCTGAAGCTCTACCGCGAACGTGACCGTGCATCGAACGCGGGCGCAGTGTCCGGAGACGATGCATACACCACCATAAGAAACTTCCGAGGCTGGCTATTCCGCGTGGCGCACAACCTGGCTATCAGCCATCTCCGATCGTCACGCGTTGGGTACTCCCTGTCGGAAGACGACGAGACGCACCGTTGGGATGAGCGACTGATGGTCCCGATCGAGGAGTCGTTCGCCGGGCTGTTCGGAGAGGACGATCCTTTGACGAGCGATTCTCTTTACGAGAAGCTCCGTACGGCGGTCGATCTTCTGCCGCGCACACTTCGCGAAGTCTACGTGCTGCGCGAGATCAACGGGCTGGAGTACGACGAGGTAGCAGAGACGGTCGGGTGCACCCCCGAAGCTGCCAGAATGCGAATCAGCCGCGCCCGCCGGTCTCTCCGTAAGGCGTTGGAACCCTTTTTGCCGGGATGATCCCCGAACCCGAGATGGATATCGAACTACTCATATCGCAGTACATCGATGGCGAGCTGACGAGCGACGCCGAGGCTGATCTTCATCATCGGCTTGCGGTCTCTCCCGAGGCACGCTCTCTCTTCCGCGCACAACTGGCTCTTCGTGGTGTCGCTCGCGATGCCCGTGTCCTTGCAACACCGACGACCGACCTCAGGTCTCGACTCTTCGATCGATTGCAGCAGGAGGGTTTCACACCAGAGGCCCTTCCTTCCTCAATCACGCCAATTGCGGCACCGACAGCTGTCGTAGCACACTCGATTCCGTCGCCACGTGTTGCGGGTACGGACAGGCGACGTCGACGGCGCGCAATTGCATGGGCGCTGGTTCCAATTCTCTTCCTGGTCGCGGTCATCGGCAACGAGCTGTTCCTTAAGGAAAACCTGCAGAAGGGAATGCCAATCGCGGACGATTACGGGCCAACTGCGTCGAATGCCAGACCGGGAGAACTCCCATCAGCTGGAACTCAGTCTCAGCCCTCTATCACCGATGCCGGAAGAGATGTGAGAGATCACGCAATGGGGTCGACATCGGCCACTGCGCCGCCAACGGCCGCTGGAGAGGCGTCGGAAGCGTTGCCACGCGGCGGCAGCTTTCGCTCAACTGACCAACAGGCATCCGAACCGGAGACGGTGACGGCACCTCGCCGTCGAGTCACGACCGTGGCATCTGCGCGCGAGGAGATTGCAGACGGTGCTGGGTCGAATGCAGATTTTGATGCACGAGCCCTCGGTGGACGATCAATGTCATCGTCTGCACCCCCTGCAACCGTGAGCCCTGCACTCGGGGTACGGGCTGCCACGCCCACGAGTAGCCCGGACAGAGTTGACGACGCTCTCCAGCCTCCACCGGCACTTGCCCGACATCGCGCATCCGCCTCGCTCAGCGAAGGACTTCCTGATGATGAAGTGATGTCCCGAGACGGTCTTCGTCCCACCGTGCTGGGTGCGAACGAGCGTGGTGATTCCGAGTCGATCGTAGCGGATGGTGGCGGTTCAGCCGCCGCAGAGGGATCGGACAAGCCCAGCTTCTCCACTGAATTCGCGAACGGCGAAATGCAGTTGAGTAGTGTCGGCAACCTACGGGGTACGTACGCCACGGCGCAGCTTCAGGACTCAACGCGCGGGGAGTCGTTGACTCAATCACAAGAGGACGTCCCAGTGGCCGCGATAAATGAGACCGCCCCGTTATCCAGCACATCGGCAACGGCGCTCACCACGAGTGGCCCGTCGATTGGTGCGGACGCGGATGCAAATCTCAACAAGGAAAAACTGGAGCCGAAGCCGCTGGATCCGCCGATGATGGAAGCCGCGCAAGCCGCCTGTGAGAACGTGTCGGCGTCGATGAAGTCCGCTAGTAAGAAGCCGGAAGGGGTGGAGTAGGCTCTAACCTACCTCCCCCCTACCCCGTTTCACTATTCACCTCCCCTTACCCGTCCCCTCTGGCAGGATTATTGAACCATCTCTTCTCATAAGAGTCATTGTTACGTCGTACAGCGTTACCCATCCGAAGAGATCCCTATCAGAGGGGGAGAGGACTTCATGTACACGACAATGGCTCAACACCTCGCTATTCTATTGACCGTCTGCGCGGTCGCCGTATCGCCACTCTCCGCGCAGCAGCTGGCTGTCACCAATAACTCCCCCGTTACCGGACCGCGTGGTTCGTCGGAGGGTGTGGTACGCGGCACGATAACAGCCCCAATAACGACTGGATTCGCCACCTACCGTCCGTTTCCGATCCCTCGGTTCACGCCAACTGTCGGCCTGAGCGAGGCACCGGTACGCCCTGATCTTTCGAACGTCGCGACAGCGACACCCATCACGTTCAACACCTATTTCACTGATGCCGAAAGGGGCATGCTTGTCCGACAGGGCTTCGTTGCGCGGCCGGAGGGTATCGGGAGTTTTGGTGTCGGCTATGCGTATGAAGCATCGTCACGACCGATGGGAAGCTTCGTCACGGTCGACGCCGTTACGCATGGACTTCGCGTCACGCTCGATGAGGCGTTGCGAGACTTCGAGATCGGGTACGCCACGAACACGCTCGCAATGGAGTTCGCGATGCTTTCAGAGGAGCTGGCGCGCCAACTTGACGCCGCGTCTTCCCCTGTTATCCAACGCTCGCTTCAGAGCCTGCTCGGATACACACAGACGGGGCAGTATCTCCTGAATCAACAGAGTCCGATCGATGCGCGTGTTGCAACGCAGGTGCGGGACGAGGCACGAAAAATCATGCAGGCTTCGGATCGCGTCGAATCGTCCGTGCTAACTGGTGTTATCATCGACTACACCCTCTTCCGCACGAACGATCAGTACGCCTCCGATGCTCGTCGAGCCTCCTTCTTTCGTGCCCGTCAATGGAGTGCCCGCGTCCCCATCGTCCTGCGTGATCAGGATGGTGATGTGCAGGTTGAAAACGCGCGCAGAGCATTCCTGCTGACGCAGACCATCGTATCTCTCTCGACGAAGTATGATTTCGATCGGAGCCACCAACTGGTGGAGGAGCCCATCGCGTTCTTCACCGGGGGTGAGAGTGACAGCTATCAAACGAACGTGATTGCGTCGGCGGCGAGACGTTACTACGGCATTCTTGCATCGACCGGATCAACATATCTCGCTAACGATGCCGAGGTTTCCTCGTTGACGAACTCATTGGCGGAAGGGACTGCGGGAAACAGACCCATTCTGTTCAGGCTTCATGCCTGGAGTGATGGTCGTGGGGGTGATCAGGTGGACGACATCGTTCGTGTCGCTTCGACGAACTCGTCGGACTACCGCTCCCTCTTCGGTCTTCGTCGCGGGGAATCCTCGGAATCGTGGCTGACAACAGTTGATCGATCGTTCATGTATATGCTGCAGCCGCTCGCGTTGACAAATGGTGATCAGAACGGACTTCCACGGTTCATGCAGGGGGATGCGTGGCACGACCGCAATCTGGCCAGCGCACTTGGGGGCGTTACCGACGTCTCTCTCCCAGTCTCCATGTCAACAATGAAGAGCCTGCAGAAGGCCGGAAAGTATGGTGGCGAGAGCGCTGTCGGGACAGACGGCTACATCGAGCCGAGTCCTGATGCGTGGGGACGACTTGCCGCACTCGCCCGCTACATCCGCGTCGGTCTCGCGACGGAGAAGGGGATGATCTCGGGAGGTATTACAGCGAAGCTTCTCGATATCGAGCGCACATCCGCTCGACTGATGCAGATATCGATCACAGAGTTGACCGGGGCACCGGTCTCGGCGGATGACCGAGACGTCATCTCCTCCATGCGAACGCGGGTGATCGCATATGAAACGCCGATCGATCCAATGCTCCGCCGTGGAGGATATACCACCCCACGGGCCTCCTCCGCCCGCAGTGGGAATGGATTTCCAATGGCGATCTATGTCATTGTCCCGCGGAACGACGGTGTCCCTGGTTTGATGTTGACACGTGGAGCCATCTACACCTACGGTGACGCGTTCGACCCGCAGGGGTCCCGACGTCCAGAGACACGCCCAGCGCAATGGACATCGACGTTTGTCAGCCCCGACAGATCGTTCACGACCGATGGTACAAGACTCGTCGGCATCGCCGCCGATCTCCCGCCGACAGCGGTCGCATACACACCGACGAAGGACGAGGCGAAATCGACAGCGCAGTTTGCCGAGATCTCCGTCGAATCCTCGAACGTGTCCCGTCTCGAAGGGGAACTCTGGTTCACAATCGGAATTCGGGAAAACGATCGACGCGAGCTGTTCGTCACCCTTGTCGATCAGGATGGACGCGTGGTAAGGCGGATGGATCTGGGACGTCTGCGCGAGCAACGCCGTCTTGAACTCATCTCCGTCGATGATCTTCGCGAGGGTCTTTACGCACTCCATCTGGAAGATGCTCTCGGGCAGACGCTTGCCTCGGCGCGTGTGCGGGTGTTACCATAGCGCAGGCAGCGGATCTTCCTGGGGGATTGCATTGACGTTGTAAGTAGATTCCGACGTGTTCGGTCCGTGTTCTCCCCCCTCCAAACGGATCGAACCGGCGCGACGGGCGCGGTCATGATCGTGGCGATCTGACCGTGCCCGATTTTTTTTGTTTCCACTTCACTACATTTGTCCACTCTCTGTCCCCACAACGGAGATGAATTTGCGCAGCTCCCGCGCACACCCCCCCTTCTCTTTTTTGTTCGAGCCCACGCCGTATGAGGCATCGGGCGCCTCCCACCTTTTCGCGCTGCAACAATGGAAGATCCCCTTCCCCACCATTGGGCACTCACATCCACTGAGGACCGTGAAATCCGTGCATTCGTGAGCTCCACCTTCGAAGACATGAAGGGTGAGCGCGAGCATTTACTGAAGAAAGTCTTTCCGGAAATACGGCGGATCTGTGCCGAGCGGGGATTCACGTTCACCGAAATCGATCTCCGCTGGGGAATCACCGAACGCCAGGCGCGGAAGAAGAAAATTGTCTCCACCTGCCTGGATGAAGTTCACCGTCACAAACCCTACGTGATCGGCATCATCGGCGAGCGGTACGGGTGGCAGCCGACACCGGAAGATCTCGGCACGGATGCCACGGTACACGAACGATATCCCTGGCTCCGCGATGCGGTCGAAGCGCGGCGCAGTCTGGTGGAACTGGAAACGCTCGAGAGTGCGCTGCACGATCCATCGATGCGTAATCGCGTGCGGTTCTACATCCGGGGACCGGTGTCACCCGAGCGGAATGGGCACACGCCGAACGCCGAAGAGATCGAGCGGGTGCAGGAGTTGAAGGAGAGAATTCGCTCGCGCGGTCTCCCCATACGCGACGGATATCCCGATGTGCAGACGCTCGGAGAATGGGTGCGGGAGGATCTGCTGCACTACATCGATCATCGCGCCACCATCACCCCCGGCAGTTCGTACGTCGAGGATGAGAGACGGGGACATGAAGCATTTGCGCTCTCTCGCCGCCGTGTTTATGTGCCACATCAACCGACGATTGACCGCCTCACCGAACACGCCTCATGGTTTTCCGACGAGCCGCCGGTGTGGGAGCGGGAAATTGATATCGACGCGCCGTTGACGTTTGGTCCACCGGCAGCCGAAGCGCTGCCGCTGGTAATCACCGGTGACTCGGGCGCGGGCAAAAGTTCTCTCATTGCCTACTGGAGCGATCACTTCCGCAGCGAGCACCCGGAGACATTCGTCGTCACGCATCACGTGGGGGCCACCGCCACCAGCGCGAACCACCTCGGTTTGATGCGACGCGTCATGATGGAAATCAAGGAACGCTTTACGGTGAGCGCGGAGGTTCCGACCGATCCGGAAAAGATCGTCAACGATTTCCGCTACTGGCTTGGCTATGCGAGCAGAGAGGGGATGGTGCTGGTGATCGACGCGTTGAATCAATTGAACGAATCGTCCCGCTCGTCGCTGGGATGGCTCCCCGATTATTTCCCGCCGTATGTCCGCGTGATCGTTTCTACAATAGGTGGCGACGTGCTGGACGAACTCCAGCGCCGGAACTGGCACATGCTCCGCGTTCGCCCGCTGAACCGAAAGACGAGACAGACAGTGGTGCGTGAATACTTCCGGAGTTTCGGTAAAACACTCGACGCCCAGAACGTGCGACGCCTTGTGGCCGACGAGAAGACCCACTCTCCTTTCTATCTCGTGACCACGATGGAGGAGCTTCGTGTCTTCAGCACGCACGAGGAGATCAGCCAGCGCATCGACCACTACCTGAAGGCGCGCGATCTGGATGATCTCTTCCAACGTGTTCTGGCGCGTCTGGAAGACGATTACGGAAAGAACCTGGTCCGCGATGTGACCTGTCTCATCTGGGTCTCGCGCAACGGACTCAGTGAGAAGGAGTTGTTGGATCTCACCGGACTGCCTGAGGAATCGCTCTCCGTATTCCTCCACGCCATGGGCTACCACCTGCTTTCGCGCGACGGTCTGATCGGTTTCTCGCACGACTATTTGAGACAGGCCGTGCAACGCCGCTACCTCACAATTGCGAGCAGACGGCGACGAGAGGAGGAGACCCTGGCCAATGCATAGGTACAGGCATACCCATACCCCAACGCTCTCCCTCTCCTACCACGGGAACGTGTGGATCAGTAATCGAGTATGGCAGCGGCCGCACACGGACGGCCTCTCATACCAACATCACAGTCATGGCACACCCCGTTGATCGCAAAGCACACCCTCCTCCACTGCATGTAGAGAAAACAATGCCGGCGCGAAAGAAACATCGTCCACAAACCCTCCGCCCGAATACGAGGCGGATTAATGCGTTGCGGGAGCGGGTGGCGCATTACTTCGAAGAGCGTGAGCTTGATGTGCGGGGGGCGTTGGAGTTGATGTGGCAGTATGAAGAACGTGGCGCGTACGACCAATTAGCGC
>CAYWXV010000025.1:0-2338 GCA_964462535.1 uncultured Alphaproteobacteria bacterium
TTCCTCAAGCCCAAATCCCTTCGCGCCCGCGACGAGCGCTCCGAATTCGATGAATGGGTCGTGTTCGAAGGCGAGCGCCCAACCACGTTCATACGCTTCCGGAATGAACGCCTTCTTCTCTTCAAGTGTAGTTAGCGGGAAGTTGTCGTAGCTCATGATCCATGGGAAGCCGATGTGGGCGCGTGTTGGTGCAAGGTCGGCCATGTAGACGACACCCGACGGTCCATCCGCTCCGTCACCATGGACGATCACGAGCTGCATTGCGCGTGTATGTCCGAATAGAGGACGGACTTCGATTCCCGGAAGAATCTCACCCACGCCCTCCACGGTCTCCATCAATCCGCGCTCGACCACCGGCTCCCAGTTCTCGGGCATGAAGCTCGCGCGATCCTTGTCGGTCGGATTACGCGCCCATTCCAACTGTTCCTTCTGCACGTAGTGGCGGGCATTGGCGAAGACAGGAACGACGGCCCCGGATTCATCGAGACGTGTCGAACCTCCGGCGTGATCGAAATGGAGATGAGTGTAGATGAACGTGTCGACGTCCTCGGGTCGAACACTATGCCTTTCGAGTTCTGAAACGAGCGTGTACCTCGAGTGATCGAGCGCGTAGATGGACTCGAGCTTCTCCCCCATCTTATGACCGCACCCCGCATCGACCACGATCGTGTGACCACCCCCACGGATCAGCAGCGCCCGAGCCGCCATGGCGATCCGGTTTTGCTCGTCCACATGCGGATACGCTTTGGACCAGAGATTCTTCGGAACGACTCCGAACATCGCTCCGCCGTCGAGGCCGAATCGACAGGTCTCGATGATGTCGACTGTGTAGGTATGCAGATCCATAGTAGGGACTCGGGACTGGGGGCTTGGGACTGGGGTTTGTAAAGAGCACCGAAGATAAGCCCTGGATGAGAACCGCTGATCGCGAATACTACTCACCGGCACGGCCCGAACGACGACGCATCCAACGTCCGCACCCCGCGGCCTTCTAACGCGAAGCACGGAACGTCCCCCCCAGCGGAGTTCTAGCGCGAAGCATCGAACGTCCCTGTTACCGACTGCAATTCCGGGCGGGGACGAACTTTTTCAAGTTGCTCCACCTCAGAATACACGTACCCCGCTCACTCTTTTCCCCACTCTCCCGGGGACCTTGTCGGAGAGAAACTCATCCATGCCAATTCGCATTGCCATCAACGGATTTGGTCGGATCGGTCGCCTGGTCTTTCGTCATGCCATGGCGCGCAAGGCCGACTTCGACTTTGTCGGTATCAACGACCTCACCGACGCCAAGACACTCGGGCATCTCCTCAAGTACGACTCGATACATGGGAAGTACCCGGGGACGGTTGAGGTGGATGGAAACGACCTGATCGTGGACGGCGACCGCATCACCATCACCGCCGAGCGGAGCATCGAGAACCTGAAGTGGGGCGAAATAGATGTCGCCATCGAATCGACGGGTGTCTTCACCAAGAGGGCCGACCTGCAGAAACACATTGACAACGGCGCGCGCAAGGTGATTCTCACCGCCCCGGCAAAGGACGAGCTGGACGCAACCATCGTCCTTGGCGTCAACGACCACGCGCTCAGCCCCGAGGCGAAGTTTGTTTCGAACGCGAGCTGTACGACCAACTGTCTTGCGCCGATGGTGAAGGTGCTTCAGGATAACTTCGGCATCAAGACCGGTTTCATGACGACGGTCCATTCCTACACGAACGACCAGATCATTCTGGACTCGCCTCACAAGGATCTCCGTCGTGCCCGCGCCGCCGCTACGAACATCATCCCGACGTCGACTGGCGCAGCGAAGGCTCTCAGCCTGGTCATTCCTGAAGTGAAGGGAAAGCTCGACGGCTTCGCTCTTCGTGTGCCGACGCCCGACGGATCGATCACCGACTTCACGGCGGTTGTTGAGAAGACGACGACCAAGGAAGAAATCAATGCGGCGTTCAAGGCGGCAGCCGATGGGGCAATGAAGGGAATTCTGGAGTACACCGAAGATCCGATCGTTCTCGCCGATATCGTAGGCAATCCGCACTCCTGCATCTTCGATGCACTCTCGACGATGGTGATCGGCGACATGGTGAAGGTTGTCGGTTGGTACGACAACGAGTACGGCTACTCCCGTCGTATCGTCGACCTGATCGAGAAACTGTGAGGTAGCGACTGGGGACTGGGGGCTGGGGGTTGCGCGATCAAGATAATGCTCCGCCAGCGCGACGATAGCCTACGTGCATTGCCCCGACGCCCAGGCACCTGAAAGCCCGCACGCCCAGCAGACTAGAAGCCCAGACGCCTAGAAGCCCAGACGCCTAGAAGCCCAGACGCCTAGAAG
>CAYWXV010000025.1:2438-40971 GCA_964462535.1 uncultured Alphaproteobacteria bacterium
CCTAGAAGCCCAGACGCCTAGAAGCCCAGACGCCTAGAAGCCCAGACCATGATCCGCACAATCGATCAACTCGACCTCAAGGGTCGTCGCGTCCTGGTGCGCGTCGACTTCAACGTTCCGCTCGATGAGAACGGCGTCATCACCGACGACAAGCGCATCGTCGAGTCGCTGCCGACAATCCGACGCATCATTGAGTCGGGTGGTCGTGCGGTATTAATGTCCCATCTGGGACGGCCAAAGGGGGAGCGGAAGCCGAAGTACTCCCTCATGCCGGTCGCCACCCACCTGTCCACACTGCTGGACCAGCCTGTCCCCCTGACGCTCGATTGTATCGGCGAAGGGGCTCGGTCGATGGTCGACGCCATGCGTGACGGCGACGTTCTCTTGCTCGAGAACCTCCGATTCCACAAGGAAGAGGAGGCGAACGACTCCGCCTTCGCGCGGGAACTGGCAGCGATGGGTGACGTCTACGTCAACGACGCGTTCGGTACGGCTCATCGCGCCCACGCCTCAACGGAAGGGGTGGCACACCTGATACCGCAGCGCGCTGCGGGGTATCTTCTTCTGAGGGAATTGAAATTTCTTGGAGATGCAGTACGTCATCCTGAACGTCCGTTCGTGGCAATCCTGGGTGGCGCGAAGGTTTCAGGGAAGATCGATGTCCTTAACAGCCTGATGCAGACGTGCGACACGATCCTGATTGGCGGGGGCATGAGCTTCACGTTTTTCAAGGCACAGGGTCTGGAAATCGGAGCATCTTTGCTGGAGGAGGATCGGATCGAGATGGCTCGCGACGTTCTCGAGCAGGCGCGCCAGCGCAATGTTGATCTTCTGTTGCCGACCGACGTTGTCGTTGCCGACCGTTTTGCGGCGGACGCGTCGACGCGGGTTGTCTCGATCAACGAGATTCCCGACGGGTGGATGGGACTCGACATTGGACCTGATACGATCGAACTCTACCGGGGTCGTATCCACGCAGCGAAGACGGTCGTCTGGAATGGGCCGATGGGGGTGTTCGAGATGGAGCCGTTCTCACATGGAACACGAGCGGTCGCAGAAGCGCTGGTCGAGTCAACTGACAAGGGGGGCGTGACGATCGTCGGTGGCGGTGACTCAGCCGCGGCGATTGCCGAAATGCACCTGGAACATGGGGTCACACACGTCTCAACAGGTGGCGGTGCCTCACTGGAGTTTCTGGAAGGAAAGGAACTCCCTGGTGTTACCGCACTCAACGTGTGACTAGTGGCGGGAGGATATCGATATCATTGAGCCGTCTACGACCAGTCGTCAATAGCGCACCCGTTTGGCGATCGACAGTGAACCCTTGAAACGTAACGTGCACGCATGGCCAATTTTGGAAACAGCAGATTGACAATGTTCCCCCCAGTGATCAAGTGGTTGCTGGGGATTAACATTGCCGTGTTTCTGCTGGAGCGTGTGTCGTTCGGAGGTCCCGTACCCGGATACTACCACCCGTTTGAAATCTTCGGTGGCCTGTGGCCGCTTGGAACTGAGCAGTTCCGCGTGTGGCAGTATGTGACCTACATGTTTCTCCATGGGAATTTCCCCCACATCTTCTTCAACATGTTTGTCCTGTGGATGTTCGGGATGGAGTTGGAGCAGATGTGGGGATCGAAGAGATTCCTTGCGTACTACCTTATCTGCGGAATCGGTGCAGGTATCGCCCAATCTCTGATATCGCTCATGCCGGAGATGAGCGGGGTTGCCGTCGGCGCGTCGGGGGCAATCATGGGAGTCATGATCGCGTACGGCATGATCTTCCCCGATCGGATCATCTTCCTCTTTTTCATCCCGATGCGGGCAAGGTTCGCCGTGCTGCTGCTGGCTGGATTCGACCTGGTCATGGGCCTCGTATCACCCGTCGGCGATACGACAGCCCATTTCGCGCATCTCGGCGGAGCCCTGGTCGGATTGATACTGCTGAAGGTGGGAGGAAAGATGACGCTTGGCGGGATCTTCGACAAGATGCCGGGCTTCAATGTTCGTCAAGCTCAACGCCCCCTCAATGATCGCTTCGCATCACCGCCGGAGCGGCCCGGTGCGCGGATCGTTGATGTGACCTGGCGCGACGTCCCATCCAGAACCTCCCCGCACGTCATGGATTTTGGCGACGACCAGGAGACAATCGATCGAATCCTCGACAAGATCACACGCGAAGGGTATCAAAGCCTCTCGCCCGAGGAGAAGGAGATACTGAATCGAGCAAGCAAGCGAATGCGCGAGTAGGTCATATCCGGCAGGCGTTCAAATTCCGGCAATCATCAGTTAGGCTGTTAACCTCATGCAGAATCTGGATATCCCCATCATAGGTCAGAATGGAAAGGCCGCTGAAAGCGAGCAACCAATCGCGACTGCTCCATTCAGGCGACGCCGAAGCCGCCGCGTCATGATTGGGGATGTGCCGGTCGGAGGGGGCTCCCCTATCTCGGTTCAGACCATGACCAAGACGAAGACTGGTGACGCACAAGCGACAATCGAGCAGATTCTTCGATGCGAAGAAGCCGGCGTAGACCTCGTGCGGGTTACCGTCAACGATGCAGAAGCGGCTGCCGCCATGGCCGAGATTGTCAGTGGCACACATGTCCCGATCATCGCCGATATCCACTTCAATCACGTCTTCGCGCTCAAATCGATCGAGGCAGGCGTGGCTAAGGTTCGGCTCAACCCGGGCAACATCGGATCGAAAGAGAGAATTCACGAGGTACTCGCGGCTGCGAAAGAGAAGAAGATCCCCATCCGAATCGGCGTCAATTCAGGATCGCTTGAAGAAGATATTCTGGAGCGTCACGGCTACCCCACCGCTCAGGCGCTCTACGAGTCGGCAATGCGTCACGCCGACATCTGTGGTGAGTTCGGCTTTGACGACGTGATCATATCGGTCAAATCGACTGACGTCCGTCTGATGATCGAAGCGTATCGTCTTATCGCCGAGCGGACGGACTATCCCCTCCACCTTGGTGTCACCGAGGCTGGAACGACCCGTGTCGGATCGGTCAAGTCTGCGGTCGGTATCGGAACGCTTCTTGCTGAGGGTATCGGCGACACGATCCGCGTGTCGCTCACTGACGAACCGGAGAAGGAAGTCGAGGTGGGGAAGGAAATCCTCCGTTCGCTTGGATTGGCATCACGCGCGGTCGAGATCATCGCCTGCCCGACGTGCGGTCGCTTGGAGGTCGATCTGTTCGCGATCACGCGTCAGTTGGAGGATGCGTTGAAGGGGATCAAGAAACCGGTTAAGATAGCCTTGTTGGGCTGCGTGGTGAACGGACCAGGCGAGGCTTCGGAAGCCGACATTGGTATCGCTGCCGGAAAGGGAGTCGGCATCCTCTATCGCAAGGGTGAAGTCGTCCGTAGAGTGAAGGAGACGGAGATCGTACAGGCAATCGTCGAAGAGGTGGAGAAGTTTGAGCCGGACGCGGATGCGAGTTAGATGTCCGGCGCAGCAGACGGTAGACTTGCTGATGGATGCCGCGGATTAGACGTAGCGGTGGATAGACGATCCACCGGGCACAGCCGTCCAATCGTTCGCACCCGCGGACGTTCTACCTCCTTCTGGCAACGTCGCGGTCCAACCTCTTCTAACCGGGGTAGAACCCTCCACCACTCTTCTTTCCCAGCAAGCCTGCCTCGACCATTTTTCGTTGGATGATGTGTGGTCGGAAACGGGGTTCATGGAAGTACTGTTCATAGACTGATTCGGTAACGGCAAGATTGACGTCGATGCCGATCAGGTCCATCAATTCGAACGGCCCCATCTTAAATCCTACCCCCCGCATGCAGCGATCAATCTGCTCGTACGTCCCTCCACCCTCTCCGACGATCCGAAGGGCCTCTCCGTAGAAATTGCGCGCGACGCGATTGACGATGAAACCGGGTGTGTCCTTCGCAAGCACGGGCGTTTTCCCCAACGCCTTCGAGATTTCCACCGTCTTTTCAACAACGCCGTCTGCAGTTCGATACCCCTGTATCACTTCCACCAGCTTCATGATATGGGCAGGGTTGAAGAAGTGCATCCCGACGACACGATCCGGATGCACCAGTGGTGCAGCGATGGCGGTTATGGGGAGCGACGAGGTATTGCTCGCGAGAATAGTGGCGGCAGCGACGATATCTTCGAGCCGCTTGAATAGATCGCGCTTGGCCTGAAGGTCTTCGATGATGGCCTCCACCACCAGCGAACATGGGGCGAACCCGGCCAGATCCGGGGTTGCCCGAACACGCGCCTGCAGGGCGTCGGCTTCCTCCTGCGAAATCTTTCCGCGATCCAACCCGGCTTTCAGAAACCGCGCGACGTGCCCAAGTCCACGCGCGATGTATTCATCGGAAACATCGTACAGGAGGACGTCATATCCGGCCGCAGCAGCCGCGTATGCAATTCCGGAGCCCATCGTCCCCGCACCGCAGATTCCAATAGTCATGATGCTACCTGAGATGATTCGTGGGTGCCCCTATTCCCCCTTGAACGCCGCGGGTCGCTTCTCGACGAAAGCTGCCACCCCCTCGTTGTAATCGTTCGTCCTTCCCGCCGCTTCCTGAAGGAAGACCTCGTAGTCGAGCGCGTCGTCAAGCGACGTGTGACAGGCTCGATAGAGCATCTTCTTGATGTAGCCGTATGCCTTCGTCGGGCCAGATGCATACTGCCGCGCGAGCTTCGTCGCCTCGTCCATCAGCGCTTCGGCAGGTACCACACGATTGACAAGGCCGAGCTGAAGCGCCTGCTCGGCCGGGATCTTATCACCGAGCGACGCGATCTCGAACGCCCGCGCGTAGCCGACGAGCCGAGTCAGGAACCAGGAAGATCCCGAGTCGGGTACCAGACCGATGCGAACGAATGCCTGAAGGAGATACGATCCCTCGGCGGCAATACGCAGGTCGCACGCAAGAGCAACGGAACATCCCGCTCCCGCGGCCGGTCCATTGATCGCCCCGATAATCGGTTTCGGCATCGTCGTCAATCGACGGATGATTGGATTGTATCGACGCTGGAGCGAATCGGCCAGAGAGCGCTTCGTTCCTGGCGCGGGGGCATCCTTCAGATCCTGTCCTGAACTGAATGCCTTCCCCGCTCCAGTCAGGACGATCGCGCGGACGGCATCGTCCTTCTCTGCCGACTTCAACGCCTCCTGCAGATCTGTGGTCGCCTGCTCGTTGAATGCATTGAAGCTCTCGGGACGATTCAACGTGATGGTCAACACGCCATCGTCGTTCTGATACAGCAAGGTCTCCATCTTATCTCCCCTTCCATTCCGGTTTGCGCTTCTCGACGAACGCCCCCATTCCCTCCTTCATGTCCTCGGTGGCAAACAGGAGGTAGAAATTCTTTCGTTCGAATTCCAGTCCGTCATTGATGGTTGTGTCGAACGCCTTCAGAACGGACTCCTTGGCGAGTTTCGCCGCGACAGGGGGACGGGCCGCCACGTCGCGGGCAAGATTCATTGCGGTTTCCAAATAGAACTCCACGGGGACGATTCGATTGATCAACCCCCGCCGGAGGGCTTCTTCTGCGGAGATCATACGACCGGTGAGGACCATTTCCATTGCAAGGGCCTTCCCTACTGCTCGCGTCAGTCGCTGCGTACCCCCCGCCCCCGGCATCACACCGATGTTGATTTCGGGCTGCCCGAATCGGGCGGTCTCGCTGGCGACGATCATGTCGCAGATCATAGCCAGCTCGCATCCCCCACCCAAAGCGACACCGCTCACCGCCGCTACAATCGGAGTCTTCACACGTCGGATGCGATCCCATCGGGTGAACTGATCACGACCGAGCATTTCGATCGGCGACGCCTCCGCCATCTCGGTGATATCGGCACCGGCCGCGAATGCGCGGGCCCCGCCGTGAAGGACAATACAACGGACGTCCGGATCGCGATCGAGCTCCTCGAGCGCGTCCACGAGCTCTACCATCAATGCAAGGTTGAGAGCATTCAGAACCTTCGGTCGATTCAACAGCACCGTGGCAACGAAGCCGTCGTGCCGCTCGACAATGATGTGTTCAGGCATGGTGGAACAGTCGTGATGAGTCCAAACAAAACAACCCTCCGCATCGGCTTTTGCCAATACGGAGGGCGAAGATACGGAAGCTGATGGAGAGGCTATCGCACTATCGAGATGGTGCGAACGACGTGTTCTGCGCCGTCATCCACCGCGACAAGGTATGCGCCGTTGGTCACGTAGCTACCCCCTGCGTCACGACCATCCCACAGGAGACTCGAGCGACCTGCGAGGTCGTCGCCATGCAGAGACTTCACCGTGCGACCCAGAGGATCGACGATTCGGAGGGTGGCATCGCGTCCCAGTGGGCGACCCATGACGATTGTCGCTGATGAGGTTATGGGGTTGGGATACACGATAGCCGACAACGTTGTTCTATTGGGGCCTGTAATTGGGGCACTCGAAGGTGGTCCCACGGTAATCGTCACGGGAAGGGTGAACGTGAACCCGTCGACGCGAAGAACAATTGATGTTGAATAGAGGCCCTCCGGCGTCCCGGTCTTGACAGTTAGTTCGACCGTATCGGCAGCGTGAGCATCGATGGCGAAGGGAGCTACGCGACCCACGAATCCCAGCGACACGTATGTGTTCGCACTTCCAACCCCCAACGTCGCTGACTCTACGTGTGCGACATCACCGCACGTATTCGCGCTGAGGAGCACACGCTCGGTACGGGGCAATTCGTTGGCCGGGACATTGATACTGATGTCAGCACGATCGACGTTGGCCGTGCGGATGCAGATACCGTCACTGATCTGAACGATAGCCGTGTTGGCATCGCGATCGCGCAATTCCGCGAAGAGTGGTCCGCTCGGGTCCGTCGTTGCTCGGAACCGGACCGTCGCTTCGTCATCGGGATTCGGTGGCGTAAACGTCCCCAACATCTCCCATCCCGGACTGTTGACAACACGCACGCTCCAGACGCCGCTGAAGTAGTCGGGATCACGGTTATCACTGATGCGGGCGTTGTAGACGTTCGCCTGGGTCGCATCTCGCCAGGCGGTGACCAGGTAGGGTGGCTGGTTGTCGGTCTCTGATTGTGGCAGCCAGAACGGAAGGGTCATCGCGTAGAAGTCTCGGCCCGTGACATCACCTGTTCCGACCAGGCGGGCCAGAAATCGATGCCCATCTGCCGCGGTAAGCGTGTGCCCCCCGGGCAACACGTCTCCCCGAACAACGAACACGTTGTCTCCTCCAATCCGCTGAACCGTCGCACCCGTTACGGCCTGTGCGAACGGGCGCTTGTCCAACGTCAACGAGCTGAGTATTGATGCCTCCGTCTCCCCACCTGTTCCAAGCACAAGTACGGTGAGCGCGTGTCCCGTCGCGGGAAACTGGTCGCCACCAATTTCCGTTGGCGCAGCAAAGACAGTGCGCGACGCGAACTCGTTGGTCCCAGCCGAGAAGACGAACGCTGGTGCGTTAGCGGGGGAGCCGTACGGGCCACTCAAGCGAAGCTGCGCAACCGAAATCGCATCCGTTCCTTGCCAGCGAACCGCGCCCGTTATTTCGCGTCCGCTTATCGTCGTCACATCGACGATCTCGCCGCGATTAATCACGTACTCCGCGCTCTCAGCGTTCCCACCTGGGACGAAGTGAGTCGCGGTGACAACCGTCCCGTTCCGCGCCGACGTGAGCCGGTATCGATCTCCCTGACCGCTCCGCATCGGGGTGGTGTAGTAGAGGCTCCCCCAGGATGAATCTGGGAGAAGCATAGTCATTACATGGCTCGACCAGTTCGATTCACTGACAGAACCATCGGCGTTAATGGAGGTCCTGACATGCCCTGAGACTACACCGACCGGGCGAGACCACGACACGATCTCGGTTCCGCTCAAGTCCGCCGAGCCTGGGTTACCTTCGGCCGCCTTGATGAGGAACACATCGCCACGGTTGAGAGTGATTGTCCGTTCGCGACCGGCATCCTGGAAGAGGATCTTCGTGCTGGGAACGATCGTCACCACCGTGCTGTCGTACGCGGCCACGATGGACAGCGTGCCGGTCATCGAGCCGAACGCATTTGGAAGCGTTGTTGGCAGATACGACAGTCCCCAGCGATTGACTGGCACGACCGGCGTCGCACCGACGCTCTGATATCGATCGTTGATCGCGTAGAGAGCGATTGGAGCCCGCGATGTGACATGCACGCCGAGTCGGGCGACCTCCTCCAGATAGGGAGGGATCACAGAGGCCGGTATGGGAATGGTCACGATCTGATCGGGCATCACATCGTATCCCTTCACCGTCTCGGTGCCGTCTCCGTTTGGGATCGAGACGTCCACCCGCGTCGCCGTCTGCGCACTCACAAGGAGTCCAAGAAACTTCGCACCCGCTCCGTTGTCGCTCGGAAGGAACGTCACATAGTACTCGGTACCCACGGTCGGCGTCGGTCCAGGATCGGCACCCTGCGCGTGCGACATACCCTGAACAACCAGGAGGAGGAGAGCGAGTAGACCGATGTTCGTTGCTCTGGTCATAATGATCAGTTCTGCACAGTGGACGAGATCAACACCGTACGCTGTTCAACTTCGGGGAGTGTCTGATCGGGATTGGCGTAGACGTTCTTGATTGTCTGCACCGGTCCGACACCCTCGGCATAAAAACGCACCCATGAAATGGATGGGGACGTGTTGTCGGGTCGATACTCCACCTCGACAACATTCTGATAGACTATACCATCGACCTTCCGGAAGGCATAGCGCTCCAGAATGGTCGCCCGCCACGGAATAGTGTCCGATCCGCAGATCCACGAACGCCCCTTCACAAGGGGGGCGGCAAGTGCGATATCGCCAGGAAAGCGGTCGCGACGTGTAATGAGCGTGTCATGCGAGGCGACGTAACGTGTCCAGCTCTGTGCACTCTCGTCTGTCTGGAGAATGAACATCCGCGATCCATTGTAGGTCTCGTCCGAAAGTCGGGGCTGGGCGTCTGAGAACTGCTCGGTCTGGAGCCTGCCATACTTGAATTGCTCCTTCTTGTAGCGCATCAACGCAGTAGTATCCTGCGGCCAGGAGAACTGCGCAACGTCACGCCACGGATCGTCCGAGGGCTCGCTCACACCACACCCTGTTATCACAAGGAGCGCGACGCCGCCGAACAGGAGGCTCAGCCGGGCCATGTGTCGTCTAAGTGTTCTCATCATCGTATGTGTATGAAAGCTCATGTTCGAGTTGTTGTCGTCGCAGTGCTCGACGACCCGCTCCACCTATCACCCCGAATGACGGACTAGAATCTGTAGATGAGTCCGTACCTCCCCTCCAGCACGTTTCCACTGTAACTATCCAGCGCGTCGTCACTGACGCCGACGTTTTCACCCGACTGAAGAAGTTTGAGACGTTCCGCGCCGAGGTCATACCAGTAGTGGCTGAGTCCGCCACCAACCTGAAGACCGACTCGGTCGGTAAGGAAGAGGAGTGCCAGGAGGTCGAGGCCGAGTTTCTGATGCGTCGATAGAGTGTTGTATGACGCTTCGGCACCGATCGACAAACGTTCAGTGACTGGCAAACGATAGTTGAGGAAGAGCTCCATCAACGGTGTGCCCTTCGTCTCGTCGACGTGCGGTCGGTAGATGGTATCGATGCGGCTGACGGCACCATCGCGTCGAATGGTCTGATCGGGCACCAGCGTGACAGCCGAGAACGAGCCGTACCCAATTCTGAATCCGAGACCGAATCCAGACTCACCGAGGCGGTATCCGAGATCAACATATCGGCCACCGTAGCTGGTGCTGGTCGACTGACCGCGAGGGGGGGCGACCAGTCTTCCCACGCGCTCGCTGTACGCCACTTCAACCCCGCTGATCGGCATGGGGGCCAGCGGGAGTTCTCGACCCTCGAGACCTGGCTGCCGCATGCCCCCTCCGAACTCGGATCGGGTTGCATCCGACGAGTCGGCTGATGCAATCGGTGTCGATTGCCGTTCCTTCTGACTGATTGCTGCCGTGCTGTCGGGGATAGCCGGGGGCTGATTCGCAACGATGCCGTGGGCCACATTCACACTAGAAGTACCTTCCTGCGCATTCCGATTTTCCGTCGGTGGGGTCACGCCACCCTCCTCAATCCTCTTCGTCGGCGCCATCGCGATTGTCGTCGCGGGCTTGTCGCGGTAGACGATCTTCACGTTTTCGCGCCACCGATCCCGGTATACGATGCGGTTGACGGGTACGCGCACAGTGTCGACGGTCGAAGGCATGTCAGCCGGCTCTGGAAGCAGCCCGGCCATCAGCGAGCTGAAGCGATCGACACCAACGAGGAGCGCGGCACTTGATCCAGCATCGAAACTGACCGTCGACTGATCTGGTCCAGGCACCAACTGGCTCGATCCAAGGAAGTAGCCCCCAATGCCGACGAGCGCGAACGCGACGGCACGACCAATCCACGAAAAAGCACTGGAAACGGGCGCGGAAGCGGTCGGCGCTCCACCAACGACTGCCGCGATTCCACGCCATGCCTTCGCGTCCTCCTCCGGCGTAAGGGCTGCCTCATAGCGGTCCCGGTCCATCTCACCCTTCAGCGCCATGAACTGACGGAATTCCGTCCGGCGCTCCGGACTGACAGACAGTGCGTGCAGCAACTCGGCAGCCCGCTCGTCAGAAAGCGAACCGTCGAGAAGTTCCTGGATGTCGTTCGTGATCATGTCGTTCGTCGGTATGGCTGGGTGCTACCGATGGAGCACTTGTCAATCGTTGCTGTTCAGTTCGTCGAGCCCCCACTGAAGCCTCTCCCGGAGGACTTCACGCGCCTTGAAGATTCGGAACTTGACCGTCGACATCGGCAGACCGGTGATGTCGACGATTTCCTGATAGGTCCGCTCCTCATATTCCCGGAGAATCAAAACCTCGCGATACGCTTCGGGGAGCCGGTCTATTTCCCGCGTGAGCTGGTCTCGGAGCCCCACGTCACGCTCGGTCTCCTCGTAACTGGGTTCCAGCGTCGTCATCTCGTCGAAGCTCACATAGTCGGGAGCGTCCCGATGGAAGTTGAGGCAGATATTCCGGGCGATGGTGTGAATCCACCCGGCGAAGTTCGTGCCGCTGGAATAGCGATCGCGCTTCTTGTGGACCCGGATGAAAATGTCCTGCATTGCGTCCATTGCCAGGTCGCGATCGTCTCTCAGGAGACGCAGACAGTAAATGAAGATCTGCCTCCGGTATCGCTCATACAGTGCTCTGAACGCACCCTCATCACCACGACAGACAAGCTTCATCAGCTCGTCGTCGGAGAGTTCGTCGGTCTTTTTCGACCGTCGTATGAGCACGTCGGTAAGAGTCACAAGGATTTTGGCGTTCAGGCTGGTCCAACTTCTAACCCCCACGACGGGCTTTTGTTAGCCCGATCGGGGAGGATTCGACAATATATTTGTTAGAAACAGACTTTTCTCCCCGCAACCGCGTCGCCGTTCCGTCAGAGAGAGCGGGCCGACGGTCCAACCGATGATTGATTTTTCGCAGGTTTCAGCGTTCTATCACCCTAACCCACTTCAACCCGGGGATCTGATTTCCCTTGGTCCCGATGAGGAGCGCCACCTCCGCGCTCATAGACTCCACGCCGGCTCCCCAATCCTGCTGCTTGACGGGAAAGGAGGTCGTCGGCACGCCGTGATCGAGCGCATGGATCGACGAACCAGCCTGATCCGGGTCGAGCGTATTGAGTTGGTGAGCCGCGAGGGTGGACCGTATATTGCCCTCGGAATCGCCCTCCTTTCCGACCGATCCCGTCTCGAGTGGGTTGTTGAAAAAGGGACCGAGCTTGGTCTTTCGGAGCTCCTCTTCCTGGAGACCGAGCGTTCGGAGGGGCGCTATCCCGGCGACCGTCTTCATCGCGTTGCCACGGCGGCGCTGAAGCAGTCCCGGCAGTCGTTCCTACCCGACCTACGACCTCCTGCCTCGTTCGAGCGCGTCCTGGAAGAAGTCCGATCATTCGATCGGTCATTCCTTTGTCATGAGGGAGCGCCGGCTGACGCAAGTCTTGCGTCGGCACTCGCGCAGTATCCGCGGGCCGAACGAATTCTTCTGCTTGTCGGCCCCGAAGGGGGATTCAGCGACAACGAGGTGGAACGCGCCCGGTCTGCGGGGGGCGTGGTTATATCACTCGGCCCGACACGATTGCGGGCTGAAACCGCAGCAATCGTCGCTATGGCCCTGGCGACCTCCATTGTCACTCATACTCCGCATTCCGCATGAGCCAAACGCTTCTGGAAGTCACCGATCTGAAGAAGTTCTTCCCGATCCATCGGGGCCTCCTCTCACGCGTGGTCGGTCATGTCAAGGCGGTGAACGGCGTCACGTTTTCCATCAGGCAGGGTGAGACACTTGGTCTGGTCGGGGAATCGGGGTGCGGTAAGACGACTGTCGGGCGGTCGATTCTGCGATTGATTGAACCAACGGCTGGCTCAGTCCTGTTCGAGGGTAGGGACGTCACGAAGCTCCCCCCTTCAGCATTGCGGCACTTGCGCAGGGAGATGCAGATCATCTTCCAGGATCCCTACTCTTCGCTGAATCCACGCATCACCGTCGGTGGCATGCTGAGTGAAATCATCAAGTTTCACAAGCTCCGATCAAGCGACGCCGACGTTCAGAAGCGGGTGATGGAGCTTCTGGACATCGTCGGTCTCCGACCGGAATACGCACGACGATATCCGCATGAGTTTTCGGGAGGACAGCGGCAGCGTATCGGGATTGCGCGCGCCCTTTCGGTCGAGCCGAAGTTCATCGTGTGCGATGAGCCGGTATCGGCTCTGGACGTGTCGATCCAGTCTCAGGTGATCAATCTTCTAGAGGATCTTCAGAAGGGCTTTGGACTTACCTATCTCTTCATTGCTCACGATCTGTCGGTGGTAGAGCACATTTCCGATCGCGTTGCGGTAATGTATCTGGGTGAGATCGTCGAAATCGCGGACGCGGCGGAGCTCTACCGGAATCCGAAGCACCCGTACACACAGGCTCTTCTGTCCGCAGTCCCGATACCGGATCCCAGGGTCCGAAAGCAGCGGATCGTCCTGACCGGTGATGTCCCGTCCCCGGCAAACCTCCCGACGGGATGCTTCTTCCATCCACGCTGCCCGCAAGCCATGCCGGAATGCAAGGAGAGCCATCCTGGCCTTGGGGACGATGGAACGGACCACATGACCCGCTGCCTCCTCTATCCGGAAAGTCAGCGCGAGGCCGTCGCCACGTCAACGCATCACCCCAGTTCGACATGATGTATTCTCGCCCCGCACTTCGAGTCCTTTTCATCGTTTGCGTGCTGGTCGTCAGTGCGTCGATGGCCCGGAGCGCAGAAAACAGTAGAGCCTGCGTGGGCATCGGAGCAGGCCGGAGTCATACTTCCATGTTGCCGGATTCCATCCGCCCGGGCGAGCGTGACTACCTGGAGCCGAACGTGCCGAATCCTGCGACGGTAGGAAAGACGGTGAAAATCGGATTCTCGATCAAACGTGACTCTCGCGTAATTATCAAGCTGTACGATTGCTTCTACGACGAGGTCACCACCGTTGTCGACGACATGAAGACCGCGGGACATCATGACGCATTCTTCACGCCTCCACCGTCAATGTCGAGCGGATTCTATTTCTACGAAATGCGAGCCGGGGATTACTACGAGATCCGCCGGATGATGTACGTGCGATAGCGCGTCTCCCGTCCCGGCAGTCCCCACGTGCCTCGGACGCTGGCCCTGTTCCATGAATTACGCGCCGCGATTGCGCGTCGACTTGTGCGTTCGATTTCCCTCACCCACCAGAGCACGGGCCTCCATGAAGTCACCCCCTGCCATTGTCTCATCGCTCCTCCTCGCCGCAGCTCTCACTTCCACCCTCCACGCGCAGGAACCGGTCGATGTGGATCACATGTCCGGACGACGCGAGTTCTGGCTGGCGTTTCCGAAGAACTTCCGTGATTCTGTGACCGATGAACGCACTCAGAGGCGACGCGCCGCCGATGAGCTCGCTCTGACCCTGACAATCGTAGCCGAGACCAAGACTCGTGTCACCATAGCAATCGAGGGGCTCGGCGTGAAGACGAACGTCAGCATTGAAGCGGGACAGACCCTAACGATCCCCGTCGACGTCCGTGCCCAGATTACCTCGAGTGGCATCGTGGAGCGCCGCGGAGTCCATGTCACCGCCGACAATCCAATATCTCTGTACGCTTGCGATCGGCGACTTCAGACAACCGACACGTGGCTGGTCTGGCCCGTCGAGGCTTTGGGTTTGTCCTATCGAGTCGTCGGATGGCGTCGGCTCCAAGACGATCTCCTGTCACAAATGACAATCGTTGCCGCTGAAGACAGCACCGCGATCACGATCACGCCCACGGCTGCGGTTGAGGTCATGTCCGCCTGTGACGTCGTGGGAGGTGCAGGCAAGAGTGATACAACGGCTCGGGCGCCGTCGCTCGCGAGCGCGCAACTCGACACAGCGTGGGTCCACTCGCCCAGCACAGCACAGCATTCGGCCAGGAGCAGACGACGAAAAGCAACGCGACGGGCTGCAACAATGACGCTGCCTACTGTCGCTCCATCTTTGCCGACTGACATCACGCAGCACCAAGGGAATACGAACAACGGTCACGGCGAGCGCGTGGGAGGCATCCCACAGACGCTTGTCCCCACGGGAATCAGGGCGATCTATCCGCCCCGTGCACCGGTTCAGTTCACCCTCAACCGGGGCGAGGTCCTCCAGCTCCGTGCCCACTATGATCCGCGTACGTGGTCCGATTTGACGGGAACGCTTGTGGTGGCAAACCGTCCGATCGCCCTGTTCAGTGGCCACAACTGCGCCTTTGTTCCCGACAATTCGATCAAGGCGTGCAATATTCTCGTCGAGCAGATTCCTCCCGTCGATACATGGGGTAGAGAGTATGCGGTCGGGACGTTGGAACGTAGGACCAGCTCCGTTGTCCGCGTAATCGCGGGGGAAGACGATACACCAATACGTGTAAACGGCATGCCGGTGGCCCTCCTCCAGGCGGGTGAATATTGGGACGACGTTTCGGTCACAACTCCACTGTGGATCTCCAGTGACAAGCCGATTATGGTGGTGCAATTCTCCAAGGGATTCGACAGCGGAGACAACATTGGCGACCCGTCGATGATCGTTCTTCCTCCCGTCGAATCGTTCCAGAAGCAGATGGTTATCGCGACACCGATCGAGGGATCGTGGAATCACTACGCCGCTATCATTGCATCCATGGATGACGTCTCGTCGATCCGCGTGGATGGGCTTCCTCTCGATCCACACCTGTTCCTTCCTCTCGAGGGAGCTGGGTACGCTGTCGCGTCTATCCCGCTTCTTCAGGGGAGACACGTGATATCGTGCGGGGGGCCTTTCGGGAGCTATCAATACGGGTTTGGATACGACGGGGCCGCGTATGATGCCTATGGAAATGCTGCGACGTATCTTATGCCCCGCGACGCCAGACGGCTGGCTCCGCCGAACGAAGGGGCTTCCATGAATGGCGTGGATGAGTTATCATCGGGTGACGATCACAGGGGGGAGCGTGTCGATAAGACTGACGAGGGGAAGGAGACGACGCCGTCGAACGGAACTACGAAACGAATCGAGCGCTGAACGGACCCGTGGCAGGTCCTCCTCCAACATGCGATTGACAACGTCAGCAGGACGTCTGATATCTGGCATCATGGTCATCGCCCTATGGGCGATGACGCTGCACGCCCAACCTGAACGCCGCCAGCGCCAGAGCGACTTCACGACCGAAGGGAAGGAGTTCTGGCTGGTCTTCCAGAAGAATTTCCGTGACTGGGTCACGGACGAGAAGACACAACGACAGCGGCCGGCCGATGCGCTGACGCTTGAGCTCTTCATCACCTCCAGTCAGAACGCCACGGGATACATCGAGATCAAGGGATTGCGATTCCGGCAGGACTTCAGTGTCCCTGCTGGTCAAGTGATTACCATTCCCATCGACACGGCCGCACAGCTACGGAGCAGCGAGGTCGTCGAGGAGCTTGGCGTTCACGTTGTGGCGGATCAGCCTATCGCCGTCTACGGTCTGAATCGCAGGTATCAGACGACCGACACCTACCTGGCCCATCCGGTCAACGTTCTGGGGAAACGGTACAGGGCCGTTGGGTATCGCTGGTTGCAGAATGATCTCCTTTCGCAAGTGGCGATTATTGCAACCGAAGACAACACCGAGATCACCATAACGCCGACCGCTTCGACCTCTGGACCGATGCCGGCGGGGGCGAAATCAGATCCGGGTCGGAGCCGGCCGATGAACAAGCCGTTCACAATTGAGCTTGATCGCGGTGAGGTCTACCAGGTCATACCGAAGTATGATCCCCGCACCATGTCGGACCTGACCGGCACACTCGTTGAAGCTGACAAACCGATCGCGGTTTTCAGCGGCCACAACTGCGCCTATGTTCCGGACAATGCCACAAAGGCCTGCAACCTCCTGGTTGAACAGCTTCCGGCGATCAATGCGTGGGGACGCCAGTTCTTCGTGGGTGCCCTTGCGGGGCGTTCAAGCTCCGTCATTCGCATTGTCGCCTCGGAGGATAACACACAGGTATTCGAGAACAATCGGCTTGTTGCGACGCTGAATGCTGGCGAGTACTTCCAGGATCTCAGTCAAACGCAGCACACGATGGTCACCTCCTCCCATCCGGTGTTGGTGACGCAGTACTCCAAGGGCTTCGACAACGGTGACAACGTCGGCGACCCCATGATGATCGTGGTGGCGCCAACGGAACAGTTCCTCTCCAGCTACCGCTTCGCGACGCCGGTTCGTGGTTCGTGGAGACACTATATCAATCTGATTGTTCCAACCAGCACTATCGACTCACTCCGTCTTGACGGACGTGCTGTCGATCGGTCGTCATTTCAGGTCTTCGGTATCTCGCTCTACTCTATCGCACAGATCGAGGTGTCGTACGGAACACATGTCATCACCAACTCGCAACCATTCGGGCTGTACAGCTATGGTTTCGGATACGACGAGGCCGCATACGATGCGTACGGCAACGGTGGCGGGCAATCGCTCGAGCAGGTGATTCAGTATCCCGATACCATGGAGCCGACACTCTCGGCGGCATTTGGAAGAATCCCGGGTGATCGACGTGGCGCAATCAACGCCATAGCACGCGACGACCAGGTCAACGACCGCGGTCTTGACCAGATTGTCGTGCTCGACAACGAGGTGCTCGACGTACAGATTCCCAAGTTTGAATCAGGGACTCCGCAGGTGTCGATCATCCTCCGTCCGAACATGGACCGGATGAACGGGTATGCCCAGTTCCGGCTTCGGGATCGCGCGGGTAATGTCTCGTACCACACGGTGTGCGCGCACTATGACGCACAGCGAGACACGTTGCTGATCAGCGTTCAGCGGGGCCTGGAGCCATGCGATTTTTCCAGTGGCCGTCAGTGGGGTGGATACCTCGGCTACGCCGTTCTGGACAACCACGTTACGATACCGGCGAACTCGCCCGAACTCAACAACAGCGTGGAGCTGAAAGGGAATCCTGGCGTGCCAACCTGGTCAATGGGGGGCTACGTCGAACAACCGTGGACATCGTCGTTCGTGCTGCGAGGCATTGTCTCGCTCACCTTCCTCAAAGCCGACGCCCGTGGCTACGACTCGACCCTGAACACGGCGAGTGATGGAACGCGAATCAGCGAGGAGTTCCGACTCCATCGAACTGCAGTTCAGTTCTCCGTCTCCCCGGGTATTCACTATTTCCTTGCTCGCCGGAATGCCTACCTGTTTGGCCACCTCACAATTGGCGTCCCCCTCTTCACATCGGAAGTCCTGACACGGACCATTATTTCACCCGCGAACTACGTCTACGAATCAGGATTGGGCGAGCGGGTGGATTACGACGACAGTGGACCCTCCGGGATTGCCATTGCGCTTACCCCCGAGATAGGCATCGGTGCGACTGCGGACCTGCCAAATGGGTGGCATATCTTCGGTGAGCTTGGGACGGCCGGATCGCTGACGTCGATCTCACCTGACCGAGATTGGACGATCAGCTACCTGTTTGCACGGGCGGGCGTTAAGGTCCGGTGGTGATTCGACCTGCGGTCGCCCACGCGCTCACCATTCTCTCCTTTTCCCGAACCACATCCCTCCGAATTCCCTCGGCCCACCTGCGGACCGTGTCATTGTCGACCTCTCCAGGTGGCACATGCTCGTCAAGAAACGTGATGGTAACGTGAACTGCCGGCAGTCCAATCACTCGCCATCCGTGAGTTGTAAACGGGGGCGCTGGATCGTACCAGTAGACAAGATCCTTCGTGGATGACGTCAGTGGATGTCGACCGATCGCGGTGTACAGAATGAGAAACGGCTGGACGACGAACCCTGCCTGAGCTATGCCTCGAAACAGGAATGGACGGAACTCCCCCACGGATTCTCCCGACGTCGTCTTCCCCTCGGGAAACAGGATCATCCGCACGTTCTGTCTTCCCCTCTCGATAATTCCGGCGGAGCCCTCAACTGCCGATCGGATTGAATCGCGATTCAGGAAGACTGTCCCGGCGATGCGCGCGAACAGGCCAATGATGGGCCAGGACTGCACGTCGTGACGGGAGACAAAGACACCTCCGACGCCGACCCCCGCTGTCAGAATGTCCAAATAGGTGACGTGGTTACCCACAAAGACGCGTGCAGCGGACGAGCGCCTGCCCGAGACCTTTATGCGAAGGCCTATCGCGATGGCGAACAACCGTAGCGCGACCGGCGTGAGGAACTGCACCGTCCGGTTCCGCCGACGGCTCCCGCCGAGCGACGCGAGACCGATAACAGGGACTACAACTGCCAGCACGAGCAGAACGCAGACAAGAAGCTGCACGAGACGCCGGACGGCCCGAAACGCGTTGCCTCCCATCTGCCTGGTGGTCATTGTGCTATGCGAAAACTGATCTTCGAAGAGATTGCGAAACTGCGGCTGACGCCGGATCAGGCGATCAATGCGGATCGGCATCCAGTGATCGGTATACTGGAAGACGTTCGATCACTCTACAACGTCGGGTCCTGCTTCCGGACCGCCGACGCGATGCTCCTCCACGAGCTGGTCCTTACCGGCTTCACACCGACGCCCCCCCGCTCCGAGATTGACAAGACTGCCCTTGGGGCAACGACTTCTGTTCCATGGCGCTCAGCGTCTGACACCGTCGGCGTGATTGACCAGCTGCACGAGAATGGGTGGAAGGTCTTCGCGTTGGAGATAACGGACGAGTCCATACCCTTGCCCCGCGTCGCCGATCTGGAAGCTTCAATTGCCTTCGTTGTCGGCAACGAACTGACGGGTCTCCGCCCGGAAACCGTGGCCGCATGCGATGGCTCGTTCGAGATTCCAATGTTTGGGGCGAAGCACTCACTCAACGTTGCCGTCGCGTTCGGCATTGCAGCGTGGGAGTGCATTCGCAATCGCCGGAGGACCGAGAGGGGCCCGACAACGTGAGATGTCCACGTCAACACGCGACCGTTTCGTGGCAGGGTGGATCAGTCTCCGACTGACTCACCATGCACCATCGTAACAAGCTTCCCCGCAAAGCTCATGACATCCTTCCCGGCGACCTGATTCTCCTCGCTTGCCATCGCGGCCTTGAAGGCATCACGATCCTGGAAGATCATTTCCGCAATCAGGTACCAAGGCGACTCGGCGCCAAACGAGCGGAGATTTCGTGTAACCACCAGGCTCTGCAGTCCCGGCACCTTCTTCATCAGTGGCGCGTGGACTTCGTCGTAGTGACGGTCAAACTCTTCAACATTGTCTGGATGCGAAAAGAGTGCAATCAGCTTGTACATGAAGGTCTTGAATAGGTAGTGAGAGTTCGGGAGTGCAAGGTCGCATCACGCGTCGACACCGGATGATTTCTCATCGTGTCGAGTCTGAATTGACCAGCTGAGAAACGTCGTCAGCCCAAGAATCGCCACGCCGACGATGGTGAAGATCGAGGGGATCATCTCCATCATAGCGGCGGTTGAGACCACGCCGGCAACGAAGGGAACGACGACCCAATAGAGAAGTCCATGCCGCTTCCTCCATCGCTGTTCCGCTCGGGAGTCTCCCTTGCGTGCGTTGGTCAGCGTCATTACAAACCCGACTATCGGGATCAACACTGCGATGGAAATCAGTCCAATCTGGGAGTAGCTCACGCGAGGGGGCTGTCGTTCGTCCGTGTGTCCAGTTAAGAATGGAGGCTGGCTATCCGCTCTTCGAACCGCGACCGATCGACAACTCTCTGGCCGCAGCGTCCGCGAGCAATAACCGAGGGACCGAGGGTCGCAACGAAATCGGAGATGATTGTCCGTCCCTCCACTTCACGCACGACGGCCTCAATTCTAACGATGGCTCCGACAGGCGCCGGAGCCACGTGTTCTATCTCCACCATCGAGCCGACGGCATCCTCGTCCACATCAAGAAACGAAATGATCGCCTGCCGAGACGCATATTCGGCATGCTCGACGATAGCGAACGTCGCGTAGAGGGGATGGACTGTCGAGCCGAAGAACGTCGCCGTCATGTCCGGTGTCACGCGAACACGCATTGCAAAGCGGTGGTCGTTGGGGATCGGTCGCACGGGGTGCGAAAGTACGAAAAGGAAACACTATGCCTCACTACCCCTTTGCTGCGATTGCCGGCCAGGATGAGATGAAACTGGCCCTACTTCTGGCCGCGGTCGATTCCGGCATAGGTGGGGTCATGGTGATGGGACACCGGGGGACCGGGAAGTCGACTACCGTCAGGGCTATGGCTGGCGTCATCCCGCGCATCCGGACCGTCGTCGACTGTGCGTTCAACTGCGATCCAGAGGCACCCGCCGGGTTGTGCGATCGGTGTACCGACATCGAACGAACCCACCTTGTATCCCACCAGGTGGATGTCCCTGTGATTGATCTTCCCCTTGGCGCGACGGAGGACCGAGTGGCCGGCACGATCGATATCGAGCACGCTCTTGTCCGTGGTGAGAAGCTTTTCGAGCCTGGCCTGCTTGCCCGTGCCAACAGGGGCTTCCTCTACATCGATGAAGTGAATCTCCTCGAGGATCACCTGGTTGACCTGCTTCTCGACGTTGCTGCCTCGGGAGTCAACATCGTTGAACGTGAAGGTATGTCCGTGCGCCACCCCAGCCACTTTGCATTGGTAGGTAGTGGTAATCCCGAGGAGGGGGAGTTAAGACCACAGTTGCTGGACCGTTTTGGTCTGTCGGCCTACATCCGAACGGAGATGGATGTAGATCAGCGGGTCGAGATCGTTCGTCGCCGCATGGCTTTTGATGACAAACCCGAGGCCTTCATTTCGCAATGGGAAGGGGAGACGTCACGCATCCGGAAGCAGATTGCTGCCGCCCGGAAGACGCTGCCCAACGTTCGCATCGATGACGACCTGATGAGGACGATCGCCCGGCTCTCTATCGAACTTGATATCGACGGGCACCGCGGGGAACTGGTGGCTACGCGGGCAGCTCGAGCTCATGCCGCGTTGGATGGTCGACGATCAGTCTCGCCCGATGACGTGCGTGTCGTCGCCCCAATGGCCCTCCGGCATAGACTCCGCAAAGATCCTCTGGAAATGAGCGATCACGATCGTCGCGTCGAGAACGCTGTCGCTCGAATTCTCTGACGACGCACCGATATTTCTGCGATGCTTCCTCTGTCATCCATATCGGGTTATGCTCTTGCGAAGCGTGCGCTGCTTGCGTTGCTGGTGGATCCCCATTTGAAAGGAATCATCATCAGCGGCCGCTCCGGTTCAGGAAAGTCGGTCCTTGCAGGCAGCTTCGCGCGCTTTGCCCGGCGGTACATAGATCCCGAGTGTCGTGTCGTTCCGATACCGGCGGGTGTCGACATCGGAAGACTCGTTGGCGAGGTCGATCTGGAGCGAACGTTGGGTACGGGAAAACCGGTATACCAGCGGGGACTGCTTGCACTAGCTCATCGGGGCACCGTTGTGGCCAACGATCTCAACCTCTTTGACAGGACGGCTCTGTTCGAGATTGGAATCGCTCTTGACCGAGGTGAGGTCTCCTGCGAGCGCGAGGGGATGAGTCGTGTAGAACCCTCGCTCTTCACGTTGGTCGGGACAGCCAATGACGTTGAAGGGACACTCCCCACTGGATTTGTCGATCGCGTTGCCTTCCAGGTTGGAGAGTACCAGCAGCACTCGGTCGATCGTGGTCTACGGATGATTCAACGAGTGGAATCGTGGAGAAACGATCCCGAGGCGTTCGAGACCGCATGGCGTGAGAAGGAGGAGCGGATGGCTGAAGTGGTCCTGGGAGGACGGATGATACTCAGCACCGTGCGCGTTGGGGACCTTCAACTTCAGACGCTTGCCGATGCCGCTGCGATGCTTGGTGTGACTGGAAGCCGAGGAGACATCTTTGCTGCTCGTGGGGCGCGTGCTCACGCCGCGCTGCGCGGCAGTCGCGTAATCGAGGACGTCGACGTCAACTTCGCTATCGCCACGATTCTGGCTCCACGGAGCAACAACGTTCCACCGAATGAACCCTCGATGTCCGAGTTCGAGGGAGTGTCATCGACGTCTCCTGATCGGGAGTCCGAACCGGACGTCAAGGCGTCTTCTCCCCCCGACCCGGAATCGGGTCAGGTCACCGACGATGTACAGGAGGCGCAGTCTTCGAGCCCATTGGGGGAACGTGGCAACACGCGATCCGAGGGTGATGACGAACGCCACTTCGATCCCCTCGACTTTGACGGAGAGCTCCCCGATATAGAGCATATCATTGCGACGCGGATTGGCCGCACGGAAGGACGCAGCGGTAGCAGGTACGGGTGGAGGCGCGGGCGACTGACGGGCTCCGCATTGAAGGAACGGCGCGTCGGATCGATATCGGTCACGGCGACCTTGCGGGCTGCAGCACCACATCAGCTCCGGAGGCGCGGGGAGGATTCCCGTCGCGTGGTTGTGCGTCGTGACGATCTTCGACTGAAGCGGTTCAGTCAGAAAACGGGGACGCTCTACGTCTTTTGCGTTGACGCATCAGGGTCAATGGCTGCAAACCGCATGCGCGAGGCGAAGGGGGCAGCTGCCAGGCTTCTGCAGGACGCGTATGTGCAACGTGATCGCGTAGCCCTTATCGTGTTCAAAGGAGCAAGCGCGCAGCTCGTGCTCCCCCCTACCCCGTCGATAGAACGGGCAAAGCGCTCGCTCGACGTCCTTCCGACCGGGGGGGGAACACCACTTGCATCCGCATTAGTCACGGCGTTTGGAGTCATCGAGGCTGAGCGGCGCCGCGGGCATGATCGAGCCCTCGTTGTAATCCTGACGGATGGCCGCGCGAATGTGCCAATGAATGAGAGTTCCGCTGGTATGATCATGGAGGTGCGCCGGCGGCACGTGCGGAGCGAACTGGAGAGAGTCACGGCCCTTTTTCGGCTCGGAGGGATAGGAACACTGGTTGTTGATACGAAACAGTCGTCGACGGGCGATACCGACGCCTCGCGCCTTGCGACCATGCTCGGAGGGCGGCACTATCATCTGCCACACGTCAACGCAGACGAGATCGCGCGTGTAGCGCGCGAGGCCTGACGAAGTCGATGCGAGCCGATCTATGCGACTTCCACGGCCACATCATCTTCTGACAATAGTCACGCGTCACGGGCGTCTTAGACGTTTCCAGGTGTAAAAAAAACGTCATTCTGCTATTGCGTTCAGGACCTTTTGGGGTTATGTTTGCAGTGCGTTGCGTGAGCGCAACGATAGTACCTCGCAACCGAGAGTTGACAAGTTCGCCTATCGAAACTGTATACCTCTTTGCATTGCTTTTGCGCATGTAGGTAGAGGTGGAGAAAACCTCTCTATGATGGTTCTGTGCTTATGGGGACAGTGCAGGATTGTCAGGACTTCTCTCTCATTTATACTCCTTTCGTTGTGGTGGTGAAACAAACGAGGTAGGGGAATGCCCCTTGATGTGTGGTGACATCAAGGGGCATCTCAATTTTTAGTCCGATCTGGAGCGTTCGTAAGGGAGCTTGGATGATGCGAACATGAAGGAGATTGCACGTCGGTTGCGCTCGTTCGTTGGTCGAAAGGCCCCATTAGGTGAGAAGACCGACATTGTAGAGACCCTCGTCGCCACCATTCTGTCACAAAACACCTCCGACGTCAACAGTGAGCGCGCGTACGCCCGCCTACGCCTTACGTATTCGACATGGAAAGACGTAGCCACGTCCGACCGACGCGATCTTGCCAGGACAATCCGAGAAGCGGGCCTGGCGGATCAGAAGGCACGTGCGATCCACGAGGCGCTGACGTCTCTCCTCTCCCCGACGAGTCTGTTCTCGAAACAGTCCTTGGCACGTCACACCGACGACGAACTGTTGGATAGCCTGACAGAAATTCCAGGTGTGGGTCTGAAGACCGCCGCGTGCGTCCTGATGTTTTCGCTCCATCGCGATGTGTGCGCGGTTGACACACATATTCACCGCGTAGTCAATCGACTGGGAGTCGTTCAAACGTCAACCCCCGACAAAACATTTCACGCATTGCGTCCGCTGATCCCCAAGGGAAAGGCCCGCCGCCTGCATGTAGACCTCATACTCTTTGGACGGAGCGTGTGCAAAGCAAGACTGCCCCATTGTCACGAATGTCCACTCGAGGATCTCTGCTCATGGCCAGAAAAAGAGGAGCATGTCCGTGCAGCCCGAACCGGACCACGCGCGGTCAGCGGAGACCTCCTCCTGACCGATGTTATTCGCCGTCACTAGACATCACAACAACATGACCGCATCCGCCCGGCGGAATCGCTTGATTGAGAACCCGATTGAGGCGCTCGACCACATTCGCCCTCTAGATCGATTCACCGAAAGACATAGGAGTGAACTGGTTGCCGCGATCCAACGAGATCTGGAGAGGTGGAACGCACCATCGAGCGCGCGGCGTTCGGCGGATCGGCTTGGGGCGCTAAACGGATGGGCAGTCGTGACCGGGCAGCAGGCCGGGATCGCAGCCGGCCCCCTCTTCACGCTGTACAAAGGTCTCGGTGTAATCGACGCGGCCAAGGAGATGCAGACGACGCGCGGCGATTCTCCTGTCGTCCCGGTCTTCTGGATAGAGTCGGACGACCACGATTTCGAAGAGGCTCGCGCAGTTGGCATCATCGATCGCAACGGAGATTATCAGGTTCTCAGATATGACGACAATGACGATCATCGCCGACACGTCGGCGACCGCGTCGTCAGTATCGACGGCATCGGCCGCCTGGCGGATGAGCTTCGGTCGCATCTCCCCGAATCAGATTTCACCAACGGCGCTATCGAGCTTCTGACCGATTCCTATCGCGATGGTGAGACGCTGGCCGACGGCTTTGCGCGGTTTCTGTACGCACTGCTTGGAGAGACTGAGCTTGTGGTGGTTTCGGCGCGGAACCCTGTATTGAAGCGCCTTTCGGCCGACGTGTTGGAAGCAGAGGGAGTCGATCCCCTCCCTATGTACGATGCGTTGAAGAGCGCGACCGAGGATCGAAAACGGGAAGGGCATCAAACGCCCATCGATCCAAAGGAAGGAGGACTCTTCATTACGGTGGATGGCGAACGCCGTTCGCTGGATGTGGATGGCGGCGCTTACGTGATTCGTGGAACGGATCAACGTCTGACGCGCGCCGAGGTCGCTTCAATTGCTCGCGAGACGCCTGAGCTCCTCTCCCCCAACGTCGCCCTCCGACCGGTGATACAGGACGCCGCCATTCCCACAGTTCTGTATGTAGCCGGCCCCACGGAGTATGCCTACCATGGTCAGTTGTCCGGCGTCTACAGTCGCTTCAAGGTGGAGCAACCGGCGGTCGCTCCCAGGCCATCAGCTCTCCTGCTGGAACCAAAGGTCGTCCGCGCATTGGAGAGCGGTCCCCTGACACTGGACGAACTGTTGCAGCACAATCTTGACATCTCCGCGCGGCTGATAGATGCCGAGAGCGATCACGCGATCGACAACGCAAAGTCGCTCGCATTGGCGAGGCTCGAGGAGGCATGGCACGTTTTCGATCAGATCGTCGTGGCGATTGACGGAACGCTTGAGAAGTCCACAGGCGCGGGCATAGCGTCCGGCGCGAAGGATATGGAGAACCTGGCGCGCAAACTGCGCAGCGCGTTGAAGCGTCGAGAGGAGACTACGATTCGACGTATGGAGGGGGCGCGTATGCTCGTCCTACCAGGAGGCAACCCGCAAGAGCGAGCATTGAACGTCATTGGCTTCATCGCCCGCTACGGACTGGACGCCATTCGGCACGTTCTCTCACGAGTTCACGCCGGGTCAAACGTCCTCGAGCTCAGGCCCTGAAGACAACGGGGTCAATCCAGCGGACGAACGATCATGACACCGGTGTGCTTGGAGACACTCGCTACGTACGCGCTCAATCGCTCATCGAGCGTTACCTCCTTCTTCGTCAGGGAGGCGTGAAGAAATCGAAGGAGCCCCTTATCATCGCGATAACAGAGTCCGGTGTGCGAGATGTCGATCCCCTCGATCGTCGTCGTCACTCCGACAATGTCTCCCGTCTTGAGGAGTCGTTCGATTGCGGCGATCTTCTCCTTGGGAACATACTTCATCGACCTCCCATTGATCTCGTTCTCAATGCCAGCAATCTTCGACACCATTGCAGGGTTGGCCTTCAACTGTCTGTAGCTGGCCGGGTGGGTGCTCATGAATCCAACTTTGCGGGTGTATGGGACAGCACCCGGCAGGTCGGGCGTCACGTCTCGAACCACCCCCTTCACAACGTTGTCATGGAACCAGTCGGTCGTGTAGTGAAGCCGTGAGACGTAGTCGGAAAGCCTCCCTCCTCTATACCTCGTAAACGTTACTTCTGCGAGCAGATCGGCAGGGCTGTCCTTCCCCTTCCTGACCATTCTGGCAAATCCCAGCGCGTTCTCGAAGAGCGTTACGCAATCGAGCCCCAGGAGATTGATAGCGCAGACCTCACGATCATCGTACAGTTCAAGCGTTGCGCCGACGTAGGGTGTGCCACGCAGTTCCATCGCCACCCGTCCCATAATCTCACCTACACCCAGAGCCTTCCAGTCCTCCCGCCGTGCCTTCTCAACGAGTCGGTTGAAGACCTCGTCACCCTCGAAGCTGCGGGGATCGACGCCATCCGGATCGTCTCCTCGACGATACCCAGGAGCGTGGGAGTTACCAGGCAAACCTGGTATCGAGGGAACCAGCAGGACACCGAGTCCCATGGTCGTGATGCGATTGAGAAAACGTCTGCGATTCATTGTGTCTGGAGATGAAGCAAAGGCATGGATGGGGAGAATCCGGTTGGGATCATTCGACGTTTAGCGAGATGACGTTGCTGAACGCAACCTGTTGTGCCTCGTCAAGCAGTTCCTTCGGTTGATCGTCAACGGCAATTCGTATCGACACGCTGTCCGCTGCTCGGTTGACCGTCCGTTCGAGTATGGGATATGCCTCGTAGAAATCGAGCCGTGAATAGCCTACGTCGAAACGGAGTCGAAACGTGTCACGGAGATCCGGATCACGCCTGTACGGAAGCGCGCCCAGAGGCTTGGAGCGATTGACAAAGAAATCGGTGTTCGTAGACTCGTGCGCCAGGTACTCGTCGTTAGCTGGAATGGTCTGCGAGCAGAGCCACTTTCTCGGGACGATACCGATCAGACGAACTTCCCTCCCGCGGGGGAGGCGATAGAACTGAAGGCGGGGAATCTCGCGATCGACGATATCCCCATACTGGAGCTGACGAGCGATGCGGACGTTATCGGGTCCGACCCATCCGCCTCGAAAGGGATAGAGCAGGAGCGTGTCTCCTTGCAGTTCGTACGAGATCGGGATAAAGACATCGTGATCGCCGTTGTTGGCAATGGCAACCCGGACCTCCAGATCGCTGTCGCACTTGACGCTCGACGACACCGGCTCCAGCCGCACCACCACACCATCTCCCTGCAGACCGCTTGACTTGACCTTTGGAAAGTCCCACGTCGCATACCGGATCGTTCTGCAGCAGAGGTAGTGGCTCTTGGTTGTGATTGTGTAATTGAGTCCATTCTGCGTCGTGGCACACGATGCCATAAGAATTGGAAGGGCAGCAAGCAGCAGGTGACGGCACATTGGCATAAAATACACGGGGCGGAGACTTTCGCAGTCTCCGCCCCGGAAAGCGTCAATTACGACGCATCACATTAGTCGGGTCTTAGCGCCCCGGCAGACGCATGGCGCGGACACCAGCGGCTGCAGGAACACCAGCCTTGGCATACGGCAGGTTCGGCGTGTTCTGATAGGAGACTTCCACCTCGATGTAACGATCGGGGTACGTTCCCTGCACGATCTTGCCGCCGGTCGCCTTGACGAAGACGCGAGCATAGTGGTAGTTACCTGCAAGGCCGGTGCGCACGAAGAAGCCGCGCGATGCATTGAGGTTGTTACCGGTGAGCGTGTATGCGGCCGTGTTCGTCGTCGACGAGCTGGTGATTACCGCATCGATCGGCGACGCCGAGTACCACGTATCGAGCGACGAGACGACGAAGTCCGTCGGCGAAATGTAGGTGCTGGAGTCGACCTTGGCCGGGTTGAAGTTGCCGGAAGCGGCGTACTCCGGGAAGGCGTAGGCCGGTCCAATCAACAGCGTGTTCGTGTTGTTGGACGTCGAATCAAGGACAAAAATGGCGAGCTGCGCCTTGCCCGGCTTCGACACGGCAAGCGAGACCGGCTGCGGTCCACCCGTTTCGGCATCAATCGAGAAACCGCTCGGGCTCGCCGACTTCTTCTCGTAGAGCTTCAGGGTGGTCGAGTTGAAACGTGCTGCCGGCGCCCACTTGACGCTGATCGAGGTCGATGCGCTGCCACTACGGACGGCAACGATAGTGAATGTGTATTCCGATGCCGTCAGCCCGTTGAACGTCGCACTGGTGCCAGAGAGGTTCTCGATGGTCGCAGTGTCCGAGGCCGAGCCAGTAGCTGCACGGGTCACCTTGTAGGTGATGGTTCCAGTATCGGTCGAGGCGGTCCACTTCACGCTGACGGACGTAGCCGAAAGTGACACGGCCGTGGCGTTGGTCGGAGCAGTCGGGGCTGTTCCCGGATTGTTCGGACCGTCAGGGTTTTCATTACATCCAACGGCCACCAGGCCGAGCATCAGTACGGCGGTTCCGCTCGCCAGGAGATGCTTCATTTTCATTGTGATGTTCTCCATCTTCACGTTGATATGACATGTCAGCGCCCACAAACGCCGACGATTTATGTATGTGCGTTGTCGATTCGTTTCGTGAATCCCTTAGTGTCGGGAAGTCGGCAGCGGTTTAGGAGGCGTTACAATTCACCTGCAAACGCGACCTACCAATGGCAACCCGGCGCAACGATGCAGCGGACGAGCTCCTGACTGGAGTGTAACGGCGGATATTGATGGTCTTGACGCAATAGGAAGGCTATTCCTGCTGATTACTGCGTGGATTCCAAGGGTGTTCGACTACTCCCGCCGCAGCGTTGACCGCGCGCGCAAGGACGAAGAGAAAGTCACTAAGTCGATTCAGATACTGCTGCGGAAGGCGGCCAATCTCAGGTTCCTCGTGCGCCAGACGGACAACCACCCTCTCGGCACGCCTGCAGACCGTTCTAGCCAGGTGAAGGGTTGCGCCCGCGGGCGTCCCCCCGGGGAGGATGAAGTTCGAAAGGGGGGGTAGCGTCTCCTCCAGATGATCAATCGATCGTTCTAGACACTCCACGTCCTCCTGTGTAACACGAGGAATCGTGAATGTCCGCTCCGCCCCCCTGGGTGTTGCGAGATCGGCTCCAAGAACGAAGAGTCCATCCTGCACCATACCCAGAAGTTCGTCGTGGGACGGAACGGTACCGTGAGCGCGCGCAACGCCAAGAAGGCTGTTCAGCTCATCTACGGTGCCGTAGCTCTCGATCCGTAACGAATCCTTTGCGACACGGTGCCCGCCAAACAGACCAGTTGTACCGTCGTCGCCGGTTTTCGTGTAGATGCGGAGCGTCATCGGAAGGAGTTTGGCAGATCGTCCCGAGGTTCCGCAGGCTCTTCCTATTTTCACCCTTTCACGCCTGCTCCCGGGTTCATGAGGCCGGCAAAGATACAATCCTCCCGATACATTGCGTATGTCCTTGAAGCATGTTCTGTTCGTCGGCGATATTGTCGGCGAAATCGGCCTTGCCGCCCTCCAGAGGCATCTGCCCCCTCTGATCGAGTCCTTCAGGGCCGATTTCGTTGTTGTTAACGGCGAGAACACCTGCGAGGGGAAGGGGCTCCGCCCCTCCGACGCAGCGGCAATTTTCGGTGCCGGTGCCCACGTTATTACGACGGGGAATCATGTGTGGGAGCGGTGGCAGTCGAAGGACGTCCTTACGAAGGAGCGCCACGTGCTTCGTCCCCTCAACTACCCGCGCGAGAACGTTGGACACGGATTTACCCTCTTTCGACTGGAAGACGGGACGCAGTTCGGCGTGTTGAACATCCAGGGACGAACATACATGCAGCCCATCGACTGTCCATTCAAGGGAGCCGACTGGGCGGTCGACAGAATGCGAGAGGAGACTCCCGCAATCATCGTTGACTTCCATGCGGAGGCGACGGCAGAAAAGGGGGCGATGGCCTGGTACCTGGATGGGCGCGTTTCCGCTGTGCTGGGAACACATACGCACATCCAGACCGGAGACGCCCGCATCCTTCCAAAGGGGACAGCCTTCATCACCGATGTTGGTATGACGGGGCCCTACGATTCGGTGATTGGCATGAACAAGGAGGTCGCCATCCGGCGCTTCCTGATGCAGACGCCCCACAAGTTCGAACTGGCAACCGAGGATCCACGACTCTCGGCCGTTTTCCTCCAGATCGACACGGCGACCGGCAAGGCGGTCTACATCCAGCCGATCTCCATCCCGTCGTTTGACAACGGTACACAGGCGCTTCATCACGAAGCCACGACTCAAGGAAACGAAGTCCGATGACTACTGCCATGATCCGACGTGCCCTTTTCTGCACGTTCCTTCTCTCCGTTGTCGCAGGCCAGCAGCTTGTGCAAGCGCAGGAGACGCCCCGGAAGGATGACTCGGAATCATCCCCTGTGGACAGGAAGGGGGCCACAAGATCAAAGGCGCCCCTGCCGACACAACGGCAACCGGCAAGCGCGAAGCAGTCCGCCCTCGAGTCGTCGGGCACGGTTCGAGACATCGGGACCGATGACGACCTGGTCGCACATGCCCTCTATGTGAAACTCACGGAGATTGCTGCGTCGGGCGATCGAATCGCAGTCGTTCTCAGTGCCGCGCGCACGGCCGGTCTTTCACCACGAGCTGTCTCCCCTCTCGAACTGTCGGAAAGTCCATTGAGCCTTGCCGACAAGACCGTTCCAACGAATTCGAGCGGGAAGATTGTCGAAAGATCGAAGAAGGAAATGAAGACCGGCACCGACGGTGCAGGATCGCTAGGGGTGACCTCAGGGACTCTGCGCCGTATCATGGAGCTTCAGTACGACGCCCCGCTCCATCCGCGCGAGGCGGCGCGTCGGATGGCGGGTATCGCCGGGATCGAGTATGCGGAGCCGATTCAGCTCCCCCGTCTTCTGGCCTCGCCGGATGATCCAATGCTCGACCAGCAGTATCAGCTTGGCCGCATTCGCGCGTTTCAAGCGTGGGAGATTTGGGAGGGGGACACTCTGACGACTATCGGGGTGGTCGATGCCGGCATCGATTACGCGCACGAAGATCTCTTCCCAAATGTCCAGGCCAACGCCGGCGAAACCGGCACCGATAATCTGGGCCGCGATAAACGAACAAACGGAGTCGACGACGACAACAACGGTGTCGTTGACGACTGGATGGGCGCGAATCTTACGTGGCAGGAAGATGCGACAACGCCTGGCCAGACGAGGGGAAGCGCACACGGCACCCAGGTTTCCGGGCTTGCGGCCGCGACGACGAACAACGGCGTCGGAGTCGCGGGCGTGGGATACAAGTGCCGGTTCTTCCCGGTCAAGGCGGCGCGAAACGATGGCGGACTCCTGACGCGAGCCTACGAGGGGATTATCTACTGCGCGCGCAGGGGATTCAAGGTGATTAACTGCAGCTGGGGGAGCACTGGATATTCGCAGGCGCTACAAGACATCATTCTGTCACTCGTGCGCGACTACGACTGTGCGATTGTTGCCGGATCGGGAAACTCCCCCGTCTATTCATCGCACTACCCCGCCGGCTACGACGGTGTCCTGGGAGTCGGGGCGCTGGACCCGACGGAGACATTCGGCACGACGTGGGGCGAGCAGGTCGGGGTCTCGGCTCCCGGCGGGTTCACGACAAGCGACGGTAACGCCTATCTGGACGTGGGAACCGCAACGTCATACTCGACTCCGCTGGTTTCCGGAGCACTGGCCCTCGTCCGAAGCCGCTACCCGAACCTCAATGCCCTGCAGGCAATCGCTCACCTTCGTCTTACTGCCGACACGCTCACACCACAACTGGTCAGTCAGAATCGCCTTACCGGCTACGGCCGCATCAACGTTGAACGTGCAGTGGGGTCGGACCCCTTCTCCCACCCGGCGGTGGTGGTCGATTCGGTCGCCCTGGTCGATCAAGATGGACAGCCCAACTCGAGGCTGACGATCGGCGCACAGGGGTACATCCGGTTCCACATCGCCAGTCTTCTGGGTGAGGCCCGATCGCTGCGTGTTAGGATTGTCCATTACACCGAGGATCGCGACTTCGTGCAAATCGACTCGTCGTGGATTGACCTTGGCACTGTCGCCTCCGGCGCGTCGATCAACCTGACGCCGGGCATTCCCTTTCAGATAATCCAACTCTCGAACCGGCCGATTCGCTTTCGCGTCGAGATGATGGCCGATGACTACATCGACTATCAGTATCGGAACAAGCTCTTCTACCAGCCCTACATAACGGAGCGAACGTCGGCTGCTGCGATAACACTCACCGATCATGGACGCATCGGATTCGATGACATCGACGGGATGGTGGGTGACGGCGTCTCGTTCGAGGGTCGATCCATGCTGTACGAGGGGGGCTTCTTCATGGCGAGTGATGCCACACACGTTCTCAGTAACACTCGGAACGCAATTCCCGACACGCAACAGGAAGACTTTCGAGCGGTGGAGTATCCGGCCCCTGCCAACAACTACACGCTGACACTGCTGGACGACGAGGCGATATCGAACCGAACAATCGGGCTGACACTGAAGACTCGTCTTCTCTCTGAGCCGTCGATCCCAAACGCAGTCGCCGTCGAGCTTAGGACCCTCTACACCGGCGAATCGCCCCTCGACACGCTTCGACTGGCGATGTTTGCCGACTGGGATCTGGACAACGAGTCGTATGGCCAGGGGGTAATCGTCAGATCACGTCCCGGGGCCGTCGTGCCAATGACCGCCGTAGTGATGGGGCAGGGGCGAACAGTCCTGACGCATGGTGTGCTTGGCCCCCTCAACTTCCCGATCGCCTACCCCTTCAGAAACGATACACTACCCTTCGACATCTACAACGACGGGTTTTCGAATCAGGAAAAGTGGACGACGATGTCGAACGGTATCGGGGTTCAGGAGATTCCGGCCACCAGCGTTCCGGACGTAAGCGACATCAGTCTCGTTATCGGTCGTGGACGCCCAGGGATGACAACAGGGACGACCGACACGACGATCTTCGTCATTGGATTTGGTGGCGATGAAACCTCGTCGACAGCGGCAATGGACGCCCTTGCGGCGCGACTATCAACCCCGGCGTCCGCTCCGGGTGGGAACAGTCTTCTCGCTCGCCCCATATCCGTCCCGTGGCCCAACCCTGCAAAGAATCGATTGGCCGTGGTGATCGCCCCTGTTCGCGGTGCCCGCCTCACACTCGTGAACGCGCAAGGAGAGATCGTGCGTGACCTCTCAGATCGCGTTTCCAACCTTCACGGCCCCTCCCTCCTCTCCATCGACCTCGATGGCCTCCCCTCCGGCGTCTACATCATCCGCCTTCAGTCGATCGATGGCATCTGGTCGGAGAAGACGGTCAAAGAATAGCCCATGCCTGAAACGTTTGAACGACTCGAGCTTGAGATTGCGGATGGTATTGGTCGGATTTGGCTGAACCGTCCCGACAAGAGAAATGCCCTCGACAGCAGATTGATAGCGGAGCTCGCGCGGGCAACGGATCAGCTGAACGCCAACGAGGATGTTGGTGCGATTGTCATTGGGGGACGGGGGAAGGCATTCTGCGCGGGTGCTGACCTGGCGTACCTACAGCAGATGGCCGATTTCACGCTGATGGAGAACGCCGACGACTCCGCAGCGCTCGCCCGAACACTCCGCACAATCTACGAGTCCCGCACACCGACAATCGCTCGCGTGCATGGCCCCGCAATCGCGGGAGGGTGTGGTCTTGCGACGGTCTGTGACGTGATCGTTGCCTCCGAAGGGGCGACATTTGGGTACACCGAGGTTCGCATCGGGTTCATCCCGGCGATCGTCATGGCGTTCCTCATGCGGAAGGGGGAGCAGACGCGGTTCCGCGAACTGTTATTGAGTGGTCGGATCATCGATGCACGCGAGGCCTGGGAGAAGGGACTCGTCACTGAGGTAGTTGGCGGTAGCGAGATCGAACTGGACGCCCGTGTCGACCAGATCGCCTCGTCGATCGCTTCCGCAAGTCGATCGGCGACGCGTCTCACCAAGGAAATGCTGACCGCCCTCGATGGGATGTCGCTCGACTCGGCGCTCGAGTACGCTTCAAAGATGAATGCCCTTGCCCGCATGACCCCGGATTGTCAGGACGGTATTGCACGTTTTCTCAACAAGGAAGGACGATGAGACTCCCGCGACTACTTCTCATTCCTGTCACCCTCACACTTCTCCTTTCGATCGCCCCCATTGCCCATGCACAACTGAAGGCGCCTGTAAAGCTCATCCGTGGGCGCCTGATCAATGCCAGAACCGGCGCGCCGGTGGACGGCGGACGGCTCTGGGTTTTCCAGGGAACGTTGACGGAGGCTGTGACGAACTCGCGCATCAACCCGGCCGACGGCAGCTTTCAGGTCCTTCTGGATGCGTCGACGGAGTACCGATTCAATGTCGTGGCGCCGTCATACTTCCGGTACGACATCCCGTTTGTGACGCCCCCCGAGAGTGATGAATACGAAGAGGTCGATACAACCTTCAAGGTTCCTCCGATTCCCATAGGTGAAGACCTGTTCAGCGGGCGCCTGTTTGACGTCGGATCAACACAGTTGGCCGGCACCGATCGGCTGGCAAAGACCGTTGACATGCTGAAGCGGCACCCAAACGTCACCGTCAAGGTGACACTCACGCCCGATGTGATGGGGAAGCCAAAGGTTCAGCCAAAGGCGACGAAGAAGCCGAAGAAATCGAAGAAGAAGAAGGGGGCTACGGACGAACCCCCGCCCCCACCGCCCGCGGAACCGACGGTTGATTTTGGGGCCATGGGGTTGGAGCGCCAGACCGCGCTCAAGAACTACTTCAAATCGGTGGGAATCAGTGTCACCCGTCTAACGTGGGACATCCAGCCGGGAATCGAGCACGCGCCGACGGCAGCCCCACCTCTCCCTCCGAACGTCTCGATTGCCGTCGACGGAATCCAGCCGCTGGAAGATGACGATGAGTAAGCCGACCGTGGCCAGTCGGGCCCGGTTTCGTACCTTTGCGCTCTTGTCGTAATTCTTTGCGCCGAATTTCATCGATTTCAGCAGGCGTCCATGATCATCAGCATGACCGGCTTCGGCCGGAGCGAGGCGACGGGCGACGGCGTCACGGTCGTCGCAGAAGCGAGGAGCGTCAACAACAGATTTCTCGAGATATCCACCCGTATCCCGCGCGAACTCAATCACCGCGAGAACGACATCCGCGACATTGTCCGGAAAATCCTTTCGCGTGGGAAAATCAACCTGAACATTTCGGTCGAGACCGATAAGGCGACCGTTCCGACCTTTACGGTCGATCCAGAGCTGGTGAAGACGTACAAGGATGGGTTGGACGCTATCCGCCGCGCCGCAAAGGTGCGCGAGTCCGTCTCGCTCGACCACCTTCTTCACTTCAGCGACGTCCTGCTCCAGAATGAAGCTGCGCGCGAAGGTGACCATTGGGAGCTGGTGGCGCAGTCGGTCGAGCAGGCGATTCGAAATCTCGAATCGATGCGCCTCAATGAGGGTCGCGAACTGGCGCGAGACATGCGCGATCGCATTCGGGCGATAGATGGACTGGTGGAAGAGGCCGAGAAACTGTCGAAGGCGAAAGTCCCTGCGGAGCGTCAGCGGCTTCGCGAACGCATTGCACAGCTCTTTGAAAACGACGAGTTCGATGAGAGCCGCCTCGAGTTCGAAATCATCCTCCTCGCCGACAAGCTGGATGTCACCGAGGAGTGCGTCCGATACCGAAGCCATTCGAAGTATTTCGCCGAGGCAATGAAGGGGCCGGAGCCTGCCGGCCGGAAACTTGGATTCCTGCTGCAGGAAATGAATCGGGAGATCACGACGATCGGATCGAAGTCGAACGATGCCGAGATCGCCCACCTCGTGGTGCAGGCAAAGGAAGAGCTGGAGAAAATTCGCGAGCAGGTTCAGAACATCGAGTAACTCCGACGCGAGGGGATCGACATCGTCGACGGAACATCAATGGGCCAGGACTCTCCGGAATCGAGCGAGCGAGCGACGGTACGCCGCCTCCTTGTTCTTGCCGCCCCAAGCGGCGCGGGAAAAACGACGATCGCTCATCGATTGCTGGAGCGCCACCCGGCATGGCGCTTCTCGATTTCGGCCACAACAAGAGTGCGGCGGCCGGGCGAAATTGACGGTGTCGACTATCACTTCCTGACGCGCGACGAGTTTGAACGTCGTATTGCGCAGGGGGACCTCGTCGAGTACGAGGAGATCTTCGGCAACTACTATGGGACGCTGAAGAGCCAGATCGTGCGGTTCCTCGAGATCGATCAAGTAGAACAGGTGGTCTTTGATGTTGACGTGAAAGGGGCGCTGTCGATCAGACGAGCCTTCCCGGACGAGGCATTTCTCTGCTTCATTGCTCCGCCGTCAAAGAAGACGCTTGAGGAACGGCTCCGCGCCCGCAAGACGGAAACATCGGAATCGATCGCGATACGTCTTGCCCGCGTGGACATGGAGATGGCGGCCGCACAGGATTTCGACGCGATCGTCGTCAATGATGATCTCGATACAGCGGTCGAGCAGGTGGAGAGGAGATTACGAGAAGAGAGTTGACGTGTGGATCTGATGGATGGGACGTGACATCCTGCTCGCAATGGAAATTGATTACGCACAACCGACTACTACTAACAACAACCGCATATGCCGATCAGACCAGTCGATCTCAGGCAGGCTACGGGAGAAACGTCAAGCATCTACGAGGCGATCGTAGTAATGTCAAGACGTGCCCGGCAGATCAACGACGAGCTGAAAGACGATCTCCATCGCCGCCTGGAAGAGGTGGTGACGGTTGGAGAGGAAGGGGAGGAAGTCACCAACTTCGATCAACTCGAGATCAGTCGCGAGTTCGATCGTTTTCCGAAACCGACGTTCCTTGCACTCGATGAAATGCTCGATGGCGAGCTGTCGTACAAGTACAAGGAAGGACACGAGTAGGGACTGGGGGCTGGGGGATGGAGAGAACGTTTGATGATGGGCGAGAGGTTTTCTCTCGCCCATCGTCGTTATGCCGGGCACTCCGGCTCCGGGCGAGCCCTCTCAATGTGAAGTCCCCACTCCCATGCCAGTTAGCACGTCAATCGGCTCGGCGTGGATTGCAGCGATCGCGCAACGAGTTCTTTGCGGCCATCTTTTCAAAACGGAATGTCGATCGTCTGACGAAGCAGACACGCAACCTATCTTCCCACATGCCTGCACGTCTCAAACTCACTCTCCTTCTGCTCCTGCTGTCCGGAGGTTGCGGATCGTCGACCGAGCACGCAACGCGATCGCTCCCTGAGAACATCATGGCCCACCCGTCGGGGACGGTTGCCGTGGTGACTGCATCCGCGGCTTCGTCGTTGCCGACTGCTCTCCGGGCGCTGGGTATCCCGTACGTTCTCATCACGCCTGAGAATGTTGCAAAGCACGATCTGGCGCTCTACAAGACGTACTTGCTCGACGAAATGGCGTTGGACGAAGAACGGATCACTCCCATCTACAAGCGGGTGATGCTTGAGACGAAGTATGGGAAGACGTTCGTGATGCTCCACCAGAATGTGAAACCTCTCGCCGCGGTCAGCGAGCCGAACAGGCGAATCACACCACGCGATGTCGACTTCGGGCTCCGCCTCGTTTCGATCCGCCCATCGGATCCGATGCTCAACAATCCGAACGACATCACGCGCGCAGACATGGACTCGCTCGGACGCGAGGCATCGCAGATCGTGGCAGGTGGACCCGATGCGCGAGCTATCCTCTCGTCAAACACGAACGACGCTGACCGAGCCGCGCTCCTCCTCTGGGATCCATACGAGACAGGAGCCGTCTGGTACCTCTCAATTCCAATAGTTGCACGGGCCGCCGCCGGCATCGCTGCTGAACAGAAGCTTCTCGCGAACCTCCTCAGCAATCGGTGAGC
>CAYWXV010000026.1:0-12441 GCA_964462535.1 uncultured Alphaproteobacteria bacterium
GTTTCGATCTTCGATCTGCGTCCCTGGGCGGTCTTGATCTTCTCTGGATGCTGATAGATCTCGGGATCGGCAAGCTCCTCTTCGACGCTCGATTTCTTCTCCTCCAGATCCGAGATTCTCCCTTCTATCTTGTCAATCTTCTTCTTCAAATCCTTGGTCGCGGCATAGCGAGCGTTTCGGCGCTCGGCCTCTATTCGCTTTCGGTCCTTCGCCGAGAGCCCGTCGTCCGCCCCATTGACTTTCTCGCCGCCAGTCCCCCTTACCGGGTCCTTCCGGAATGCGTCGTCGACAGTGGCAATCTGCGCGCGGCGGAGGTAGTCATCGATGCCCCCTAGATGCTCCTTGATACCACCATGTCGAAACTCAACGCATTTCGAGACAATTCCCTCCAGAAAATCTCGGTCGTGCGAGACGATAATCATCGATCCGTCAAAGCGCATCAAGGCCCCTTTCAGAATATCCTTGCTCGCCATGTCCAGGTGGTTCGTCGGCTCGTCAAAAATCAGAAGGTTGACCGGCTCAAGCATGAGTTTTGCTAAAGCGAGCCGGGACTTTTCGCCACCGCTCAGAACACCGACCCGCTTGAACACGTCGTCATCGTGGAAGAGGAACGCGCCAAGAAGTGAACGGAGCTTCAACCGGACATCGCCGACGGCAACCGCATCGAGCGTTTCCAGGACAGTCCGTTTGGGATCGAGCGCCTCGGCCTGATGCTGCGCGAAATATCCGATGGAGACATTGTGCCCGATAATCATCTCCCCGTCGTACGATTCGATGCCGGCGATAATTCTGCTCAATGTCGATTTCCCCTCACCATTCCGTCCCAGAAATGCGACTTTCTCCCCGCGCTCCAGCGCGAAATCGATCCCGCGGAGAACATGATTGTCACCGTACCGTTTGTGAAGCCCCTTCAACTCGACGACCACTCGACCGCTTCGGGGTGCCGGCGGGAATCGAAAATGGACTGAAGCTTCATCGGCCTCGAGCGCATCAAGCCGATCCATTCTCTCGAGCGCCTTAATGCGGGATTGCACCTGTCGCGCCTTTGTCGCTTTGTAGCGAAAGCGCTCGATGAATTTCTCCGTCTCCGCAATCTCCTTCTGTTGATTTGTGTAGGCTGCCTGATGCTGCTCACGCCGAGACTCACGCTCCTCCACATACTTCGCGTAATTCCCCGTGTAGGGAGTAAGACGCCGGAGGGAGAGTTCGAAGATGCGGTTGCAGACCCCGTCGAGAAAGGCTCTGTCGTGGGAGATCATCATGATGCTCCCCTGGTATCTCTTCAGGAAATCCTCCAACCAGACGAGCGATTCGATATCGAGGTGGTTGGTGGGTTCGTCGAGCATCAGGAGATCGGGCTGGCGGAGGAGGAGCTTGGCCAGCTCGATACGCATCTGCCATCCGCCGGAGAAAACGCTGCACGGGCGCTCGAGGTCATCGGGCTCGAAACCAAGTCCCATCAGGACCTTGTCGACTTCACCGACTGCGGCGTATCCACGCATCGACTCCAGGCGGTGCTGTAGTTCACCCAGGTCTTCGACGAGAGCGAGATAGTCGGCGGAGTCGTGACTCGCCTCCCACCGGGACATCTCGTCGGTTACCTCCTCGACCTCGCGCTCCAACTGAAGCAATTCGCCGAACGCCTTCATCGCCTCTTCGCGAACGGAGAGATCACTTAGGACGACACCCTCCTGCGGGAGATATCCAATCACGGAATGCCGTGTCTGGACCACGTTCCCCTCGTCCTTCTCCTGCTGACCAATCAGGATTCTCAGCAGAGTCGTCTTCCCAGCGCCGTTCGAGCCAACAAGGCCCACGCGATCGCCCGGGCTGATGGTGAACGTCACGTCCCTGAAAAGAACGTCGCCGCCGAAGCTGATACCTAGTCCATGAGCTGCAATCATAGGGACGCAAATATAGGGAGTGGAGAATGGTATGAATGGGATTGGCGAATCGCAGTATGACGTTGTTGCACCGGTGCCAATCGCCTGTTTGTACGATTGGCGATGTGCGCTGTCGGCTAGTCGCTGAAGAGGACTCTCAATTCATCGATGACGGTGGGGGTCGTCAGGCGGAGGACATATGAGCCGTTGGGAAGCCCGGTTCTGTCAAGCGCAATCGAGTGGCGCCCGGGTGCGCCCGCACCATCGAAGATGCTCCTCACATTCCTTCCGCCAAGATCGTAGAGATCCATGCGAGTGGGCCCATCCTCGGCAAGCCGATATTCCACCAGTGACGTGGTGGTCACCGGGTTGGGAACGATCGAGATAATTCCCGCGTCGCCAACGTCACGAATCAGACGTTGAGGCCCCAGGGAGCAAAGATCAGTGAGATCGAATGATCCCCCGTGGGCAGTCACCGTCGGCGCGCAGTCTACATTCCACGACACGTGATCGAGACTGATGGCACCGCCAATCGTGTCTCCCAGCGCGACGATGAACGGGATCGTGGCAACCGTGTCAGACGCGCCATCCCACTCACCGGCGACTTCCACGATGCGCTGGTCGCCAACGTCGTATGTGCGGTGTGATTCGATGGGAATCAGCAATGTGCGGTGGAGTCGAATTCTGATCGTGTAGGCGATCGCCTGGCCAGGCTTCGCCCCGTCGTAGAGAACCGGAAACTCGATACGCGATCCAGCGCCCCCTCTTGCCGATCCAATCGTCATACTCCCGGAATCGGGCTCACACATTGCCTGACCGACCGCCATGATCGAACCAAGCGATCGACCGGTGCTGTCGCGGAGTGTGATGCGGGTCGTTGTTCGCCCCGAAACAGCAGGCTGGAACCGAATGGTCGTGCTCGTCGATGCACCGGGCATCAGTACAATTGGGGTGAATCCTCGTTGTGCGAAGTGGGTGCTATCGGGGCCCTCCACATCGACGAAATCGACTTGAGTGGGGCGGAAGGAGATGTTCTGGACCGTCGCCTGCAGATCGCGCCACGAACCGATGGGAAGTGTTCCAAAGTCGAGCGGATCGGGCTCGAAGCGTATTGCCGAGTCGATGCCAATCCCCGTCAGTTCCGTCTCCTGACTCCATTCACCCGAAACGACGCGAACCACAGCACGCCGTTGATCGGCGACGAGCGGTACAAAACGGAGCTCGATGGCGCGACATTCGCCGGGTGGAACCTCACCCCCCTCTGACCCGCGAACAATTCCGAACTCGGCTGAGTCGCCACTCGCAATGATGATGGTGTCGATTCGGAGTGGGAACTCGCCACCGTTGCATACCCAGAAGGCGACGGTCGAATCGTATGCAGTGCCAACCAGGTGTGGCCCGAAGTCAACAGGGGTCAATTGGACGTTCGGACCGACGATCGCCCAGAGGGAATCTGAGACATCGGATGCAACTCTCCCGCCGGCAAGGTCCCATAAGCGGGCCGTGTTATCGAAGCTGGCCGAGGCCAGACGATCTCCGTCCGGTGACAGGGAAAGCGCAGTAACGTCAGCCGTGTGTCCCCTCAGCTCACGTGCGAGCGCACCATTCAGGACAAGCCGAAACCGTATGACGCCGTCGGTCTCCCCATCGATGACCATGCTGCCATCGGACGTGAACGCCAACGCATTGACCGGACGACCGACATTCCAGAGGGCAACGGAGTCCCCTCCAGGCACACTCCACAGTCTTATGGTGCCATCGTAGGAACCGGTTGCGATCAACGTCCCGTCGGGGTTGAACGCAACCGCATCGACGCGCTGCTTGTGTCCCTTCAGGAATCTGGCAGGCGTGCGATCGGGCATCTTCCATAGAAGTGCATCACCGTCGTACGAGCCGGTCGCCAGCCATGCACCATCGCGGGAGAACGCCACTGCGAACATTCGATCGGTATGAGCCCCAAGGCAGTCGATCAACGACCCGTCGGGCTTCCAGAAGCACGTCCAGTAGCCGAACGTCCCGGTTGCGATAACACTTCCGTCGGGGCTGTACCTGGCGGTGTTCGGGATCGCGTACGTACTCACCAGGCGAAGCGGTGTAGTCGGGTTTCCAAGATTCCAGATTCGATCATCGAGATCCCCGGTGCCGACAAGAAGGCTCCCACCGTCAGGACTGAAGTCGACGGAGTAGATTCCCCTCTCGTGGTCCGGGAGTGAAAGGAGAGCCGCTCCATCGGTCGCGCTCCATATTCGAGCCACGTTGTCAATACCACCCGTCGCAACCAGAGAACCGTCGGGGCTGAAGTCGACATCGCGCAGCGCGCTAATGTGACCGCGAAGCACGATAACGCTATCGAGGCCACGCGTCCCGTACGCGACTACACGCGCAACGCAACTATCGGACGGGCGGACGGCGCGCCAACGGTGGGAGAGCCCGCTGACCGAATCAGCGACGATAGCCCACGTCCCTCCCGCGTCATAGCTCATCTCCAGTCGCACGAGTTCATTGGGGAGGATTCCTGACCAGCGGAATTCGACGGTGTCCCCAAGAGCATAGCGCTCGCCTCCGTTTGGCGCGTCCAATCGAAGCGCGGACCGTGGAGCATCCTCACCCCGCACCCGGACAATGATGGACGCGGAATCACACATTGTTCCATGGAGTTTGATCTCACCGAAGAGAACGGGCGATCCATTGCCGATGCCGCGGACCGTAAGAGTTCGCTTCGTTCCGTTGGCGACACTAATCGGCAAACGGTCTACCAGGGAAAACAGCGCATCCCTTGACGACCATCGTTCAATGACGACGTCGCTTCCCCGGGCCTCCACTTCGAATGTCCCATTCCCCGTGGATCCAAGGGGTATCACACCGAGATCCAAACCCCGCGGAGTTGCTATCAGTGCGGGAACGAAGCGCTGTTCGAGCACGTAGCGGGCTCCGGCCGATCGATTGTCGACGCTGTCGACAATGAGAATCTCACGAACCGTATTGCAGTCAGCCTGGCTCTCCCAGACAAGCGTGCATGGCTCTCTCCCCTGCGCATCGCGGAGGATCGCGAGATAGACGTCGCGAAGTTCATCCGCCGAGGCGATGCGTTCGAACCATGCCCCACCTGTTTCCGTGGCCAGCCGCCGGAGAAGCGGGGGCATGGTCAAATCAAGGGCAATCGTATAGACTCGGACGTTGGCGTCACGTGCGGCGGCGAGGATGGCCGGCTCCGATCCCCCGCCCTGACCATCAGTCAGGAAGATGAGCACTCGCCTTCCGGTCCCCGTGGAGGCAACGGTGATGCCTCCGGCAAAGGGATCGATGAGCCCGGCATCGTAGCTTGTCCCGCCATCTGGCGAAAGCCGGTCGACCGCGGCATGAAGTGCCGTCGGTTCGACCGTGAAATCTCGGTTCAGGTAGGCTCGATCACTGAAGCTCGTGATCGCACAGCGTGATGGCCCCAGGTCTAGTTCGTCGATCCAAAGATGTGCGGCAGCCCGCGCCATCGCGATATGGTCGCCCCCCATCGAACTCGAAACATCTATTGTCAGCACTGACGCGATCGGAACGGGGGGAGCGGGGTCGGGGCAATCGACCCTGAGGATCCGGCATTCCACACCGTTCTCAAACAGGTGTAGTGAAGAGAGTTCTGGACGTGGTAGTGAATCAACGGTGAAGAGATTGCCAGAGATCCGTGGGAAGGAAGCGAGGTCGATATTGGTTACGACAAGCGATCGCTGCCCAAACGACGGCGACAGCGGTATGAGCACGAGAACGATGAAAGCAGCGATGGAACAAACACGCATCGAATGGAATATGTGGGGATCAGCCGAAAGATGTAAGTGAATTGATTCGCTGAGTGGAAATGAGTCGGGGGATGCCTTCATCAGGACATCCCCCGTCTCGTTCATTCGCGTGCACGAACCCATGATGCACGTCGCGCCCGCGAAATCACCTATCGCACGACCTTCATGGGTAGGACGCGCACTCCGCCATCAGCCGCGACTCGACACCCATAGGTCCCTGGTGGTAGCGCCGCCGCGTCGATAACGAGATCGTTGTCACCGTCACTCAAGTCCTGCTCGATCCTCACACCTGTTTCCCTCCCACGAACATCAACGACCTCTATCACAACGTGTCCGGGCCGCGCCAGTGTGAATTTGAGATGTGTCGTGCCCGAGGTGGGGTTCGGGGCGAGCGTCCACACTTCCGATCCAGATGTGCCCGCCTCAAGCGACGCCGCGTCCAGTTCGAGCATCGCTCCCCAGATGTTCAGTACGCCATACCCCCAGGCATAATTCGGCACGAAGCCCGGGTACGGATGGATTGCCGACGAACTGAGGATCGTCATGACTCCATCATAGTCAAGGTTTGGATTTCGCTGAAGGAGAAGCGCGATCGCACCAGTGACGTGGGGGGCGGCCATGCTCGTCCCTTCCAGTTTCTGGTAGTCCGGCAGTCCCAACGGCACGCTCGACGCAGGCACGACACCTGGACCTCGCTCGGCGCCAATTGAGAGGTCGTGGGAACGAGCAGAGAAAATCGCCTCACCCGGTGCCGTTATCTCCGGCTTGTTGCGGAGATCGCGTGTCGGACCTATGCTGCTGAAACAACTGAGCGAGCCGACCTCGGCGATCCCGACACCGCTACACAGATTGTCCTGAATTTCAGGGAGTCCAAGAACGTCAACCCAGGCGTTCTTCGTCACGCACGACGCCACAGCAATCACCTTCTTCGAAGAGGCTGGTATCCCGAGGGTCATGGTGTTGTCGCCAGGGAGGACTCCAACGATCCCGAAGTCACTGGCGGAGAACTCGGATTGAAATGCCCAGGCGTCAAATCGCCCCGCTCCCCCCAGGAACACGGACCACAGAATGTTCTCCGGAGCTGCAGCACCATCTGCGTTATCGATTACCACTGCGATCACGGATGACCCGGACTCAGGGTCGTTGGTCATCGATGCATCGATCGTGATGCGACCGAGAAGAACACCCCCCACGACCAACGGTTGCTGTTCCACCTTGTTCCCTGGACTCACGTACGGAGTGAGGTATGCGAGCGGCGCATACGTCAGAGGATCGCGCGCAACGACCGTCGCGGTGATTCCCGGACCATCGTAGTAGATGAGCATGCCTCCAAGTGGTGCTTGGAGTCCGAATGGGATATCTGCCGCCTGTCCGCTTAGGAGCGTCGCACCGGCGTGAATAAGTTTCGATCCCTCGTTGCCGGCGGCTGCCACGATGATCCTTCCGGGTCCGGTAAGTGCGGTCAACGCTCTCTCGTAGAGACTCCTTCCGTCGTGCCCTCCCGCATGACCACCAAGGCTAAGGTTGATCACGGCAGGACGTCCCAACTCCGTCGCGCGCTGGAAGATGTATTTGCATCCATCGATGACATCGTCACTGGTGAATCCTCCGTTTCCGTCGGCTGCACGCGTGCCGTGTACGATGATCAAGTCGGCCTCGGGCGCAATGCCGGTATTGATTCCGTCGGACGACGCGCCGTTACCTGCGGCGATGCCGGCGACGTGCGTCCCGTGTCCCTGTCCGTCCATCTGGGTGCAGACCCCGGCATTGATGTCGCTTGCGGTGTACTCGCGACCGTGATCGAATCCGGCTGGAGTGGGACCGTTCTTGTCGGAGACATCCCACATGTAGAGGATCCGCGTCCGCCCGGTAGCATCCTGGAAATCACGATGGTCCTCATCGATACCCGAATCGACGATTCCGACGATCACCCCCTTTCCCGTGTACGGGCGGTTCAGACCATAGCCGACCTGCACTCTGTCGGCGCCGATTGCAGCACGACTCCGATCGAGCATTGACGGCGTGAATTCGACGCCGCCATCGATCGATCTCACGTCCCGCGAGTCAGCCAGTTCACCGAAGCGTGACAGAGGAATTCGCACAGTCGCGATGTCTTCGGCCAGCCAATCGAATCGCCCCCCCAGCCGCTGCACCAGCCCACTCGTGGCTGGCACGTCGGTGGTTGAGATAATCACGCGGATCATCATGTCAGGACCGATCGCTGTTCCCGGCGCGGCCAGGGCGGAACGACCGGGACCCTTCCCCTGCTGCTGTTCTTCGATCGCATGAGTGAGGCGAGACAGTTCAACCCGTAGTGTCGGTTGAATCTTCGCGTCGGTCGTCGATGCGACCATGGGAGCCACGGAGACCGCAACCCCGGCACCGCTGGTCGCCGGTCTCGGTGGTTCCAGTGAATTAGTGGACTGCGCCTGCGCGGCGCTGACCACGATCGCCGCAATGGCGATGGAGAGGTAGATGTGCTTTCTCATGGTGATTGGATGTAGGATTATCGATCGATTTCGTATTGCCATGGTTGGTCCGCCAGACTACGGAAGCACCTTCATTTCGACTCTGCGATTTCGTGCGCGAGCCTCATCCGTCTGAGCGGGTATCAGTGGCTTTCGCTTGCCCAGTCCGGTTGTCTTCACTCGATTCGCGTCTATTCCGGCGTCGTTCAAGTAGGCGCGCACCGCACCAGCTCGGCGCGCTGACAGGTCGTCGTTGTACGAGTCGGAACCGACGTCGTCCGTGTGTCCTTCCAGTAGTATTCTAAGCCCCGATTCTTCCCGCATCAACTCGACGAGTCGCTCCAGTTCAGGTCGCGATTCATCCTTCAGCTGGTCGCTGTCGAAGTCGAAGAAGACGAGTAGTGTACCCCGCCCCTGCGCAAGAGGAGTAAGCTGAATATCTCGCGACAGGTCGGCTCCCCCCTTCTCTACGGGAACATCATACCGCTCGCTATAGAAGAGATATCCGGGGGTGGTGGCAGTTATGGAGTAGGAGTGCCCGGACGGTAGCGCGACCGCATACTCACCGGTTTCGTCGTCGCTGCGAAGCCGTGCTGTTTCGCGACCCGTCGTTAGGTCCGTGATGACGATCGTGGCCCCCAATGGGCGTGTGCTGAGAGCGTCGGTCACTATACCGCTGACGGCCACTACCGGCTCCGAGGGGAACGGGTTTGGTACGGCGATGAAGATGTCCATCCCCCCGCGGCCTGGTCGGTCGCTGGAGAAGTAGGCGTGCTTTGAGTTTGGGATGACCGTGTAGAAGAGTTCGTTCGAGGCTGAATTGATGGGCGTTCCAAGGTTGCGGCCCGATCCAAATCCAGTGCCAGCGCGGCGCGCCACGTATAGATCGTATCCCCCCAGTCCCCCCGGTTGATCGCTGGCGTAAAAGAGAGTCACTCCATCGGCAGCGATCCTGGGCGCCATTTCGTTGAACTCGGTGTTGAGTTCGTACACAGGCTGCGCTGTCGTCCATCTACCCTGCTCGAGACGCGACACATAGATGTCGACGCCCCCCCGGCCACCCGACCTGTCACTGGCGAAGTAGAGCGTTCGGCCGTCGGGTGTCAGCGTCGGGTGGGAGTCCCAACCAGCCGAGTTGACGGCCGCACCAAGATTTGTAATCTCACTCCACTCTCCCTTGACGCGTCTGGCCGAATAGAGATCTGTCCTTCCCTGGCCATCGACTGGATTGTCAAGCGATGCGAAGACCATAAACTGACCGTCCGGTGTAACCGCTGGACACCCGTTCTGATCTCCCCCGTTCACCCCCGACTCTTTGTCGGTCGACGATGCCCAACCTGCGGGCGAGCGCTCGACCGACTCAATAGTATTTGCATCTCCGCCGTTGTCGACTGTCAGATACATGGTGCGCCCGCTTCGGGCAAGAACCGGAGCGAAGTCGTCGTGCGATGTGTTGAACTCGACCGGGAGTATCTCGACCTTTTGGGCAACGGTAGTCCCGACGGCAAGAAGGCCTATGACGAGTGCTGTAGCTAGGCGTGTCATGGATATTTCCTCTGTTTCAGACGTGTTTCGGTTGCTGGATTAGAAGTCCATGACGAGACCGACGGAAGCGGTCAGTGTATGGATGAACTCGTCTGTGTAGTGAACCTCCTCAACGCCATGGGACAGCTCGCGCGTCCGGTCCGTGAAATCGAACACGCCCATCGAATGGTTGAGAACGATTGCGTACGTGAACTGCCCTACCAGTCCAACCCGTGACGTCAGCGGGGTCCGATACCCCAGGGAGCCATGCGCCCCTACATGGAATGTGCGTGCGGGGGGGGGTGTGGTGAAGGTGGTTTCAACATCCTGCCTTGGTTTGCCATCGGCGCCGCGGAAGTTGCATGCCGCCCCTTCGTTCACATGCTGTCTAACCCTGAACGTCCCATCGCCGACGGGGATGTCGAAGCTCGGACCGGCTGTGACCCAGGCACTGGGTGTAATCGCCCAGCGTCCCGCCACTCCCAGGCTCACAAAATTCTGTGTGAGCGTGAAGTCGGTTTGGACGGCGACGGAATCGAGGAGGAGGGGGGGCAGGAAGTCGCCGAGCGCGAGGAAGCAGTCGGCCAGGGTGGCGCCGTTCCCTCCGACGCTACGTCGGTCCCACCTGAGAAGACCCCGGATGCCGAATTGGGGTGTGACCGGGTAGTCGACGTATGCCATGATGGTGGCTCCGGCGCCTGTTCCAGACGCGAAGAGTTCGCCCAGGCTACCATCCGTTGCCCCTGCAGCGCGCATCGAGAGGGCGTTCAGGCTCGCCCCGACGTCCAACCCGATGGACCAGGACTCCGAAAGCTGTCTCGTTCGGCCCGCTATGTGGGGCCAGAGGGTGTTTTCCTGTGCAAAGCCGGCAGGTGGCAGGGCGAGCACGATCGTTGCGAGAAGAAGCAGTGCGTACTTCATGGGTACTTGTTCCCACAGGTTGTCGACACTCGAGGGCTGGAGGCGATCTCCGTTCGCGCGTCGATATTCACGGCTGCTATTTATGCAACTCGTGCTGTGATGGCACTACGGAAATACTACGGAACGGGTCTGAGAGCGGACCGCGCGAAGGCACCGAATTATCGTCGATTTATGCGTTTCCCGCCTGAAATCGAACAAGTGTGGCGGGCACACGCCCACTTCATCCCTTATTACACCCCTATCGCTTGACCAATCTGCCGGCAAGGCCCATCTTTGCGCCCTGATTGCCGGAGAACAACCTCCGCCCTCCAACTCCCTCTCTCAATTCTGCTGCACTATGATTCTCTCAGATACTGATATTCTCAAGGCGATCGACGCAGGCGAAATCGTCATCGAGCCGTTCCGACGTGACGCCCTTGGGACAAATAGTTATGATGTCCACCTCGGTGACTGGCTGGCGACGTATGACGAACATGAGCTCGATGCCCGTCGGCACAATACGATCACGACATTCCGGATTCCGGAAGAGGGCTACGTCCTTCGACCGGAGGGCTTCTATCTGGGCGTGACCGCCGAGTACACCGAAAGTCATCGGCACGTCCCGTTTCTCGAGGGGAAGAGTTCGGTGGGGCGACTCGGCATCGATATTCATGCGACGGCTGGTAAGGGAGATGTGGGGTTCTGCAACAACTGGACGCTGGAGATATCGGTAAAGCAACCGATCCGCATCTACGCCGGAATGCCGATTGGCCAGCTCATTTACTTCATGACCAGTGGAGACGTCGCCGTCCCGTACAACACGAAATCGAGCGCCAAGTACAACGCTCGTTCCACCAAGCCGGTCGAATCGATGATGTGGAAGAACTTCGCCCGGAAGAGCGAAGAGGTCGAAGGTTGATTGGCGCTCGGTGATAGACGGCATGGATGGCCGCTCGGCACTACAACGATTTGACTTCAATCCCGACGTTTGACATTCGAGGGTTGGCATTTGACGATCCACAGCAGACGGCGGACCACGAACCACGAACCACTACCATGCTCTCCCATCCCTGGCTCTTCAGAGACACCGCCGCGCAGAAGGGGCGGAACATTTCCATCACCCCTCAGAATTCGCAGTTCAAATTCATCCACGCCGGACGAATCGTGCTTGACGCCGACGTCCAACGTGTGACCGCGCGGAATGAGGGGCGCGAGACGACGTTGCTGGTGCTGAGCGGAGTGGGTCGGGTCCGTGTGGGCGAGGACATGTTTGAGGTGGAAAAATTCGATGGCGTCTATGTCCCGCGCGGAGCCGAGTTCACCGTGGAAACGGACGGCACTCTTGACATCATGGAAGGGAGCGCGCCGACGGAGCTGGAATTCCCCGCGCAACATGTGCGACACGCCGAGACGCGGGAGCAGGAAGGGATGTATCTCAGGGTTGGGGCCGAGCCGTTCTATCGTGACATTCACAAGGTGATCGCCGAGAACGTTCAGGGGGCGAAGCTGCTGACGGGTGTTACGCTCTCGAAGCCGGGCAACTGGACCAGCTGGCCACCGCACGAACACGCAGCCACGCAGGAAGAACTCTATCTCTTCTTCGATATGCCGAAGCCGGGATTCGGCACGCAGTACATCTACCACTCTCTCGAGAATCCGGAGTTGGTCGCGCCCGTCTACGACGGTGATGCGGTCACAATCGTCGAGGGATATCACCCGAACGTCGCGGCCCCGGGCTTCCCCATCAACTTCGCATGGCTCCTCTGTTCGCTCGAAGACCTCACATGGCGAAAGGTCGGCGGTGTCAATGTTCAGCCGGAGTTTCTGATGGACACGGGGCTGAAGTGAAGGGACTGGGGGCTGGGGGCTGGGGGCTGG
>CAYWXV010000026.1:12541-38153 GCA_964462535.1 uncultured Alphaproteobacteria bacterium
CTGGGGGCTGGGGGCTGGGGGCTGGTACGAACGCACGAAGCTGCGCCGAACTCCCGGCAATCGGTCGCTGCTACCGACCGTCTAACGGCAACGCCATCAAACGCCGAGCATCTAGCAGCCGCGCAGCGGACATCTAACGGGGAGCATCCAACGACAACGCCATCTAACGCGAAGCATCTAACGTCCGCGCAGCGGACATACAACGCGAAGCCCCCATGCGTCGAGAGCTGATCAATACGCTTCTCTGGAGCCTCGGCGTTCTCTCGGCGGGAATGGGGCTGAAGGGATTCCTGCTGTCGAGCACATTCATTGACGGCGGCGTGACCGGGATCTCGATGCTCCTGTCGAAGACGACGGCTCTCCCTCTCGCCATCCTTCTCCCGCTTGTCAATCTCCCGTTCATCATCGTCGGCTATAGGCAGCTTGGCCGTGCCTTCGCGCTCCGGAGCGTGCTGGCCATCGCCGCGCTGGCGGCCGTGCTGGCGCTGATCCCTTTTCCGCACGTCACGAGCGATCTATTGCTGATAGCGGTGTTCGGCGGGTTCTTCATCGGTGCCGGTATTGGACTTGCGGTACGTGGTGGCGCGGTGCTGGATGGAACGGAGATCGCAGCGCTCCTTATCAGCAAACGGGCCGACATGCTCCGCGTCGGCGACGTCATTCTCGGCTTCAACGCGATCCTCTTCCTGGTCGCCATGTCGGTGCTCGGCATCGACGCCGCTCTCTATTCCATCCTCACGTACCTGGCGGCGGCAAAGACTGTCGACTTCGTACTCCACGGTCTTGACGAATACACCGCCGTCACAATCATGTCCGAGCAGAGCGAGGTGATACGAGAGCGGATTCTGAAAGACCTGGGGAGAGGAGTTACCGTCTATCTGGGCGCGGGAGGCCATAGTGGTGTCACGCAGGAAATTCTCTACTGCGTCGTGACGCGGCTCGAGACCGGGAAAGTAAAGGCGATCGTCCGCGAACTCGACGACAAAGCGTTCATAGTCGTCCATCCCTTATCCGGGGCCGAAGGTGGAACCATCAAGACGCGCGGGTATCACTGAGAGAAACGTATGTCGAAGCGCCGCAATCCACTGCCGACACCGCTCGAAGACCTCCGGACATCGCGATCATGGCCGAAGGGAGTCCCACTTCCTAAGGCTGGTGAGTATCGGGCCAATTCACGTTGGACGTATGAGGATGAAGAGACCCTAAGGAGGTTCTATCCTCTCTACGGCGGTCACTACTGTGCGCGCGTGCTCGGGAGAACCGTGGCGGCGGTCAGGATTCGCGGGCGAGACCTGCATATCCAGACGGGCAAGAGCAGGCGCTGGTCGAAAAAGGAGATCGCGCTGCTCAAACGGGAAATGAACCGAAGGTCGACGTCCGAACTCGTCGCGTTGACCGGACGAAGCAGCGACAGTGTCTTGCGTAAGGCACGGGAACTCGGCAGGTACGTCGGAGCTCGGCCCTGGACAAAGAACGAGCGATCGCGCCTGCGGGCATCGTATGGTCGTGTTCCCCTGAAGGAACTTGCAAAGGAGCTTGACCGAACCACTCATGCGATAGAGTCGTTCGCAAGCGAATTGGGCCTAACGCGGAAGCTGAAGAAAACCACCCCGGCGATGATCAAGACCGTAGTGAGCAAGGTCGGGCGTGTAAAAAGGGAAGTGATAGCTAGCGAACTCGGAATCGGGCTCGGTCGTGTAACCCGAATTGCGCAGCGGGAGGGTCAGGTCTACGACAAGGCGTGGTGGCAGCGAAAGTGGACGCCGGAAGAAGATGCCTATCTCAGCGCGCACTACTCCACCGACTACATGATCGACATTGCCCGGCGTCTCAATCGACACGTGGCCACGTGCAGTTCTCGCGCTCGTCACCTGGGGTTATCGAAGGAGTCCGGACACCGCCTGCTGACCTCCGCGTGGACCAGCGGAGAAGATACCATGCTCCGCAAACTCTACCCCACCCGCAGCTACGACGCAATTGCCGACAAGCTGAATAAGACAAGGGCGATGGTCGCTCGGCGGGTCAAGAAGCTGGGGCTTCGTAAAGCGCCCGAAGGAAGGAAGCCGTGGACGATGTTCACACCCGAGGAGGATGACATGCTCCGTCGTTTTCACGCAATGGAGGCGCGGCCGAGTTCGACGGAGATCGCTGCAATAATGGACCGACCGAAGTCATCGATCGATCGTCGCTTTCACATGCTGGGTCTGAAGCGTGACCACCTCCCCTCAACGAAAGAGAAACCGTGGACGCCAGAAGAGGATGCCCTTCTCCGGCGGTCGTATCGAACCAGATCGACGGCAGACCTGGCAAGCGAATTGAAGCGAACGGTGGCTTCAGTGCAGACTCATCTCAGTAAGCTTCGACTCCGCCGACGCCCCCCTCCCGAGCACGCGCCAAGACCATGGACTGACGACGAAGACGCGTACCTGCGTCAGAGCTACCACAAGATCCCGGCAAAGGACATCGCCGAGCAATTCAACCGGAAGGTGACGGCGGTCATCCATCGCGCTGCACGGCTGGGTCTCGCGGGTCCCAGGGGGCGCCGCAAGAAAGGCGCGTAGGCGACCATTATCGCGTGATCAACACAGGAATGCTCGTTTCCCCGGCTCTTACAAGGAACCGTCCCTGCGGGAGCTCGCCGACGTCGATACGGATCACATCACCCTCCAACACGACGTGCCGGACGCGGCGGCCATCAACGGTGAAGAGGTTGACGTCGATAGACTTCAGTTCGCCACGCCGTCGAACCGTGAGCACCCGCCCTTCCTTGTCGACCGTGGCCGACAGTAAACCGCTCTTCTCCTCACCATCGCTTCCAACCCAACTCGGGGACATCAGGTTCGTCGTGTCGCGAGCAAGGACAATATCACCTTCATCACGCCGGTTATCCTGCCAGACGATGTATCTGGTCCCATCGGGAGCGATCCTGAGAATCGGCATCTCCTGCTTCGATGTGCTTGTCTCGCGACTCAGCTTCACGCTTGAGCTGAACGTTTCGCCACCATCCACCGACGTCGTGTAGAAAATGTCGGCCTGGTCGTTTCGATTGTCCTGATACGCACAGACGAGTGCCCCATCAGGTGTCAACGTGATCGATGGGTAATTGCTCTTCTTAGGTGAATCGGAAATCCGTTTGTCGGGCGGGCACGTGTTCTGGTCGCGACGGAGGGTCGTGTAGTAGATGTAGTCCTTCCCATTGGACGACGGACGTGAGTCACGCCAGACAACATGGGCGGTCTGTTCGCGGTCAACACAGATCGACGATCCCGTCATCGGGCAGGCAGGAATGAACCAACTCTCGCTCGCTGCCTTGTAGGCACGGAATGTCGCCCCACCATCCAGTGATCGGGCTATGTAGATGTCGCGATTGTCATCAACGTCGCTTCGGAACGATATGAAGATGTTTCCCTCTGGCGAGACGGCGATGCTGGTGTTACAGCACTCGCAGCTTCCACCGTTGTCGTTGGGCATGATGCTGGCACGAATTGGAGGAAGGAACGTCGCACCACCGTCGGTCGAACGTGTGAAGTAGAGCTGCGTGTGGCCCGACGTACCGGTCTCGCGATCGTCGATCCAGCTGATGAATGGGTTGCCGCTGCTGTCGACGGCGATACTCGGAAAATCCTGATTCTGTTTGCCGTCGTCGGCCGCTACGTATTGCGGCGCGGAGAACGTAAGGCCGCCATCGGTCGAACGGGCGTAGGTTGCGCTCACCTTGCTCAGACTGTTTCGCTCCTGCCAGACCATATGGAGATACCCCATCCGATCGACCACGAACTGCGCGCCGCGCTGCAACCCGGCCAGCGCACCGCGAGCGACGGAGAGAGGACGTGGAGCCGCGAACGTGAGACCGCCGTCGGTCGATGACGTGAGGTACATCTCGCCATCGGCGCTGGAGCGAAAATCAGTCCAGAGAACATAGATCGTCCCGTTCGGCGCGATAGCTGCCTGTGGTGCAATCTGTCGCGCTCCCGCCGGATCGTCGTTCACACGCACCTCGCCGACGAAGGTGGTTTGCGCTTGCAGGTGTGCGACGGAGAAAAGGAAAAGAATGAGCGTCGAGAACTTCATGGCGATGGGACCTCGATTGTCTGAGCCGGATGTCGGGGAGAGGCGTGAAGATACGGAACTGGAATTGAGTCAGTCCGCAATCCGGTCACGTCGACCGGATACAAGTCGAGATGGCTATTTTTCTCACCGAACCAACATCCAGCATACAACATCAAGCATCAATGTCCCGAGACCCCCGCATCGACGCCTATATCGCGAAGTCACAAGAGTTCGCGCGACCGATTCTTGAGCACGTGCGCGCTATCGTGCACGAGGCTTGTCCAGAAGTCGAGGAGAAAATCAAGTGGGGATTTCCACACTTCGATTACAAGGGAATGCTCTGCAGCGTTGCGGCCTTCAAGGAGCATTGCGCGTTCGGCTTCTGGAAGGGATCGCTCATTCTTGATAAGGATGGTGTGAGTGGTGACGCGATGGGGCAGTTCGGAAGAATCACTTCTATCAAGGATCTCCCTTCCAAGGCCCAACTGAAGAAGTACATCAAGCTGGGTATGAAGTTGAACGACGAAGGGGTGACCGCTCCCGCCCGTACTCGACCGAAAAGGGACCCCACCGACATCGTCGTCCCCGATGATCTTGCCGCTGCGTTGAAGAAGAGTAAGAAGGCCGCTGCGGCGTTCGAGAAGTTCAGTCCCAGTCACAAGCGGGAGTACATTGAATGGGTAAACGATGCGAAGCGAGAGGAGACGCGCATAAAGAGGATCGAAACTGCAGTTGAGTGGATTTCGGAGGGGAAGTCACGCAACTGGAAGTACGAGCGGAAGGCGTAATCGACCGTGCCCAATACCATCAGCATCGGAGAGGCGCGAAGAATTGCACTCGCTGCGCAGGGATTCGGCACGGCGCGCCCGGTGGGGCGCGTGGGAATACGTCGAATCCGCAGTGTTTTGAACGGCCTTGGGATTGTTCAGATCGATTTCGTGAACGTCCTTATTCCCGCCCACTACCTGGTCCCCTTTTCCCGCCTTGGTCCGTACGACATTTCACGCCTCGATCACCTGATCTACAAGCGCCGCGAGTTTACCGAGCAGTGGGCGCACGAAGCCTCCATCGTACCCATGTCGACATGGCCTCTTCTGCAACATCGTCGCGATGCGGGGAGGTACCAGCATCCAGTTATCCGTCAGTATCTCACGGATCATCCGGGGTATTTGGAAAGGGTTCTGGAGGACGTGGCGCGTGTGGGTCCATCTACGGCTGATGAAATCGCGCCGCCACCGGGGTCGGATGGTCGGGCGCCGCTCAGCTGGTACCGATCGATTCAGCGACTCGCGCTTGAGGCACATTTTGCTGCGGGCAACGTCTGCGTCGCAACACGACGATCCAACATGGCTCGGGCGTTTGATCTTGCGAAGCGTGTAGTACCTGCAGAACATCACGATCGTCACATGGACCTCGACGATCAACATCGAAGCCTGATTGATCTTGCCGCACGCGCACATGGCATTGGCACCACAGCAGACCTGGCAGACTACTACCGGATGCCTGTGCGTGATGCCCGCGTCGCGATACGCGAGCTGGAGGATATGGGGAGGCTCACACTGGTGCGCGTTGAAGGATGGCGCGAACCGGGTTGGCTCCATGCTGAGGCCCGTGTTCCATCACGAATCGAGGCCTCCACCCTTCTCTCTCCGTTTGATCCCGTCGTCTGGTTTCGCCCACGTGCCGAACGCCTCTTCGATTTCGAGTATCGCATCGAGATCTACACGCCAGAAGCGAAGCGGAAGTATGGCTACTATGTCCTCCCCTTCCTTATGGGAGACAGAATTGTCGCGCGTGTCGATCTAAAGGCGGAGAGGAAGAGCCGACGGCTGGTTGCCGCTTCGACACATCTGGAGCCGGGCGCCGATGCACGGAGCGTCTCGCAGGCACTGGCGTCGGAGTTGCGAATCGTGGCGGAGTGGTTGGAACTCGATGGCGTTGACGTCGCACTTAGCGGTTCACTATCCAGACACTTGCGCAAGCATTTCAAGGCCAGCAGGTGATGTTCCGTTGAAACATGACCGGAAATCGGCTGCCCCTCTGGTCTCCGCACCGTTTGATCTCAGCAGGTAGCTTCCAGACGAAACATTCATGTTCAGCACGTTGTTTCGAAACGCAGCCGTAGCTGCCCTCCTCTTCGCACTCCCCTCGTTACTCTGCGCGCAGATTGATAGCACGGAAGGAGCGCGCCGCGGACGAGTTGACGCAAGGAACGGGTCGATAGAACTACGGGCAGGCTTCAGCGACGACATTTTCGCCGCGGCGGAGTTGCGCTTCCAGCTTCTGGATGTTGTGACGGGTGATCTGTTCGGTCTGGTAGGTCCGGCCGAGGGGGGGGCGGGGATAACACTGTGGATAATCCCGGAGGTCGGTGTACAAGGATCAATTGGCCTGTCGACCTACTCCGAGACTCTGATAGATGGCCCTGCGTTCTCCACGGACTACGTCCTTGGTGGGTCGGCCGCGCTCCGGTTCCCGCTCGGTCGCAAGGGCTCGAGTCTCTTTGCGACCATGGTACTCGGTGTTGCGGCGTATGTCGATGCCGACTACTGCTACAATTGTGGATTCATCGAGGATCCGCTTGCCTTCACCCCCATGTACCGTAGCGAGAGTCGACTGCGGGAGCGGTTGAGCATCGGTTTCGGGCGGCTGTTCTGATCCTGCTATTTCAGTTTCTCCACGCTTCCCGACCCCGTCACGCTCACGTTCAGAATCGTTGGCTCGCCCCGATACTGCACCACTCCCGATCCGCTAAGATCAACGTTCAGTTCCCCCTGCACCGTCAGTCTGGCTATCCCCGAACCACTGAGGTTCACCGAGGCGCGCCTAGACACCATGTCGAATGATGCAAGAGCACCGCTTCCGGAAATGTCGATATCGTGCAGGCCTGCCGTTCCACGGAGGGAAATCGTACCTGAACCTGAAATCGTTGATGCCAGGCGAGTCTTCACACTCGCGTCCAGGTCGATTGATCCCGAACCCGACACATGTATTGCGACAACATCCTCCACAACCTGACCCGACACCACAACGCTCCCCGACCCCGACAGATCAATCCGGTCAAGTGACGGTGTCTGAATCCACACTGTCATGGCCACACCAGCATCGGTGCAAAATCCCGGTGTGGTGCCGATGATCAGTCGACCGTCGCGGAAGTCGGTCGTCATCAGGTCGACGACGTTCTCATCAGCCTCGACCTTCAACGTTGTCGTATCGGCAATAGAAACGTAGACGCGCGCGCTGCTCTGCAATTCGATTCCGTGGAGGGGAGCAGAAGCGCGGTACTCGCTCCGCAGTTTTCCAGCCATTGTCACGTTCATGCAGTTATCGCTGCACGACACGAGAGCGATAGCGAGCGGTAGCAACGGAATACAGCGACAGACCCAGCTGATCATGGTTCGCCTGAATTGCGGATAGATTAGGGATTGGAGCGGACCCATAACTACACGCGAGGGTGAGGTTTGATACAGCTGACGGTTTTCGATTTCGCTCAAGTCCGTCGGCACTGCTGCAACGACTGTCGTCTATCCATCGTTCACCGCCCGCTGGCCACGTCACCCGGCATCCTAAACACCTGCTGCGTCATGCAGGTGAGATGTGCGGAACTACCGACTCCCTCCGCATCGCAGTAGGCGACCGCGTCGATCAGATCCTGGTCGGTGTAATAGACCAGATACGGAGCGATCGCGACACGCGTCGCCGGGTTGTCCAGGTAATGTCCGTAGCGATCGACCTTTCCCTTCAACCTCGGCATCGAACGCTCGATGTATGATCCTAGCTCGAACACGCCCGATTCGATAAGGTTGTCGGGGAGCTGATCGAACGGCCCGTCGTACCAGTTGTTGTTCAGGATGTTGTACCCCTGTACACCGATCAGCACAAGCCGGTGGTTGAGACTGTCAACGAAGAACGCGAACTGACTCCGTTCTCCCACTGCTATTCTGTCGTTCACCACACGATAGGTCTCGGTCTCCGGCTGCTCCGGATCGAGCACCCAGTAGAATCTGTTCATCGTGTTGTTGTAGAGCAGAAGGAATCCCATTCCCGACTCATCCAGATTGCGGAGCACGAACGCTTCATCGGGTCGAAGCAGGCTGGCGGGCGGTTGATTCGACGGTAGGTCATGGAGTCTGAAGACAACGCTCTTTCCTTCACACGTCACCCGGTAACGCATCTGATCGATCTTCTTCACGATCACTCCATCCGGCTCACCGAACGTCCCCCATCCACCAACAAGATTCTTCTCGTTCCATCTCTCACGCTCTCTCTTTTCCGTGTAGCCGAATCCGACGCGCCCCGAGTCCCGCTCGTGCGGGAAGAGACTGATACTCCCCATCACGTGCTTGCCGGCGGCGGTGAATCCGAAGTAGTAGTAGTTCTCGGATGGATAGACCGTCACCGTATCGTTGAACGTGGCGAAGAGCCGACGGAAGACCGTGATCGAGTCGTTGAGGTCGATTCCGCTGTCGCGGTATCCATGGATGACCGACTCGTTGGTCTCGAGTCCACCAAGCGGCTGGCTTCCCGTCTCCTGCGCAAAGAGCGTTGATGCTGCCGGAAGAGTCAGCAGAGTAAGAAGCGCAAGTGCGACTGAATTGATTTGCGTGCGTGACATTGCTGCTGCCCCTGGTCCATGTAGTGAAGTGGTCCCCCCCTGCGGGAGGACCACCAGTTGTTGTCGTTACTTGATATCGGCGTCGAAGAGCTCGAAGGCGCGGAGCCCGCTCTTGTTCGGACCTTCTGCGATGTGTCGATCGGCCGGAACACGCTGTGTCTGGAAGCGACCCTGGGTGATGTGCACAAGTCCATCATCGATCGGCTTGAACGACGTCTTGTCGGGGCCATCCGCTACGTGACGTTCGGCAGGGACACGCTGCGAAGCATACTTCCCCTGCGTGATGTGAACCAGCCCATCCTCCACCGGCTTCAGCGACGTCTTATCCGGTCCCTCCGCGATGTGTCGATCTGCCGGAACACGCTGCGATGCGAACTGACCTTGGGTGATGTGAACAAGTCCGTCATCGATCGGCTTGAACGACGTCTTCTCCGGCCCCTCCGCGATATGACGTTCGGTGGGAACGCGTTGCGAGGCATACTGGCCCTGCGTGATGTGCACCAACCCGTCGTCGATCGGCTTCAGCGACGTCTTGTTCGGTCCTTCGGCGATGTGTCGATCGGCAGGAACACGTTGGGAAGCAAATTGACCCTGGGTGATATGCACCAATCCGTCGTCGATCGGCCTCAACGACGTCTTCTCCGGTCCCTCGGCGATATGACGTTCCGCTGGTACGCGTTGCGAAGCGAACCTTCCCTGTGTGATGTGCACCAGGCCATCATCAAGTCCCTTCAGCGACGACTTGTTGGGACCGTCGGCGACATGACGTTCCGGTGCGACGTACTGCGACGTGAACTGCCCCTGCGTGACATGTACCAGGACGGCATCATCCACGCGAAGCGACGTCTGTCGTGGACCCTGGGCCACGTGCTGGCTCTCCGGCACGCGCTGAGACTTGAACCGTCCCTGCGTGATATGCACCAGCCCGTCGTCGACCGGCTTGAAGGATGTCTTGTCAGGGCCATCGACGACATGCCGATCCGCGGGAACGCGTTGTGAGGCGAATCGTCCCTGGGTGACATGAATCAACCCGTCATCGAGTTGCTTGAACGATGTCTTGTCCGGTCCCTCCGCAACGTGTCGATCTGAGGGCACTCTCTGCGAGGCGTACTGCCCCTGCGTGATATGCACCAGCCCATCGTCGACCGGTTTGAAGGATGTCTTGTCGGGGCCCTCGGCGACATGCCGATCGGACGGAACGCGTTGCGACGCGAACTGTCCCTGCGTCACGTGAACCAGCCCGTCGTCGATTTGTTTGAATGACGTCTGCTCGCGCCCCTCCGCGACATGTCGGTCCGGCGGTACCTGCTGCGATTTCCATTGTCCCTGTGTGATATGGACATACCGCGTGGTATCCGTCTGCGCATGAATGTGCCCTGATAGGGCAAGTACGGCTCCAGCGCCCAGCAATAGTCGACCTAGCGTTTTCATGATAATCCCTCCGTTGGCATGCATGTTCGTGCGTTCGTCCCTGTCCTTTGTGTGAATGATATCATGCTAACGAACCGGCCTAAAGAAGACTTAAGAGGTGTGGGATGGGAATTGGACAGCAATCGGCGTGGCCAGTTGGGCAGTGGGGCGGCGGCGGGGAGTTGAGCCGCCTTTGTACCTTGCGGCCCATGAGTAAAAGGGATGAGTCCAGCGAGAACTTCCAGCGCATTCGACGGTACCGACCGAAGCGTAGCGTTATCCGGACGTTGACCGATCTGACGCCGTCGCCAGATGCGAAAGCGGCGTACGAGGCACGATTTGTCGACGACGCTCCAGAATTCGCGGACGGCGATCTACAGGAACTCCACGACCGGGGAATCCTTCGATTGATGCGTCGTCAGTTGAAGAGTGGAAAGGAAGCCACGGTGTACATCGGTGATGGCGATTTGGGACGAATTGCAGTCAAGCTCTACCACGACATCGAAGCGCGGAGCTTCAGGAATGATGCACAGTACAGCGCCGGTCGCTACATAGGCGATCTACGAATTCAGCGTGCAATTGCGCAGGGTTCCAAGGCGGGGCTTGCCGCGCGGCTGGCTCTGTGGGTCCAGAACGAATTCAACGAGTTGGAGATGCTGCACGCGGCCGGAGTTCCGGTTCCCCGCCCGATCGCTCACTCCGGGAAGGCAATCGCCATGGAGTTTGTCGGCGATGGACTCGAACCGGCGCCGCGGCTCTCCGAAGTACGTCTTACACGAATCGAGGCAACGGATGCTCTGAATCAGGCCGTCACCGCCCTTGCGGGCATCGTTGCTTGTGGTCGTGTGCACGGCGATTACTCGACGTTCAATCTTCTATGGTCGAAACGAAGGGTTATCGTGATCGACCTCCCGCAGCTGATTGCCATTGACGAGAATCCGGACGCCGCAGAATTCCTCAAACGCGACATCGACTCGCTCTGCACGACGTTCGCACGGTTCCACATCGACATCGACAGAGCAGCAATCGCCCGGACAGTCGTTCCGCTCACTGGACGCGACCTCATCCATTCCCCGCTCCGCTCGGTACGAACCGATTTGCGTGGTCATTAGAATCAGTGCACGACGAGCTACCCTACTCCCCGTTCCTTCCTTCTCACACCGTACTCCCCACTCCCACTCCATGCCCACAGAACATCATCTGATCGTAGACCGAACGGCTCGCTACTACACACGTGGTCTGGATGACGGGACCGCCGAAGAGATATGGATCGTACTCCATGGCCAGGGACAACTCGCGGCACCATTTCTGGAGCTGTTCTCCGCTATCGATGACGGGACCAGATGTCTCGTCGCGGCCGAAGGGCTCTCTCGTTTCTATCCATCACCGACCTCGACGTCAGTCGGCGCCTGCTGGATGACGAGAGAAGATCGACTCAATGAGATTCGGGACTACGTCGATTATATCGACAAGCTGGTCGATCATCTGATCGACACGACGGTCGCAGACGACCCACGCGTCGTCATTCTCGGGTTCTCGCAGGGTGGCGCCACCGCATGTCGATGGGCGACATATGGCCGGCGGGCGCCCGAACGACTCATCGTCTGGGGAAGCGATGTTCCTCCGGACCTGAAAACCGATGTGCTCAAGGAGCGGATCGCTCAGGGGATGGATCTAACGCTCGTGCTAGGCACCAGCGATGAGTACATCACGCCTAAGATTGTCGCGCGTGAACGGGATCGACTCGCGAATGACGGGATTGGCTACAGACTGGTCACGTACGAGGGGGGACACAGCATCGATCCCGCGACCCTTCAAGCCGTTGCCAGCGGAGCGGAGCACGGATGAACCTCCCGGTTATCTGGCATATGTTCGGGTTCCAGATCTACGCCCACACAATACTCGAACTTGCAGGGTACTCGCTCGGATTTCAGCTCTTCCGCCTCACCAGAAAACGATGGGGCCTCCCTCCCATTCCCCGCGCCGATGCGCTTCTCCTTCTGGGAGGCTGCATTCTTGGAGCAGCCATGGGATCGAAGCTTCTGGCATGGATCGACAGACCCACCCTCTACTTCGGTTCCGTCGGCAACCTCCCATTGCTGCTCGAGGGAAAGACGATTGTGGGAGGATTACTCGGCGGGTGGATGGGCGTTGAGGCAGTTAAGAAGAGGATCAGACTCACGGTCGCGACCGGGGACGCATACGTCTTTCCGTTGATACTCGGGATGATCGTGGGACGAGTCGGTTGCTTTCTCACGGGACCGATGGATGACACGTGGGGCGCCGCTACCACCGGGGTTTTCGGGATTGATCCGGGAGACGGTGTTGCGAGGTATCCGCTTCCCCTATTCGAAATCGTTCTGCTCGGAGTGGTCGGCGCTGGTCTGTGGTTACGACATCGCCGAGCGCATTCTCATGGACTCCTCTTTCGGCTTTTCATTCTGTTCTACATGACCTATCGATTCGGCGTGGAATTCCTGAAGGAGCGAGACGCCGTGTACCTCGGGTTGAGTGGAATTCAGCTGGCTGCATTAGTTGGAGCCACCTTCGCACTCTGGTCGATGTTCAAGCACCTCAACAACCAGCAATACAGCAATCAGTACGCATGAGCGATCGCCCCTGGATATTCTACGAACTGACCAACAGCATCTGCTCGACCTGTCTGCGGAAGGTGGAAGCGAAGATCGTGATTGAGGATGGGAAGGTCTTGATGATCAAGCGTTGTGCCGATCATGGGTATGAGCGCATTCTGATTTCCAGCGACGCGGAATACTATCAAATGCAGCGGAGATTCCTGAAGCCGGGACAATTGCCGTTGCGGTTCAACACACCGGTTGAACATGGCTGTCCCTACGATTGCGGGCTCTGCGCGGATCACGAACAACATGGCTGTCTCACGTTGATTGAAGTGACCGATCGCTGCAACCTTACCTGCCCGATCTGTTACGCCGGATCCGGTCCGGGGCATGGTCGGCATCGGACGCTTGAGGAAATAGAATTCATGCTGGATGCGGTCGTGACGAATGAAGGGGAACCGGATGTGGTGCAGATAAGCGGAGGGGAACCGACCATCCATCCCGATTTCTTCGCAATACTCGACATGGCCAGGGCAAGACCGATCAAGCATCTCATGCTCAACACCAACGGCGTGAGAATTGCGCAGGATGAGGAGTTCGCGCGTCGTCTTGCGGAGTACATGCCTGGCTTCGAAATCTATCTTCAGTTCGATTCACTGAGGGACGAGGGAATCCTACCGCTCCGGGGGATGGGGCTCAGTAACGTTCGCACGCAGGCGCTGGAGCGACTCAATCGATATGGGATATCGACCACTCTCGTTGTTACGGTAATGAAGGGGGTGAACGATCACGAGGTAGGCGCGATCATCGACTATGCACTAAAGCAACCCGCGGTGCGTGGCGTGACGCTGCAGCCGGTGCAGGCGGCAGGGAGGTTGGAGGGATTCGATCCGGCACGCGATCGCCTGACGCTCGCTGACGTCAGGACGGCGATCCTTGAGCAGACGTCTGTTTTTCGACCGGAAGACATCATCCCCGTCCCGTGCCACCCAGACTGCATTGCGATGGCATACGCTCTGAAACTGGGAGGAACCGTGACTCCATTGACCGGGGCGATCGATCCGGTATTTCTGTTGCAGAGCGAGGGGAGCACAATTATTTATGAACAGAACGAGGAGTTGCGCACACATCTCTTCAAAGCGTTCTCCACCAACCACTCTCCCCGCTCGGCCACGGAGTCGCTGCGACAGCTTCTATGCTGTCTCCCGTTCGTATCGGCGCCGTCGAACATTGGATACGAGAATGTTTTCCGCGTGATCATCATGCAGTTCATGGACCCATACAGTTTTGACGTTCGGTCGGTGAAACGCTCGTGCGTGCTCATCGCCCATCCCGATGGGCGGATGATACCGTTCGACACCTACAACATCTTCTACCGCGAAGGACTGGAGCACCGACTTTCCGAGGCACAGACATGAACGAGCTTGAGAACAGAAGCGAGCAGGTACATCAGAGATCTCCGGTGGCGAGCGGAGCCGACGCCCCGCCATCAACCGGGGGGCGCGCTCTAGCGGTGATCTTCCTTCTTGCGATCGGCATCCTGTTTGGGTTCGTCTCCGCCCTCCTCCTGGCCCTTAGTCCGCAATCGCCGGGTCTGGTGGGCATCGTGCTATTACAGGTGCTGGGAATCGGAGGTGGACTTGTGGGAGTGATCCGAGCAAAGACGCGGAAGACGCTTCTGGCGTCTCTACTGCTCGCAGTCGGCATGGTCGTCCTTGCGTTTGGACTCTGCTTCGTCGTTGCGTGACTCACTAGGAGCAACCGGCCGATAGACACCGGAGCATGATCACATGGACAATCACCCGCAACATCCGTCCGGCGAGGTTGACGGACTTTCGTCGCGTAGGGAGAATCGACCCCCGCGTGGATGTCAGGTGATGGTTGCGAGCATGATTCTGGTCGTTCTCGTGGGCGCGGGATGGGCGCTCGCGCTACGTCCGAATGTCGCTACCGTGGTCGCCCCACTCTTCCTGGTGATTGCACTGGGGAATTTTGTCCTCGCCAGGAATAATCGCCTGGTTCAGGCGCTCCTGACACTCGGAGTCGGCCTGTTGATCCTGACTCTGGGTCTTTGCACCACCATGCGCTAATTCTGTTTCCCCCCCGTTTGGAACTCTTTAAGCTGTGATGAGAGACTGATGATAGTTGAGTAAGCGAATCATTCAACATCATACCTCATCAACTGGAGAGTACTCATGAACAGGCTAAGACTTACAGCGGCAACATTCATTCTGACAGCAGCTTTCGCGGCGAATGTGCACGCGCAGGACAACATCACCGTGCCCGTGCGCGATCTCTGCGTCGGCAAGACAGTGGAACCGAATCATCTTCGCGAACCACGAATCGTCATTCCAGGAACGGGTGAAGCAAACGCGACCATCGGGAATGATGGGGCAATCCGCATCACGGGTGTGAAGCCTGGAAACACGGTGATCGTCGTGGAGCGGACGACACTTAACGAGATGCACGTTCCGGTCCGGACGCTCATCACCTATGTCGTTAACGTCATTCAGTGTGATCCCCCCGGAACCGGCGGCGATACGGGGGGTGGAACAGGTGGCGGGTCGCAGGACCGTGATCCATCCAAGGTTGACATCCAGTTGATTGAATTGCGTCTGACGCCCATAAATCCGGTGCCGGTACAGGGACGTCCGTCCCGTGTGACACCGATCGCGCCGTTGAACGTCGACAGTTTCTTTGATATCACATACCGTATCGATCGCACGCAACAGCCGGCCCTATTGGACAACGGGGAGAAGGGGAACGGAAAGATCGACTGCGAGAAGCTCCATGCATGGCGTGGGACGGCTGCGACCGGGGGCATGATAATTCATGGCGAGGCGGGAAGCGTACCCGCTGGATCAAAGGTCACGATCACCGACGGCAAGGGCAACACCGTCACGACCACGGCCAACGATGACGGCTCCTTCACGGTGAAGGAATCCGAACTGCCCGACGGCTTCGACCACACGATCGGAAACGGCCTGACGGTTTCAGTCGGCAAAAGCAGTTGTACGGTAACGATTGAACGAGATCGCATTGGGGCGGCACGTGGGCAGGGGCCGGAAATCGGATAGCGGAGGGCGGGTAGCCACGTTGAGAGTTGCAACGTTGGGTAGCCACGGGATGAATCCCGTGGCTACCTCATTTCGAGACGCCCCTCCTGGGCGTGCTCGCGAACGACTGACTTGACGACCCGCGCCAAGGAATGAGAGCACAAATGCCCGACGGTGCTGGTTGGGGTGTCAGTTGTGGTGTCACACGCAAGTGCCCCATGTTTCAACAGTAGCGCCCCGGTAGGGGCGCGGGGAACTATGCGTAGCCGCGGGATTCATCCCGTGCCGAGCGAGATGCAATGAACGAGATCGCATCGTCGGCGCACACGAGGAAGCCACAAAGCTTCACTACGATCGTTGTGGCTTTGTGTCTTTATACTGAATTGCCCATATCTGCCTACGCTATTTCGGTGCGGGTACATAACTTCGCCTCCTGTCCTTGACGCCTGCTCCTGCACCCGGCTTGCGTCTCCTATCCATCCCTGAACGAATCGAATGCAGAACGATATCCTCACGGAACTTGGCAAGTCGCTCGTGTCCGGCAATCTGACCGACTCGTCTCTCCTTGCCCGAACATCCGAACAATCCCTCATCCAGATCCTCCCCGATGCAAACGTTGTGAAGATCGGCGGACAGAGTTTCATCGATCGTGGGCGCGCGGCCGTCTACCCCTTGATCGATGAGATCGTCGCCAACCTCCACACGCACAAGATGATCATCGGCACGGGGGCGGGAACGCGCGCACGTCACGCCTATAGTGTAGGCATCGACCTGGGTATGCCGACAGGTGTCCTTAGCGTGCTTGGGACGTTCGTCAGTATGCAGAACGCGAGAATGCTCCACTACCTCCTCGCCAAGCATGGCATTCCATTCATCGAGCCGGTGCAATTCCCGCAGCTCCCGCTCTACCTCGAGGAGCGTGGCGCCGTCATCTTCTTCGGCATGCCCCCTTACACATTCTGGCAGAAGAATCCTGATGTGGGACGCATCCCGCCGCATCGCACGGATACGGGCTGCTACCTCATCAGTGAAGTCTTTGGAGCCAAGTCCATGATCTACGTCAAGGATGAGGACGGCCTTTACACGGCTGATCCGAAGAAGGACAAACATGCCAAGTTCATCCCCAAGATCTCGCTCGAGGAACTCCAGGCGATGGACCTGCAGGATGTTGTCGTGGAGCGGGCCGTGCTCGATCTGATGAAGAACGCCGAGAATCGCACCACGATCCAAATCGTCAACGGTCTGGTCCCTGGAAATCTGACAAAGGCACTCAACGGTGAGGAGGTCGGAACAACGATCTATCGGGCGTAGGCAGCGCAGACTGTTGAACATCTCTCAGATCATGAGATTGTTCAAATCGCCTGAGGTCAACGCGCACGACGAGGAGCGACAGCGTACCTGAGTGCGTTACTTGATGAAGGGTGAAACGAAGAGACCGCGCGCAAATAGACAGCCTCCTGGTAACAAATGCGCGACTACCAGCTACTGCATACGAACTACTACCAAGACATGTCCGATATACAAAACGACCAACGTCATCATGTGGACTCTGTCCTGATGCGCGAGAGCCTGATCGACAAGCAGGTGATGGCATCGACCGAGTCGCCAGTCGTCCGAATGCTTCCGAACGTGCACGTCGTGAAGATCGGTGGACGATCAGTCATTGATATGGGGAAGAAGATCACGTACCCGGTTGTCGAGGTGCTCGGGCGTCTTCTGGAATCTGAGCGGCTCATTCTTGGTGTCGGCGGCGGCGTCCGAAGCCGTCACGTGTTTTCCATCGGTCTCGACCTCGGATTGCCGACCGGCGCACTTGCTCAGATCTCCGTCGCTGACGCACTCGGCAACGCCCACATCCTCGGAACGCTCCTCTCCCCGTACGGTGTCGTTGCGATTCCGCCGGAGATCTTCGGACACCTCCTTCCGCTCTTCATTCATTCGGCGCCGGGCGTCATCTTCAATGGCGTCCCCCCCTATTCGCTGTGGGAGCATCCACCGGGGATAGGGAGAATCCCGCCCCATCGCACCGATGCCGGTTGCTTCATTCTTGGTGAGTGCTTCGGTGTCAAGTCTGTGACCCTGGTAAAGGACGTTGATGGACTCTACACAGCGGATCCGAAAGAGAATCCGAAGGCAGACTTCATCAAAGAAATCGGCGCGAAGGAACTGAAGAAACGGGCGTTGAAGAGTCTCCCCTTCGACGAGATCATACCGGATCTGCTGATCAATGCTCGGCTGGTGAAGCAACTCCAGATCGTCAACGGGCACGAGCCGGAGCGAATTGCCGCCGCCATCCGCGGAGAACATGTCGGCACCATCATCCACGCTGACTGAACCTGCGCCCGCTGCAGAACTTCGGAGTCTCCGGAAGGTGTTCGCGGCCGGCGTTATCGCTCTTGACGATGTCTCCCTCGACGTTCCTGAGGGGGAAATCAGTGCGCTGTTGGGTCCAAATGGATCGGGGAAGAGCACGATCATGCGCATCCTTGCTGGATCGGATCGTGAGTACGACGGGACCGCGCGCATCCTGGGACACGATGTGTCGTTCGGTGTGCGCGGACTTCGCTCCCGAATCGGCTACGCCACACAACGCCCCGCGCTCGACCCAGAATTGACCGGCATGGAGCACCTCAGATTGTTCCATGCACTTCGTGGTCTGCCGGTGCGCGAGCGCGATAGTGTAATCCAACGACAGGTGGATGACTTCGGACTCTCCGACTTTGTTGAGCGCGCCACGGCCGGTTACTCGGGCGGCGAGCGACAACGACTCCACCTGAGCATCGAGACCATCCATACGCCACACATTCTTCTACTCGACGAGCCGACATCGAACCTCGATCCAGACGGGCGTCGCGATCTCTGGAATCGTATTCGCCTGCTTCGGGACAGTGGACGTACAATCGTCATCGCAACTCACGACCTCGATGAAGTTGAGGGGCATGCGGATCGCGTGGTGATTCTGAACGCGGGACGGGTCGTTGCCGACGACTCCATTGCTACACTCCTCGCGAAATACCGAGCCGCAGGAGCCCTGTTGACCGTGGAGACGGACATCGACGACGAGACCGCGCGACTGATCAGAGATGCCCTTGCGAAGAGTGTCGATATTGTCGACTACAGCCTCCGCCGACGGTTCCTATCCGTCTGGCGATCAACACACCCCGCTTCTGCGCACGACCCGGTTCTCGACATAGTTTCAGACCTGGACATCCCTGTTGAGCGCTACGAACGGATCCGCCCGGGACTCGCCGGTGCCTACTTCCGACTAACGGGTGGGAGGGGTCATGGCCTCGACGGTTCAGGGCGGAAGGCTGATGGCGGCGGGCGGAGTCGGCGATGACGACTGAATGTTGAAGCGCGAAGAATGACGGGTGAACGGTGGGCGTCCGATGTCGGATGGTCTACTGACCGCCAACAGAATTTCGATTGCCAAGCGCTGGCTACCAATTACCATATCGTCCGGCAGGTTGCGTGGCGGAACTGGTTGAAGACGATTCGTCGTCCAGTTCCCCTCACGTTCTCGTTCATCCAGCCTCTCTTCTGGATGCTCGTCTTCGGCTTCCTCTTTCATCGCTTCGAGCTTGGCGGCGAGTACGCTGGTCTTTCCTATCTGGAGTTTCTTCTCCCCGGCGTTTGCTGCATGACCGTCCTGTTCGGTGCTTCGCAGTCGGGCGTAGCTGTTGTGCGCGACCTGCAGACCGGTTTCGTTCAACGGCTGCTTCGTTCGACCGACCGCCCAATCCTCGTCCTCACTGGCATCCTGACCGCCGAGGTGTTGCGGCTGATCTGTCAGGCGATAATTGTCGGTTCGGTCGGCATCCTCCTTGGGGCGGAACTGCGAATCAGCGTCACGGGACTCGTGGCCGCGCTGACCGGCCTGGCAATCTTCGCTGCCGGCTATGGAAGTCTGTCCATCTGGATCGCTCTCCGCACGCGAGCGCCGGAAAGCATGGCCGCCTTCGTTCACCTTGTGAACATGCCGCTTCTCTTCACTAGCACCGCCCTGGTCCCCACTCGTCGAATGCCTGATTGGCTGGAAGCGATTGCGCGGTGGAACCCACTGACGCTCGTTGCCGACGGACTTCGCCAGTCGATGCTGTTCGCCGGTACGCCTGCTGTGACGGATACCATTCTCCCGATTACACTCTTTGCCCTCATCGCCTTTGCACTCGTGTGGATAGCGATGCGAGATGTGACAACATGACGGGCGCCACGGTCTCTGACTCCCCCCTCTCTCAGAATTGAGAGGGGGGGCCGGGGGGGTGAGAGCCAGAACCACGATACACCAACGGGAGTTTCACATGCGGCGTCAACTTCGAACGGTAGTCATTGCCCTACCGCTCTTGGTCTCCGCGCTTGCAGCGCAGGAGAATACATCCCCTCCAATCACCATATCCGGTCAGCTTCGACTCCGGAGCGAACTTGATGACAAGGGTCTGACGCAGGATGAATCGACGCTGATGCATCTGCTACGAACGCGCCTGCGGGCAACAGCCCATCCCATTCCGGGCGTAACAATCGTGGCAGAGGTTCAGGACGCTCGTCACTTCGGTTCCGGCGATCCCTCCAGTGCCCGAGGGACCACCGATGCAAGCGCAGACGCCCTCGACATGCGTCAGGCGTATGCGCACATAGATAGCGTTCTTGATCTTCCTGTGGATCTTCGTCTCGGTAGGCAGGAGATGCTCTTCAACAACGAGCGACTGATAGGAGTATCGAACTGGAACAACACCGGCCGATCGTTCGATGCCGTACGGGCCACGCTCAAGAGTGGCGATCTGAACGTTGATCTCTTCGCTTCCCGCCTCACCGCTCCATCCCCGGCACCCATTGCATCACAGAATCTCTATGGCGTTTGGGGTACGTTCCGTCCATCGAAACAACTGCAGGCCGAGCTGTATGGACTCTCCGACAACAACACGTCGGAGATCACGCGCGGCACCGATTCCGGTGAGTCGCTTCTCAGTCGATACACTGCCGGCCTCTATGTGAAGGGCTCGGTCGACATGATCGACTTCGAGATCGAAGGGATCGGTCAGACAGGGCGTACCGGGACGTCCGATTCCACTCCCCGTCGCGACATCCGCGCCTTCCTTGGAAGCGCCGTCGTCGGCGTGACCCTGATGGCGGAGAGCACGACGCGACTGCAGGGACTCATCACTGTCCTATCGGGCGACGGCTCGGCAGGCGATACGGTCAACGAGGCGTTCAACACTCTCTTCGGAACGAACCACAAGTTCTATGGCGTGATGGATTTCTTCCCCACTCTCACGGGAAATCTCGGGCTCGTGGATATGAGCGGAGGAATCACCACCACGCCGATGAAGGGTCTTCGCATCGCTCTCGACGGACACGTGTTCGGACCTCAGCGTGGAGGTGGGGGAGAGAACTTCGGAACGGAGATTGACCTTCAAGTCTGGTGGCGTGGAGTGAATCGCTTCGAACTCTCAGGTGGCGCATCGACGTTCCTTCCCGGTGAACTGGTAAAACCACGTGTCGGGGAAGACGCCCGCTTCTGGATCTTCGTTGCAGGACAGTGGGAGATATAGGGGGTGTAGAACCCAGTTGTTGGCGGATGGAGGACGTCGGCAGCCATCCACTGGTCACGAACAAAGGAAATCGGTCATGCACAAATACATAACCATCGCCATCCTCCCAATCCTGTTGCTCGCGTGCAGCGGTGGGGCTGACCGCGAAGGGGCCAAATCAACGGAGGTCATGGTCTTCGTAGCCGCAAGTCTTCGCGAGTCGATGGAGGAACTCGGAAAGATGTACGAGGCGAAGTCGGGTGTGAAGGTGAACCTGAATCTGGCGGGATCGAACGACCTGGCCCGACAGATCAAAGCGGCGCCAGTCGCCGATGTTTTCCTGAGCGCCGACGCGAAGTGGATGGACACGGTCCAGGCCGCTGGGCGTGTCAAGGAAGGGACACGCGTCGACGTCCTCTCGAACTCACTCGTCATCATCGCAGCGCAATCGAGTCCGCTGACAATGACCAATCCGTGTGACCTGGTCACCATGAGCTACAAGAACCTCTCGATGGGCGACCCAGACGCCGTACCAGCCGGGAAGTACGCGAAGTCCTGGATGTCAAAGCTGATGTGCGATGGTGACACGCTATGGAACAGAGTTAAGGGGCGTGTCGCTCCTGGTGCCGATGTGCGGGCGGCCCTCGGTCTTGTGCTTGCCGACCCAAACGTCATCGGGGCAGTGTACAAGACCGACTGGATGGCCTTCGCGGACAGGACGAAGATCCTTTTTGAAGTCACCGACGGACCGAAGATCCGCTACGTCCTGGCGGAACTGACCGAGGCGCCGCATGTGGATGCCGCCAAGGGGTTCCATGACTTCCTTGTCAGTCCCGAAGCCATGGCGATCTTCCAGAAACACGGCTTCATTCCCCTTGTGAACGACTCAACTTCGAAGTGACGGATACCGCGCTCGACGCCCTTCGCCATACACTCGTCTGGGCATTCACGGCGACCATTATCGTCATGATTCCCGGGACAATTCTGGCATACGTCCTTGCCCGTCACAACTTCCCGGGGCGGAAGGCGATCTCTACCCTCTTCAGCCTTCCAATGGTCCTCCCCCCTACCGCAGTCGGCTATCTGTTGCTGACGCTGTTCGCTACGAGTGGCCCGTTCGGTCGTGAGGCACTGGGGATCAACCTCGACATCATCCTTACGTGGAAGGGAGTTGTGGTCGCCTGCGCGGTGATGGCCACGCCTCTAATCGTCCGGACCGCTCGCGTTGCGTTCGAAGCCGTGGATCCACGCTACGAAGAGATCGCCCGTACGCTTGGGAACGGTCGTCTGTTCACCTTCTTCCGGTTTACACTACCATTGGCGTCGCGTGGTCTGATCGCCGCGATGATTCTCGGATTCACGCGCGCGATTGGCGAGTTCGGAGCGACGGTTATACTAGCCGGAAACATCCCGGGGAAGACGCAGACACTCGCATCCGCGATCTTCAGCGCGCAGCAGGCTGGGCGTGACGACGAGGCACGCTTCCTGCTGATCGTCGCGCTCATCGTCGGGTTCATCGCCATCTTCGTCACGGAATTCCTCTCGCAACGCCAGACCGCCCTTGGCACCGTCCGCCGATGACCCCACCACTTTCCGTCACCGTCACACTCCCGCTCGATCGATTCGCTCTGGATGTCGAATTCCAGACGACGCATCGAGTGACGGGCATCTTCGGGATCTCCGGTTCGGGGAAGACAACGCTTCTGGAAACAATCGCCGGGCTTCGTCGCGGGGCTCGCGGCAGGATCACTCTTGGCGACTCCGTCTGGCTCGATTCAAATGCCAACATCTGGACGCCCCCGGAGCGGCGCGACATTGGGTATGTCCCGCAGGAGAGTCTGCTGTTCCCGCATCTTTCAGTCAGAGGAAATCTTGCGACAGGCGAGCGACGATCTCGACACTCAGGTCACGACTACGAGGCGACATTCCAATCGGTCGTACGTGTTCTGGACATCGGGCCCCTGCTTGATAGAAGACCCGCCACTCTCTCAGGCGGCGAACGCCAACGCGTCGCCCTTGCGCGTGCCCTCTGCTCCGGCCCCCGCCTCCTGCTTCTTGACGAGCCCCTAGCCTCGCTCGATGCCGGTCTCCGTCGTAAGGTCCTCCCGTTTCTCCATCGCGTTCAGTCCGAGTTCTCCATTCCGATGCTTCTCGTCTCGCACAATCCGGTGGAGGTACAGGCGCTCTGTGAGGACCTCGTGGTGTTGCGTGAAGGAGCAATCATCGCGCGTGGAGAGCCACGAAAGGTTCTGACGCAACCGGAGGTATTCCCACTGGCCGAGCACGAAGGCTTTCAGAACATGATTCCGGGGCACGTGATAGAGAATGGGGCCGAGACCAGCCTCGTCCGACTTGGGGATCAGCATGACGGTCCTGTAGTGATCACGCCCCGATCGGAGCTCGGCACGGGAGAGCCGGTGCTCATGGGAGTCCCCGCGAACGAAGTCCTCCTGGCTCTCGAGCGTCCGGTGGGTCTGTCAGCGCGGAACATCATATCCGCCGTCGTGGAAAGCGTTCAGTCGGTCGGAGTGTGGCGTCTGATATCGCTTCGTCTTGCAGACGACTCACCCCCCCTTGTCGCTGAAGTCACCGCCGACGCCTTGACTGAACTCCACGTCGAACCACACCGAGAGCTGTTTATCATCATAAAGACATCAGCGATTACCCTGTACGAGGGGTGATCGACGTTACACGATTACGACTTGCGCGTCCGTATGGCGTTCCCCGCAAGGGAGCCCATATCTTCAAATCCATCCGGACGCATCATGAAGCCTCTTCTACTAGTCACCCTTCTCTCGTTACTCACCCTCGCGGTCGCCTCAGAACTTCAGGCGCAGTACTGTGCGTACTGCAGCGGGCGATTCGTCGTCGTGGTGGTTCGTGACGCCGAGACGCGGCGACCGATTTCCGGTCTTCGCGTCACCACGCGGATTCAGCAACTCGACTCGTTTCGGACTGCACGTCGCGACCATTGCTATCACGGCGCGCCCGACACCGACTCGGCAACGATCGAGATTGAGGGAGATCGACCCGATACCGCCGAGCGTGATCCTTTCTACCTGCTCCTGTTTCACGGGTACTTCCACGTTCGGGCATTTGTGCACGTGGAAGACATGGACGGGGAGGCGCATGGTGGTCTCTTCGAAACGCAGGACATTGAAATTGCCTCTGAGAGTATCGTCAACTTCTCATGCTGTGATGATGACGCGATTTGGACGGGGAGGTATCTACATACCACCAAACCTGAGCAGACCGTGGTGATCTACCTGCGGCGCAAGAACCCCGACCCCCTTCCGCAGTTGGATGTGCGTGACCATTCCGATGTAGATCAGGGCACGTGGGACAGAATCAACGTTGACATTCACCTGGAGGGGGTGATGTGCGGCGTGGCCGTGACACTGATTGATTTCGGAGCGCAGACGCCAATAGCCGGTGAAACCCGCGCGGCCATTGACGTCGCACACCCCGGGCGATCGAGTGACGAACCGGATCGCGCCGACGATTGGCGAGACACCGCCACGAAGGCGATGGAGAATGGACGTAGTGGCGAGTCAGTGCGCAGCCTCCACCGCAAGCCGTACGCAATCGATCTGCGAAAGCCGGGTCCATCGCTCCCCCGCTGCAATATCGAGTGACAATTGCTCACTCATTCTCGGAGGCCCCTCGACATCACCGAATCGGGCAAACGTCTACATTTTCAGTCGACAACGTCTGCTGCGGATCCTGTGTGGGTTTGGCGTGCTGTGCGATCCGTGTGGGCGCGCCGTTGCGCTTCCGGCGACCGCGAATCACTGATTGACAATACCCCACTCCCCACGATGTCCTCCCGAACAATCTCCCGTCGCAAGGTCAACAATCTCGTCCAGCAGGTGCGCGACGGAGACAGGCGAGCGTTCAATCGGCTGGCGGCCGAGCTGGAGCCATTCGTCAAGGGGGCGGCGATGAAGATCTGCCGCGATCCGTTCCATGCCGACGAGACCGCGCAGGACTCCCTTATCGCGATGTACCGGAAGCTCCATCAGTTTGACGGCTCATCCCTCTTCTGCACGTGGATCTACAGCATCATCCTCAACAACTGCCGGATGAAGCGACGGAAACGGAAGATGGACCGCGCTTCGGTATCGATGGACGTGGCCCTTGATGAACATGGGTCGGAACTCCATGGCCAGGGGGCTTCGCCGGAAACGACGATGATATCGGATGAGCTCAGCCGGGTCATCGGACTGGCGGTCGATGCTTTGCCGGAGGAATATCGAGCCGTCTTCGTTCTGCGCGACATCGAACACTTCTCAACCGAAGAGACCGCCACCAGTCTCGATCTGACACCCGCCGCCGTGAAATCCCGCCTGCACCGTGCCCGCAACAAGGTGCGCGACC
>CAYWXV010000027.1:0-37996 GCA_964462535.1 uncultured Alphaproteobacteria bacterium
TGATCCTTGATCCTTGATCCTTGATCCTTGATCCCTGATCCTTGATCCTTGATCCCATGCCGGATCATCCGTCTCCCTTCACACGGTCGGCGAGTCCCATGATAGAATTGACGTATGGCGTGGAGGGGTTGTAGCTGCGGATCGCGCGTCGGCGTCGTGTGTCGTCGCCAACTCTGTACCCGGCTTTGCTCAGATAGTTTGCGACGGATGGAATGACATCGCGTGGGTTGTAGAGATCTATTTTGCCGTCCCCGTCACCATCAACCGCACGTCTCAGATAGCTGGAAGGGAGAAACTGTCCCCACCCGAAGGCTCCGGCCCACGAGCCGTAGATGCCACATGCGTCGGCATGCCCCTCGCGGTGAATCTTGAAGAGGTTTACCAGCTCTCGGTAGGCCCACTTCGAACGGCTGGCCGCACGGCCTCGGATGCGCGACACTTCCTTGTCAATGTAGCTTTGACCGGCCTGAGCCGCTGCGAGCTCGGAGCGGGCTCGCTTGACGTTGCCTTCCACATACTCGGATTCGTTCATCAACGCCATCGACGCGTAGACGCTGAAGACGTGATAGTCACCCGTTACGCTTCCGTGCCGGGTCTCACAACGCATCAACGCGGCAATCGTCTGCCGGTCGACTCCGTACTTCGCTTCCACGTTGTCGAAGATGTCGGAGTACTTGCTCATGAATGTCCGGCATGCGTCTGCCGACTCGGATGTATTGACCCACGAATAGGCCGAGGCGCTCTCTCCCGACTTCTTCCCCGGCATACGCGTCTTGATGTTGATCATCCTCGGGATAAACGCCGTCCGCTTGTCGACAAAACGCTGTACGACGAACTCGCGTGACCATCCGTCGCGGACAAGCTGCTCGATCACTGGATTGAAACGTGGGTCAACGCCCTTGGTACGCTCAACCGTGAAATCGGCCCCCGCTGCGGTCTTGATCGTGTCCACCTGGACCTGTTGCTGGCTTAGCTCTTCCTGCGCGCGGAGCGTGCCACCCGTGAAGAGGAAGAGCGTGAGGGCTAATAGTTGGAGTGTGAGGGGAGACATGTTGGACCTGCCATTCATCTGTTATACATACATCTCCATGGCCTGCTGGAGCTTCTCGATTGCCTCTCGGAAGGAGCGGAGTTTCTCCCGTTCGTTCGCCACCACCTGCTCGGGGGCATTAGAGACGAATTTCTCGTTGGATAGTTTTCCTTCGATGGAGCGGATCTGACCTTCCAGGCGGGCGATTTCCTTCGACGTCTTCTCACGTTCTTTGTCGAAATCGATAACGCCCGCAAGGTGGACATGGACCTCCACTCCCCGCACGACCTCAGTCGCTGACAACTTCGGCTTGGTCGCACCAAGGTGGATTGTAAGCGAGTCGACGCGGCACAGCCGACGCACCAGCTCCGATGCAGCAACAATAGCGCGGTCGGAATCAGCATCGGGAGCGTTCATCGTGACGTCCACCAGTTTCGAAGGGGGGACGTCCGCCGACGTCCGCATCCTGCGGATAGCCTCGACCAGCCCCTGCACAAGAAGGTACTCTCTCTCGATGACATCGTCAACCCTGGAACCATCGGCGACCGGGAAGTCGGCCACTGCAATGGCTTCACCGGCACGACGATCGGCTACGGTCTGCCAGATCTCTTCCGTCACGAATGGCATCAGCGGATGGAGGGTGCGGAGTATCTGATCATACAGACCCATTGCGAAGCTCATCATCCCCTTTCCTTCGTCATCGGAGGCAAGGGCCAGCTCACCCTTCAGGAGCTCGACATACCAATCGCAGAAGTCCCCCCAGATGAAATCGTACAGAAGCTTGGCGTAGTCGTTCATCCGGTAGTTCGCGAGAGCCTCCTCGATCGCCTTGAGTGACGAATGGAACCGCGAGAGTATCCATCTATCGCTTCTCGATACAGGGAGGAGGGGGGGAAGGCCGACCGTCCGGCCACGCGACTCCGCTTGGGGATTGTCGGCGGCAACGTCTTCACGCTTCATGATCAGGAAGCGACCGGCGTTCCAGATCTTGTTTGCAAAGTTTCTTCCCATCTCACACATCTCGCGTCCAAAGCGGACGTCCTGTCCGGTCGGTGCTATGTAGAGCAGGGTGAAGCGGAGCGCGTCCGCGCCGTAGTCGGCGATCACATCGAGTGGATCAGGGGAATTGCCAAGCTGCTTGGACATCTTGCGTCCCTGCGCATCGCGAATGATCGATGTAAAGTAGACGTTCCTGAATGGGATGATGTCCTCCATCGCACGTCGATCCGTTCCGTCTTCCTTCCTTTCCCCACTCATGAACTCGAGGCCGGCCATGATCATTCTGGCAACCCAGAAGAAGATGATGTCGGGTCCCGTGACAAGCAGATCGGTCGGATAGAAGTGGGCAAGGTCTCTGTCGTTCCGGTCCGAACTTCCCCACCCATGGACGGAGAAGGGCCAGAGCCATGACGAGAACCAGGTGTCCAGGACGTCCTCATCCTGACGGAGGGGGGCGTCAGCGGGGAGGTTCAAGCGCGTGCGTGCTTCGGTTTCGTCGCGCGCCGCGGTGTACGAACCGTCCTCGGCATAGTAGACTGGGATGCGGTGTCCCCACCAGAGCTGGCGCGAAATGGCCCAGTCACGGATGTTTGTCATCCAATGTTCGTAGGTCTTCACCCAATGCTCCGGGTAGAACCGGATTGTCCCGTCGGTCACGACCTTCAACGCCGGCTCCGCCAGCGGCTCCATCTTCACGAACCACTGATCGGACAGGTAGGGTTCGATTTGCTCGCCACCACGCTCGCTGAATCCCACTGAGTGAACGTACTCTTCTTCCTTCTCGATCAAGTTCTGTTTGCGAAGCATATCAACTGCCAGGCGACGTGCGGCGAAGCGATCCATTCCTGCAAGTGGTCCGGCCAGCTCGTTCATCGTCCCGTCGGGATCGATCGTGTTTGGCATGGGGAGGTCGTGACGCAACCCTACCTCATAGTCATTGGGATCATGTGCGGGTGTGATTTTCACCGCGCCGGTACCAAACGCTGGATCAGCATATGAATCGGCTATGACTTGCACGTTCGTGTTCGCAAGAGGAACCACGACGTCGCGTCCGATGAGGGAGGCGTAGCGCTCGTCATCGGGATTGACCGCGACCGCCACGTCACCGAAAACCGTCTCGGGGCGCGCCGTTGCCACAAGCATCGTTCCGGTTCCATCGACGAGGTGGTATCGGAGAGTGTACATGGTATCCTGCACCTCCCGGTGCTTCACCTCCTCATCACTGAGCGTCGTCTGCGCAGCCGGCGACCAGTTGACAATGCGTTTGCCGCGATAGATCAGCCCCTTGTCGAAGAGTCGGACGAAGACCTCCTTGACTGCCTCAGAGAGACCTTCGTCGAACGTGAAGCGTTCCCGTCTCCAGTCGAGTGATGCCCCCATGGCGCGCAGCTGATCGTAGATGATCCCGCCATGATGTCGTTTCCATTCCCAGACGCGCTCAACGAAGGCCTCACGTCCGAGATCGCGGTAGTGAATCCCCTCCGCCGCCAGTGCCTGAACGACCTTGGTCTGCGTAGCGATTCCGGCATGATCTGTCCCCGGAATCCAGCACGCGTCGTATCCCCGCATCCGATGGAGTCGGATATACAGGTCCTGCAACGTGTTGTTCAGCATGTGGCCCAAGTGGAGAACGCCGGTGACGTTCGGCGGCGGAATCACGATGGTGAACGAAGGACGATTGCTGGTTGCGTCTGCGTCGAATAGAGAGTGCTCGTACCAGTACGAGTACCACTTCTTCTCGACATCGGACGGATTGTAGGTCTTCGACAGTTCAGGCATAGTTGAGCATTTCGTGAAGGGGGAAGATAAGGGGATCGCGCTGATCAGGTTGGCGGAAGGGTGCGGGGAGGCAGGCGTTGCCACACGGACCCGGCGTGTCGCGCCGCCAGTCGGACCGCAGCTAAGCGTCTGCTGGTTCTGGTGGCGTGAAAAAGGGTAAGAACTCCAAGCGCTCTTGATGAGATCCGGGTGGTATCAAAGGGAGGATTACTATTTTGGCCGCACTCTAGTTCGGCCACCTGACCGATTTTGCCTGCCCCCGTCGCCCGTCCAACTCGATCCGATGATTTCTGTCCCTTCGCACATCGTCAATCTTAAGCCCTACGTCTCTGGTAAGTCCGTTGATGAAGCAGCACGCGAGTATGGCGTGCTGGACGCCATCAAGCTTGCCTCGAATGAGAATCCTCTTGGAAGCCCGGGTCGTTCCATCGAGGCGATCAAGGCATCACTCTCGTCACTTGCTGTCTATCCGGACGCGGGTCGGGGGCTCCGAATGGCTCTTGCCGATCGATTCGTGATAAAGCCGGAGAATGTCGTGTGCGGATCGGGATCAGAGTCGATCATTGCTGCGGCAATGAGAGCCTATCTTGACCGTGACGACGAGATGATCACGAGCGAAGGGACGTTTGTGGGATTTCAGGTTCTGGCCCGGGCGTGGGGAGGGAAGACGCACTACGTCCCACTGAAGAACTACGGCTTCGATCTCCAGGGAATCGCTTCTCGCGTCACCGAGAAGACGAAGATTGTCTACATCGCCAACCCGAACAATCCCACGGGTACGGCGGTGACGACCGACGAGTTGGAGCGCTTTATCGCGAGAGTGCCCGACTCGGTGCTCGTGATTATGGACGAGGCCTATTTCGAGTATGCAGACGGCTGGCCTGACTATCCCGATTCGATGAGGTATCGTTGGGACAACGTGTTGACCTGCAGAACATTTTCCAAGTCGTACGGGCTGGCCGGAATCCGCATCGGATACGCCATGGCTCATTCCGAGATCATCGGCAACATCTGGAAGGTCAAGCTCCCGTTTGAACCGAGCACACCGGCTGCAGCAGCGGGGCTTGCGGCACTTGGTGAGCCGGAGTTTCTCGAGGCCACCGTCAGTCTCAACCGAGAATCACTTCTCTACTATCATGCCGAGTTCGAGCGCCTCGGTCTTCGTTTCGCTCCCTCTCTCGCAAACTTCGTGATGATCGACTTCGGCACGGCCGAGCGCGTCGGACGCATTTTCGACGCAATGCTCAAGCGCGGAGTGATCACGCGTCCGCTGGAGGCCTTCGGCCTCCCCCACTGTCTCAGAATCTCCACCGGCACAATGGAACAGAATCATCGGGCAGTTGAGGTGCTGGAGGCAGTTCTGAAGGCGGAGGTTCACCAGTAATACGTCTCATCGCCATGGAAACCGCACAACAGCTTCGTGACCTGGAGCAGGCTCACGATCTCTTCAAGATTCACGGAACTCATCACGTTGAATTCTACGTCGGTAACGCCAAACAGGCGCAATACTTCTACCGCCGGGCACTCGGTTTCCGGCTGGTCGGATACAGTGGACCCGAAACGGGCGTCAAGGACCGGTCCTCGTACCTGATCGAACAGGGGAAGATCCGATTCGTCCTGACGACCCCTCTGACGCCCGACTCGCCGATCGCGGAGCATATTTTCAAACATGGGGACGGCGTGCGTGATATCGCGTTCCATGTGGAGAATGCCGACGAGGCTTACCGGATTGCAACCGAGCGAGGCGCGCGTGGCATCAGCGAGCCAACCCGTTATACGGACGGTGACGGCACCGTCGTGGTGGCAACCGTCGCCACGTATGGCGACACGGTCCACTCATTCGTGCAACGCGACGGGTACAAGGGGATGTTCATGCCGAATTTCGTGCCGCGTGAGGATCCTCTATCCGAGTCATTCGGTCTCAAGCACGTTGATCACATCGTTGGGAATGTCGATTGGAACAAGATGGAAGAGACCGTCAACTTCTACCGTGACGTGTTCGGGTTTTCACGCTTCGTCTCGTTTGACGACAAGGACATCTCGACCGAATACAGCGCACTCCGTTCCACCGTTGTGGCGAACGAGAACAAGTGGATCAAGTTCCCGATCAACGAACCGGCCGAGGGACTGAAGAAATCCCAGATCGAAGAGTACGTGCAGTTCTACAAGGGGGCCGGAGTACAGCACGTTGCCATGGAGTGTGAGGACATCTTGGTCACGGTGGCGAAGATGCGAGCCAACGGAGTGGAGTTCATTACCGTTCCCGAGGCCTATTACGACGATCTTCTTGAACGTGTGGGCGATATCCAGGAGTCCATCGATGAGCTGAAAAAGCTGAACATCCTGGTTGATCGCGATGACAAGGGATACATGCTCCAGATCTTTACGAAGCCGGTGGAGGATCGTCCAACACTCTTCTTTGAGCTGATACAGCGTCGCGGCGGCGAATCGTTTGGGAAGGGGAACTTCAAGGCTCTGTTCGAGGCGATCGAACGGGATCAAGCCGAGCGTGGGAATCTTTAGATCTATCGTGCACGGCGATGACGCAGACGTTCAACACGTAACAACACCCAATACGCTTACAGACAATGGCCACTAAGAACAAGGGGAACACGACCTCGGCCCGCAAGACGAAAGCGACGACGAACGGCGTTGCCGAAAAGACCGAGAAGGCGGCAATCGACGGTAGTCCGGTCCGAGGCGTAAATCGCCTCTCGAAGCTCATATCTCCGGAGCCATCGTTCTACCAGACGGTGGAACAGAACTTTGAGCGGGCGGCGGCGTGTGTCAGCTACCCACGTGGCATTCTGGACCAGATCAAGGTCTGCAACTCGATCATCATGGTCCGCTTCCCGGTTCGCATCGGGGACGATATTCAGGTCTTCACCGGGTGGCGCGTTCAGCATTCGCACCATCGTCTTCCAACGAAGGGGGGCATTCGCTATGCTGAACACGTCACACAGGACGAAGTGATGGCCCTTGCGGCCCTGATGACCTACAAGTGTGCCGTTGTCGACGTCCCATTCGGTGGTGCAAAGGGCGGGATTCAGTTTGATCCCAAGAAGTACACGCAAGAGGATATCGAGCGGATCACTCGTCGCTTCACGATGGAGTTGATCAAGCGAAACTGCATCGGGCCTGCACTGGACGTTCCAGCCCCTGACTACCAGACCGGTCCAAGAGAGATGGCCTGGATTGCAGATACCTACCAGGCCGTCACACCCGGACAGATCGACGCGCTGGCGTGCGTCACCGGAAAGCCGCTTGGGCAGGGGGGGATCGACGGTCGAACCCAGGCTACCGGGCGCGGCCTCTTCTTCGGCGTCCGAGAGGCGTTGGCAACGGCCGAGAACGCCAAGATCTTCGGGATGACCCCGGGTCTCGGGAACAAGCGCGTCATCGTTCAAGGTCTTGGTAATGTCGGCTACTGGGCCGCAAAGAACCTTCAAGACGGGGGTGCCACGATTGTTGGCATTGCCGAGCACGATGGTGGTGTCTACAACAAGGACGGCCTGGATGTCGACACGGTCTTCAAGTTCCGTCGTGAACACGGTACGATCAACGGCTTCCCCGGTGGCAGGTTCTTCAAGCATCCCTCCCACCTCCTGGAACTCGACTGCGACATCCTTGTGCCGGCCGCTCTCGAGAACCAGATCAATGTTGGAAATGCGGAACGGATCAAGGCGAAGATGATCGCCGAGGGTGCCAACGGTCCGGTAACCGCCGGCGCCGAGTCCATCCTCGTCAAGCGGGGTGTGCACATCCTCCCCGATATCTACCTGAACGCCGGCGGCGTGACGGTCAGCTATTTCGAGTGGCTCAAGAACTTGTCCCACGTCAGCTTCGGTCGCCTTTCGCAGAGGGCCGACGAAAGCTCGTACAACCGGATCGTCTCGATGGTCGAGAGGCTTACCGGCACGTCGCTGAATCCATCGGAGCGACAGCTGCTTGTGCATGGTGCTGACGAGGCCGACTATGTCGATGCCGGGCTGGACGAGACGATGACCCAGGCGTTCTATCAGATCAAAGACGTCTTCGACACCAACCGCAAGGTCGCAGACCTCCGCACGGCGGCATTCGTCCACGCGATTGATCGTGTCGCAAAGGCCTACATGGAACTCGGCATCTTCCCGTAAAGGGGACGCCGGAGCGAGTATTCACGAGAGGGACGCACACGGTGCGCCCCTCTTTTTTTTTACGAGCGAGGTCACGAGGAGGTCAAAACGGTGGTGCGATTGCATGCGTTGGTCGGTACGACGATCGGACGTGGAGGTAAAAGCTCCGTGACACCGTGACTCGGTGGCCCGTCTGCCTGGTGTAGAAGAGCGTAGCGATGACTCTGTTCACGAGCGGTCCACCAGCACAATTCGCTCCCACTATGACGACAGTGGCCGACCAGCTCAACGGAGTAGCGGGAGAGATCATAGCCTGCGCTATCGCGGTTCGCCGGCATCCAGGACCCGGCCTCCTCGAGCGCATCTACGAAGAGGCCATGGTTCGGGAAATGTCGCTCCGTTCCACATCGTTCGAGCGCCAGGTTCGAGTACCCGTCCAGCACAAGGGCGTCGGTCTCGGCATGGACTATCACATCGACTTGACGATCCCAGGCGTCTTAATCGCCGAATTGAAGGTCGCAGACGCGTTGCTCCCTGTTCACGTCGCTCAACTCTTGACGTGCCTGCGGCTCACAAACGTGAGAGTGGGGCTCCCAATCAACTTCCATATTCAACTGTTGAGGCTTGGCATCAAGCGTCTGGTGATGTAGAGTCGCGCTCGTAAGAATCGGCCACTGCGACATAGACGAGAGTGGGCGCGCAGCCTTTGAGCGCACAGCGCGGAGAGGCCCTTCTGGGTAGTCAGCCCAACTGCAATGGGGGAGAAAGGGACCGCGAGGATACCGCAAAAGAGAAAGGGCTCCCGGAGGGAACCCTTTTGCAATCATGCGTTGCCGACGGTGTTGTTCGGCGGAGGACTTTCGGATTCGACCGATTCCTTCAAATCTGGAATCGCATCGGCACCGTTGTCCGTAACCGGTGTACGATCGCCGGCAATACTATCAACCGTCGGCGCCTCTGGTTGTGCCGTTGGGTGTGCTTTTCCGGGATAGAAGAAGAAGAGCAGGATGACGCCAATACTCACGGCAGAGTCGGCGACGTTGAACACCCAGAATCTCCGAATCTCGTTGCCGAACAGCGACATGTCAGGGAGGTCGACGTCAATGAAATCGACGACGCGTCCATGAAAGAGCGATCCGTAGCCGAACGCAATACCGTAGAACGAGCGATCGATAAGATTACCAACCGCGCCGGCAAGGATCAGCGCAAGCGCAAGTCGGAGGCCGGTTAATCCCGTATCACGGGTTTTCCAGAGGAGCCAGACGAGAAATACGGCAGCGCCAAGCGAGAAGAGGCTGAGCACCAACGGGAGGTCGAAATTCAATCCGAACGCCATTCCCGGATTTTCGACAAACGTGATGCGAACGGCGTCACCAAACAATTGATTGCTTTGATAGAGCATCATACCCTGATGCTCTATTCCGAACAGGGAAAACCCACGGACAGCCAGCTTGGTTGCCTGATCGAGCAGAACAATAATTGTCGACAGCGAAAGAACAGTTCTCATGCGACGTTTCAACGATCAGGCTGCGTCGTTCTTGTGCCCGCTGCCATTTACCTCAGTCGAGAGACTGACACCCGTAGCCTCCATGAAGAGCTTGCCGGGCTCGCAGGGTTTACTTGTCTTCTTGTACTGAGTGCAAACCTGGGTAACAGGGACGGCCTCCAGCCGCATGCGATCCAGACGAAGACCGCAAATACGACACAGGCCGAACGACTTGTCGTCAATTCGTCGAAGCGTCTCTTCCAATTTCTTGATGTAGTCGCTCACTCGCTGCGCCTGCAGGAACGTCTTCTCGCGCTCCATCGCATCGGTGCCCTGTTCCGCCATGTGAAGCGAATAGGCGTTGTTCTCGTCGTTTGCCTCGGCAGAATTGAGCTCGCGGAGCTGTTCGGTCAGCTCCTCGAACTGCTCCTGCTGCTCCTCGCGCATCGAGTTGATCATTTCCTTGAAATGATCGAGTTCGCTCCTGTTGAACGGCTCGTTCGTGTCCGTCCCGGTGGCGTGCGAAAAAATCCCTTTGGGGAATTTGAAGGATTTCGTGCTCACTTTTTGGACCTTCTGTTTCGGTGCAGGGGTTTTGGACGTGGAGGCAGCGGGCGCACTTGTCGTCGCTGCGGTCTGGACCCGTCCGCTGTTGTTTGATGATGTAGTTGACGATGCGGGCTTGGCCGCACCGGCCACTTTCTGCGGCGTCCCGTACTTCAACGGGGACAAGCTGCTCTTTGCCGGTTGCTTCTTCGTGGGTGCCTCCTTGCCAGGGGCCACCTTGGTCGACGACTTGGTATTTCTGACAGGCACACCCTTCTTCACAGGAGCCGCCTTCTTCACCGGCGCCGGCTTCGTAATCGTCGCTGCCTTCTTAGACGTAGCCGTCTTCTTGACAGGGGCCGTTTTCGTGGAAGGAGTCGTCTTCTTGGCAGGGGCCGTCTTCTTGGCAGGGGCCGCCTTCTTGGCTGGCGTCCCCCTCTTGGCTACTCCCCCCTTCTTGGCCGGTGCCGCGTTTCGAGCGACGGCTCCCTTCTTCGCTGGAGTCCCTTTCTTGGTACCTGACTTCACGGGAGCAGCCTTCCGGGGCGCAGAGCTCTTCGATGCCGCAGCCCCCTTCTTCGCTGGAGTGCTCTTCTTTGCACCGGTCTGCTTGGTGGTTGTCGGCGACGTTGAACCCGCCTTCCTTGCGGCCGGCGTGGTCTTTGCCGACGATCCCTTCGCTGCAGGCGCTCCCTTCTTTGACACGGTACTCTTCTTTGCCGGCGCCTTCCTGCTGGCGGCGATCGTTCCGCGGTCGGACGTTTTGCCTGTCGTGGCAGTTGTTCCTGCCTTTCGTGCCGACGACGTCCCCGCCTTCGTTGCTGCTGTGCCCTTCGCCGTCGACCGGCGTTTGCCGCTCAACGCGGCGCGAGAGGATGTTCCAACTGCCATGGATTAGTAAATCTGCCTGATGCGTATTGAGTGAGATCGATGTCTCCGAAATCGGGCGTCGGGTACGGTGTGCGCTACAGCGTCAACCGCTCCAGTTCAATCGTACACGGCCGTCCATTCAGATCGACGTCGATACCCCCGGATGGCTCGCCCGGACCAAACTCCGTTGCGAGTGTCTCTTCCATAATGTACATCCGCTGGGCCTGCAGGATCGTCTGCACGTCGTCGTCCGCCTTGTAGGCCAAGCGAATCCTGTCAGTAACGTCGAAGCCGGAGTCTTTGCGGAGATTCTGCACGCGATTGATGAACTCGCGTGCCATGCCTTCGTCGATCAAATCCTGATCGAGTTCGGTGTCGAGAGCGACGGTGATCGGACCCTCCGAGGCGACAAGCCACCCCTCGATTTCCTCGTGATTCACCTCCACGTCTTCAGGAAAGAGAGCAAACGTATCATTCCCGATCGTGAGAGTCAAGGAACCGGAGCGTTGAAGCTCGACGATTTCCGTTGCAGTCATTGCGGCAACGGCCGAGGCGACAAGCTTCATCTGCTTGCCGTAGCGAGGACCCAGCGACTTGAAATTCGCTTTGGCCTTCATGCGGACTACGTCCGACGATCCTGCCTCGACGTACTCAACGCGCTTGATGTTCAGTTCATCGAGCATGATCCCCTCGATTGCCTGATAGTCCTCGAGCTCCATCGGCGACGTATACGGGATCAGCATGCGGCGCAATGGTTGACGCACTTTCAGACGGGCCTTCTCACGGAGCATACGGGCCAGCGCGACTCCTCGCTGTGCCCTGTCCATTCGGCGCTCCAATGTTTCATTGATCACGTCCCTCTCTGGCTCAGGGATCAATGCCAGGTGGACAGACGTGGCCGAAGCGCGCCCCGTCAGATCATTCATCGCTCGGTACATCCAGTCCGATAGAAATGGGGCGAGGGGGGACATCATTCTGACAACGGCATCCAGACTCTCGTAAAGCGTCTGGTACGCGCAGAGTTTGTCGTGGGACATTTCTCCCTTCCAGAACCGACGCCGATTCCGGCGGACGTACCAATTCGATAGCCCTTCCACCGCAAAATCAATCACCAGTCGCATTGCACGCGTCGGATCATACGCATCCATGTACTCGATGTACCTGGTAAGCGTTGTGTTCAACGACGACAGTATCCACCGATCGAGCTCCGGCCGTTCACCGACGGGGATCCGTTCTTCGGCGTACGTAAACCCATCGATGTTGGCGTACAGAGCCAGAAAGTTGTACGTGTTGATGAGCGTTCGGAAGAAGCCATGTGCCGTGCGTGGAATCTCCTCTTCGTTGAAGTTGAGGGTTTTCCACGGTGGTGAACTGGTAACCATGTACCAACGGACGGCGTCCGCGCCATACTTCGCCATCATGTCGAAGGGGTCGACAGAATTGCCGAGCCGCTTGGACATCTTCCTCCCGTTCCGATCCAGCACATGGGCGTTGACCAGAATGTTCTTTGCCGCTGGCATGCCGAACAATCCGGTCGAAATCGCATGAAGCGTATAGAACCAGCCGCGCGTCTGATCGACCGCTTCGCAGATATAGTCGGACGGATGGCGCTCCTCAAAGAGCTCCTTGTTCTCGAACGGATAGTGCCATTGCGCGAACGGGGCGGCGCCGGAGTCGTACCAGACGTCGATCAGTTCAGGTGTCCGTCGGTATGTGTGGCCGTCGCGACGGAAGACCACGCGATCCACGAATGGTTTGTGAAGGTCGAGTTCCTCTACAAGCTCCGCAGCGGGAACGAGTGTACCGTCGTCGTGCTCGTACTCTCCTTCAAGGAGTTCGGAAATCGAACCGACAGCGATCATGTCGTTCCGATCATCGACGTTCACCCAGATGGGGAGGGGGGTGCCCCAATAGCGGTCGCGTGAGAGTGACCAGTCCTTATTCTCTTCAAGCCAGTTCCCGAAGCGTCCGGAACCGATTTCGGTCGGCTGCCAGTTGATGGCTCGGTTCTGCTCGATCATCTTTCCGGCGAACTCTGTGGTACGGATGAACCAGGAGTCGCGGGCGTAGTATATCAGCGGGTTGTCGCACCGCCAGCAATGGGGATAACTATGGAGGTAGTCGTTTGAGAACTTGAGGACAAGCCCTCTCTCCTTGAGAGCGTTGACGATCTCCCGATCGACGCCCTGCTCCACACGATCTTCAAAGGTGATCGTCTTCACTGTACGCCCAGCCCAGTCGGAGACGACGTCAGTGAACCGTCCACCCCCCGTGACCGGCTGCAGGACCGGAAGACCATGCTCCTTCGCGGCTTCGTAGTCATCCTGACCAAACGCAGGAGCAATGTGTACGACCCCGGTTCCATCCTCGGTTGAGACGAAATTCCCGGTGATGACATAGAACGCGTCGTGGTCGACAGGAACGTAGTCGAATAACCGTTCGTAATGCAGACCGCTCAACTCCTTCCCCTTGAACGTCCTCTCGATCTGCCACGTCGAATCTGGATCAAGGGCCGGACGTCGAGCTTCGGCGATCACATATCGCTCTTCCGTCACCGGATCGCGAACGAGCTGGTAGTCGAGGTCGGCGCCGACCGCGAGGGCAACGTTCGAGATGAGCGTCCAGGGAGTGGTTGTCCAGACAAGGATGGACGTCCCCTCTGGGATCTCCAGACGCTCGCGCAGCTGGTCGTCGGAGCGAAGTCGGACCTTCACGTAGAGCGAGGGATCCTTTACATCCGCGTATCCCTGCGCAAGCTCGTGTGAAGAGAGGGGCGTTTCGCAATGCGGGCACTGCGGGACAATCTTGAAGCCACGATAGATCAGTCCTTTCTTGAAGAACTCCTTCAGCGACCACCAGACCGACTCAACATAGTTGTTGGTGCAGGTGATGTACGGGTCATCGAGATCGAGCCAGTAGCCCATTTCCTCGGTGAGCCTGTTCCATCCCGTCTCCATGTTGATATGGCGGTAGACCAGCTCACGTGCCATCGTGTTGAACTTCGCGACGCCAACCTTCGTCTCGATCTCACTCTTCTCTCGGAGGCCGAGTTCCTTCTCGAGGGCGATCTCAATCGGAAGGCCGTGTGTATCCCAGCCCCCTTTTCGATCGACACGATAGCCGCGCATGGTCTTGTAGCGGCAGAACATGTCCTTGAGCGCCCTGCTGATAATGTGGTGAATCCCCGGCATGCCGTTGACGGTTGGCGGACCTTCGGTGAAGATCCAGCGACGATCCTCCGGCCGGCTCTCGATCGAGCGCCGGAAGAGGTCGTTCTCCTTCCAGAATCGAAGGACGTCACGTTCCAACGGGGCGAACCCGTTGTCGGGGAACTGAGGAAACACGCTGGTTGCTTGTTGCTTGTAGTTGGTCGACTCGGGCCGACAGCTTGTCGTCACGGGTCGGGTGTCAATTGTTGTTCAGCCGTGCGTTGTCGCGCGGTGCGGCGACGGAGGCAACGCCACCTGAGGCGCGTGAATGCCGGTCGGCTGCGAACCCGGGAATAACAAAGTCGGCAAGGCTACGAAATGCCCCCGACAATGACAAGGGAGGGTTACTGCATCGTGGTGCTTGGCTGCTGCTCAGCCGCAAAAAGACGGCGATGGACGGTGGCCACGGCATCCGCAACACCATGTTCGTCGATCACCAGCAGGTGGACGTACTTGCTGGGTCCCGATGCGGCGATGGGTACGGAGCGTCCCTTCAAGGACTTGATTGCCTCCGCGAGGCCGTCGGGCCGATCGTCAATACCGACTCCGCACAGGCAGAGAAGTGCGACGTTGTTCGTCAGCTCGACATGACATCGTTCCTCCAGATCGGCCAGCACGACATCGCTGAAGGACTCGTCCGGAACCACAGCCACGCCGCTCGATTCAACAAGTTGAAAGAGAAGGAGGGGGACGTCGTGCGACGCGAATACCTGGGGTGCCGCAAGTGGTCCGGAGCGATCGGTCATGCGACGGGGTGTAAGTCGAAGGAGCCGCAACCCCCGTCGCGCAGAGATCGAGTGGACTCCGGGTGACAACGATGCGTCGTCGGGGAGGATCCGCGTCCCGGGGTCGCCGGGGCGCATCGAGTTCCGAATGACCACCGGAATTCCTCGTTGCACAGCCGGTACAATTGTGTCTGGATGAAGGACCTTTGCGCCGAAGGTCGCCAGCTCGCGTGCTTCCGAGAACGTCACCTGCTCCACGACGCGCGCATCCGGAACGATTCGGGGATCGGCGGTCAGAATGCCGCTGACGTCCGTCCAGATCTGAATCTCGAATGTCCGGAGTGCGCCCCCCAGCAATGCCCCGGTATGATCCGACCCCCCACGCCCTATCGTCGTGGTCTCTCCTGCACGCGTCCGTCCGATAAACCCCTGGGCAACGATGACGCGCGCCTCCGGAGGTATTGTCGAAAGCACATCGGGCGCTCTACGATCGATCTCGTCCATGATCGGGCGCGCATCTGTGTGCCGATCGTCGGTCACAATAACATCTCGGCTGTCAAGGAGTGCGGTCGGGATCCCACCGATCTCGAATGCATGCGCCAGCAGGAGAGTGGACATACGTTCACCCAGTGAGGCAAATAGATCGATGGAGCGTGGCGTCAATTCGTCAAGTAGGGAGACGCCTTCGATCAGACGAGCAAGCTCATTGAGAAGGTTATCCAGTTGTCGACGGACACCGTCCGGAGGAGCAGGATCAAGATCCAGAAGAATGTCGTGGTGTCGATCGCGGAGGGTCGCCTGTATTGACCTGGCCTTCTGCGTGTCGGATGTTCCAACCGCGTGTGCGCAAGCAAGCAGGTCATCCGTCACGCCGGCGCAGGCCGAGGCGACCACAACCGGGAAAACGGGGCGGCCGGCAGCGGCATGGAGGTTGACCTCGTCACGTACAATGTCGACTACGCCCCGCATTGCTACAGCATCGCGGACGGATGTTCCGCCAAACTTCATGACCAGCCATTCGCGGCCGTCGCTACGCTTCATCACCACTCTCCGGCTCGTCACTATCCACGGACTCCGGCTCCGCACTCGGTAGCGTCAGAATGTGTTCCGAGATCATCCAGATCACCATCTCCTTGACGACGTCGAGCGAGACATTGTACAACCAGGCGAACCTCCATTGATCGATCGGGGCGCGCCAGATTTCGATGAGGAACGCCTGGTGGAGCTGCAGTTTGCCGTTCGCCTTGACAATCTCCATTGCCGCATCCAGCAAGCCTGTTCCATCTTCCGGCGTGATGTTCTCGACGGCAAAGTTGAAGTTCTGTTGGTTGACAAGATCACAGATCACGAATCCGCGTCCCTTGGGGAGGACATCGGGCAGAAACGAGAGGCTGACCAGGTATGGGGTTTCGGCATCTCCCCACAGGTCTTCCCAGACAGAGGCGTCAGATGTGTGCAGCCACTCGAAGAAGGTTCGCTCGCGCGCAGGGAGGGAAATCAGCGTATTGGCACCGAAGAGGGCCACGATTTCACCAGCCTGTTCCTTTGTGAGGCCGCTCACCTCTTCTTCGGTGAACGCCACGATCCGAATAGTCGAGTGATCGCTATCGATACGATCGCGCAATGCGACGAACGCTTCTTCCGTCATTGGGCTGGGATCTCTCCGCAAAAAGTGTATCCTTTTCCCGATCACTGCGTCGAGCGGGAACTTGTCTGCTGGCTGGAGGATAAGAGGGCTGTAGTACGTTGGGCGCCGCGAATATAGTGAGACTCGCGTGCGTGGGAACGCGGCCCAGCCATCGATTCCACCCCTCCAGCCCCTTCCTACAACTCATTACATCGGGACCGTTCACTATGCAAATGCGCAGTATTGGCGCGGCGCTGTTTCTTCTGATTCTTGCTCCGTCTCTCGTCCACGCAGATCAAATCGACGATCTCATTACCCAGGGGATCGAGGCTCTCTATTCCGTCAGATTCGACGCGGCGACAAAGAGCTTTGACGCCGCGATTGCAGCCGATCCCAACGACCCGCGCGGCCATTTCTTCCGTTCGACGCTTCACCTCTGGAGCTATGTGTTCGATCGTCGGCCGGAGCAGCTTGATCAGTTCCTTCGACGGACGGACAAGACAATACAGATCGCGTCCAGTCGGGACGACTCACGATCTCGGCTCTTTCTTGGAATGGCATATGGCTATAAGGCGATCGCAAACGGGAGAGCGGAGAATTTCAGTGCCGCAGCGGTGAGCGGGCGCACGTGTTACGAAAAGCTGGAGTCACTGGTTGACGACGATCCGACCGCCTATGACGCCTACCTTGGACTCGGCATCTTCCATTTTATCCTGGGTTCCGTCCCGAAGGTCGGGCAGATTCTCGGGAGCATGAGCGGCATAAAGGGGGATGCTGCGCTCGGTTTGAAGGAGATCGAGACTGCTGCCAGAAAGGGAACCTATTTCCGTAATGATGCCCAGCTGATCCTGGCGTTCCTGACGATCTACTACAAGAAGGATCTGGCCGGGGGTGCAAGAACATTAGAGACGCTGGCGGCCCGGTATCCGAATAACGTGGCGTTCTCATACGCCCTCGGGAGTGCCTACATCGTCGAGAATTTTCCCGCGAAGGCGTTCCCGTACTTCAAGAAAGTCGTTGACGCAGGCAATCAGGATTTCAGACTGTTTACGGATCTCAGTCTTGCCCGTCTTGGACAGTGCGCCTTTTTGACGAACGATTTCAATAACGCGCGCAGCTATTTCCAGGCCTACCTGAGGAAGACTCAGGAGAAGACGTTCGTCGCGATGTCATGGTACCATATCGGTGTGTGTTTTGAACTGGCTGGTAACAGAGACAATGCCGTGAAGGCCTACGAGCGGGCCAGATCGGCGTCGATAGATTCACCGGAGGACATGGCCGCACGCCGCCGAGCCGTTATCCGTCTCCGCTCTCCGCTCAACCAGACCGACATACTGCTGCTTCAAGCGATGAACAACGTCAACGCGCAGGCCTACAACGATGCCCTGGTAAAGGCCGTTGCCGCCATGAAACGCAAGCCGTTGACCGGCACGCAGGACGCGCAGGCGTTCTACGTTTTCGCCCGGTCATTCCAGAATCAGGGGGACTGGAAACGAGCGATCAATTCATATCGACTGGCTATCGAGGCCAAGGGGAACGAGGAAACCTGGATCAGTCCGTGGAGCTACTATCACATGGCCGATTGCTACCTCCAGATCGGCGACCGCACCCGGTGGAAGAGGAGCCTCACCCTCGCCAAGAATTATCATGTGTATGACTACGAACCCCAGCTCCGCTTCCTGATCGAGCGCGACGTGACGTTGATTGACTGAGCTGGCTCGGGGATCGACAACGCGAAGAAGACGCTTCTGCCCGACTATGGCTAGCGCTCGGCGGCATGACTGTGGTGAGCTGGTCGCAGGTATCCAGTGCCTACCGCGTCCGTTCGCATTTGCCGTCGGCCGAAGCACTCCATCCTGGTACACTCAACTCTGACAATGCAATGAAATCGCTCCTCTTCGTATTCCTGCTCTTCGCCATCTCCGCGTGCTCATCGCATACGATAACGGAGACGGTCGAGTATCGCCTTGGGGATCTTGTGATGAAGGGATATGTGGCGCATGGGCATATCGGGGCGCAAAGGGTTCCCGCCGTGATGATCGCACCCGAATGGACGGGGGTGAACGACTACGCGAAGTCAAGGGCGAGGCAGCTTGCCGAACTCGGCTACGTCGCCTTCGTCGTCGATCCCTATGGTGACGGGAGGGAGGCAGAGAACATGACCGAGGCGGCGCAGCTCTCCGCTCAGCTTAAGGGTGATCCCGTAACGCTTCGATCGCGCATGTACGCAGCGTTCGAGTACTTGAAATCACGTTCTGATGTGGACACCACACGCATCGCCGTAATCGGTTACTGCTTCGGCGGAACATGTGCGTTGGAACTCGCTCGGGCCGGCGCCGGAGTCAGTGGCGTGGTCAGCTTCCACGGTGGATTGAGTACGCCGATGCCAGCTCACGCTGGGAGTATTGTCGCACCGATTCTCGTCCTGCATGGCGCTGATGATCCACTCGTCCCGCCAGTCCAGGTCGACGCCTTCAGAGCAGAAATGGAGACTGCCAAGGCCCGCATGGAGCTAATCGCATACCCGGGGGCAGTGCACGGTTTCACCAACCCGGGCAATGGCGATGATCCCTCGCGTGGCGTCGCATACAACGCGGAGGCGGACAAAGAGTCGTGGGCAAAGATGAATGAGTTCTTCGCAACGATCTTCAACAGGTAGTCCTCCGTGCTACTCAGCAGTCAGCACCCCCCGCACCTCTACCTGGATTTCGATGGCACGATATCCACCGTCGACATTGGATATGATCTGTTCGCGCGTCGTGGGGAGATCGATTCGTGGCTATCGGATCTGATGTCGGGAGTAATTGGCATCCGAGACTATTGGCGCGGTGTGGTCGCTTCTTTTGATCCACCGAACCCGGTCGAACTCGACGAGTACCTCTTGTCCATACCCCCCGACCCCGGCGCCGACCGATTGATAGCATTTGCCCGCGCCAACGGCCTTCCCATCCTGGTGGTCAGCGACGGACTGGACTACTACGTTGACCGATATCTGGCTCTTCACGGACTTGACGTTGAACGGCGCTGCAACCTCTTGATAGAATGGGGGGAGGCATCCGACGTGTTGAGGAGTTCGGTGGTTGGGTCGAACATGTTTTTCTCCGGTGGTTCGGACCGCGTAGATGCAGCGGCGCGTCCCAGGTTGGACGTGATATTCCCGGATGCCGCCGAAGGTTGTACCTGCCTTACCGCTGCATGCAAGCGGAACATCGTGCTGACGGCTACACCGCAGGAGAGCAGGATTATCTACGTCGGCGATGGCATTAGCGACTACTGCCCGGCCGAGCACGCGGACGTGATCTTCGCCAAGGATCGCCTGGCTGCCTACTGCAACGCTCACCGCCTCCCACATTACACATTCCGAACGCTCGACGATGTCACGCGGCAGCTCGGTAAGATCCTGTCGCGTAAGCGCCTTCGCGAACGTCATCAGGCCGCTATGAAGCGCAAACGGACCTGGGAGGCCGAGGGATAACCTTATCAAACACGACGAACATGGTGCATATCAGGCCTGCTCTTCCGTCTGATCTCCCTCTCCTCCCCGAAATCGAACGTGTCGCGGCATCGCTGTTCGCTGGATGGAGCGAGCGGCTGGGATTCGATCCGAATGGGCCAATCCATGTGAATTCGGTGGAGAACTTCCGACGTGGGATGGAGAACGATCGGTTGATCGTCGCAGCGGACGCGTCTGATGTCCCTGTGGGATTTGCTTTAATGCTGGCGATCGACAACAACCTCCATCTCGAGGAACTCGATGTCCTCCCAGAACACGGACGGAAGGGAATCGGGCGGGCTCTCGTCATGGAGGTCTGCGAAAAGGGGAGGCGTGAGGGGTACAAAGGCGTTACGCTATCGACGTTTCGAGATGTCCCCTGGAACGGCCCGTTCTACACCAGCTGTGGATTTCAGGTACTACAACCTGCAGATCTCACGCATGGTCTGATGGCCATTGTGGAGTCGGAGAGAGCCGTTGGACTTCGCGTTGAACTGCGCCAGATAATGCGGTTGGTCCTGTAGCAAGGGCGAGCGTGTCCGTTGGGTGCCGGGAGGTGCTCAAACACTGACGTGCATCCGCACATCAACCGAGCAATGTTTTTGTTTGCAAATTCAGCTCGAGTCGCTATGTTAACGGCGTCCAGGCAGAGGTCCGAGGTCCAACCGCACCCTGCCATCCCTTCCCATCTGTACAACTGAGCGCAATGCGTGTTCCCTTCGTGGATCTGAGGGCGCAGTACCTCATGATCAGGGACGAGGTCCATCCGGCCGTGGACGCAGTACTCTCCGAGACCGCTTTTATCGGAGGGCGACGCGTTACGGAGTTCGAGGAAGAATTCGCCGCCTGGGTCGGTGTTCCCCACTGCGTGTCGGTCGCCAATGGCACCGACGCTATCGAAATTGCCCTCCGCTCCCTGGGCATCGGTCGGGGAGACGAGGTGATAATCCCCGCAAATACCTTCATAGCCACAGCTGAAGGAGTAACCTCCGCCGGAGCGCGCGTCGTCTTCTGCGACTGCGAGCCCGATCACTACACCATCGACGTCGAGGACGCCCGCAGAAAAATCACCCCTCGCACACGTGCCATTATCGTCGTCCATCTCTATGGTCATCCGGTCGACATGACGCCGGTCATGACCCTGGCTATGCAGCACGGGCTCCGTGTCATCGAGGACGCTTCACAGGCGCACGGCGCTCGATATCGCGGTTCCCGAATCGGAACCTTCGGCGATGCCGCCACATTCAGTTTCTATCCCGGCAAAAACCTCGGTGCCTACGGAGATGGCGGGGCGATCGTGTGTCGGGACGAACGCCAGGCCCAGTGGGCCCGTGCGTATGCCAACCACGGCAGTCTGATAAAGTATCAGCATATCATGGAGGGGAGAAATAGCCGCCTCGATGGCATTCAGGCCGCCGTTCTCTCCGTCAAACTCCGCCACATCGACTTCTGGAACCGCAATCGGCGACGAATCGCCAATCGGTACGCTGAGCTTCTTGCCGATGTGGAGGGGGTGGAGATACCCCGAGTCGCCGACTGGGCAGAACCGGTCTGGCATCTCTACGTCGTTCGTGTTCATGAGCGCGAGCGAATCGCACAGCGTATGGCCGATCGCGGAGTCGCTACTGGTATCCATTATCCAGTTGCCCTCCCGTTCGTCGACGCATACCGCTATTTAAACCACACCGCGGCCGACTTCCCAGTTGCCGCCGCGCACATGGGAGAGCTTCTCTCCCTTCCCATGTATCCTGAACTGACCGACGAGCAGATAGTCTACACGGTCGACGCGCTTCGTGCCGCGATCGAGGAGACGCTGGTCGTCGCGACAACGTAACCAGGAGGCGACCCACATGGACGTACTGGTAACCGGCGGAGCCGGTTTTATCGGATCGAACATCGTACGAAGACTTCTTGATCGGGGAGACCGCGTTCGCGTCCTCGACAACTTCTCAACCGGCAAACGCGAGAACCTGCGGGAGATCGCTGACCGGATCGAGATGATCGAAGGGGACATACGTTCCTACCACATCGTGCGTGAAGCGGTGGAGGGGGTGGATGTGATCCTCCATCAGGCAGCATTACCCTCGGTTCCGCGATCGATCCGCGATCCTATTACCACCAATGAGGTTGGCACCAGCGGGACTCTTAACGTTCTGCAGGCCGCGCGCGACTGCGGCATACGCCGTGTCGTATTCGCCGGAAGTTCGTCAGTATATGGCGACACGCCGACGCTGCCGAAGCACGAGGGAATGACCCCCGCCCCTGCCTCTCCGTACGCCGTCTCCAAGCTGGCGGGAGAGCACTATTGCAAGGTCTTCTTCAGACTGTATGGTCTGGAGACCGTGGTCCTTCGCTACTTCAACGTCTTCGGTCCGCGTCAAGACCCGAACAGTCAATACTCGGCCGTGATCCCACGCTTCATTGAAATGATGCGACGCGGGGAGCGACCGACGATCTTCGGCGATGGAGAGCAGTCTCGCGACTTCACATACATCGACAACGTCGTCGATGCCAATCTCCTGGCCGCAACTGCGGATGCCGTTGTGGCCGGGGAGGTCTTCAACGTTGCTTGCAACGACAGGGTGACGCTGAACCTGCTTATGGACGTCCTGCGTGGGACGATGCGAATCGAGATCGAACCGATTTACGCCCCACGGCGTCCCGGCGACGTGCTCCACTCGTATGCGTCGATCGAGAAGTTCCGCGGGGCGGTTGACTACGAACCATCGGTGATGTTCGATGAGGGGATACGACGCACGGTGGAGTGGTACGATGCCCAGCGCGCGAAGGAATTCGAACTGGCGCGAGCGATGTAACTTTGGGGTCTTTTCCGCTACGTCGCCGGGTGTTCCGGCCCCACGGGCGGACCAATTCTCCCAAAGCTGATGGATTCGCAAGCACCGACGAGCAGAAGAATTCTGGTAACCGGAGGATGTGGATTCATAGGATCGAATCTCATCCTCCGGCTTCTGGAAACTCATCCGGACTGGAGCATCACGAACGTCGACTCGCTGACGTACGCGGGGAGCCTCGACAACGTCCGCGATGCCGAGAAGACCGGTCGGTACGACTTCCGCAATGTCGATATCACCGACCGTGCTGCCGTTGGAAAGGTGATGCGGGATGTTGTGCCGGACGGGATCTTCCATCTGGCAGCCGAGACCCACGTTGACAATTCCATTCGCGGACCGGAACAGTTCGTCCTGACCAACATCGTCGGTACGTTCAATCTTCTGGAGGAGGCCAGACAGCTCTGGAACTTGGGGAGAGCGGGGCGATTCCTCCATGTATCGACTGACGAGGTCTACGGTTCGATCGAGAACGACATCGACTGCTTCACGGAGGCGACTCCGTATCAGCCGAACAGTCCCTACTCCGCATCGAAGGCGGGGAGCGACCACCTCGTACGGTCCTATCATCGGACCTATGGGATGAACGTCGTTACGACGAACTGCTCGAACAACTTCGGACCCAGGCAGCACCGCGAGAAGCTGATACCCACAGTGATCGCCACGGCGCTGGCCCGTCAACCAATACCTGTGTACGGGGCGGGAGCCAACGTTCGAGACTGGCTGTACGTTGTCGATCACTGTGATGCACTTGACCTCGTCTTCGAGCGGGGCGAACGTGGCGAGACGTATTTGATTGGAGGAAGAAATGAATGGAGAAATATCGATCTGGTCCGATCGATCTGCTCCATTCTTGATGAGCTGATCGACGATGCGCCCGAAGGGGGCTTCGCTTCGCTGATCACCTTCGTCACTGACAGGGCCGGTCACGATTTCCGTTACGCCGTCGATCCTTCGCGTATTGAGCGGGAGTTGGAATGGAAGCCGAGCACATCGTTTCTCTCGGCCCTTCGCGAGACGGTTCGGTGGTACTGCGGAAACATCTGAACGACGCCGTCGACCCCGACGCGCACGTCGCTGGATTGTCACGCTTCGGTTGTCACCGGGGCGGGTGCGGAGGAGGATGCCGGCGGGAGCGTTTGTTTCATGTAATCAGCCCCCGGCGACTTTGTGTTGAGAAGTTTTCCTGCGGGAAGAATGGTTTGAGCGGGAGATTGGTCCACAATTGAGGTCCACATATGCGTACTACCAAGGGTACAACGTACCTGGTGACCGGTGCCGCCGGATTCATCGGGTCACATGTCGTTGATGCGTTGCTCGCGCGCGGCGACAGGGTCGTTGGTGTCGATAATTTCGACTCGTACTACGACCCGTCCATCAAGTGGGCGAACATCGATCGCGCACGCCGCAACAGGAATTTCATGATCGTCGAAGGGGATATCAGGAACCTCGACCTCATGGAGCGGTTGATGCGCGATTACGCTGTCACCACGGTCATCCACCTCGCCGCCCGTGCCGGCGTCCGGCCCTCGATCGATAACCCCCTCCTGTATCAGTCAGTCAATGTGGAAGGGACCAACGTGGTCCTGGAGGCAATGAGACGGGCCGACGTAAAGCGGATCGTCTTCGCAAGTTCGTCGTCCGTCTACGGCGATCGGATGAACGCTCCATTCCACGAGACGGACGTCGTTGACACGCCGATCAGCCCCTACGCAGCATCGAAGAAGGCAGGGGAGCTGATCTGTCACTCGTATCACCATCTCTTCGATTTCGACATCGCTTGCGTTCGCCTGTTCACCGTGTACGGCCCCAGGCAGAGACCGGAAATGGCGATCCATCTCTTCACGAAACTGATAGCACAGGGGCGTGAAGTCCCGATGTATGGCGATGGGAGTACCGCCCGCGACTACACGTACGTGGATGACGTCGTCCAGGGGATTCTCGCCGTGGAGAAGAACTTCTCCGGATACCAGATCGTGAATCTCGGTGAGTCCAGAACGGTGAGACTCCGCTATCTGATCGAGACGATCGGACGCGAGCTGGGAGTGCCGGTACACATCCGACGCCTCCCGATGCAGGGTGGCGACGTGCGTTTGACGAACGCAGATATCTCGGTAGCTCGGTCCCTTGGATACTGCCCGTCGACGTCGATCGAGCAGGGGATTCGAGCCTTCGTAGAGTGGTTCCAGATGCACCGGGTTGCGGCGTGATATCCGCCTCGTTCGATACCCTTCGCCGATCAGTGCTGAAAAACAGCGGCTGGGCGATCTCCGTGCAGGGCGTCAATGCAATCGTTGCACTGGCGGAGACGGTATTGCTCGCCCGCTACCTGTCGCTTGACACATTCGGTGCACTGATTGTCCTTACATCGGCCGTCGATTTCGTCTTCGGACTTCTCGATTTCCGGACCGGCCAGGCCGTCATCAAGTTCGCGCCGGAACTGGGGTCCCAGGGAAAGCAGAGGGTTGCGGGTTTTCTGAGGATGATGCTGCTGATCGATTCGTCGATAGCAGGTGTTGGATTTGCGGGTATCGTCCTGTTCGGAAGCGGTATCGCGCACGTCGCTGACCTGTCGGCAGGGTTTCGAAATCTGATGATCGTTCTAGCGGTAGGTGGTGCGCTCAAGAGTCTCGTACGTAGTGCAGGGTCGTATCTGCGTGTCACTGGAGCATTTGGCGCTGCATCCACACTGAGCATTGTCTCCGCAGTTGCCCGGATTGCAATTCTCACAGCGATACTGCTTTCAGGCCCGTCGCTCGCCTCGATTGCCTACGGAATCGTTGCGTCCGACGCACTCTTCTTCGCCCTGATGGCAGTGGCTTCGTTCTTTGAGGCGCGTCGCAACGGACAGAATCCCTTTGCGGCCCGGCTGTCCGATGTTGGCGACGTGAGAAAGCGTGTCTGGAGCTTCCTCTTCTCGACGAACGTGGAGAGCACGGTAAAGACCGTTTCCGGCAAAGTCGACGTTCTTCTTCTCGCGATCATTGCGACACCTGCAGCCGTAGCGATTTACAAAGTGGCCACCCGTATCGCGGGCACCTTACTCCTCTTCAGCGACCCACTCTTGATGGCGGTCTATCCCGAGATGTCGCGAGCGGATGCGGAAGGGAAGATGGCCGAGATGCAGCGGCTCCTCCGCGGAATGACCCGGTGGCTCATCGCTGTAGGTGGTGTAGGCATCGGGATCTTCGCCCTCTTTGGACGGGATCTGCTGGAGTGGCTCGCTGGCGCCGACTATGCTGCCGCCCATCCGGCGGCGTTGATCATGACGATCGGCACATCCCTTGCCATGATCTTCTTCTGGGCCCGTCCTCTTCTTCTTGTTCGTGGTCGATCCCGCGCTCTTGTGGGCGTCGTGTCGGTCGCTGCAGCCACACAATTCCTTCTCTTCGCTCTATTGGCTCCATCGCTCGGTCCGATCGGCGGTGCGATCGGATATGGCGCCTTCTTCGCGACGAGTGCGCTCGGATGCCTCTGGCTTCTACGCACCAATCAGGGTTCTGAGAACTACGAATTGGGAATGATGAACTAGGAAGTACAGCGCAATTGGTGGATGCATTTCGAACGACGATCACGGCAATCAGTACGTAAAGGAAACTACCTGGTAATGGAAAGAGATTGCCTCGTTCTCGTACCGTCGCTCGGCAATCGGGCGGCGGCGGGGGTCGGGAGTCGATCTTCCCAAACAGCCAAGGCTTGGACATGTGCGGAATAACAGGAGCATGGCATAGACGCGAGGCAATCGATCGATCGATCGTTGCTCGTATGCGTGACGCGCTTCAACATCGGGGTCCCGACAGCGAAGGCCTCCATGTTGGTGACGAGGGGCGTCTCGCCCTTGCCTTCCGCCGCCTTTCGATCCTCGATCTCTCGTCGTCCGGCGATCAGCCCATGACCGACCGTTCGGGTAGATGGACTATCGTCTTCAATGGCGAGATCGTGAACTTCGAATCACTCCGGCGCGAGCTTGAGGCGGATGGGGTCACGTTCCGGAGCGGTGGAGATGCAGAGGTCCTACTGCAGAGCTACATACGATGGAACGAGGGCTGCCTCCATCGGCTGCGCGGGATGTTCGCCTTCTCGATCTGGGACAGTGTTGAGCGGAGGCTGTTCATCGCGCGCGATAACCTCGGCATCAAGCCACTCTATTACTACCACTCAGGCCCCTGGTTCCTCTTCGCATCGGAACTGAAGGGAATCATGGCCCATCCTTGCGTGCCGAGGGAGATCGACCCCGAGGCTCTCGACGACTATCTGACGTACGGCTACGTTCCCTTCGACCGGGCCATCATCCGCGGCGCACACAAGCTTCCGGCCGGTCACTGTATGACCGTCGACGATCTTGGTGTCTCTGTCCGGCGATGGTGGGAACTCGAGTATCGGCCCGAATCGAGATCGGCCTCACAGACCGTTGACGAGCTTCGGGATCGGATTGCAGATGCCGTTGAGGCATGGAGCGTCAGCCATGTTCCCGTAGGAGTCTTTCTCAGCGGTGGCATCGACTCCAGCGCCGTCTGCGCCCTGGCTGCCCGCGATGGCAGACCTACTACGTTCTCCATTGGCTTCGACTACGAGCAACGAAACGAACTCGGCTTTGCGCGAACCGTTGCTGACGGCGTAGGGTGTGATCACCACGAACGGATTGTGTCAGTGACCGACGCGGCCGACGCGCTCGACCTTCTCGCCGCCGTATACGACGAGCCCTTCTACGATACATCCGCAGTACCGACACTCCACCTCAGTCAATTCGCAGCGGAGCGCGTAAGCGTGGCGCTGGGTGGCGATGGGGGGGACGAAGTCTTCTTCGGATACAACTGGTATACCGACTACCTCTCTCTGTCCCGATCCGCAGGTAGGTTCGTTCCGGGTGCGACGTCGATCCTTAGAGCCCTCCGGCGTCTACCGTTGGGGGGACGATTGGCTGGCGCCGATCGCTTCACAACGTCCGATGGGGCCGCCCGGTACTTCGGGTTGATCGGCTTCATGGACAGCGTCGAGAAACGACGCATTCTCCCCGGCCTCTCGGATGGCCGCCGCGGAGATAACCTCTGGCTCTACAGGCAGTTCCTCCGCGACGATGTCCCGCCCGCAACGGCGCTGAGAATGCTCGACATGCAGACGTACCTGGTGGACGATATCCTCACGAAGGTTGACCGTGCCAGCATGGCGTGGTCGCTCGAGGTTCGCCCGCCTCTGCTGGATATCCCACTGGTCGAGTATGTGATGACCATTCCCGATGAACAGATCTATGCCGGAGGGGAGAAGAAGCCGCTCTTCAAGAAGGCAATGGAAGGACTTCTTCCGGACTCAATCATCCATCGCTCGAAGAAGGGTTTCAGTGCACCTGTTCGAAGCTGGTTACGTGGCGATCTGGCATCTGTGGTGGTCGATCGGCTGTTGAAGGGTCGATTGGCCCAGGATGGCGTCATCGATCCCCGTGCGATCGAATCCATGATAGCGTCGGTGACCAGAAACCGTTGGGCCAAGCTCTGGCTACTCCTCATGCTGGAGGGATGGTACCGGCGGTGGATCCGGGGAGAGGAAAGAGTGACGGAGGATTGGGGGGACGGGGACAGTGTCAGGCTGGCATCCGCCACTGCCAATTTCTGACGGAGTACGTGGAGAGGCCAGCACGCTCCAAGTCATCTTGGGTGTGCCATTGACTGAGCACCCCCGGATGTCAAACACGAAGAACCTAACGCCCGCCCCGGCGGAAACACAGAGTCGGCATGCGCTTCATCTACTACTCACATCAGACGCTTCAAGTACCCCGCGTTGCGCGGCAGTGCATGGTGTCGCTGTGCGACGGCATCGCACAGTCGGGGGTCGTGACGGAGATCGTCTCGTTCCGCGCGCGCATGCATCCAAGCGAACCTGTGCATCCCCCATTCAGGGAGCTCTACGGAGTCGAGGGACCGTTGCGCGAGACGTCGTACCGAATTCCGTTCGCGGTTGTTGACAGCGAATCGATCTACCTCCTGATCGCACGCCTGCTACTCTATGTGGCTCATCTCAGCTGGAGAATGATCAATCGGCGGGGGAGCGACTTGACGGTCGTCTCGGCGCGCAACTACTCCGTCCTTTGTGCGCTGGCAATCCTCCGACCCCTGTTCGGGCGCCGCCTGGTGGTATTAGCCGACGTGCATGGATTGCCATCGACCCGCTTCCGGCGCTTTGTACATCGCCGCGTCGACGGCAATCTCTGTATCTCACGCGCCCTCGCCGACGATCTGGGACGGCAAGCATCCGTTTCGAGCGATCGACTCCGGGTTGCTCATAGTGGAGTCAAGCCGGCCCGTTTCAACGTCCCGATTGATCGTACCGAGGCACGCGAACGTCTGGGACTGGATCCGCACGAGCAGATCGTCTGCTACACGGGGAAGGTCTACTATCGCTACGAGGAGATCTCGTATCTGGTCGAGGTGGCCGCGACGCTTCCAAAGGGTGTGCGAATGCTCGTCGTCGGCGGTCGACCGGACCATGTCGGAAAATGGAAGGAAGAGTGTGAGGAGTGGGGGGCCGGTCAGATCACGTTCATCTCGTTTGTCTCTCCATCGGAGATTCCACTCTACATGCGAGCGGCCGACGTCCTGGTCCTGTATTACTCCCCAAGTCCGCTCAACCACTATCGCTCACCCGGAAAACTCTTCGAGTATCTGGCATCTGGGACCCCTCTGGTCGCCTGTCGCACACGGTCGATCAGCGAGGTCGTGATTGATGGCCAGAATGGAGTTCTCGTCGAGCCATACAGGGCCGACCGACTCCGCGAGGCCATCTACGAAGTCCTGGGGAACCGCCCCCTGCTTCAACGACTGGCGGAGGGGGGACAGGAGACGGCTCTGGACTACACTTGGCGTCATCGCGGAGCGGCATTCATCCATGCCGCGTGTGACGTGGCGATGCGTCGCGGCCTGGCTGTGCGTCGACCAACGATCCGGTTCCAGGAAGAGTACACCGAAACGTTCGAGGTCTCATGAAAATCGCACACGTGATCTGGGAGATGGGTATAGGCGGGGCAGAGCGCGCTCTCTATCAATTAGTGCGAGAGCAGCGAGCGCACGGCATTGACGCTGACGTTATCGTCGGGAAGGATGGCGGGTATTACAACGAGATGACACGGTCGATGGGAGCATGCGTCCATTCGCTTGATCAGAATCGGGCCATGGATCTGAGCGTCGCCCCTCGCTTCCGGGCCATCCTGCGCGACTACGATGCCATCCACTTTCACAGTGCCGAGGTCGGCCTGTTCCATCTATCGACGAGCGTGTCAGGGTTGCGGAGGTACTACACGCATAGAAGTGGCGTGTTCGATTACGGGCTTCAACAACGGATCCGTTACTCGATCGCCGGCTTCCAGATCAGGCACCATTTCCACGGCGTCTCCGGCAACACCGACCAGGCATGCGTCGCAGCGGCCCGCTTGTTCGGCATTGAACGGACGCGCATTCCCACGACGTACAACGGAATCGATTTCTCAATGCTTGAACCGGTGCGTCCGCGCACCGACGTTCTGCGCGAGATCGGCGGTGAGAAGCAGGGGAGGGTCGTCGTTGGCACGAGCGCAAAGCTTCGCCCCTGGAAGCGCATTCATCTGCTTATCGAAGGTTTCGCACACGCCGAAAACCAGAACCTCGAACTCTGCATCGTTGGCGACGGCCCGCTTCGGCCGGAGCTGACTGCTCAGGCCGAATCTCTGGGCGTAGCCGACCGCGTTCATTTCGTCGGTCTGAAGGAACATGTCGGAGACTACCTGCAGATCATGGACATCTTCGTTCTCCCATCGGGAAAAGAAGAATCATTCGGCAACTCGGTGGTTGAGGCGATGGGGATGGGAATCACGTCACTGGTCTTCAGTGACGGAGGCGGGATGGTCGAGCACATCGATCACGGCGTCACGGGTTTTGTTGTCGACGACGTGCAACACCTGGGGCGTGTTCTTCACGACATATGCGATAAGCCCGAACTACGGAATGAGATCGGTGGGCGGGCACGCGCGAAAATGAGATCGAAGTACTCTCTCGATGGAGTCGTTCAGCGCTATGAGCGACTCTACGGCGAGGAAATAAAGGTCGCAGCCTAGCGCGAATGGGAGGGGTGGGCGTATTGCCTCCCTGCCTGAAGGCCGGTCCAGGAGCCACAGGGCCTTCCAACAGCCAACGAGCATCCGATTACGACGGTCAGCAAACCTCCAACTCCCATGTGCGGCATCATAGGTGCTATCAACCTTGGCGGCGATCGACTTCACTATTCGGAGTCCGACGTCTTGCGCGCGCTCCGGCGGATGGAGCATCGCGGGCCCGACGATGGGGGAGTGTGGTGGGGTCACGATCGGTCAGTCGTGCTGGGGCATCGCCGACTCTCGATCCTCGATCTGTCGGCTGCCGGGCATCAGCCCATGGCGATTGGCGACCCCGAGGTTGTAATCTCCTATAACGGAGAGGTCTACAACTTTCTGGAGCTTCGTCGGGATCTTGAATCGGCCGGCCATCGCTTTCTTTCATCGACCGATACGGAGGTGATTCTCGCGGGGTACCTGGAGTATGGTCCGGCGGTAATCGACCGTTTGAGGGGGATGTTCGCTATGGCAGTGTGGGACGGTCGTCGTCGCGAACTCCTGCTGGCGAGGGATCGGCTTGGCATCAAGCCACTCTACACAACGCGGGTTGGGAACGTGCTTGCGTTCGCATCGGAAATCGGTCCCCTCCTGGAGCTCCCGGGAACGCCTCGCGAGTTGAATGTGGACGGCATGCGGGAGTACCTCACGTTTGGCAAGGTATACGCTCCCGCCACGATGTTCAGTGGTATCGAGAAGTTCCCCGCGGCACACTGGGGCCTCTACCCGGAGGGTCGCTCGAGCACGCGGTGCCGGTATTGGACGCCGTACGATGAGTCTCACCACTTCCAGACGCGCGGGGAGGACGACGCTGCAGATCATCTCCGAGGGCTGCTGGACGAGTCGGTGCGGCTCCGCACAATCAGCGATGTGCCGGTAGGTGTATTCCTGAGCGGTGGTGTGGACTCGACCGCAAATCTCGCCCTCATGACAGGGGCCCTGGGACGTGGTGTTAACACGTTTACCGCAGGCTTCCAGGGGGAGGATGATTTCGACGAGCGGGGAGTTGCCCGACGTGCGGCAGCTCATTACGGCGCTCATCATCAGGAGGTGGAGATCACACGCGACGATCTGGTCGGGGCCCTTCCACTCATCACCTCCCATCTCGACGAACCGGTCAGCGATCCGACGGTAATTCCCCTCTACTTCCTCTCGCGCCTCGCGCGTCAGAGTGGTGTTCCCGTCATCCTCAACGGAGATGGGGGCGACGAACTCTTTTGTGGGTACCGCAAGCACCTCCGATTTCTCCGCATCGCACCCTGGTGGCGCGCGCTACGATCGTTACCCGGCTGGTCGCGTTCGTTGATCGCCTGGACCGGCCGAGGCGTCGGATTGAACGGCGTTGCTGCCGACCTGCTCGAACGGGCTGCTGCGGGCGTGGAGATGTACGTCGGAGCGACCGGTCCATTGAAGGGAACGGACGCGCTCCGTTCGGTCATCGGAAGTGAAGGAGCCGACTCGCTCTACGCCGCTGTCCGCCGTGGTTGGAGCGACTTCGCAAGCGAACGGAGGAGCGACGACTACGCCGAGTGGCTCACCTACTGGGGAATTCGTTCCGAGGTAGAGCACGTGTTCCTCTATCGTGCAGACAGGATGGGAATGGCTCACGCGGTCGAGATTCGCGTCCCCTTCCTTGATCATCACGTGGTGGAGTTCGCGCAGCACATGCCACAGGCACTGAAGTACCGAAACGGTGAGACAAAGTGGATTCTGAAGCGATCGATGGAGCCGATCGTGCCAGACGAATTCCTCTACCGGAAGAAGCAAGGCTTCTGTGTCCCTCTACGTCGCTGGGGTGGGGATGTCATGACGCAGACGACTGCCGACGTCCTTCCGATGATTGGCCGCGACTGGGGTGTGTTTGATGATGACTTCGTCGAAAGCGCGCTGGACCTGATCAGGCGCACGGGTGACACCGATAACGGTGGAGCTCTCTCCTGGATGCTCTACAACCTCTCGGTCTGGTATCAGACCTGGTTCCGGTAACTCCCTCATGAACAAGTTCGTTCTCGGTTTCGTCTTCCTGATCCTCACGTCACGGTTCTTCACCGAGACGATCGCCGTCGCACCCAAGGGGATTGATCTGCTGGACGTTGCGATAATTCCTCTGCTCTGCTCTCTGGCTTTGGTAAAGGACTATTCGCGCGGGATCGACCGGGTACTCCACAAGCGGCTACTCTATCTGGTCGTTGCGTTCGTTGCTCTCTCGATTCTGTCTTCACTGGTCAATCACTCACGCACCGGATTTGGACCCCTCCTCCTCTTCGTTTTCGGAATGCTCGAGGGACCACTGTTGTTTCTCTGTTTGAACCGGCTGATCCGGGACAAGAACCTCTTCGGAGAGCAGACTGCCAGATTCATCAATCTCCTCCTGATCGCCGAGATGGCCGTCGTGTTGTTGATCAGCTATCCACGAACAATCGCAACTGGAAATCCCGATCTGATGTCGGGGACGTTCGGGAACAATTCCTATCAGTTCACTGCCCTGCTGATAATCATCGGCGGCTATTTCGTGGGGAAACAGTACGCACGGCCACGCGCCCTTTACATCGCGCTCGGCATTCAGTTCTTCGTCATCATGACGTTTCTGCTCCTTCAATACCGAACCGCCGTACCGGGTTTCTTCCTGGCGTACGCCATACTGGTGGGGATACTGTATGGCAAGAGGTTCATACGCCTCGCCGCAATCGTCACGCCAATTGTGTTGATCACGTACTTCGGCTTCAGCAGGATCGCAACGTCCAATCTCGATCTCAAGTACGAAGATCTCATCGTTCTCTCGGAGGACCTTGGGCTTCTGACGGAGTACGGAAAGTTCCTCTCGTACTCGAACACGCTTGACATGTATAGCGATCATCCACTGACACTCCTGTTCGGCACCGGACCGGGGACCTATGTCAGTCGCGCGAACTATACGTTCACTGTCGAGATCGCCGCGTCGCAAGGGAAGGGGGTTGGGGGAATCATCACCTCGATCTTCGGTGACAAGAACTATTTCACCGACGTTCACATGCAGTACATCAACCCTTTGTACAACCTGGAGACGCTCTTCGGGAGCATGCAGATCAACAATCCGAATTCGAGCATTCTTGCGGCAGCAGGAGAGCTCGGTCTCCCGGGGCTCTTCGTACTCGGCGCCATCTATGTAGTAGCGCTACGACGGAGCCTGCGATTCCTTAAGTACGCGCGGCGCGAGCGCGATCCGCTCCTGCTTCCGCTCGCCTCCGCGCTGGTGATCGGGATGATCTACCTGATCCTGATCTCGCCACTCGACAACTACATGGAAATAGCGCGCGTCACGATTCCCAATTGGCTGCTGTTCTGGACCGTGAGCACGCTGGTGCGACGACATCAGGAACAGAAGTACCGAGAGCAGCTGATCGAAGCCGGCTACATTCTCCCTGTTCGCCCAACGCATGCAGGTATTCGAGATGCGATGCCAGCGTAGTCAGCGATGACGATCAAGACGCTACTCGTGAAGCGCGATGACAATGGATTGAAGAGTGACTCTTACCTCGCGGTAGGTGGTGTGGATCGCAAGTGACGGGGAGTGGGTACATCCCAATCAGATATCAGTAACCAGTAGCTCGCTCGTGCAAAGAGTTCTACACATTACGAATCGTCCAACGCCCTACCGGCTTCCCTGGTTCAGAGAGGTCGATCGAACGTTGGACGGAGCGGGAGCCTCGCTCCACGTTCTCTTTCTGGGTAGGTCGAAGACTGAGCGGATGTGGCAGATCCGGCCGGAGGAGTTCAGCGGGTTCCACAACGAGTTCCTTCCGGGGCTTGACGCCCCACATCAGGAGGCGATTGAAGCGATCGATCGCGTGAAGCCGACCGTCGTCGTCCTTGCATGGGCGATGGACTTTACCGCGTTTCGGATCCTTCGAGCCTGCCAGGCTCGCGCCATCCCGTGCGTCGTGATGTGCGGCGAGTCCCCGTGGTCGGCGCGCGCGGGAACCTGGCGCCACCTTCGAGGATTGTTCCGCCGGTACTTTTATCGGAACGCGACCGGCTTCATAACGTACGGTGACAGCTCGACGGACTATCTCCTCTCCTGCGGGCTCGCAGGTGATCGGGTTCACACGGGACTGAACGTCGTTGACACCGGCTTCTTCCGTACATCGGTGGAGGGGTACCGCCGCGCGGGAGTTGGCGCCGTCGACGCGGACGGGCGCCCGATTCCCTCCGATCGCTTCTCCTGTCACCTCCTATTTGTCGGGTACCTCCTGGCCGTGAAGGGCGTTTGCGAAACGCTCGAGGCACTTGCTAGCCTCGACCGAAACGACATTGCGCTTCACGTCGTGGGGGAGGGGCCTGAACGTGAGGAAGTCCGTCGACTTGCGGCCACGCTCGGAATTGCTGATCGGGTCTTTCTCCATGGCTACAAGCAGACGTCCGAGTTGCCCCGCTTCTACGCCTTCGCCGACGCTCTTGTATTCCCGTCGCTCTGGGAGGTGTTCGGTCTGGTGATGGTTGAAGGGGCGGCCTCATCGCTGCCGATCATTGCCTCAAGGTTTGCCGGGGGAACGGTGGAAGTAGTCCGCGATGGTGTAAACGGCTTCGTGGTCGACCCGAACGATCGCGAGGAATTCTCCGAGGCGATTCGGATGATCGCCGACGACAGGGATCTACGTCTTCGAATGGGAGACGCATCATCCGCGCGTGCCAGAGAGATCCTGACGCTGCGGGAGAGTGCGCGCCGCTACGTCGACGCCCTCGCTCGCTTCGTTTCGTATATTGAAAACGATTCCGCAGATCCTATCCCTCCCATCGACGAAGTCCACGAAGAGGAGAGGGAAATCGAGAGAAGCGGAATCTTCGACAGCGCCGGGATCTGATCCCCGCTGTCAGTCTCTCCGGATTCGGAAGGTCCACCCGACCGGAGACCAGGTCCAGTCAAGCTCGTGTCGTTCCAACCAGAGGAGTGGCGCGATCTCACAATCGAGGTCCAAAGCCATCGAGCATCGCACGCATACTACCCGTCTGCTTGTTGTCGGCCCGTTGCCGCCGCCGTTTATCGGTCCGGCCGTGGCCACCCTGCGTTTGTTGAACGCGCCACTCATGCGCGAGTCGTTCGAACTCCTTTTCCTCGATCTGAGTGATCAAGAGGGTGTTGAGGGGATCGGGCGGGTCAACGTTCACAACATTCGTGTCGCGCTTCGTCACGCATGTCGTTCGTTGGGAATGGTCCTGCGTCATCGTCCGGACGTCCTCTACATACCGATCGATCGCGGATTGTGGGGCTTCCTTCGTGACATGGCAATCATGCTCCCGGCGTGGGTGCTTGGCGTCCGTGTGGTGGCCCATCTCCGCGCTGGTCGATTCGACCTGATCCATGACTTCGGCGTGCTGGGGCGCATCGTTGCCCGCATAGGGCTGGCCACCGTGGATCGAATGCTCGTTCTGGGCGAATCACTGCGAGGGATCTTCGGCTCATTCGTCCCGTCGCGACGAATCCGTGTTGTACCGAACGGTATCGATTTGAGCAACTGGCCCGCGGTTGAGCGTGAGGCCGGTATGCGGCAACGCCCCACCATCGCCTACCTCGGCAATCTCTTTGAAGACAAAGGGGCACACGTCATGCTCCAGGCCCTTCCGGCGATCAAACGCGACGTCGGCGACGTCATTGTCGAGTTCGCAGGAGATTGGATTGTTGATGCCTACCGCGTTCGGTGCATGGAACTCGTAGAGCGACTCGGGCTTAACGACAACGTCCGATTTCACGGCCGGGTTGACGAGCGTGCGAAGCGTGATCTCCTCAATAGAGCCGACCTGCTCGCGTTCGTCCCTGTTCGCCCTGAAGGTTCGCCCTGGGTTGTGCTTGAGGCCATGGCGTCGTCGCTCCCGGTCATAGGCACGCCACAGGGGACGATGCGCGAAACGATCGTCGATCGTGTGACCGGTTTCCTTATTGAGCCGGACGATCCATCCGCTCTTGCTGATCGAGTTACTCTCCTTCTGCGAGACGACCTATTGCGGCGCGAGATGGGAGAGGCTGGACGACAGAGAATTGAATCCGTGTTCGCTGAGAATCGAACGCTCGAACGATTGATTGACGAAGTGAAGGACGCCGCCAGAGGAGATGGCGAACCTTCGACAACACCGCAACACCGTCATACCCATGTCTCCCCAACGACAAGGATCCGAGAGGAGGCAACGCCATGGTAGAGGCTCCGACCACCAGGGACGTTCACGAGTTCTGGAATACGCAGGCATGTGGCTCCCACTACATCGATGCGGACAGAAACTCCCGTGAGTTCTACGAACGCTACCGAGCGTTTCGTTACGCATCCGAATGGCACATCAAGGAGATCGTACCGTTCGATTGGGCTCGAGGAAAATCGATTCTGGAAATAGGGTGCGGTAATGGCGCAGACGCCGTCACGTTCGCCGAAGCAGGTGCCGACTATACCGGCGTAGATCTAACGGAGGAGGCGGTTGAAGCCACTTCGGAACACCTCCGGCTGTTGAACCTTCCGGGGAGAGCCCGCACAGCCGATGCTTCCAGATTACCGTTCGAAAATGGCTCGTTCGATCTCGTCTACTCGCACGGCGTACTCCACCATATGCCCGATCCGACCGAAGGGTTTGCGGAGGTTCATCGCGTGTTGAAAGCGGGGGGCCGAGCCGTGATCATGCTCTATCATCGGTCCAGTTTCAATTACTACATCCGGATCATGGGCTACATGCGTCTCAGGCTGCTGGCACGGATCCTGGCGCGCGCATGGCGATGGAAGAGAGACCGGCGGAGACTGTCAACAGAGATCAGTGGACTTCAGGGGAACAGCGATCCCCGCATCTGGACCCTTCACTACAACGCCTTCCTTCGTGAGGGATGGGGATACCTCCGCGCGCGGTCTTTCGTTCATCATGCGACCGACGGTCCAGAGTGTCCGTTCGCGTATGTCTACACGAAGAAGGATATCAGGCGACTGTTCCATCGCTTTGACGGGTTGCGATTCCACGTTGCCCACTTCCCGATCCGACGCTTTCCCATGGGACGCCTTGTGCCCCTTGCCGTCGAACGGCTACTGGCACGCACGATGGGATGGTACCTGTTTGTTGATGCGTGGAGAGGGGAGGAGGAACGGTGAGAGATGAAATATGAAAGATGAAAGATGAAAGACGAGGATGAGGGATGAAGGATGAAGG
>CAYWXV010000028.1:0-34778 GCA_964462535.1 uncultured Alphaproteobacteria bacterium
CCCGGGCTCTCACCCCCCCAGCCCCCCTCTCTCAATTCTGAGAGAGGGGGGAGTCGGAGGCTTCATATTTCATATCTCATATTTCTCGTGCTGCCCTCATCGCTGTTCTCCCCCCCTGCCCCGGGCTCTCACCCCACCACCCTGACCCTGTCCGCCGTGGCGGATCTCTCAATTCTGAGAGAGGGGGGAGTCGGAGGCTTCATATTTCATATCTCATATTTCTCGTGCTGCCCTCATCGCTGTTCTCCCCCCCTGCCCCGGGCTCTCACCCCACCACCCTGACCCTGTCCGCCGTGGCGGATCTCTCAATTCTGAGAGAGGGGGGAGTCGGAGGCTTCATATTTCATATCTCATATTTCTCGTGCTGCCCTCATCGCTGTTCTCCCCCCCTGCCCCGGGCTCTCACCCCACCACCCTGACCCTGTCCGCCGTGGCGGATCTCTCAATTCTGAGAGAGGGGGGAGTCGGAGACGTTTTCATCTCTCATTTTTCATATCTCATATTTCTTACTCCCCTCTCCCCACAACCACTGCGCCGACGCCATCAAGGCGCACAAGATAGAGACCGGTGGGGAGCGAAGAGAGGTCGAGTTGTGTCGATCCGTGGAGTGCGTCTTCGCCGGGGATATCGATGGTGAGAAGTCGTTCGCCCAGGGTAGAGCAGACATGAAGTGTGAGGGGGCGGCTCTGTGGAGGAAAGGCGAGTGTGGACCGATCGGTCGCGGGATTGGGGAATGCGAAGAGGCCCCGGGATGCACGGACATCATCGACTCCTTCAGTCGGGATTGGATCACCGATGCGTCGTGCAACGAAGGCGCTCACGATCTCCCCCTCATAAACTTCGATGCTGACCGCCGGTACGGACGCACCCAGTTCACGTGTGTACCAGTCGTATGTCTCGATCGTGTCCACTGCCACGTCGGTCTGCTCTCCGTTCTCATCGTACAGCGAGTCGATCGACGTTTCGTATCGATGAACGCGAAGCGCGGGGAACGTGCCGAACGTCGTGATGATGGTCCCCCATCCGTCGACGGTCGTCGAAAGGGTTGTCATCCCCTCGGTTCGTCGGCGTGGCTCTGGCGGATACATCGTGTCGTACGGGGTTGCCACGTTGAGCACGTGCGATTGCGCAATGCGCTCGTTGCCGAATGCGAGCGGAAGGGGATTACCATACCCGGTCTTCTTGCTTATGAGGATGTACGCACGGGCCGCTGTCTTGGAAGCGAGGTAGAAGGAAGCGGTCCCCATATCCTCATAGAGATTCGGCTGAGGTCGGAGGAAGCTGATCGCCGTCGATCTGAATCCTGTTGAGTCGTTGAGTTCTTCTTCCATCACCCCGAGGGCCGCACCCGGGTAACTCGTGTCGAAAATCGTCCCAGGGACACTGACAATCGACGCGCGGAGATAGCCGAACCCACGCGCCCAACCTGGAAGACTGAAATTCCACGTCTGCCCTGGAACCGGAGTCTGGATTGCGGGTGCCGCCGCCGTCATAACGGAGTCCGTGATGAACCAGGCAATCAGACTATCGCCGGGTCGGGGTCCGTCGGTATGTGTGAGGGTGATTTGCGATCGTAGGAGTGGCGAGGCGAGGAAGAGAGCAATAATCAGCAGAGTATAGAGTCGGATGTTGAAGATCATGGATATGCGTCTTGGGGGGCTGAGGGGAAGTGTTGTAGTTTTCGGCCTCATCATTCCGCTTTTCTCGTCACGTGGGGCGTTGGTCAACCGGCCGTCACCGTCGAGCGTCGCGGGGCCGTAACGTACGGCGAACGGACGACGCGCGTCAAGGAACTCCCCTCCCACTTTCTCTGCAGATCATGCGCAACCCTCTTCGCATACTCCCTCTCGTTCTCACATTCATCACAACGCTTGCCGTGTCCGGCTGCGGTGGCGGTGGCGCCGCGAGCTTCTTCTTTGTGAACAAGCATACGCAGGCAATCCAACGCGACACGGTAACGCCGTCCGGGACCAGGACCTTTCTTCAGAACCCACAAGACAAAGTAAACGGTACGATCTACCTTGCCCCGGTTGAACCCCTGGATCTTCAGCGGGTGCCGTTGAGCGGTGATCCCAACAATCGGTCTGTGATGCTCCCCCCCGGATTCACGGCTTCAGTCGTAGCCACAGGCCTGGGGCGTGTGCGCGATATAGCTGTGCGGCAGGACGGAACGATCTTCTATAGCGAGTTCGACGGAAAGATTATGGCGATCGCGCCGGGTGGGTCGCCGACCGTACTCGATGAGGGGCTGGAGTCACCCCATGGTATCGAGCTGCACGACGGGTCCCTCTATTACACGGACGAAACACATGTCTACCGGTTCAGTTTCAGTGCTCCAACTGCAATCACTGGAACGCGAACGCTTCTGACCGACAAGCTTCCGACGGGAGGAACCAACTACACCAGAACGATCCGATGGGTCGCCGCCGACAGGAAGTTCTACATCTCGATCGGCTCGACCACGAACAAGGATCCGGAGAACGACAACCAGACGGCTACAGTTCAGCGCATGGACGAAGGGGGTGGAAAGCCCTCGGTTGCCATTTACGGAGGACTTCGCAACACCGTGGGTATGGATGTCCACCCGGCGACCGGAGAGCTGTGGGGAATCGACAACGGGACCGAACTTCTCTCTCCCGACCTCCCACCAACCGAGGTGAACATTCTCAAGATCGGGCGTTCGTACGGGTGGCCGTACTACTACTCGCAGAACTTCCGTGATCCCGACTACATGGATGCGGATACGGTGAAATACCCGAAAAACGCCGTTCCGCCAATCATCGAACTCGAGGCGCATGCAGATGTGCTGGACATGGAGTTCTATCGAGGGTCGGCACTGGGACCGGACTGGTCGAATGCCGCACTCGTGACGTTCCACAATGCGAACAGGCCGATGGTCGTCCGTTTGCGAGCAAACGGGAACGGAAGCAGTGCCCGGGTGTCCGATTTCATGAGTGGATTCATCGATTCGGAGGGGAAGACGTGGGGTCAGCCTGTCGGGGTCGCGTTCGGACCGGACGGCAAGAGCATCTACGTCACCGATGACCAGGCGGGAGCCATCTACAGAATTTTGCGTCAATGATGGGAGCGACGCTCAAGGGCGTTGCGATTTCCCCTCAATCTTCGTAGAATTACGCCCCTAATCAGCCGATTTGTCGAGAAAACCTCAATAATCACGGATGAGATTCATTCCTCGCGACATCGCCGACGTATTTCGGCGCGCGTTTCGCGCCTCATACGAGTTTGACGACCCCGAGACCGAAGTCCTAACAGCCACCGAGGTCGCTCTGTCGGCCCGCGTGATTCTGTACAACGACGACGTCCACACGTTTGACGAGGTCGCCCTTCAGCTCATGAAGGCGACTGGATGTTCGATTGACGAGGGCGAGGATCTTGCGATTGAGGTCGATACTCGTGGACTGGCCTGTGTCTTCGAGGGCGAACTGTCCGATTGCCTTCGGGCTAGCTCGGTCCTCGAGGAGATCGCTCTCCACACGGAGGTAAAGTTTTAGGCTCGACGCGGGGCCTTGCATTAGTACCCATTTGCTGGTAGGGTACTGACCGTTATTCGTCGCGACACGTAACCCCTTTCACTCTATACATCAGGAACACCTATGCTTAAACGACTTGCTATTGTGGCTATCGCCGCCGCGGCCTTCATGTCGGGCGGTACTCTTCTGGCCCAGGAAGGACATGGATGCTGCGCGGGAAAGAATGGCGCCGATAAGGGACATTGTTCGGACAAGGCAAAGACCGACGCACCGTCGATCGGCCAGGCCACAGTGATCACTCGCACGGAACTTGCTTCGTTGATGGAGAACGGTGGGGTAACCATCCTGGATGCTCGCGACGCCAAGGCGTTCGAGGCCGGTCACATCGACGGTGCAATTCGATACACCGAGACAGCCCTTCCGGCTGACAAGAACGCCCGCATCGTCTTCTACTGCGGCAGCTCCCGCTGCCCGGCGTCGGGAAAGGCGGCTCGCAAGGCTCTCGAACTCGGCTACACCAATGTGATGGTCTTCAAGGATGGGTGGTCGGGATGGCAGGCCAGCCTGTAACTCGGTAGGAATCAGAAAGACCGCGTTCGAAAACGCAAAAAACGGAACGTCCGACCAGGGCGTTCCGTTTTTCCTTTTATGGCTCGTCTATCCGTAGAATCTCGTCCGTCTACGCTCAATACCAGTGTGACGAATCAGGCGGCTGACAGCCACCCCCTTGCGGCGCCGCCAACTACCCCTCTACTGATACGCCTTGGCGATGTACCGCTCGGCCTGGGCGTGAGAATCGCGTTTATTGGGACGATCCAGAACTTCTTCGTAGGCATCAATTGCCTCCTTCCTCCGCCCCATCTTGTCCAGCACCATCCCCTTCTTCAACCAGGCCATCACAAGCCACCCCGACTCATCGTCCCCAAACCGCTCGTCGCTGATCCAGATTGCCTCTGTAAAACACTTCAGGGCCGTTGGGAAGTCACCACTCCGTAGACGACAGTCGCCGACGAAGTAGAGTCCCTGGCGTGCCAGCGTCAAATCGTACCCCGGCTCATCCCTCCGCGCGCGCCATAGGATGTCCATCCATGCGCTGTCTGCGGCAGCGAAGTCGGACGTCTGGTAGAGGGAGCGCGCATAGAACTTGTAGAAGACAGAGTTGCCCGGATACTGCATGTGCAGTTCCCGCGCCACCGGGAGCGCCTGCCCGTAATCCTCTTCCATGTTCGCAAGAATATCCAGGAGAGAGTAGCGGGCCTCAGTTCCAGCATAGACAGCCTTCTGCCCCGAAAGCCGGAGCATTGTAAGGCCAATGGCCTTGTCGCCGGGAGGCAGGTAGCTCACCAGGGGTCGCAGAATTGGGTACTTCTCCGGTATGTACGCCCCCAGGTAGTTGTAGAGACCCGAACCCAGGAGGATATCACTGTTGCTGGGGGCGAGACGCTGGCATCGAAGAATCAGCTCATACGCCTCGTTGGCTTCGTCGAGTGCGTTGGCAATTTCGACCGGATTGTTGCTGGAGAACGTGAGCGTCGTTGCCAGACGGGCCCGGTATCCCAGGGCCGAACCCTTGAAGAAGAGACCGACGATGTCGTTTGGATTGTTCTCCAAACGTTGGTCGCACATCTCGATAACCTTGTCGATCCGCTTGTTGAACGATGCGGCGTAGGTATTGAACCGGTCGCCTCGATTGTCCAGGTTGGGGACCATTCGCCACCAGTCGACAAGGGCCAGCAGGAAATAGCCAGCCGGATGCTGCGGATCACGCGAAATCAGCTCAGAGAAAATCGAATCGGCCTGTGCATAGTGCAGGTTGTACATCGACTCGGTGCCGCTCTTCACCAGTGCCGTTGCCTGTGAGTTCAGCAACACCCATGTTCCCTGGGCCTGCAAGTGGACTGCACCTGCGACCAAAAGCACAAGAGCTATTACCGATGTCAGAATGACTCTATGAGGGTGTTTCATCTCGATTGGAGTTGCATGCCTGTCCAGAATCCCGCTCTTATTGACGGGGAGACCTCACGAATTCATGTGTCGGAGGACAGGGGTTGTGACAGCTCACCGTCGGTCGGGTTTGCTTTCTGAGCCCGAACAAAAGCGCGGAATAGCCTCGCGTATGCGTATGGGGAGGGTTGAAACCGGGAGGACGTCGCAAGATAGAGACCGCCGACAATCAGTGAAATGGTGGCAGCGATTCCCCCTTCCGGACCAAAACTCCCACCCGTCAGCCACTCGGGACCCGTTGCAGGCGTGCGGAGTATTGAACTTCCGAAGTCGACTCCGCTGACAGGCAGCCCCACCACCTTCGCCAAGACGATGTTCCAGAGCGCATGAGCTCCGATCGCCACCCACAGAGAGCCCGACCGAAGATAGCAGAGGGAGAAGAAAAGCCCCCCAAGGAAGATGTTCAACAGTCCGATCGTGGTGACGGACGGATTGTAGATGTGGGCCAGGGCAAAACCGAGGGACGAGAGGATAGCGGCCGCGATCGGGCCGAGGATCTCGACGAGACGACCGAAAAGATATCCCCTGAACAACAGCTCCTCGCCGGCCGCATCGATCAGAAGCACGACCAGCCAGACGGCCGTCCCCGCGTGAAGCCCCCCCTCGACAACCGGGGCGCCACCTCCCACCCCAACGACGACTGCCACCACGAACCCCCAGGAGAGGAGCGACATTCCACTACCAAGCAGGCTTCCGGAGAGGAGTTCCCTCCCCCACGCGCGGAGATCCAATCCAACGAACGCGGCTGGCATGCGATCGAAAAAATGCACCAGCAGGATCGTGGAAACGGCAAGAGCGACCCACGTCACTTCGCGCGAGTATTCACTACCAATCCCGGCCGCAGCCGCGAGCAACCACAGGAGATTCCCCATCAGGAACCACGTCGCGACGAGCAGCAGAATGCCGGCCAGGTTCCGTCCAATCGATCGCTTCCGCCAGTAGTCGAACATGCAGCCCTATGCCCTCCCTATCCTCTTCCTCAGCTCGGCCAGTTCGCCGGAGCGGAAGAACCCGAAGACGTAGAGAACGACGGGGAATAGAACGAGTGCGGCGACATGAACGCCGACCCCCTCCCACGATCGCTGGTCAAACCACTGGCCGACGATAATGCGATCGGCCATGTACGAAATCGCCGCAGCGACGAGGATCTTCGACACACGCCACCATTCGTACTCTATCCTGTAGAATCGCTGCACATAGCGCAACAGAACGACCGACATCACCACGTAGGCAGCGAGCGTGCCCCATGCGCCACCGACATATCCCATCGTCGGGATCAATACGAAGCAGAGCAGCGCCTCGGTCAGCGCCCCCACTCCAGTGATCCATGGGAGAGCGGACGTCTTCTTCTCGATGTAGATGCCGACAATGAAATTGGTGTACCAGCCGCTGAAGAGGTAGGCGCCGAGCACGATCGGCACCACCGACAGCCCATCCCAGAAATTCGGAGCGATGATCGCGCGACCGCTGGTGAAGGGGATAGGTACGGTCGTCAGGACGACGGTGAAGAAGGAGCCGACCAGAAATATCGACGCCGCGATCAGGTTGTAGTAGGTGAAGATCCGGGCAAAGAGGGCGCGGGCGTTTGTTTCGGCTGCCTGCTGGAGAAAGAATGGACGCCACGCGAATTCGAACATCGATACGAAGATCATCATCACGATTCCCATTCGGTATCCAGCCTGGTAGAGCCCGACCGTGGCCTCCCCGGTCAGGAAGCGCATGATCGGGCGGTCGATACCCTGAAGCGCTATCAATGCCAGCCCCGAGGCGATCGTTGGAAGGCCAAACCGAAGGAGGGACCGAGCGGTCTGCGGGGAGAATCTGATTGGTAGATGGCGGATAACAAACGGGATGAGAACGACAAGCTGAAAGAGAGACTGGAGGATGCCGGCCAGAAACACGCCCCGAATCCCCATTTGGAGGACGGCGACGAACCAGATATTCAGTCCGACGTTGACCACGATCGTGGCGACCTTGATCCCACCGAACGTCCGGGCACGTCTCTCCATTCGGAGCGCGGCAAACGCGATAGCGGCGGACGAATCCAGGAAGACAATCGCGGCCGCCATGCGGATCAGGTCGTAGCGCTCCGAATCGAGACCGAGGACTGCGATGCTGTTTGCGCCGGAAGGGAAAAGGGCGATTACGATGGCGATCCCGAGCGCGGCGACGATGTTGACGCCGAAGGCGCTCCAGTAGACTCGTCGCCGATCCTCGTCCGTCTCGGCCGTTGACACGAACCGGAAGTAGGCTGACTCCATCCCGGCGTTCGCAATGATCAGGATGAACGAGATCATCACGTAGATCGTGGCCTGAACGCCCAATTCACCCCGCGTCAATACGTGGGTGTAGAACGGTGTCAACAGGAACGACAGGAAACGCTGAACGATCGTACTGATGCCGTAGATCGCCGTGTCACCGGAGAGTTGTCGGAGCTGTTGCCTCATGAATGGGGGGCAACATACGGAAGGTAGGGGTGGTGTAGAGGGGAAGATTCAGGGGAGGGGATGTCGTCAGCGATTCCCCTGAAGACTCTTCAGCAGTTTCTTCTGATCGGGCGTCAGGAGGGCTTCGACGCGCTCCTGGAACCTCGTAATTGCCAGCGAAAGTTCGATTTCCTTGTCCGCCTGCTGCTTCAGCTTGGCACGGAGGGCAGCCTCGTTGACAGGATTGGCCCCCTTGAGCTGGCGCACTTCTTTCTGTGTCTGAGCGAGTGCGGTGCGAACGGGCTCCGTTTCCGTTTTGAACTGGTCGCGGAGTTTTCGGATCTGCTCTTTCTGCGCAGGCGAAAGATTCAGCTGCTCGATCAGCGATCCGTCGTCCTGGGCATGAGCAACACCCGCAATGGACGCGATTGCGACCATAAGGGGAAGCAGTGGACGAAGGTATCTAGCTGTCATGTCTGGGTCCTCGGGTACGCAGGTTTCGCTTCGGAATATACCAAATCTCGTACACGACGGAGGTTAAGGTCGCAACGCCCGTCTACTGCAAGAGATGGACGTACGACCCAACGGCGTTCGAGGGGTTTAAGCGGTTGCGATCGGACGGGGTCCGCCACCTGTTCGACGAGGTCTCCGCGTCGAAGTCCCGGTCTTCGACTCCTTCCGCTTCTTCCCATCACGGAAGACATGCGGAACAGCCTCGATCAGGTTGGAAACCGGGATTATCTCGAGCCCGCTCGTGACATTGTCCGAAATATCAGCTAGCTCTCGCAAGTTATCCTGCGGGATGATCACGGTCTTGATGCCGACTCGGCGAGCCGCAATCAGCTTTTCTGTCAGACCCCCAATCGGAAGAATTCGCCCCCGTAGAGTAATCTCGCCGGTCATGGCAACATCAGAACGGACCGGGCGCTGGGCGGCTGCTGAAATCACGGCGACCGCCATGGTGATGCCAGCCGATGGGCCATCCTTGGGAATTGCTCCCTCGGGGATGTGGACGTGAATCTCCTTCCCCTTGTAGAATTCGTGATCGACGCCAAGCAGTTCCGTGTTCGACCGTATGTAGGTCACAGCGGCTGACACGGACTCCTTCATCACATCGCCAAGTTTGCCCGTCAGGGTCAGCTTCTCGGCACCCGGCACAATCGACACTTCGACGGTAAGCGTATCGCCCCCGACCGGCGTCCACGCCAGTCCAGTGGCACCACCAATGAGGTCTTCCTTCTCACCAAGACGCGATCGGTACCGGGGCGCCTTCAGAAATCGTTCAACCTCGTCTGGACCTATCCGCACGACAGCGTCGTTCGAAGCTTTTCGCGTCGTACGCCTGGTCTTTGAGGCCGTTTTGGGTGCAACCAGATCACCAGCCACAATGTCGCGCGCAATCTTCCTGCAGATTGAGGCCACTTCCCGCTCCAGATTTCGCACACCCGCCTCCAGCGTGTACTCTCGAATCAGCTTCATGAGAGCCTCCTCGCTGAAGTCTATCGCATAGTCCTGAAGCCCGTGTTCCTGCAGTTGCCTTGGGACGATGTGGCGCCGGGCGATCTCAAGCTTCTCATAGTCCATGTACGCGTTGATCTCGATGATCTCCATCCTGTCCTGAAGCGGGAGCGGGATGTTATAGAGAACGTTCGCGGTCGTTATGAACAGAACCTTCGAGAGATCGTAGTCGACCTCCAGATAGTGGTCGTTGAAGCTGCAATTCTGCTCCGGGTCAAGCACCTCGAGCATTGCCGACGAGGGGTCGCCACGGAAATCAGCGCTCATCTTATCGATTTCGTCCAGGAGCATCACCGGATTGACGACGCCCGCGCGCTTCATCGACTGGACGATCTTACCAGGCATTGAGCCGATGTAGGTCCGTCGGTGCCCCCGGATCTCCGCCTCATCCCGAATGCCACCGAGCGATACGCGCACAAAGCGACGCCCCAGCGCACGGGCAATGGAGCGGGCCAGCGACGTCTTCCCAACCCCAGGCGGTCCGACAAGACAGAGAATCTGCCCCCGCATCTCCTTCACCAGTTTCAGAACAGCGATATGCTCCAGGATGCGATCCTTGGGGCGCTCCAGTCCAAAATGATCGTCTTCGAGGATCTTGCGGACGTGGTGAATATCCAGCTGGTCATCCGTCTCGTTCGACCAGGGGACCGCGGTAAGCCACTCCAGGTAGTTGCGATTCACTGCGAACTCCGGAGACATCATCGGGGTCTTCCGGAGCTTCTCCAGCTCTTCGTATGCTCGAATCTCCACCTCGGCCGGCATACCGGCCTGGCGGATCCCCTCAACGATCTTTCCGAACTCCGGAGAGATCTCCCCCTCTTCTTCCAGCTCCGTCTGCAGCGCGCGAATCTGCTCCTGAATAAGGAACTGACGCTGCGAGCGTTGGATAGTATCCTGCACCTTGGTGTCGATCTCCTGCTCAAGACGCAATACCTCGATCTCGTCCTTGAGGATCTTGATCAACTCCAGGTACTGCTCGCGGAGGTCGGCAGTCTCCAATACTCGCTGCTTGGCTTCTACTCGCGAGAGGACATTGGCTGCGATAAAGTAGAGTCCACGGACAGGATCTGCGAGATTCTCGTAGCTGACGAGGGTCTCCTGTGGGATGCCTCGATGCAGCGCGACATACTCCTGAAACAGCTCGCGCGTCTGCCGCAGCAACGCCTGCAGCTTCTTGTCGTCGACGATCTCGGGCGAATTGGCGATGACTTCCGCCTCGAGGAATCCTCCGTGATCGACTATTGACTTTATGAAACCCTGCCCCTCCCCCTCCACCAGGATCTTCATGAGTCCATTGGGGAGGCGGAGCATCTGAACGATCTTGGCAATCGTTCCAGATGCATAGATGTCGTCGCGGCCGGGTTCGTCGACCTGGGAATCTCGCTGAGCGACGAGAAAGATGTACTTGTCCCTACCGAGGGCCTCGGCCGCCGCCCGTAGCGACGACTCGCGACCAACGAGGACGGGGAATATCATGTGCGGGAAGACGACGACATCGCGTAGGGGGAGGACCGGGAGCTGGGTAGCTCCGCTCCCCGCGCGTCTGCCACGTCGGGCGGTAACTCTTTTCATAGGCAAGCCGACAAACATAGAGCCGCCTGCACCGAATCGAAAGTGAAAAGTGGAAAGGGAAATGTGAGTTGGGGCTCGATACGGGCGGTAACAATTCCCACCTCGATGTGTAAGTTCCTGACATCATGGGACGCCGTGCGACTATACAGGCCTCGACACTATCGGACGACGATCTGTTCTGTCTGACACAGAACGGAGACATCGAGGCATTCAACGTCCTCTTCCGCCGGTACGAGCGGAAGGTCTACATGTATTGTATGCGGGTGCTGCTGGACGAGGAGATGGCGAATGATGCGTTTCAGGAAGCATTCATGCGCGTGTACGAACACCGCCAGAGCTACGACGGTCGGAACTTCATGGTCTGGTTCTTCACGATTGTGCGCAACGTTTGTCTCAACATGCGGCGCAACAAGAAGATGACCGTACCGTTCGAGACCTCCTCGGCGAATTCATCCACCCCCCGCATGCACGACGTCGTCCTTCACGACCACATCGTTGCCGCACTCAACCAGCTGCCCATAGACCACCGTGAAGCGCTGGTTCTTTACGAATACGACGGTTATTCATACCAGGAGATCGCCGATATCATTGGTGTTTCGATCGCGACGGTGAAGATCAGGATCTTCCGCGCCCGGAAGCTACTCCGTACCCTTCTCCATCCTGTCGTTCACGATCTCGGCTAATAGAACAATGGATTTCGAATCACTTCTCAGGGGATATCTCGACGGAACGCTGTCTGAACGGGAATTGGATCGTTTCCAAAGCCTGATCGATCGTTTTCCCGAGTACCGAAGCGAGCTTCTTCAGACACTGGAGGTTCGGTCGGCGCTCCACGACGATGCCCTGACGCTGTCACCCCCCGCCATGCTCGTCGAACAGGTTCGGCTGAGCGTTGCCGGAGCATTCGCTGCCGAATTCAGCGATCGGATGATCGCAGAACCCCAAGAGAAGCGGCGCGGCTGGCTTGCCCCCTTGCGCGTTGCTGCGGGATCGTTTGTAGCGGTGTGCCTGGCTGTCGGAGTCGCACTGACGCCAACGATTTCAATCAATCAATCGCAGGCTTCCATCACGCCACGCGCCGAGGCGGCCAGCAGTATCGCATTGCTCTATCGCGGCTCAACTGCTCCCGGCCTGCCCACAACGCCACGGCGCGCCTCATCTGACGGCCGATCTACAACGCCGACGAGCACGACGACGTTGGTGTCAGACGTGCCGCAGACGGTGGCAGTTGGTTCGCAGGACGATCAACGGAACGACAATCGTCGGGATGTCTCGGTACCATCGGTCGACGATCCGAACGCTCTCGCAATGGCGCCGTCACGATCGCTCCGTTCAGATATTGCTTCTCTCGGAGAGGATTTCGGTGCCTCCAGACTGGCCCGCGAGGTACAGCCCTCAGCCGCCTCCATGCCGATTGGAGAGGCGACCGGTCCCTCGATCGTTCCGGTGCGGTCCGAGCGAGCGGACGATCAGAAGGACCGATATCGCCGGCTCGCCATCGGTGTGGTTGTGGGTAGCGGTCAGGTCGCTGAGCTAACCTCGCTGACGGCCCTGCTCCAGAATTCGTACTACTTCTCGTTTGGGGTCAACACGCACGACCGCATTGGACTCGAGATGGGAGCCTCCGCCTTCGAGCGTCAGGAACGTGTACCGGCAACGTCTGGAAATGGCGGATTTGCAAAGCAGAGTCTTGGCACGCCAGAATCTGGTGGAAAGATCAAAGACGATCCGGGAGGGCAGGCACAGCGGCAGGGGGCTACCCTCGTCGACCGGCAATACGAGCAGCAGATCACGTACGGGGGCGTCTTCTACGACCGGCGTCTCCGCATTAATTCGTCGTGGGATTTGTGTGGTCGCGTGACGTTTGGAGGTGCTGACAACGCCGTTGTGGGTGGAGTCCGGGCCTATGCGGCCTACACACCTACCTCTAACCGGAACATTACGTTGACGCTCGGTGTCGGTGGATCGGGCTTGTACAACCTGACCGACCGCGACAACAACACCGGCGGCAACTACGGCATCTACTACGGTATCGAGACCGGCTTCTGAGCGAAGCCGGTCCCCGTTTCTCCCACCTTCCTTCCCTACTACTTCGATGCAGGTTTCCACGAGCCTCTCCGTCACCCTTGTCGTACTTGCATTGCTATCGAGCGCAGGAGTCCTTCAGGCCGGAGATCCCGTCGTTCTTGCTCCTGGAAAGGGTTCGTTGATAGTGTACGGAGGCTCGTTGTCCGCTGACCATTTCTACGACATCAACGGTGATCTTCGCCGATTCGATACCAACGTCACAAGATTCTCGGCTGTGTTGTTCGGAACCACGTTCCGATATGGGCTGGCCACCGACCTCGAATTGAACGTCGAGCTGCCGCTAGCGTACCTGTCGCTCACGAGCAAAAAGCGGTTTCCCGACAGATCGATTTTTGCACCGTCGTATGTCGGGATTGGCGGCACCTACCAGTTGATCAGAGGGGACATTTTCAACGCCTCGGGAGATGCAATGTTGAAGATCCCACCGGGTTTTCATCGTGGCATCTACGACGATCCGAACCACCCATCGTTTCTGAGTGACGGCTTCTTTCAGGCGACGGCCGGCGCGAATGTCAGCCTTTGGACCGAACCAATCCTGTTGAAGGGAAGAGCTGCATACAACTGGAGGGATGAAGAACCGGTGGACGAATTCCAGTTTTCGCTGAGCGGAATACTGACGCGTGTAGAGGGGACGGGCATACACGTGGGATTCGATGGCGTGATTCCACTCGCCGATGTCACCCAGCCCCTCCTACCGTTCTACTCAGGAGCCTCGGGGACGCCGGAACAGGTGAGCCGCATCGACGGGGGCACCGGACGATTCGCCACAATTGATCGAGAGTTCTTCATTGCTCTCAATGCCGGAGCGTACGTCAACATCACAAACAGCATACTCGTCAGCGGCAACTACACGATTCGTCTGGGGGGCAAGAACTCATTGGCACTTGGTGGTGCATTTCTCGCGTTGGGATATTCGTTCTGAGGGGATAATGCTCCCGGCAGGGAGAAGAATCTTCCTACATTTCGCCAAACGCGCTACGGATGACTCGTATTTCGGAACGATCACATACAAGGTCCCGAGCCGCAGGCACTGGGTTGCTGCTCTTACTCGCCATCCTCACTGCCCCGTCCGTTTCAGCACAGGTTCGACTCTATCCTCCAGTATTGTATGGAGGAATGAATGAGATCACCATCACCGCCTCGTCCGGTATTCAACGTGTGGAGATGTTGCGCGGTCGGCGGTGGGTTCCGGTCGTGACTGGGACGAATACGTCGCTGTATCGAATCATCACCGCGCCAGCAGCGCCGAGATGTGGAAAGACAGCGAGAATGCTCATCTATGTGAAGGGGATTACACAGACGTTCTCCATCCCCCTCCGCATCACGGAATGTGATGGGTCGTCCAGAACGACAGAGATTGGGCTCCGGGATCCATGGCGAGTCTATTATGAAGATTTCGGGACGGTACTTATGGGGGCGACGGCGTGCCACACGTTTCGAGTCGATGCCCCCGGGACAGACCACATCATCGACAAGATCGTCAGTCCCTCGCCTCAGTTCACCGTGCGGTACAGAGGAGACGGCGCCCCCCCGACTCGCGTCCCTCGATCCGGATCGTATCTCTACGACGTCTGTTTCAAGGCGACGAAGCCCGGCCGGGTGAAGATGCCGATACTCGTCTACGTGCGCCGCGCTTACCCGGCCGGAGGACAATCGACGTTCATTGTGGCGGACACGGCATACGTGAACGTTGTCTCGCCAACCCGGCCCACACCACGGCCGACGCCTACCCCAAGACCGACGCCACGACCCACGCCCAGGCCAACTCCCACGCCGACGCCACGGCCGGTGCCGCGCCCGGTGCCAAGACCGACCCCCCCGCCTCCGCCGCCGAAACCGACGCCAGATATTCTGGCTGCAAGACCTATTCCGTCGGCGCCGCCCGAACTGCCTGTGGCTGAGCACACCGTGACGAACGCACCCTCGTTCCCCATCGATGCGCAGGATCCTCCGCTGACGGACCCGACGACGCACCGCGTGCTGCTGCTTCCAACCGCGCGAGCAATTGACGAGGGTCGCGTACTTCTTTCCAACTATGAAGTAGCAGGGTGGCTCGTGGGATATGGCGCAACCGACCGACTCACCTTGCTGGCCGGGGGGGCCTACATTCCGTCGTTCGTTGACCGAAATGTCGTCGCGACCGCCGGCGGCCGATACGAGGTTGTTCGCGACGGGTACACGCGCGTGGCGATTGGAGCCCAAGGGAGCTACAGCCGCAGCGAGGCATCGGAGATCCTTGTGGGGTCACCGTACGTGACAGCTAGCATCGGCGACGACGATGAGCGTGGCACGCTGGCGATAGGTTATTCATGGAGACATCACACACCGCTCGACACGATCGTCGCTCCGTTCAATCGTGAGGCCCTCGCCATTGGCGTCGGCGGGGATTACCGAATCGGATATCACTGGAAAGTCGCTGCGGAGGCGATGATTCTGGAGGGGTCGGACTATCAACCAATGGATATCGTAGTCCGGTACTTTGACCGACGATTTGCCGTGGACGCCGGAATTGGCCTGGACCTGGGACTGGATGGAGAACGTGGAGACGTCGGCATCGTTCCCGTTGTCTCGGCGACGTGGGTCTGGTAGGGATCCGGCGGAGTTATGCAAAACGCCCGGACGTGAAGCCCACGCCCGGGCGTTTGAAGTAATCGACCATTCACCCTATCGTGTGACGATCAGATCCCCGGCCGCACGCTCCTTATCCACTTCGAGGATATACCGATATGGACCGGATGGCAACCCGTTCAGGTCAAGCATGATATGCTGTTCACCAGAACCCATCAGGCCTGCATCGATCTGCTGCACCTCGTCGCCGCGAGCATCAATCAGCGACAGACGTATGCGCCCTGGCCGCGCCAGCTGAAACACCGCCTCGGCGGAGACTGCTGCCGGGTTCGGATAGACCTTGAGCTTAAGTCCGGTGGCCAGGCGTTGAGAGACTGGCGGGGCTGAGGCAACCGCTCGAATCTCCCACGAGTTCAATCGATAGATCTGGCCGTCGGGGCGCTCGGTACTGACCTCGAAAATCGACACGTCGTCCCCCTGATCTTCGAAGACCAGGCTTGAACCGAATCCCTTGGTTCCAGGGAAGTACGCGAACTCAATCGGGTAGTCCGGATCCTTCGATCGAACTTGTTGCCACGTCCGTCCACCGTCGGCCGTCTTCCACACTTCACCGCTCCTGAGAACCATTACGCCCCCTTTCTCTCCGATCCAGTGTATTCTGCTCATCTCGGTCTGGTGCGTCCCGATTGGAGGCGTGCGCATGGCCCACTGCTGGCCCGATGACGAGAAATGAAGAATCGTGTTCGGCTCCTGATCCAGCGGCTTGAACGGATCCGCCGACAGAATGCGCCATTCGTTCCCGGCCCATGAAATCTGGATAGCCTTGTTCTGACCAAGAGCCAGGAAGACGTAGTTCCAGGTCTTTCCCCCGTCAGTCGTCTGGTAGAGCTTCTGGGCGTAGTAGTTGCCGAGGGATGCAATTCCGTTGTCTGGATCGCGGAAGCCAACCGCGTTCACGCGCTCGTCGTTCTTCAAATCGGCGTCGCCATCAACTGGCGATCGGTACGCGACTTCCCAGGTGTCGCCACCGTTGCTGGTGCGGACAACGCCAGCGCTTCCCCAGATCCACCCATGCGTGCCGTCCGGTAGCCACTGCATGCACCGCAGCGGAGCACGCCAGTAGTCGCCGACGACGTCGAACGCGGCATCGGAGAGGGCGTTCGATGTGACAACCTCCCACGTTGTTCCGAAGTCAACGCTTCGAAGAAGGCAGTAGTGATCGGTGGCTCCATCGGTGCGTGAGGCAAGAGCAACAATGCGACTGGGATCAGTCTGCGGGGCGGGGGCCTGAAGGCACCAGACGGCAGTAATTCCGGCCGGCAACGACAGCTCCTGGCCAAGCGTCGGAGTCGCTCCCGGGCTGAGTTCTACGCGATGAATCGACGCGTAGTCCTGGACAACCAGGTACGAACCGTCGTATCCGATCGCCGCTGGAGGAAGTTTGTAGTAGGGATCCTGTTGCGAGATAGGCTGACCGTACAGAACTGGGGTCAACAATGGGAGAATAGGGAGAACGAGGGGGAGTAGAAACAGGCGGACGATCCGCCGCTGCAAACGGTTGGATCGCTTCATAGTTGGGACCTCGTTTTGTTCATGGCAGGAAGATGCTGGACCGAGGATCACACAGTGAACCTCTCACCCCCTGTTAGAGCTACAAAAGAACACATTTATCAAACAAGAATCAACCCCCGCCACACACTTTCCGCAAAAAGAACGCGCCCGCCCCGGCTTCGAAACCGGAGCGGGCGCGTCGGCAATGTCGATCAGATTCTAGTACATGTCTCCCATGCCGCCGCCATGATTGTGCGGGACGGCCGGGGCTTCTTCCTTCTTCTCCACGATCGTCGACTCCGTCGTGATAAGCAAACCGGCGACAGAGGCGGCGTTCTCGAGGGCAACACGGCTCACCTTGGTCGGATCGATAACGCCTGCCTCGAGCAGGTTGATATACTCGTCCGAGTAGGCGTTGTAGCCAAAGTCCCCCGTTCCCTCCTTGACACGGGCAACAATCACCGAACCCTCGAGACCGGCATTCTGCACGATCTGACGAATCGGCTCTTCGACGGCTCGACGAATGATGTTGACGCCAATGTTCTGGTCCTCGTTCTCTCCGGTCAGGCCGTCCAGCTTCGTGACTGCACGGAGGTAGGCAACGCCGCCACCGGGAACGATTCCCTCTTCGACGGCGGCGCGGGTTGCATGAAGCGCATCCTCAACGCGGGCCTTCTTCTCCTTCATCTCGACCTCGGTAGCGGCACCGATCTTGATCACGGCAACTCCACCTGAAAGCTTGGCCAGACGCTCCTGAAGCTTCTCGCGATCGTAATCGGAGGTCGTCTTCTCGATCTGCCCCTTGATCTCGTTGATCCGGCGCTTGATGTCGTCCTGCGAGCCGGCACCTTCGATGATGGTGGTGTTGTCCTTGTCAATGTTGATCCGCTTGGCTGTGCCGAGGTAGTCAATCGTGGCGCCGTCAAGCTTGTAACCCTTCTCTTCGCTGATCACCGTGCCACCGGTCAGCGTGGCGATATCCTCCAGCATTGCCTTCCGGCGATCACCAAAGCCCGGAGCCTTTACGGCGGCGACGCGGAGCGTGCCACGCAGCTTGTTGACGACGAGCGTTGCCAAAGCCTCCCCTTCGATGTCCTCAGCAATGATCAGGACCGAGCGACCGGCCTGCGCAACCTTCTCCAGAATCGGGAGGAGGTCCTTCATCGAGCTGATCTTCTTGTCGTGGATCAGGATGTATGGGGTCTCAAGGGCCACCTCCATCGTGTCCGGATCGGTGACGAAGTATGGTGAGAGGTAACCGCGATCGAACTGCATGCCCTCAACCACATCCATGGTCGTCTCGGTGCCACGGGCCTCCTCAACGGTAATAACGCCATCCTTGCCGACCTTCTCCATCGCCTCGGCGATGAGCTGGCCGATTGTCGGGTCGTTGTTGGCTGAAATGGTCCCGACCTGAGCAATCTCCTTGCTCCCCTCGACATCTCGTGCGATTTCCTGGAGCCCGGCAACGATTCTCGTCACGGCAAGGTCAATACCCCGCTTCAGGTCCATCGGATTGGCACCGGCGGTCACGTTCTTCAGACCCTCGCGGACGATGGCCTGTGCCAGAACGGTCGCTGTCGTGGTGCCGTCGCCAGCCACGTCGCTCGTCTTCGAGGCGACCTCGCGGACCATCTGGGCACCCATGTTCTCAATCGGATCCTCAAGCTCGATCTCCTTGGCGACCGAAACACCGTCCTTTGTCACCGTCGGTGCACCGAACTTCTTGTCGATGACCACGTTGCGCCCCTTCGGGCCCAGCGTCACCTTTACCGCGTTTGCAAGCTGATCGACACCGCGCTTCAAAGCGGCGCGTGCCTCACTATCGAAATGAATGAGCTTTGCTGCCATGATATTTCTATTTCCTGTTGTTGAAAGTGATCATTCGCTGGGGGTGCGCCCCCGTCCGCAGAGCCATCAGGCCTCTGAATTACTGCCAGATTGCGAAGATGTCCGACTCCCGCATGATCAGGAGGTCCTCACCTTCGATTGATACCTCGGTGCCCGAATACTTGCCATATAGAACACTGTCGCCCACCTTGACTGTCAGGGGAACGACCTTCCCGTCTTCTGCGATCTTGCCCGTACCAATAGCAACGATCTCGCCTCGCTGCGGCTTCTCCTTGACGGTGTCCGGAATGATGAGGCCCCCCTTCGTCGTCTCCTCTGCGGCGGCCGGCTTGACGATCACGCGGTCATGAAGCGGAGTCAGATTCATTGTGCTATCTCCTGAGATTTTGGTGGGATAATGTATTTCTCGAAAAAATCAGCGATTCTCAATGTCTTCTTAGCACTCGTTCGCGGTGAGTGCTAAAACGAAGTGGGCGCAAAAATAGTGTGGGGGAGGCGCCAGGTCAAGAGGGAAGGATGTTACGAGTTGCTAGCTGCGCCTCAACAGACGAAACTGTACGAGGGAGACGGCCAGGATCAGCACAAACGTGACATAGGCGATCGCCGAGGCATACCCCATGGTGTCGCTCCTGACGAACGCGTTTTCGTAGATCTGATAGACGAGCGTGGTGGTGGCGTTCAAAGGTCCGCCGCGTGTCATGACGTAGACCTCTGTGAAGACCTGGAACGAGCGGATAGTGTTGATTACGATGACGAACAGAAGCATTGGACGGAGTCCAGGGAGAGTCACCGAAACAAACTGTCCCCAGGCCGACGCTCCGTCCAGTTCTGCGGCTTCGTACAGGTCGCGCGGGATGGTCTGCAACGCCGCCACGAAGAGCACGACGTAGTATCCAATGGCAATCCATACATCCATTGCCATGACGGCCGGTAGCGCGGTCGATATGTTCCCAAGCCAACCCTCCTTCGGATAACTCGCACCAATCATGCTCAGCAACCCGTTGATGTACCCATCGTGGGCGTAGAGGTTCGTAAAGACAAGCGAGAGAACGACGATCGAGGTAACCGAAGGAATGAAGTAACCGGCCCGGTAGATGCTCTTCCATGCCATGTTCCGTTCGAGCATGATGGCAAGAGCCATCGCGGCAACGGTAGTGAACGGTATAGTACCGACGACGAAGATCAGCGTGTTGATCAGCGCGGTCCAGAAGACCGGATCGTCGAACATTCGCACATAGTTGCCAAGCCCTATCCACGTTGAGGTGTTGCTGAGGGTGTTGTACTCGGTGAACGAGAGATAGAACGACCGCCCAAGGGGGTACAGCCAGAACAGGAGCAGTGTCACCAGCCACGGCGACAGGAAGGTCCACGTGATGACCGGTCGTTCCAGTGTATAGGGAGTTCGAGACAAGGAATGCTGAGCGTTGATTGGGAGAGCTACAAGTTGCGCAGAAGGGATGCCAGGGGTTACGTAGGCGTCGCCCCTTCGCAGATGGCGCGCGTGCGACGCGTCGCGTGGACAGTGATGCCTACTATTCGAGCATGGAGCGAAACGCGGCCTCGTCGATCACTGCGACACCCAATGCGTTCGCCTTGTCTAACTTCGATCCTGCCTCGGCGCCGGCCAGAACATAGTCTGTTTTTTTCGATACGCTGGAGGCCACTTTCCCGCCACGTGCTTCAATCATTTCCGATGCCTCGGCACGAGAGAGCGTCGGAAGCGTTCCGGTAAGCACGAACGTCTTCCCGGCAATCGGATTCGCTCCAGCTTCAATTCTTATCCGCTTCTCGCCGGTCATAGTGAGCCCCGCTGCGCGCAATCGCTCGACCAGGTCACGATTACCCCCGTCCGAGAAGAAGCGAACGACCGATTCAGCAATACGGGGACCAATATCCTCCACCTCCATCAGCTGGTCCTCATTCGCCCCCATGAGTGCATCAACGGTGTTGAAGTCGGCAGCGAGCGTGCGTGCAACGGTCGAGCCAACGTGACGAATCCCGATTGCGAACAGTACGCGCCACCATGGTTGCGATTTGCTCCGCTCAATGCCGTCCAGAAGGTTGTCCGCTGATCGCTCCCCCCATCGTTCCAATGCCGCCATGTCGTCCCGACGATTCTTCAGGTCGTAGATATCTGCGACATTCGACAACCAACCCAGCTCCACAAGCTGATCGACCACCCGCTCCCCCATCCCATCAATGTCCATTGCGGCTCGAGAGGCAAAGTGTTCAATTCGTCCGCGAATCTGCCAGGGGCACTCGGCATGCTCGCAGTATGTGTTGGCTTCTCCTTCAGGGCGGTGCAAGCGCGTTTTCAATGGACAAGGGCAGAGTTCGGGGAAGGTCCACGGAACGGCATCCTCCTTGCGCTTCTCCAGGACCACCTCATCGACTTTGGGAATGACGTCGCCCCCCTTTTGAATAACCACCGTGTCACCGATACGGATGTCCTTCTCGGCAATGAAGTCGCCGTTGTGGAGCGTCGCATGTCGGATCGTTGATCCCGCCAATAGCACCGGATCGAGATTGGCCACGGGCGTGACCGTCCCCAGTCGCCCGACCTGCAGTGTGATGTCGTTGAGAACGGTGCGGGCAGTTCTCGCTTCGAACTTGTAGGCCATCGCCCACCGGGGCGCCTTGGCAATCGTGCCAAGCTCGTCCTGCTGTGCGATCGAATCGACCTTTACAACGACGCCATCGATTTCGTACGGCAACCCGTCCCGCTTTCTCTCCCATTCTGCACAGTATGCAAGCACGTCGTCGATCGTGCTGCATCGACGCCAGTTCGGATTAACGGGAAGTCCTAGCGCGCGGAGCAGTTCCAGGTTATCCCCGTGTGCGTTCAGCGCGACATCGTCGATAAACAGGTAATACACGAAGACGTTCAGCGGGCGTGTCGCGACGATACGTGGGTCCAGAAGCTTCAGCGTGCCTGCCGTTGAGTTCCGCGGGTTGGCAAATGTCTTTTCTCCCGCCAGTTCCCTCTCGGCGTTCATCGCCTCGAAGTCCTTCTTGTTCATGAACACTTCACCCCGCACTTCGAAATTCTCCAGCGAGATCCCACGAAGCTTCACATCACGCACACGAAGTGGGAGCGAACGGATCGTCCTGACGTTTGGCGTGATTTCATCACCCTGCTCCCCGTTGCCTCGGGTCACACCGCGAACGAGTCTGCCATGCTCGTAGACGAGACTGACGGCGACGCCATCGATCTTCAGTTCGGCCACGTATGAGTATGTCCCTTCGTCAAGATTCTCACGCACGCGGCGATCGAACTCCCTTACCTCGGCCTCACTATACGTGTTTGCCAGAGAGAGCATGGGTCGGCGGTGTGTGACGGTCGGGAACCCACTGGTGAGATCCGAACCTACCCGCCGCGTGGGCGAGTCGTCCGTCGCGAGGTCCGGGTACTCCGACTCGAGTCGCTCCAACTCTGCCAGAAGAGCGTCAAACTCTCGATCGGCAATTGTCGGAGCACTCAGGACGTAGTAGTTGTAGTTGTGTTCGTTGATCTGCTCGCGCAGCCAGTGAACGCGATCGGCAACAGGTGACTTGGACATGGCGGGAAAATAGAGAACGTTGGATGTCCCAGATCATCCACGTCCAACGACTAGCTGTTACGGAATCCGGCACAACATCAAAGGGGCATCGCGTGTACGACTATCCTGCTTCAGGAGCTCTCGCCTATCGGTGCCGGTCCCTTGCCCATGCGGGCGCCGTTCCGTATCATGCCCCCCTTCTCCCCTTGCACTCCCCGGAACATCGACTTTCCATCACTGAGAATGACTCGTGCCATTGTCATCGCGACCGTCATGCTGGCGGCGCTTGTTGTTGACGTTTCGACCGCTGAGGGACAGACGCCGGAGGAGCTGTTGATCACACCTACACGGTTGATCTTCACCGATGGCGCAAGGGGAACGGAGACTCTGTCGTTGAAGAACCGTGGAATCGACACCCTTTCCTACGAGCTCTACATCACCAACTACCGGATGAGTGACACGGGGACGTTCGAGGAATTGTCGGAGCCAGATTCGGGGCAGATGTTTGCGGATGGGTTCCTCAAGTTCTCACCGAAGGAGCTTGTCATACCGCCGAATGGTGATGGAACGATCAAGGTGACGTGCGCGCGAGGCGATCGTGGAGTTGGTGAATATCGATCGCATCTTGTGATACGGCTGGCCAGGCGTGGCAGACGTGTCCCTAACCCTGATGATGAGGACGATCCCGGATACGGCGTGGCGGTCCCAATACTCGTCCGGCAGGGCCCATTGACCGCGGCCGTCTCTGTCTCCTACCTGAACGTCGACCTGGTACCGATTGGTCAGGGAATGACCCAGGCGGTGGCCTCCGCGCGACTCGAGCGCACCGGAACGGCGTCGACGTACGGCGACGTCTCGATCTGGTACGTGAAGAATGGGGGGAGCCCGGTGCTGGTCGGATCAGCGCGGGGAATTGCGCTTTACACACCAAACCGCCTGCGATTCCTTCGCATCCCCATGCAGTTGCCGGAAGGGCTGTCGCTCGAGGCAGGAGTGCTTCGCCTTGAGTACCGGGACCGAACCGGCCCCGACGGCCTGCTTCTTGCGCAGATCGAAGTCCCGGTGGAGTAGGAGTTCATGGACGATGATCGATCAGGCGGTAACCTACTCCGGGTTCGGTAATAATGTGGCGTGGACGCGTGGTATCCCGCTCGATCTTCCCCCGAAGAGTTCCAATGTAGACTCGGAGATAGTGCGTCTGTCCGGTGTAGGCGGGGCCCCAGACCTCGCGAAGAAGATAGCCATGCGTGACAACCTTGCCGGCATTGGCGACCAGGACATGCAGCAGATCGTATTCCTTCGGTGTTAGCCGCACCTCTCTCCCATCTGCTCGCACCAGGCGACGCGCTAAATCGACCGCCAGACCCCCTGATTCGAAAAGAGGCTCGTCTCTCTCCCCACGCAGCGCATGTCTTCGTGCGGCCCTCATCCTTGCCATCAACTCGCCTATTCCGAACGGCTTCGCTAGATAATCGTCGGCGCCAAAATCGAGCGCCTGAATCTTGTCCCGTTCTCCGCCGCGCACCGAAAGGACAATGACGGGAACACGCGACCATTCGCGGATGCGTCGAAGAACCTCGATGCCGTCGATGTCGGGTAGACCCAGATCCAGAAGTACCAGATCCGGATGTTCCATCCCGGCCCGCACCAGCCCTTCCTCCCCCGTCGGAGCCTCGATGATCGTATATCCGTTCGGTTTCAATGTTGTGCGAAGCAGCCTCCGTATCTGGGGTTCGTCATCGATGACGAGGACACGAAGCAATGGCTCATTCATGACGATAATCCTCATGGGGACGAATGACCGGGGTATCTGGGGCGACCGGAAGAGAGACGGTGAAGAGCGATCCGCGCCCCGATGGCCCGGGACTCACCACGCCAATCGTCCCGCCGTGTTCCTCAATGATCCCCCTGCAGATCGCCAGACCCAGCCCGGTACCCGCTTCTCTTCCATCTCCCCCCTGAACACGATAGAATCGATCGAAGATCATCTCCTGTTCATTTCGTGGAATACCGATCCCCTCGTCGACGACATCGACCGTCACGGCGGCACCGTTTCGCCGGACGCTGAGGCGAATGGGCGATCCAGACTCGGAATACTTTGCCGCGTTATCCAACAGGTTGACTAGGACCTGCTCGATCAACACGAAGTCCAGATTGAGGAGCGGCAGTCCTTCGTCGATCTCGACATCAAGCGTGTGAGTTGCGAGGGGTCCGGCAAGGCGGGCGATCGCAGTCCCCACGACATCTGCCAGCTCAATCCAGTCCCTGTTCAGTCGTAGCGCCCCCGACTCGATCCTCATAGTGTCAAGCAGGTTCTCGACGAACCTGTTCAGCCGCTCGGCCTCTTCGCGAATAGTCGTGAGAAGTTCCTTCCTCCCCTCGATGTCGAGCCCGTTGTCCCCCTCCAGAACCGAGACGGCGCCGATGATCGACGCCAGCGGGGTGCGCAGATCGTGGGAGATCGAGGAGAGGAGGATGGCCTGAAGGCGTTCCCGCTCGGCGACAAGTCGGGCCTGTTCGATATCGCCCATCAGTCGCGAGCGTTCGATGGCGACGGCCACCTGATCGGAGAGGGCCTCCATCAAGCGACGCGTGTCGGGTGACTGCCATCCCGACCCTTTGAATCCGAGAGCCAGGATGCCGACGACAGCGTTCGCCGTTCGGAGCGGAAGATAGAGCCACCGTTCGCCCGGGAGGGTGTCGGTCCCCCGGCCCGCGGGTGTGTCGTGCCCCCATGCCCATGTCGCCGCCCCACGTTCGGCCTCGGATAGAACAAGACCGATCGGGTGAACAGCCCTGACTCCAAGGCCTTCATCGTCGGGAAGAAGAATGGCAACCGCGGCATCAAGCGTATGAGCGAACTGCGCGACCACGGCGTCCAGAAGCTCCTGCAATCCCCGGGCGGCGGCGATGGCGCGGCTCATGGAATAGAGCGCGGATGTCTGTTGTTCTCGACGGCGCGATCCGGTCGCCTGGTCCCTGATTCGTCCCGCCAGATTGCTAGTAAGCACGGCAACGATCAGATAGACGGCCAGCGCCAGAACATCCTGGGGGCTGCTGATCGTGAAGGTGAAATAGGGGGGAACGAAGAAGAAATCGTATACCAGAACGCCAAGAATGGAAGCGAAGATCGAGGCGCGCAGCCCCTGTGTCACGGCGCTGATGAGAACAGCGGCCAGAAAGACCATCGAGAGGTTGGGGAGCGAGATAACGGACCGAAGCAGGGCAGCGACGATTCCGGACGCGGCGACCGCGACGGCCGGCACGACGTAATCGTCCCCCCATCTCTTCCTCTCCTCATGATGCACCGTCGGCGACTCAGGCGCTCTGTCATCCTCGGTGGCGGTGATCACATGGACATCGATCGCGCCGCTCTGCCGGATCAGGTCGCGGACGATCGAACCGCGCATCAGTTCGAACCACCAGGGCCTCAGCGATTTGCCGACGACGATCTCGGTGACGTTCTGCCTCCGCGCAAGTTCGAGAAGCTCTTCGGCCACGCTGGTTCCCGGGATCACGGCTACCTCGCCGCCAAGCTCCTCCGCCAGACGAATCGTCGCGGCGACACGGTCACGATCCTCCTCCGACATCCGATGATGTCTCGGGGTCTCGACATAGACCGCGATCCATTCCGCGTGACGCCGTTCCGCTCTGCGACGACATGCGCGGACAAGACGGCGCGAGAGCGGGCTTGGGCCTATACTCACCATCAATCGCTCGGTCGCCGGCCATGGTCCGGGGATTGCGTGCGCCCGCATGTAGGTGTGCATCTCGTCATCGACCTGTTCGGCCGCCTGGCGCAGCGCAAGCTGTCGAAGAGCCGCAAGGTTCCCCGGCCGGAAGTAGCTTCGGATCGCCCGCTCCGCCAGGTCGGGAACGTAGACCTTCCCCTCTCGCAACCTCTCCAGCAGATCCTCTACTGATAAATCGACCAGTTCCACCTCGTCCGCCCGCGCAAGAATCCTGTCGGGCACCGTCTCGCGCACCCGAACTCCCGTGATCTGGGCGACGGCGTCGTTCAGGCTTTCCAGATGCTGAATGTTGAGTGTGGTGTAGACGTCGATCCCGGCCTCGAGCAATTCCTCGACATCGAGATAGCGTTTGAGATGCCGGCTTCCCGGGGCGTTGGTGTGTGCCAGCTCGTCGACAAGAACCAGCTGCGGTCGACGTGCCAGGATCGCGTCGACATCGAGTTCTTCCAGGAGCGTGCCATGATATTCGATCTTCCGTCGTGGGACGATATCAAGGCCGAGGAGGAGTTCCGTAGTCTCCGTTCGACCATGCGTCTCGACCACGCCGACCAGCACCGGCGTTCCGCTCATCGCCTTGACGCGGGCCGCCTCCAGCATGGCGTAGGTCTTTCCGACGCCGGGAGCGGCGCCCAGAAAGACCTTCAGCCGGCCCTGCCCCTCCTTCGAGGCCGTCGCCAGGAGCGCGTCAGGATGAGGTCGGCGATCGTCGGTCATCTCTCTCGAAGCTTGCCATCGAGGTCGAGATTGAGGAGGAGGACGTTGATCCGTGGCTCGCCTAGAAAGCCCAGGTCGCGCCCCTCGATGTGGCGCGTCACGATTTCCCGCAAGTCTCTCTGGTCCATTCCCCGTTCGAGCGCGACGCGTGGGATTTGAAATTCGGCCGCCGCCGGCGAGATGTGTGGATCGAGGCCGCTGGCGGATGTCGTCACCAGCTCGATCGGAACGGGGGTCGGCGGGTTGGTCGCGGCAAGGGCTTTCCTCATGCTGTCGACACGATCGACAAGGACCCTGCTCGTTGGGCCGAGATTCGATCCCGACGACGAGCCGGCGTCGTACCCCGATCCAGCCGCCGAGGGGCGAGGGTGAAAATACCCCGGCGTCGAGAAGTTCTGTCCGATCAATTCGGATCCGACCACAGAATCTGCGAATCGAATCAGGCTCCCTTCCGCTCTGTATGGGAACAGAAGGTGGGCGATGCCCGTGACCCCCAGCGGATAGACAAGACCGGTCAGGATCGTCATTGCCACGATCATCAGGACTGCGGGACGAAGATGCTCACGCATGGCGGTTGCTGGTTGCTGATGGATCCAACGGGGTGCCGATCACGGGCCTTTACCTTTATCGATAGAACAACACGACAATCATGTCGATCAGCTTGATACCGATGAACGGCAGAAGGATTCCGCCGACGCCGTAGATCAGAAGGTTGCGGCGAAGGATACCGACCGCTCCGAGCGGTCTGAACGAAATCCCTCGAAGCGCAAGGGGAATCAGTGCAATGATGATCAGGGCATTGAAGATCACGGCCGACAAGATGGCTGTCTGCGGCGTTGCGAGCTTCATGACGTTCAATGCCCCAAGCTCGGGATACGTGGCCGTGAACATGGCGGGGATGATCGCGAAGTACTTCGCCACGTCGTTGGCGATGCTGAACGTAGTCAGCGAACCGCGCGTGATCAGAAGCTGCTTCCCGATCTCCACGATCTCGATCAGCTTCGTTGGATTCGAATCGAGGTCGACCATATTCCCGGCTTCCTTCGCGGCGGAGGTTCCCGTGTTCATCGCGACGCCGACATCTGCCTGCGCAAGAGCCGGAGCGTCGTTCGTTCCGTCGCCGCACATCGCAACCAGTTTTCCGGTCGCCTGTTCCTTCCGGATGAGATCCAGTTTGTTCTCCGGTGTCGCCTGTGCCAGGAAGTCGTCCACGCCTGCCTCCGCGGCGATTGCCGCCGCGGTTACCGGGTTGTCCCCGGTGATCATGATCGTCCGGATCCCCATGCGACGAAGCTGCGCGAATCGTTCCCGTATCCCTCCCTTGACGATATCCTTCAGATGAATCACGCCAAGGAGACGGTCATCCGCCGCGACGACAAGCGGCGTCCCTCCCTCGCGCGCGATTGCCTGGACACTGAAGTGCAACTCCTGCGGAGGGGTGCTCCTGCCACCGCTCCGTCCTGCCACATGGGAGAGGATCGCGTCGGATGCTCCCTTGCGGATCTGAACGCCGTCGATGTCGACACCGCTCATGCGCGTCTGCGCCGTGAAGGGGACGAAGGTCGCGCCAATGCTCCTCACCTCGCGCTCCCGCAGACCATACCGTTCCTTCGCCAGCACGACGATAGATCTCCCCTCGGGCGTCTCGTCGCTCAGGGAGGAAAGCTGGGCGGCGTCGGCAAGTTCCTCGATCGTCACACCGGGCATCGGTACGAACTCGGTGGCCATGCGATCCCCCAGAGTGATCGTTCCGGTCTTGTCCAGCAGAAGCGTATCCACATCACCGGCCGCCTCGACGGCGCGACCGCTCATGGCAAGAACATTGTGCTGCACAAGACGGTCCATGCCCGCGATCCCGATCGCCGAAAGGAGGCCGCCGATGGTCGTGGGTATCAGCGTGACAAGAAGGGCGATCAGCATGGTGATGGATATCATGGCGCCTGCGTACATCGAGAAGAACTCGATCGTTGTGGTCGCCAGCAGGAAGACGATTGTCAGGCCGGTCAGGAGAATACCGAGAGCTATCTCGTTCGGCGTCTTCTGTCGTCGCGCCCCCTCGACCAGGGAGATCATCCGGTCGATAAATGTCTCTCCCGGATTCGATGTGATCCGCACCTTGATCCAGTCGGAGAGGACGCGAGTTCCACCCGTCACCGACGAACGATCGCCGCCACTCTCGCGAATAACCGGCGCCGACTCGCCCGTGATTGCCGACTCGTTGACCGATGCGACGCCCTCGATTACCTCTCCATCACCGGGAATCAGATCGCCGGCCTCGACAAGAACAACATCCCCCTTGCGGAGCCCCGTTCCGCTGACGACGTCGAACTCCCCTGTCTCCATCGAGCGGAGTTTCTTTGCCGTCGTTTCGGCCTTTGTTCTCCGAAGCGTTTCGGCCTGTGCCTTGCCGCGCCCTTCGGCCATTGCTTCGGCGAAGTTGGCGAAGAGGACGGTGAACCAGAGCCAGAGGGCGACCTGCCCGGCGAATGCGGGATCGTCTCCCGACCCGAAGACGTCGCGAAGGAAGAGCATCGTCGTCACGATGGCGACGACTTCGACAACGAACATTACGGGATTCCGCATCAGCGAGCGCGGGTCGAGCTTTGCGAACGAGTCGCGCACCGCCTGCCGGATCAACGATGAAGCAAAGAGGGATCGATGTGTTCCGCGGGGCATGCTGGTTGTTGATTGGTGGTTGCTGGGGTCGGTCGTTCGGGTACACACTGTCCGCCATCGATGACTGCCGCACCGGACACTAAACGCCACTCAACGTTCATCGTTCTTCGTGCGTCCTCGTCAGAAGAGTCGCCCTGCCATCATCATCAGATGTTCGACGATAGGGCCTAGCGCAAGCGCGGGGAAGAACGTCAGGCCGCCGACGACGAGAATGATGCCTGTCAGAAGGACGATCCAGATGGGGCCGGTGGTTGGAAATGTTCCGGGCGAGAAAGGGATCCGTTTCTTCTGCACAAGCGAACCCGCGATCGCCATCGCCGGAACGATGACTAGGAACCGGCCGATCAGGGCGGACAATCCGATCGTGATGTTGTAGAACGGGGTGTTCGCCGACAGCCCAGCGAAGGCGCTGCCGTTGTTCGCGCTCCCCGATGAGAACGCGTAGAGAATCTCGCTGAAGCCGTGCGGGCCGGCGTTCAATGGTCCCTTCAGTCCATCGGGATGGACAGCGGCGAAGGCTGTGAAGCCAAGGATGCTCAGCGGCAACACGAGGATAAGCGCAAGGACGGTCATCTTCATCTCTCCCGCTTCGATCTTCTTCCCCAGGTACTCGGGCGTTCGTCCGACCATCAGGCCGGCAATGAAGACGGTGAGGATGGCGAAGAGGAGCATGCCGTACATACCGGCCCCCACCCCTCCGAAGATCACTTCACCCAGTTCCATGTTAACGATCGGGACCAGGCCGCCAAGGGGGGTGAAGCTGTCGTGCATGCTGTTGACGGCACCACAGGAGGCGTCGGTCGTAACCGTGGCATAGAGGGCCGAGGCAGCGATTCCGAACCGCACTTCCTTTCCCTCCATGTTCCCTCCGGCCTGGGTCTCGCGTGCCGACACATCCAATCCCATCCGCTCGAACACGGGATTGCCGGACGCCTCGGCATGATAGGCGAGCACGACCCCCATGGCGAACAGGATCGACATGACCGAAAAGATGGCCCATCCTTGCTTCTGATTGCCGACCATTCGACCAAGCGTATAGGTAAGGCCCGCGCCAATCGAGAAGATCAGGACCAGCTGCAGTCCATTGGTGAGGGGTGTCGGATTCTCGTAGGGATGAGAGGAGTTGGCGTTGAAGAACCCACCACCGTTCGTTCCCAGGATCTTGATTGCCTCCTGCGACGCGACCGGACCCTGCGCGATCGTTTGCCCCCGTCCCTCGAGAGTTGTGACCTGTGTGTATGGGTCCAGATTCTGCGGTGTTCCCTGCCAGACCATAACAATGGCGACGATGATCGAGATGGGGAGCAGCAGATAGAGTGTTCCTCGCACCAGATCGGCCCAGAAATTCCCGATGGTCTTCGTCGACTGGCGCGAGAATGCGCGAATGAGTGCGATCGCAAGAGCAATTCCGGTCGCCGACGAGACGAAGTTCTGCACGGTCAGTCCCGCCATCTGTACCAGATAGGAGAGCGTCGATTCACCGCCGTAGGCCTGCCAGTTAGTGTTGGTGGTGAAGCTTGCCGCGGTATTGAACGCCAGGTCATCGGCGACGCCCGGAAGCCCCTGTGGATTGAGCGGCAGCGCTCCCTGTAGTCGTTGAAGCCCGTAGAGCATCAGCATGCCCGCCAGACTGAACAGGAGCATCGCGATCGTGTAGCCGGTCCAATGCTGTTCGCGCGACGGATCGATGCCGCACACCTTGTAGACAAGCCGCTCGATCGGTTCAAGAACGGGATGGAGGAACGTCCTCTCGCCCGCGAACACCGTGGTTATGAAGAGTCCGAGAGGTTTGGTTACAGCAAGGACCAGCAGGAAGAAAGCGACGATCTGAATAATGCCGTTGAGCGTCATGGCTCATCCGTGTGATGTAGAGAAAGACCGCTTCGTCGACCTACTCAGAATCGTTCAGGCCGCAACAGGACATACGTGAGATAGACAAGGAGCGCCAGCGCGACGATCCCGCTGAGGACGTGCTCGAAGGTCATGGTACGACTCCCTATTTCCTGCAACTTCGCTCGATCGGCATAAGACACGCATCAAATCCACTACCCTTAGCATCAAGGATTCGTCAAGCCCACACCCCGACACCACTTTCTACTTTCCTGTCTGGACTTTCTCTGCTAGTTTTGCCGTCTTTCGCAGACACTCTAAAGCAGAGAGCAGCATCATGTTCATATTCTGGATCGTCGTACCGATCGCAATTCTCATGTCGGTTGTGCTGGTGGTCTTCGTCCTCCTGCAGCCCAGCAAGGGTGGTGGAATCGGAGGCGCCTTCGGTAACCTGAATTCGCAACTCGGTTCGACATTTGGTTCACGTCGAACGCTTGATTTCCTTGCCAAGGGGACAACGTGGCTCGCCGGATCACTCGGTGCCCTATGCCTGCTCGCCAACATGTTCCTGGGCTCAACGATGAAGGATACCGGCGGACGGAAGATGCTGCCGACGCAGGGTAACACGGCTGTTCCAACGCCGGTTCAGCCGACACCGTCAACACCCGTCCCGCCATCGCCGGCGCCGGGTGGTGGCGCGGCACCGCAGCAGCAGGCACCCGCCGGCGGGGGAAACTAGAAAACCCCAGCGGTCATCATGTGAACGCCCTATCGTAACGACATCGTTACGATAGGGCGTTTTTCATTGGAATTCGAGACATCCCCAGAGACAGAGCTGCGTGTTACGTGAAGGTAACATCCGCGCTCCGCTCCTTTGCGGTAACATTGCGCCGTCCCAAGCCAATGGGCTCTGGGTCCATGCCTCATTAATCCGTGTCAGGAACGTATGTACCGCATCATCAACAACGCATTTGTGCTGCTCATGGCCGCCTCGCTCTTTGCCATGGGCTGCGGCGATGGGAAGAAAGATCCATCGAGCAAAGACAACAAGAAGACAGTCATTACGCAGAAGGGCTCAGATACAATGGTCCTTCTTGCACAGCGATGGGCCGAGCTCTTCAACAAGGACCACACGGATGTCGACATCCAGGTCAGCGGTGGAGGATCGGGCACCGGAATCGCCGCCCTTATCAACGGCACGACCGATATCGCCGACGCATCCCGGACAATGAAGCCGGATGAGAAGGAAAAGGTGAAAGCCAAGAGCGGGTCGGATGTCGTGGAGATACCGGTCGCGCGGGATGGGATAGCCATCTACGTCCACCCTTCGAACGCCGTGAAGCAGCTCACCATGGCGCAGCTGGGCGACATCTATCTGGGCAAGATCACCAACTGGAAGGACGTCGGCGGAAAGGACGCGAAGATCATTCTGTATGGTCGTGAGAACAGCTCCGGGACGTACGAGTTCTTCAAAGAGCACGTCCTGAAGAAGCAGGATTTCGCCTCGACAACGCAGACACTCCAGGGGACGGCCGGGATCGTCGACGCAGTGAGCAAGGATGAGAATGGAATTGGATACGGTGGCGCTGCCTATACCAAGGGACTCGTGCAGGATCTGATGCTCGTCAACGAGCAGGGGACTGCTGTTCCCCCAACGAAGGAGAACATCATCTCCGGCGCATACCCGTTGTCACGCTACCTCTACTTCTACCTGGCTCAGCAGCCGACCGGTCCAATCAAGGACTACATCGATTGGATTCTGAGCCCGGCTGGTCAGGCGATCACGACCGAAATGGAGTATTTCCCGCTGAAGTAACAACCTGAGCAGGGTTGAAATCCGAGGGCCCCGGCGTACACGTCGGGGCTTTCGCGTTTACGGGCCCGGTGTCACCAACCGGGTAGTCGTATTCGAAGTCACACGCTATTGTTGGCAGGTCGCTTCCCGTCGCCGGTTGATCGTATCTTCCCATCCTACCTCGAATTCCCGTTCCCTGGCTGCCCCCATGTTCCACTTCCTTGCACTCATGCTCGTTCGACAGAAGATGCGGAACCGGCGTGTCCGATGCCCCAACTGCGGCCGCGAGCACTTCTACCACGCGAAGCATCCACAAACCCATGTCTACTGCCGCGACTGCGGATCGAAGATAGATCTGCGCAGTGGGGAGCGTGCGAAATGAAGATCGGTATCCTCACTGGTGGTGGTGACTGCCCCGGGATGAACGCGTTTCTTCGCGCGGTCACGCGCTCCGCACTGACGCACATCAAAGACGTTGAGGTGTGGGGTGTTCTGGATGGGTGGCGGGGATTACTGGAGCGTAGCTACAGGCGCCTTGGTGCACTTGACACCGCAGGCATAAGCACGTTGGGCGGAACCATCCTTGGGACCATTCGCGTTCCTGAGCTTCGTGACAACGAGGAGCTCCGGCAGCTGTTGTTCGAGAACCTCATAGCTGATGGCTTCGACGCCCTCTTCGTCTGTGGGGGCAACGGTAGCCTTCAGGCGTCACACGATCTGGATCGTCGCTTGCGGGAATCGGGTCGGCCGGGGATGATCTACTTCACGGCCGCATCAATTGACAACGACGTTGCCAACGCCTACACAACCTCCCTCGGCTTCTATTCCGCGATCAATCGGAGCGTCGACATGATGGACTGGATACGCGACACGGCATCTGCCCACCGGCGTGTCTACATCATCAATTCAATGGGGCGTCGCTCCGCCTGGCTCCCATTCTATGCCGGGCTCTCCAGCGGTGTCGAGTATGTCATCCGCCCAAATGAGAAGGTCGACTTCGAGGCCATCGCCGATATGATCGAGCGGCGTGATCGCGACACACGCATCATCGTCAGCGAGGCCTATCCGAAATCCATTGAGGAGATCAAGGCGATCCTTGACGATGCGCTGGAGCGGCGCAACAGCCGTCACGATATCCGCGCGGTTGATATGGGATACTTTCAGCGCGGCGGGGAGGCTGCGGTAACGGATGTCTTGCGAGCCAACTGGCTTGGGTTCAAAATGGTGAAGGCGCTGGCCGACAATCGCCCGGGAGGTTTCTTTGGCGCTTTCAACATTGCGACCGAGCCGGCACGACTCACATTCGACGAAGCCGTCGCACCCGGCGCGAACCACGACGACATTCCACGCGAGATGATAGAAATGGCGATAGCGTTGCGTTGAATCTGGGAAATCAACACAAA
>CAYWXV010000029.1:0-1274 GCA_964462535.1 uncultured Alphaproteobacteria bacterium
AGGATGAAGGATGAAAGAGTGTGATGGGAACACCCGAATCCGACTTCCACATAGACGCCGACCTGGTTGCGAAACTCCTGAAAGCGCAACATCCTGATCTTGCCGATCTGCCAATTGTGCCGGCCGGGTCCGGATGGGACAACGTGATGTACCGGCTGGGCGACAAGCTCTCCGTTCGGCTCCCACGCCGTCATCTCGCTGCAAAGCTGATCCTCCGCGAACTGACGTGGCTTCCGATCATCGCGCCCGATCTCGCCCTCCCAGTCCCCACGCCCCTCAGAGTCGGGACTCCTGCTGCAGACTACCCCTGTCACTGGGGCGTGCTCCCGTGGCTTCCCGGAGAGCCGGCCGATCTCTCACTGCCAAACACGAACCAGGCGCGGTCGTTCGGACAATTCCTCCGCTCTCTTCATCGACCGGCGCCACCCGACGCCCCCCGAAACGATTTTCGAGGAATCCCTCTGCGGTCGCGTGCGACAGTTGTCGAGGAACGATTGGAACGATTGGAGAGATCCACCGATCTGATCACACCCACCCTCCGTCGTCACTGGAGGTCAGCCTTGGACTCCACGACAGAGTTTCGGCCCATGTGGCTGCATGGCGACCTTCACCCGCAGAACATCCTCGTTGATGACGGGCAGATAGCCGGCATCATCGACTGGGGAGATATCACGTCGGGTGATGTTGCAACCGATCTCTCAGCGATCTGGATGCTCTTCGCGACAGATGAGGCTCGGGACGAAGCCCTCTCGGAGTATGGCGATGTCCCGTCGCGAACACGACAACGCGCGATTGGCTGGGCGATTCTGTTCGGTGCCGTTCTGCTGGAAACCGGGATGGTCAACAATCCACGACATGCGGATCTGGGAGAGCGAATTCTCCGTCGGATGAACAGAGCGTGAGGATCCGAACACGAATTCAGTCGCAATGGCCGGTACATCGCCGAACATTCAGATCGTAGAAGAGTCATCCGAGATACTCTCCACCTATGGGAATACCTCGATCGCCTTCACGATTGCCAATGTGCTGGATGTGATCGAACATTTCGATGGAAGCGTTCGACTTGAAACTCGTCCGGCGGATCATGTCCGTATCAAGGACTATGATCGACATGGGGAGCATCCATCTACCTGGAGCGATCGATTCGATGTGACCAACTGGGGTTTCTTCTCGGCGAAGAACCGTGGCGAAGTTGTCGGACATGCAGCCGTCGCCTGGGACACGCCGGGACTCGATATGCTTGAGGGACACATCGATCTGGCCGTGCTCTGGGA
>CAYWXV010000029.1:1374-33027 GCA_964462535.1 uncultured Alphaproteobacteria bacterium
ACACGCCGGGACTCGATATGCTTGAGGGACACATCGATCTGGCCGTGCTCTGGGATATTCGTGTCAATCCTGCGGTTCGTGGCGGCGGTGTCGGACGCGCTCTCTTTAATGCGGCAATGTCGTGGGCGGCGCGGAGAGGATGTCACCGACTCAAGATCGAGACGCAGAACAACAACGTCGCCGCCTGTCGCTTCTATCAGAGAATGGGGTGCCATCTCCATGCCGTTCACCGGAACATCTATCCGGAGTTTCCGGACGAAATCCAGTTGATCTGGATGAAGACTGTCGAGCAGATATCGTGATACGCAGAATGCTTCCAGCCGATATCGAAACAGTCGGGGAGATCTGGCTGACCGCTTCGATTCAGGCACATGACTTCGTCCCCGAGGAATTCTGGCGTTCTGAGCTGATCGCGAAGACGACCGAGATTCTTCCTCATCCCGACACGGAGGGGTTTGTCTTCGAACAATCGGGGACGATTGACGGGTTCATCACACTTTGCGGAACGCACGTTGGATGTCTCTTTGTCCGCCCGGGGAAACAGGGAAATGGCATCGGGGCATCGCTCCTTCGTCATGCGAAACACGATCATGCCGAACTTGATCTCACCGTCTACAAGCAGAACAGACGGGCCACGAGCTTCTATAAGCGAGAGGGGTTCCTGTTTGCCGGCGAGAGCCTTTGCCAATTCACTGGGTGTGAGGAGTACGCAATGAGGTGGACCAGGGGGGAAGACCTGTGAAGTCACTTGCGGCACTTCGCCTGATAAAGAGTATCCACACAATAGTCTGGGCATTCTTTGCTGGGTGCATCGTTTCGATTCCCGTGGCCACGTTGCGGGGCGATTACACAACGGCGGTCGTGCTGATCATGGTTGTACTTATCGAGGTCTTGATAATCCTGTTCAACCACTGGCGGTGCCCCCTGACGCATGTTGCCGCACGCTACACGGACGATCGCCGCGACAACTTCGACATCTACCTTCCCCTCTGGCTCGCTCGATACAACAAGCAGATCTTCGGCACGCTCTATTTCGCCGGCTTGTTCTACACGTTGGCCCGGTGGCAGGATTGGATTCCGTAGCTACCAATTGGCATGGAACACTATGCAGGCAAACCCCAACGACCCAGTCACGCTCCAGGAAATCACATCGGACACAGTTGGTCGCATCATCAAGCTCTCGGTGGCGGACCATCAGACGGGGTTTGTGGCCCCGAACGCCGTGTCACTGGCGCAGGCTCTGTTCGCACCGGAGGCCTGGTACAGGGCGATCTATCTTGGTGATGAGCCGGTTGGCTTCGTCATGCTGGAGGATCATTCGCTACGCACACCGCCGCCGGACAATCCCGAGATCACTGTCTGGCGCTTCATGATCGACGCTCGCTACCAGCGAAGCGGTCTTGGCTGGGCGGCCATGGATCTCGTCGTTGAACACGTGAGGAGCAAGGGACTGTTCGAGAAGCTGGAACTTTCGTTCGTGCCGGGCGAGGGGAGTCCCGAGGGGTTCTATCTGAAGTATGGTTTCCGCCACACGGGAAGGAAGATTGACGGCGAAACGGTTCTCGAGCTGATCGTCCGATAGAGCTCGCCGTTCACTATCTGGAAGGATACGCCAATGGAGATTGAGGTGAAGCATGTGGTGGGTGTACCGATCGCGGTAGTGCGCGATCGCGTCTCCCTTGACCAGCTCTCGATATTCGTCCCCGCGGCCTGCGGCGAAGTCTGGTCGTTCATTTGCGCGAACGGTATCCAGGGTCCAGGTCGAAACGTGGCCGTCTATGGAGCTGATGGGATCGTCGAAGCGGGAGCCGAAGTTGCTGGTCGATTCCAAGCGAGCGACCGTATCCTATCGTCCCAGCTTCCTGGAGGACGCGTCGCCGTTGCGATTCACCTCGGGCCTTATCAATCGCTGGCACGGACTCACTCTGCCATCCGTGAATGGTGCGCGAACAAAGGATTGCGGACAACCGGCACGTGCTGGGAGGTGTACGGGCACTGGGACGAGAGCTGGAACGAAGATCCCTCCCGAATTCGTACAGATGTCTACCATCTCCTGCGCGACGAACCCGGCACAGGGCTGGCATGAACGATCGGCACGACTTCCGAGCATCATCATGCACCTTCTCCGCTGCATGTCAAGAGCGATATCCATCGGTGTCCGCGACGAGCGTGGTCTGAACGTGCGATGTTGCGACCACGTACCCAGGTGATCATTAATCGCTGGCCGCACATCCATCTACGGGCCGTACTTTGCCCCCCTCGCAAGACATCCCTCCAGGCGACCCGCGTGAACACGACTGAGGCGCTCTTGAACCGCGCAGGATCGAGTGCTGTCTGCCCAGGTGGACAAACACAGACCAATACCGAGGCTTGTGCAATCAGAACCCATTTCAACAAGGAGCACACCCACATGAAAGCAGACGCAGCAACCGAATCAGCAGTGATGGCCGTGTTGAAAACGATGGCGGATGCCTATGCCAACCGCAATTCAGATGCCCTGCTGGCGACGTTCGCCTCAGACGCCGACGTCGTGATGTACGGAACCGGGTCGGATGAGAAGCGCATCGGGTTGGCGGAGATTCAGGCGCAGGCGGAACGGGACTGGGCACAGACCGACACCCTTACGCTGACCTTCGATTGGACATCCATCTCTTCGGCGGGTTCCGTTGCATGGGTGGCCGGCGATGTTTCACTTGATCTTAGTGTCGGTGAGGAAAGACTGGTGCTCCCGGCTCGCATTACATTCGTTCTGGAGAATCGCGGCGGGGCGTGGCTGATCGTACACGGTCATTTCTCGTTCCCGGCCGCCGGGCAGGATGAAGGTGAGTCGTTCCCGTCCGAGTGATGTGTCCGCACTGTTCGATGAGGGTTCGTGCGCCGCGAACGTTTGTGCGCGTACTGTGAACGAGATGAACCCGTTTGTATTGCCGCAGCTCCGGGAATCCGCTACCCGGATTCCCGGAGCCGCGGCGACGCAGTCGTGTAGGTGTGCGGTATCGAATCACTGGACCTGCAAGTCTAAACGTTCGCTTTCCGTCGGCGGAACAGCGCCACCATAGATCAGACCGATCGTCGATGTCTGCAATCATCAGAAACCACCACGTCCTTGCGGTGCCTGACAAGAATGCCAGTGCCGCCTTCTTCGTAGAAACGATGGGCTTCACTGAAGTGCATCGAGACGATGGCTGGGTCTTTGTCAGCAAGGACAGTTGCATGATTATGCTTGGCGAGTGCGTTGGTGCAATACCTCCGGGAGATCTTGGTGATCACAACTACTTCAGCTATCTCCTGGTTGATGATGTCGACCAGTATCATCGTCAGCTGGTGGAGCGGAATGTCAGCATCATCAACCCGCTCGCAGACAAATCTTGGGGGATGCGAGAGTTCGGAATTCGAACTCCCGATGGATATCGCATCATGATCGGTCAGGTCATTGAGACCTGAGAGAAATGAACAGTACACGTCCTACGTGGTTCGAACGACTGACCGGCTTCGCGGATGAGACTGCGCGAATCGTCAGAGAGAATATCACCCTCGATGGCGCATCGATGACGTCCCGCGTCAATGGTCGATCCATGGTCTGTGGCCATTTGGAAATCCCGACCCTCGGGCAACTGCGCCAGCAGGTGGAGGCAATCGGCGTTGGAGCCGGAGAGGTGCGTGTCCGCGAATGCGTCGCCGACGCAGCGGGTCTCCATGCGGATCCACAGAACACGGGGGCACTCTTCCAGGTCGCTTCGCAGTTCAATCTCCTCGAGATGATCTCCCACGATCGAACGCCCGAGGATGGCGTGGCGATCTACGAACACGATAACACGCAAGGACCGGCGTGTGCCATCGCCGCCGGCGCTGGCACCATATACCGCAATTACTTCATTCCTCTCAACGGCCAGCCAGGGCAGTCGACTGAGACGCAGATCGATTGCCTTGCCGATGTCGGCGCTGTGCTGGGAAATGTGGATGAGCGACTGTGGGAGATGAGAAATGGATATGCTCTGGCTACCCGTGAGGGTCTTAGAGAAATATCGGACCTATTGCATGGGGCAAGTGACGACGTGCGTGACGTCATTCGTCGAGCGCTCCGCATTGGTCTTCAGTGGGATACCGAGGTCACGTTCCGTGATGCCGGCCATCTGGTTTCGCAGGCCTACTGCTCTGCCCTTCCTGTCGCCTATTCGCCCCTTCCATCGGCTTTATGGGAACCCTTTGCACGACTTGTTCTAGAGGGGGCGTACGAGGCAACACTGGCCGCGGGGGTGCTCAACGCCAGGCGTACCGGCAACCGAACCGTCTATCTTACACTTCTCGGCGGGGGGGCCTTTGGCAATGACATGTCGTGGATCATCAGTGCGGTCGATCGCGCTCTCGGGCTCTTCCGCTCATCGAATCTCGATATCGCGATTGTAAGCTACAGTTGCTCAAACCCCGGCGTGAAGGCGCTCGTCGAGCGCTGGGAGAAGAGAGGGTGAAGTTGTCAGGAACTCTCAGTCCTGCGAGGTGAGCGTTGACATGCGGAGGAGGACTCCACAGTGAATCGCTATCAGCACGGGTTCTTTCTCTTGACCATTGGCGTACTGATGATCGGTCTCGTAAATACCTCCTTCCCCCGGCGAGTGTCGTTGAAGCACATTACGACGCTCGCTGTGCTTATCGCCGCCTCTCGCTTGGTGTGCTCGTCAGCAAGCGCGGCCGACCAATCAGAGCCAGCCTACAATCGCACGGTTTATGAAGCCAACATTTTTTCGAAGTGCCGTTGCCTTCCGGGCGTGGCTCAAGAAACACCATCGTACGACTGACGAGCTTTGGGTCGGCTTCTATAAGAAGAGTTCGTTGCGCCCGAGCATAACCTGGCCGGAGTCGGTTGACGAGGCGCTCTGCTATGGATGGATAGATGGTTTGCGGAGGCGCGTCGACGAGGAGAGCTACCAGATTCGATTCACACCTCGAAGGAAGACGAGCGTGTGGAGTGCTGTCAATATCGAGCGGGTGGAGGCGTTGATTTCCGAGGGGAGGATGACGGACGCCGGTCTCGAGGCCTACCGCAATCGAAAGGAGAATCGCTCAGGCATCTACTCCTACGAGCAAAGAGGAGCGGAGCTTGACGAGCCCTACAAGACGATTCTCAAGAAGAACCGAAGGGCCTGGACCTTCTTTCAAGCACAGCCCCCGTTCTATCGGAAAGCTGTTTGTTGGTGGATCGTCAGTGCGAAGAAGGAGGAAACACGACTCAAACGATTGGAACAGCTTGCCGAATATTCGGCACGGCATGAACGAATACCTCAAATGTTGCCCAAGCGGTCCGGACAAGCATGACGGAACCTACAATGCGTCACTCTCCCACTATGCCTACAACGCGCGCAACCGATCTTCGTCTTGCCGAACTGATGGCTGCCCTCTCTATCGCCACCGATCTCGGAATGGGACAGCCGATGGAGTATGCGATGACATCGTGCATCGTTGCGGTTCGCCTTGGGGAGGCGGCTGGGTTGAGCGATGCCGAGTTGCGTGACGTCTACTACGAGGCTCTTCTGCGCTACATCGGTTGTAACGCCGATACCTACTGGGCGGCCTCGATCGTCGGTGACGAGCTTGATCTTCGCACAGACTTCGCAAAGATCGATTTCGCTGACACCCGACGAGTACTCCGAGCGCTGCTGCGTCATATGCGCCAGGCCAATGTCGGAGCCAATGCGGCCGAGATGGCGCAGGCGTTGGGAGAGGGCCTCTCGCAGATTCCGATATGGACGAACAGCTTCTTCCCAGGTCATTGTGAGGTTGCGAAGCGCCTGGCTACACGCATGGGATTCCCTGAGAGCTTCGTGCAGACTGTCGGCCAGCTCTATGCGCGCTGGGATGGGCACGGTGTTCCTGCGCTGAAGGGGGAGGAGATATCACCGGCGATGCTGGTCGTGACGTTGGCGCACGATGCGGTAACGTTCCATCGGCTTGGGGGCGTGGCAGCGGCAACGTCAACCATTCGAAAACGACGTGGAGGTGCTCACTCACCAGAACTTGTCGATCTGTTTTGCACGCGCGCCGATCAATTGATGGCGGGGTTGGATGCGGAACCAACCTGGCAGGCGGTCCTTGACCTGGAACCTGGTCATCAACAAACATTGACCGAGGAGGAGTTCGACCACGCCTGCGAGGCGATCGCGGACTACTCCGACATCAAATCGCCCTACTTCCTCAATCACTCGCGCAACGTTGCCGAGCTGGCCGGGCGTGCTGCCGAACGGTGTGGCTTGCCCGCGAGCGACGTCACGCTTGCGCGTCGCGCGGGTTACCTGCACGACGTCGGCAAGGTCGGGATAAGCGCCGGGCTTTGGGGAAAGGAGGGGGACCTGAGCGAGCGCGAATGGGAGAAGGTCCGTCTGCACCCGTACTACACCGAACGCATTCTGTCGCGCGCTCCAGCACTTTCGCGGATTGGATCCGTGGCTGCCGTTCATCATGAACGCCTCGACGGGTCGGGATACTACAGGGGCATCAACGGTTCAATGCTCTCTCCCATTGCCCGCATTCTGGCAGCTGCGAATCGATATTGCGCGCTGACGGAGCGTCGGTCCCACAGACCACCCTACACCCCCGACGAAGCGGCCGAGGAATTGAAGGGAGACGTGCGAGCCGGCCGCCTTGACAGTGAGGCCGTCGCGGCCGTACTGAACTGCGCCGGACATCGCGCGGCCTTCGCCAGGAAGGAGCTTGTAAGCGGCCTCAGCGAGCGGGAAGTCGAGGTGCTTCGTCTGGTAGCGCGAGGCGGGACGATGAAGCAGATTGCGGCGGATCTCTTCATCTCCGTCAAGACTGTGGATCGCCACATTCAGAATATCTACTCCAAGATCAACGTCTCCACGCGCGCTGCCGCCACTCTGTATGCAATGGAGAACAATCTTCTGGTTGATGGCTGATAGTCGGCCCCTGGCGGTTTTCCCCAGCCCCCAGAATGGGGAATACTCCCGATGCCACCGCCGATCCAGCACGCTAACTTTGCACTCACAATATCAACGTCAGTGGCGCCAACAGTGACGGGTTGATGAATACTACATCGAGCGCCGATCGTGAGACATCGATCGGCGGTCACAACCCAGGAGCACGGATCATGAATCAGGCAGAACAGAACGCCGACGTCATTCGCCGCGGATATGCAGCCTTCAACGCTTCGGACATCCAGGCCCTCACGGAAATCTTCGACGAGAACGCATCGTGGCACACGCCCGGGAAAAGCCCGATTGCCGGTGACAACGTGGGGCGTGAGGCCACCTTCACGCAATTCGGTAGGTACGTTGGCGAGACCGACGGCACATTCAAGGCCACGTTGAAGACAGTCGTCGCCAACGACGATGGGAGCGTGGTCGGCATTCACCACAACTCCGGAACACGAGGGGGCAAACAGCTCGATGTCGACTGCTGCATCGTCTTCCAGGTCAAGGACGGAAGGGTGGTTGAGGGCAGAGAACACTTCTATGACCTGGGTGCCTGGGACGAGTTCTGGTCGTAACCCTCCAGATGCTCAGCGATCCAAACGCGCAGAAAGGCCAGACGTTGCCGCGGCGCAGGGACTCCAAACACGGTGGAGTCCTTGCGCTTGTGGATTGAGCCGTGCATCAGCTTCTTGCCGATCCCGCTTCAGTCCTCCTTCTGCCCACTTCGGCGAAAACATGGTGCCTGAAACGGTTGCGTAGCATTGCGCGATACGACAGATTGCGGCGAGTGGCAGCGTAGAATTGCATCCGGGCACGATTGTGTCGACACCAGACACCTCGTGCCACACGTTCCTACCATTCCGTACCTCTCTCTCCCAGCCCATGGCCACCTCCCCGGCGCTCCTCTTCATACCAGACATCAGCGGATTCACGCAGTTTGTGAAGGCGACGGACATCGCGCACAGCCAACACATCATCGAGGAGTTGCTCGAGGCGGTAATCGAGGCAAACGAGATCGGTCTTGAGGTCAGCGAGTTGGAGGGGGACGCAATCCTGTTCTTTCGGTTTGGCGCGCCGCCAACCCCAGACGAGCTGTTTCGACAGGTCCGCAGGATGTTTGTGGATTTCCACAGCCACCTTCGTCTCTACGAACGACAGAGAATCTGCCAGTGTGGTGCATGCACCGCCGCTCAGAGCCTCACTCTGAAGGTCGTTGCCCACTATGCGGAGGTAACGGAGAGCCGCATCAAGGAGCATGTCAAACTCTTCGGACCGGATCTGATAACCGTTCATCGACTTCTCAAGAACGACATTCCTCATCACGAGTATATCCTGGTCACTACCGGACTGACCGACAACTGGCCAGACGGTGCGATGCCTGAATGGGGAATGACTCAGCCGGGGATACAGGACTACGATATCGGAACGGTCGAGTATCAGTTCGCCGCGCTCGCACCATTGCGCGACCAGATTCCAGAGCCACACCCGCCCGACTTCAGCATCGACGGCGCCAGAAAACTTCTCTTTCGCTGCGAGCAGGAGATTGAGGCTCCGATTGATCTCGTCTTTGACTCGACAACCGACTTGTCGAGAAGGGTATACTGGATGGAGGGGGCGAAGAGGGTGGAGCTTCTTAACGGAGATCTCAACCGCGTCGGCACGAAGCACCGATGTATCGTGGAGAAGAACAACCCGATAATGGTGACCAGCGGAACCGAGCGATCGGATACCGCTGTCTCTCTTGCTGAAACTGACGACCGCAAGACGGTCTGCAGCGTCTACACGCTCACGAAGGAAGGGGAGCAGAGAACGCGTCTTTCGATCGACGGCTTCGTGAAGGATAGTTTTCCGTTGAAAGTGATCATCAAATTCCTGCTTGGCAAGAAATTGACGACCCGATTTCAGAAATCAAGCGAAAATCTGAAGCGCTACTGTGAGGAGCGATTCCTACGGGAGCAGACGGAATCAAACCCAGACTGAGATGCAATGGCAACACTCGAACGCGCAATCGAAATGGCAGCCCGCGCCCATGCCACACAACGAGACAAGGCTAACCAGCCCTACATTCTTCATCCCCTTCGTCTGATGTTCGCCGTGACTACGCTCCACGAGCAAATGGCGGCGGTACTGCATGATATCGTCGAGGACACGCCAGTTACCTTCGCAGATCTGGAGGGCGAGGGATTCCCCGGCGAGGTCGTTAACGCGGTGCGTGCGCTGACAAAGAATCCGGGTGAGTCAAGGATAGAGGCGGCTCGCAGGGCGGCGGCAGATCCCATTGCGCGGATCGTGAAGCTGGCCGATGTCGCCGATAACATGAATCTCGCCCGTATCCCATCACCAACCGAGAAGGACCACGCACGCCTGTTGGAGTATGAGCAGGTGCGTGCGATTCTGTTGGGAGGAGGAGCGGACTAGTACGGGCGTGCCATATGATGGCCTGAGTTCTCAAACATGACGCCTGCTGCTCGTGAGATCATCACCTGGCACGTGTCATCCAGATGGCTGCACGCACCCGCATAGCCATGTCACGTCTCCCCAGCGGCTTTTCGTTTCCTATTCGGCGACGCGTGTCGTTCTGCGAAACAGACCCCGATAGGGAAAAGAGATTGCGGTCTTCTCTGTCGGTCTGGTTCAACGACGATGATTCGATCCGGCCCGCGCAAATGAGCTACGGTAGTGGGTGGTTGCGATCCACGCGACGCGAAGTATTGAATACACGATGTCAACCCCAATCTGGAAGGTCACTGCTGACGCGCTTGGCGAATCGATTCTGGAGTGCATCGTCGGAGATGGCATGATCGCGTAGATCCGGCACAATAGTCATGAGAGCATACACACGTCGCAGACTGCTGGCATCGCTGAAACTTGGGTTGGCCACGATCCCAATCACTGCGGTCGTAGTATTGGTCACCGGTCTGAAGCTGGTGCCGGGGCCGTTCTTGTTCGGCTTTGCAACCGGATGTGCCGTCGGAATCACCGAGCTGTTTCTTTTCAAACGATGGCTCACCAACCTGTCATTTCTGGCTCATTTGGTCGTCAAGTCGATCTTGTTCATCGGCCTGATGTACGCGCTGTTTGCAGCGCTAAACGTCCTTGACGTTTTGTTGGAACATGTCAGCTGGAGTCAGTACCTCACGGTTCTCACTCAATCCAACACGCTGATCGCTGCCGGGGCCACGTATCTCATCATCGTCTTTCTGCTTTTCGTCGTTCAATTGGACAGGCTCCTCGGTCCCGGAGTCCTTCTTCGGTACATGACCGGGAGGTATCATCGTCCCCGACGTGAACAGCGGGTGTTTATGTTTCTCGATCTGAAGGGCTCCACCCACCTGGCCGACCAGATGGATCCCGATCGGTATTTCGACTTTCTGCATCACTACTTCGCCGAAATGTCAGAGCCGATACTGGAGACCAACGCGGAGATCTACCAGTATGTCGGCGACGAAATCGTGCTGACCTGGCCGATGAGGAGAGGCCTGACGGAGGCGAGCTGTGTTCGCGCTTTCTTCCTGATTCACGATCAGATTGGCCGTCGCAAGCAGTTCTTCCATGAGACATACGGCGTCGTGCCGGAGTTCAAGGCCGGTCTCCATGCGGGTGAAGTGATCACCGCCCAGATCGGCGAGCTTAAGAAGGAGATCGTGTACAACGGCGATGTCCTGAACACAACCGCCCGGATTCAATCTCTGTGCAACTCTATGGGAGAGAGGCTCCTGGTATCCACCGAACTCGTTCGACAGCTTTCTCTTGGTTCCGAATACGTCGTGCGAGACCTCGGGTCGGTCGCCCTCCGGGGCAAAGCAGACAAGCTGGAGCTTTCGGCGGTTGGTCTGACCGTTCCCGGTTAGTCCCCCAGGAGGCTGTTGAAACGGGCCCGATCTCTGCGTTGCGCTCCTCATCGGTCACCGCGGCGTCCCTCCGGTACGCATCATACCCTCGTCGTTGCGCACCTTGACCACGCGCGATCTGAGCAGCCTCTTGACCTGAGAGTTATTCAACAGTCTCCTGGCTTCGTCAGCTGGTGAATTCCCACCATCGGCTTAGTTTGCGGCCCATCTCCAAACCCACTCCTCGCTTGATGGAAACGATCGACGTACAGAGCGACGCATCCTCGTCATACTATTCGCAGGTTCGTTACGATGTCCTCCAGATGCTCCCCGCTGGCGTGAAGCGTGTGTTGGATGTGGGATGCGGGAGTGGCGCAACCGGAGCCGAGGCCAGGAAGGAGTTCGGTCTGGAAGAGATCATCGGAATCGAATATAACCCGGACGTTGCTGAACTCGCGCGGACGCGTCTGGATCAAGTTCTCGTCGGGGATATCGAGTCCATTGAACTACCATTTCCGCCCGGCTACTTCGATGCAATCATGTGTGCGGATGTGCTTGAGCACACACGCGACCCCTGGGCCGTACTCCGCCGGCTCCGTCCACTACTCTCGGATACCGCGTCTCTGGTAATCAGCGTGCCGAACATCGGGTATCTGCCAGTCGTGCTCAAGATCGTCTTCGATCGTTTCGAATACGCACCGCATGGGGTACTCGACCGTGGACATCTTCGCTTCTTCACGCGTCATACGGTTATAGATATGCTGAACACGACCGGCTTCGTTGTAGACAAAGTCGAGGCGAACCGTGGGAGAGGTTGGAAGGCGATGCTGGTGTCGATAGGTTCGCTTGGACTCCTGCATTCCACGAACATCATCCAGCATCGTGTTCGTGCCCACAAGAAATTTGAGAGTTCGGCTTTGTGACCAAGTCGAAATGCGAGCGCGAATCGTAGTTCGATCTTCCAGCCACCAACCACGTCCTATGCCATGAGCACGCACCATACAATCGACTACATCGAATTCACCGTTGACGACCTTGTTCGGGCAAAAGCATTCTACAGCGATGCGTTCGGATGGACGTTTAACGACTACGGAACCGACTACGCTGGCATTCGGTCGGGAGAGGGTGAGATTGGCGGGCTCCATCAGACCGAAGACCTGCGCCAGGGTGGACCGCTGGTCGTTCTTTACTCCGCCGATCTGGAGACCTCACTTGCCGCCGTTCGCTCGGCCGGAGGTACGATCCTGAAGGATCCATTTTCGTTTCCGGGTGGTCGTCGCTTCCATTTTTCGGACCCAAGTGGCAACGAGCTTGCCGTCTGGTCGAACTCGTAGGCGCACACTCGCGTCTGCCGCTGTCTGCAATGAGTCCAGTGAATCGTTGAAGTGCTTTTGATCCTTACGCCGAGATGAATCGGCGCACCCTGGGAGGTTGCCGGTGCAGGAAATGGAGAATCACTACATCCCGGGCGCTGAAGCCTCGCGGCTGTCCCACGGAAGCGGACGGCTGGAGTGGCTGCGCACAATCGATGTGATTGAGCGCGTTCTTCCTCCACCGCCGGCCGTCGTCCTGGACGTTGGCGGAGGACCGGGCGCCTATGCCCTCCCGCTTGCGCGCCGGGGATATCGTACGCATCTCATCGATCTTATACCTCTGCATGTCACGGAGGCGTCCGAGGCTGCCAGCCAGCAACCCGACCGTCCGCTTGCATCCGCCACAGTTGGCGATGCCCGCCAACTGTCGTTTGAAGACGCATCCGCAGATGCAGTTCTCCTTCTTGGCCCGCTCTACCATCTCACGGAGACAAGCGACAGGATGCAGGCGCTTTCCGAGGCGCACCGCGTGCTGCGACCTGGTGGCGTGCTGGTAGCTGCTGCGATATCGCGGTATGCATCGATGTGTGACGGGCTCCTCCAGGGGTACTTGAATGACCCGGCGTTCGAGGCGATTGTGGAGCGCGATCTGAGTGAGGGCCAGCATCGCAACGAGATGGAACGACCAGAGTGGTTCACCACGGCCTACTTCCACAAACCTGCTGACCTTGCCAACGAAGTCGGGCGCTCCGGATTCGAGCTGGACACTCTTGTTGGCGTCGAGGGACCAGCGTGGCTCATGAGCAGCCTTGACGACTGGCTGCGAACCGAGGAGACCACTTCGATTCTGCTTCGTGCGCTCCGGCGCATCGAGGCGGAACCCGATTTACTTGGCGCGAGTTCCCATCTGATCGCGGTAGGGTACAGGAGGTAGGGCGAGATTGGATCACGCGAGCGAACACACGCACGTGCCCTGTGAGCTTGTTCCGGCCGCGAATCACGACCTGTCGGGGAATCACAGGAAAGGCCTGGACGTGGCGCGCCAGATCCCTTCAGCGAAATGCGGCAAACAGAGTCGAGACGTGGTCCAGCACCCACCGAGTCGACAAGAGGGGATGGGCCTTGCGCCTCAACAATTACGCGTATGAAGGCCGAGTCGAGATTTGTGCCCAGGTCTATGTTCACAAGGAATCAGTTCAGCTCAGTCAACTTCGCAACCCCCCACAACCATGAACCCTGAACCAACGCTGACAACATTACCTGCATTCCGTGTGGTCGGTATAGAAACGCGAACGGACAACGCCTCCGAAATGGACGTCTCTACGGCCCGAATCGCCAGACTTTGGGAGAGGTTCTTTCACGAAGGTGTGATGGAGATCATCCCAGGCAAGACGAGTGATGGCGTCCCACTAGGAGTATACACCGATTATGAAAGCGATCACAACGGCGCGTACACACTGATGATCGGCGTCGAGACAGCCGCGAACACGACGGTCCCGGAAGGGATGAGAGCTCTCGAAATACCATCGGGGAAATACCTGGTTTTTGTGGCTGAGGGCCAGATGCCTGAGGCGTTGGTGAATATGTGGGTGCATATCTGGGACTATTTCTCACGCGACGTTGGATTTAGGCGAGCCTACACCGCCGATTTCGAGCGACACGAAAGCCACAGCCGGGCACTCATCCACATTGCCATACAATAGCACCCTCCACGCGCCACCCATGCTCGCTGATTTCCGTAAAGCTGCCCAGACTGCCATTGATCTCCTTTCGGAGTATCTGGATAGAATGCCCAATGGTCCGGTAGCACGACCGGTTCCGACTGAGCACCGCAAATATCTCGTTGAAATGCCGTTGCCAATGGAGGCAACTCCGTTGCATGCGGTGGTCAACGATATCGCGCGAGATGTATTTCCATTTCCCATGGGAAATAATCATCCCGATTTCTTCGGTTGGGTCAATAGTCCTGCGCTCCCGTCCTCAATTCTCGGTGCGTTGTTGGGAGCAGGATTCAACGCCAGCGTCGCGGGGGGCGATCATGCCGGGGTCTACATAGAGCACGCCGTGCTTCGATGGATCAAGGAGATGCTTGAATTGGATCCATCGTGGGGGAGCGTCCTTACATCGGGGGGATCCGGGGCGAATCTGATAGGTCTTGCTACAGCCAGAAACGAGCTGCTCCTCCGCACGGGGTGGGACGTCCGCGAGAAGGGACTTTCAGGCGCACCGCACATTGTCGTGTACGCAACTGAGGAGGGACACTCCTCGCTGATCAAGGCGATCGAGCTGCTAGGGGTTGGCCGCAACGCCATTCGCTTTGTCCCGCTCGGCGTCGACGGGCGAATGGACGTCGGCGCACTCCAGTCGATGATTGAGCGAGATCGCCCGGAAGCAGGCATTGTCTGTGCAAGCGCAGGGACTGTCAACAGCGGTGCCGTAGATCCTCTGAGCGACATCGCGGATCTGGCAGCGTTGCACGGGCTCTGGTTTCATGTTGATGGCGCGTATGGTGCGGTGGGGAGGATCGTCCCGTCGCTCCGTCATCTTTACCGCGGGCTCGAGAGAGCGGACTCCCTCTCCGTGGATCCTCACAAGTGGCTCTATGTAGCGGTGGACTGCGGATGTGCCCTGGTCCGGAATTCGGCAGCCATGAGGCGCGCGTTCAGCCTTGTTCCTCCCTATCTTCGCGACTCCTCGGACGTGTTACCCTGGTTCAGTGAGTACACGTTCGAGCAGACGCGTCCATTTCGTGCGCTCAAACTTTGGACGGCTCTCCGCGAGCGGGGGCTCGCGTGGTATCGCGATGCCCTCGCCAGCGACGTCCACCGTGCGGCGGAGCTAGCCCGCCTCGTGAACGCCTCCCGCGACTTTGAACTGGCAGCACCGGTCGAATTGGGCATCGTTGCGTTCAGATGCGTACCTCGGGACATTTGCGGCGATCCTCCCCGGATCGATCAACTCAATTCCGACCTCCCGCGACAGATACAGCTGGACGGAAGAATGTTTCTGACCGGAAGTACGATGTGGGGTCGGCCTATCCTCAGGGCATGCTTCGTCAATTTCCGCACGGAGAACGACGCGCCTGCCCGCATCCTCGACGTCATTCGTGATCTCGTATCGTGATTCGCTGGCGGATGTGACTCCCGAAATGCTATCGGGATTCTTCGTCGGTTGGCCCTTTCCCCCTTCGCCTGAACGACATCTCGACATTCTCAAGGGTAGCACCCACGTCGTTCTTGCCTACGATGATGATCCAGAGCGCATCGTTGGCTTCGTGACCGCCTTGACGGATGGCCACCTTGCCGCATTCATTCCACTGCTGGAGGTTCTTCCGTCACACCAGCGTAGGGGGATAGGCTCAGAGCTTGTCCGGAAGATCCTCGACCGGCTGCAGCGTCTCTACTCAATAGACCTGGTTTGCGATGCGGAGATGATCCCGTTTTATTCGCAACTCGGCATGCGCTCGATGTCCGGGATGGGAATGCGAAACTATGACCGGCAATCGGGAGAGTAACGATGTCGGGGATGTTTGGAATATCGGGGATAGAGAGGGCAGGGAGTTTTCTGAGTTATCCACACCCGTTGGGGATAAGCGTTTTTAGATCAGCATGACTCAAGAGAATCGACGATATCACTCTGGGGATATCAGCGGCCGACGCCGTGACCTCCAGGTGGAAATCGATCGACACACGCGACGGATAAATCGGCTTGAGAGAGTGAGTCGTCGTATGTCCTGGATTCGCTTGGGCATAGTGCTGGCGGGCATCGCGCTCATTCTTCCTCTCTTTCATCTCGCTGGCGAGTTACCGGGGTGGATTGGGGTCGTCGTGGTGACGGGTCTCTTCATGATTGTCGCCGACCGCCATGGTCGAGTCGAGCATGGCATCAGAAGGGGGCGAGCCTGGATCGACATTCGGAGGCGTCACATTGCACGCCTGGAGCATCAATGGGACTCCATTACCCACGTGGAGATCGATCCCGTAGACTCCACACACCCGTTTGAGCGGGATCTCAACATCACCGGCGAGCGCTCGCTTCTACATCTCATAGACACATCGGTATCAACCGGTGGACATCGTCGTCTAAAGGCGTGGCTCCTTGACACCCGTCCTGAAATGACTGCGATTGAGGAACGTCGTCAACTGGTGGGCGAACTTGTGGATCTTTCGGCGGCACGCGATCGGATCGCGCTCTCGGCCGTTCTGAGTGGCATGAGTCGTCAGGGGAAATGGAACGGGGAACGGCTCCTTGGTTGGCTCGATTCGACCGGGGACCGTCGATTGAAGGGGGCGTTGCTTGTGCTGGCCGGGCTCGCGGGGATGAATCTGACTGCAATGGTGTTCGGTGCGCTTGGCCTGGTGGAACCAATCTGGCCAGCGACACTCGTTCTCTACGCAGCCTTCTACCTCCACAAGCGGAAGGACTTCAGCCGGCTCTTTCAGGAAGCCCTCTATCTGGATGGAGTCCTTGGCGGCGCCGCTGCCGTATTGAGGACGCTCGAACGATTTCCGGTTGGGGGTCGCCCATTGTTGCGAGAGTTGATGCGGCCGTTCAACGATCCCGAACGGAGACCGTCATTCTACCTACAATCGATTACGCGGATTGCGAACGCGGCGTCGATGCAGAAAAATGGACTTCTCCGCCTCCTGCTAAACCTGTTGGTTCCCTGGGACTACTACTTCGCATGGAGACTGGAGCTGGCACGTGAGGGCATCCGCGCCCTCCTGCCGGTTTGGTTGGACAGACTGTATCAGCTTGAGGCCCTCTCGTCTCTTGCCAACCACATCTGGCTTGACCCGCGGGCGACCTTCCCGGTGATCACGTGGGAGGGTAACGCAGGGCACTTGTTGGAGGGGATTGAAATGCATCATCCCCTCATCCCGGAGACCGAGAGCGTCCCCAACGATTTCACGATCGACGCCGACGGAAACGTCGTGATCGTGACCGGTTCGAACATGTCAGGGAAGAGCACATTCCTCCGGACAATCGGAACCCATCTCGTGCTCGCGTATGCCGGCGGGGGCGTCCCCGCATCTCGGTTGGTCATTGCGCCGTTTCGTCTATTTACCTGTATCAACGTCAGCGACTCTGTCAATGACGGAATTTCCTATTTCTATGCTGAGGTGCGCCGTCTCAGGCAGCTTCTGGACGAAGTGCGGGTTGGTGACCCCATTCGTGTCTTCTATTTGATCGACGAGATATTCAGAGGCACGAACAATCGAGAGCGATTGATTGGGGCCCGATCGTATATCCGGGCCCTTGCCGTGGAGCGGGGCGTCGGAGCCATATCGACGCACGATCTTGAACTGGTGCGGATTGCCGACGAAATTTCTCGAGTTCGCAACTATCATTTCCGCGAGACTATTGTTGATGGGGCGATGCATTTCGACTATCGCATCCGCACGGGACCGTCTCCGACAACAAATGCGCTCATCATCATGAAAGCCGAAGGACTGCCGGTCGATCCGGAGGTCGACTTCGATGGGAATACGACACAGGAAGAGCATCAATCATGAATCTGCAATCGATCGTCCGCGTTGGGCTTTGCCCTCTCCTTCTCCTCATAGCGGCGGCAGCCTTTGCCCAGGATCAGCGTCCGGAGAATCTTGGAAGAAATATCAATACCAAATACATCGACGGGTCACCTCTCGTGTCTCCTGACGGCCGCACGATTTATTTCGTTAGAGACGACAAGGTGGATGAGGGAAAGGGGGACTACGATATCTGGTTTTCAGAGGCTGATAGCAACGGCAGTTGGGGACCCGCGCAGAAAATCGGGAATGAGCTCAATAATGATTTCAACAACAAAGTAATGGCCGTCACGCCTGACGGGAACACGCTATATCTCGCCGGGCTATACGGACGTCAGCCGACCGACAAACGTGGAATATCCGTCGTCCAGCGTACCAGAACGGGGTGGAGTAAGCCGGCGGAGCTGAAAATCAAGAATGCTCCAAGCGATTGGGGATCGTTCGACATGTCACTTTCCAGCGATGGACGGCACATGATTCTCTCGCTGAATAGTGACCTGTACGTCAGCTTCCTCGGCTCCGATGGCATCTGGTCGGAACCCAGGACTATCGGGCCGAACATCAACACGGACGGGTACGAGTACACTCCCTTCCTTGCCTCGGACGGTGTCACTCTCTACTTCTCCAGCAATGGACACTTCTCCTATGGAGAGAATGACATCATGGTAACCAAGCGATTGGACGACACCTGGTTGAAGTGGTCCGAGCCACGTAACCTGGGACGTCCAATCAATTCCACCGAATGGGAGTCCTATTTCCGAATTCCGGCCTCTGGGGATTTCGCCTACGTCCTCTCGTGGAAGGGGGGATTCGGCAGGGCTGACATCTTCCGAGTGCGGCTCCGGGACGATCAACGGCCGAATCCGGTTGTGCTGGTGCGCGGTCGGGTGATTGATGCCAGGACCAGGAAACCATTGGAAGCGACCATCCGTTACGAACAGCTTGGGACCGACAGACGCGAACTTGGAACGGCCGTTACCGACCCTCGCACGGGGGAGTACCAGATCGTTCTCCCAGGGGGGAACAAGTATGGGTTCTATGCGGAGGCAGCTAACTACCTGCCGATCAACGAGAACCTCGACCTCTCGAATCTGACGACATATCGCGAGGTGACGAAAGACCTCCGCATGGTCATGTTGCAGCAAGGAGCGGTTGTGCGCCTGAACAACATCTTCTTCGAGACGGGGAAATGGGATCTCCAACCCGACTCGCGCCCCGAGCTTGATCGCGTTGTGACGCTGCTCAACAGCAATCCGAGCATGCGCATCGAAATAGCCGGACACACAGACAACGTGGGATCTGCTGCTGACAACGTCATCCTCTCCAGAAACCGCGCAGCGTCCGTCAGGGAGTACCTCGTCGAGCAGGGCATCAAACCCTCGCGTCTCGTGAGCAAGGGGTATGGAGAGACAAAGCCGGTGGCGACGAACGACTCCGATGACGGTCGACAGGAAAATCGACGCGTCGAGTTCAAGGTGATGACGAAGTGAAATGAGACGAGCCTTGCGGATGCTTCGGAGGGGGGCAAGAAGAGTGATCATGAAAATGTATCGTCCCTGGGCGGTGCATTGGATAGGGAAGGATCGAAGCACACGAGCGGGGGGATTCCATTTCGCTGTCCCACGTGGCGTCTTTCATCCGAAGCTCTTCTTCAGCACCAGATTCTTGCAACGCGAAGTGGCGCAAATGGATCTTCGCGGGCGCACCGCAATCGATGTTGGATGTGGCGCAGGAGCGCTTAGTCTGGCTATGGCTGCCGCTGGAGCGGACGTCACGGCGGTTGATATCAACCCGTTATGCGTGGCGACGACCATCGAGAATGCGACTGCAAACGGTCTTTCGGTCAAAGCCCTCGTGTCGGATCTATTCGCGGCCCTCCCCGATTCGACATTCGATGTCGTTGTGGTCAACCCTCCGTACTATCCCCGCGATCCGGTGACGGCGGAGGAGCGTGCGTGGTATTGTGGCGCCGGGATGGAGTTCTTCCATCGCTTCTTCGAACAACTCGCCTCCCATCTTGTGTCTTCATCCACAGTCCTGATGGTTTTGAGCGAGGATTGCAACATCGATGAAATAGGTCGCATCTCCGACCGTCACGGCTTTCTCATGCGGCTCCGTAGCCGGAAGGTCATCTGGATGGAGGAGAACATGATCTTCAAGTTTGAACGAACAACGAGACAATGAAGAGAAGCGCCACGTTGCTCAACAGAATTCTGGTGATGATTATCGCGAGTGTCGCGCTCAGCGCTACAGCCCTCGCGCAGGCGCCGGGCATTTCGGTGCGACCGTTGCTGCGGACAACGCTGAGCGATGATTCAACGAAGGATGTTGTTACGATCGAAGTGGAATTTGCGCCCGGCAGCACCACCGGGCGGCACATTCATCCCGGTGACGAATTCGCCGCCCTCCTCGAGGGGCGGCTGGAGGTACGCACCGAAGGTGAGGAACCCCGACAGGTCAGAGGAGGGGAGGGATATCACAATCGCCGCGATGTCGTTCACGAGACGGTGAACGTCGGCGATACTCCAGCCCGAATGATCACGACGTTCGTGATCGATCGCGGCAAACCAATCTCGATTCCGGTGAAGGAGTAGGCACGTGCCTGAGACCGATCAGAATGTTCTCGCGCATCCGCTTCAACATCGTGTCGACGAGATCGCCGAGCGCTGGTCCCTCGACCTCCTCCCTTTGTTCGATGCAGCGTCGATCAACGCAGTCGTACCCGCTGTCGGCTCCCATGGTGACGACGTCGTCCTCAAAGTCCATCGCGACCCCGACGAGGGGCGAATGGAAATCGATGCCCTACGATGCTACGATGGAAGGGGGGCGGTCCGGTTGCTCGACGCCGACTGGGAACTGGGATGTCTCCTTCTCGAGCGCGTTCGCCCGGGCGACGATCTTACCTCGATCAACGATGACGCCGAGGCGATGACTATTGCCGCGGACGTCATTCGACGGCTGCATCAGCCCGTTCCTGCAGAAAACTCCTTCTCGAGGATTGAAGTGTGGGGGGAGGGGTTTTCGCGTCTTCGGGAGCGATTCAACGGGGGCTTCGGTCCCTTCCCACGTCGCGCAGTCGAGATGGCTGAGTCCCTCTTTCGCGATCTCGTCTCCTCAATGGGAGAGGCCGTGGTGCTTCACGGCGATCTTCATCACTTCAACATTCTCTCGTCCGCTCGAGATAGATGGCTTGCGATTGATCCCAAGGGTGTGACAGGTGAAGCCGCCTGCGAGCCTGGTGCTCTCCTCCGAAACCCGCTACCTGGTCTGTTGAATCTCTCCTATCCTGCGCGTGTGCTCGAGCGACGTGCTGCTCAGCTCTCGGAAGAGCTTGGGCTCGATCGCGAGCGAGTTGCCTGCTGGGGGCTGACACAAGCGGTACTTGCTGCGTGGTGGAGTTACGAAGAGGAGGACGAGAGTAGTCGCAAGTTTTTCATTGCCTGTGCCGAGCTGCTGGACCGGACGGGAAGGTGAGAGATGACGAGGAAATTGTGCGTCAGATACGTGGCGAATCAACCTCCCGTACCACACATCTCTTAGTTTGACCACAATGACGCTCTACCTCTACCTGGCCATCGGCGGCGTTGTCGGCGTCCTGTCGCGGTACCAACTGGGTGTCTGGCTGACACCCGAAGGGCGGACAGGCTCCGCGTTTCCACTGGCGACGCTGATCATAAACGTCTCCGGCTCGTTCCTTCTTGGTCTTCTCATGCGGATTCTAGCCGACACCAACACAAGCAGGGAGGTTCGCATGATGCTGGTGGTCGGGGTGTGTGGTGGCTACACTACCTTCAGCACGTTCAGTTACGAGATGATGACCCTTTTGCGTGAAGGGGCGTGGGCGGGAGCATTCATCTATGCCGTACTGAGCTTCATCGGATCCCTCCTTGCATGTTTTGCCGGCTATGCCCTCGGGGAATTTCTGGCGAACCGGTGAGGTCGGCTGTCAACGGTTTGCGGTCCAACATCATGAGTCCGAGGCCCAGCCGCCCAGCCGCCCGGCATTGCTATCTTGTCGCCCCAAAACCTCTTCCCAACTCCCAATTCCCCAATCACATGGCCGAACTGAAGACAAAGGTGAACGACGCCGACGTCACGGCGTTTCTTAATGGCGTCCAAAACGAGGCGAAGCGGAATGACTGCTTCGCGATCGTGGAGATAATGTCGAAGATCACGAAGCAGCCGCCGAAGATGTGGGGTCCCAGCATCGTCGGATTTGGCAGCTATCACTACAAGTATGCTACCGGCCGCGAAGGGGACATGCCTCTTGTAGGATTCTCCCCGCGCAAACAGAATATCACGCTCTACATCATGGCCGGGTTCGATCGGTATGACGAGCTGATGGCGAAGCTCGGCAAGTACAAGACCGGCAAATCATGCCTGTATATCAACAGCCTCTCCGATGTCCATCTTCCAACGCTGAAGACGCTGATCAAGGAATCGGCAACGTTCATGAAGAACTACAAGTGGTGATGGGCAATCTCGGGAATACCGCATGCACGATGACCTCCCCCTCCTTCTTACCGTTGTCTGGTCCGTAGCGTTTGGTCTGCTTGCGCAGGTCCTTGCGCAACGCTGGCGCATACCCGCGATCGTTCTCCTCCTCATCTGTGGTGTCGCCGTCGGTCCGTCGGGACTCGATCTGGTTCAGCCTGCCACGATGGGGAGCGGTCTGCCGATCCTCGTGAAACTCGCGGTCGCAATCATTCTCTTCGAAGGAGCTCTCAATCTTCGATTGAAGGGCCTTTCCCGGAGCGCGCGCGAAATCAGAAGTCTGGTGACCGTTGGCGCTCTGGTCACGTGGATTCTCACCACCGTCGTAGCCTACCTGGTAGTCGGTTTCCCGATCTCTCTGGCGGTTCTCTTCGGCGCGTTGATGACCGTCACTGGTCCTACAGTGGTCCAGCCACTGATGCGGAGAATGAAGATCCCGCGAGCGATCAAGACCGTGCTCGAGGGGGAGGCAATTCTCATCGATCCGATCGGCGCCATTCTGGCTGTTGCCGTTCTCGACATCATCCTTGCTATCGGCGCGAGCGAGCCAGTCATGGCGATCGTCGCCGTATGGGGCTACGCCAGCCGTCTGGTGATTGGCTTCGTGGTCGGTGGAGCGATGGCGATCGCCATATCCCTGTTGATGCGGATCCCGCGTCTCGTCAACGCCGAACTAGGCAATCTGCTCGCCCTGGCTGGCGTATGGACCTCGTTCGGGATCGCCGAGATGATTCAGGGAGAGGCGGGTATCATGGCCTCAGTTGCGATGGGGCTGGTCATGCAGAGCGAGGCCGTGCCTGGCGTGCGGCAGCTCCGCCGCTTCAAGGAGACGTTGACAACACTCAGCATCAGCGTCCTCTTCGTTCTGCTAGCCGCCAATCTGAGAATTGACACGGTCATCGCGGAGGGGGTGACAGGTCTGGTCGGCGTGCTTCTGGTGATGGTCCTTGTCCGCCCAATCGCTGTCTTTTTTTCGACACGGAAGTCCAGACTGACCTGGCGCGAGAAACTCTTGATCTCGTGGATCGGGCCGCGTGGAATCATCGCGGCGTCTGTTGCCTCGCTCTTCGCGCTGACGCTTACCGGTGCAGGACATGGCGATGGCGAGAGGCTGCTCGCGCTGACTTTTCTCGCGATTATCATGACCGTTACGATCCAGGGCTTGACGGCTCCCATTCTGGCTCGGATACTGGGGCTTCACAGCATGACCGGGCGCAAAGCCGTGGTTATCGGAGCGGGGCGTTTCGGGCGGAGGATAGCGGAGATTCTTCGCGAACATGGTCGCCCGGTGGTCATGATCGATACCAATCAGGATCACGTCGATTCAGCGCGCGCGATGGGCTTCGACGCTGCTCAGGGGAGCGCGCTGGATGAAGGTGTGCTCGAGCAGATCGATATCGAGGATGCTGAAACGGTGATCGCTGTGACGCCAAATTCCGAGGTAAACGTCCTTGCCGCTCAGGTAGCGTATGAAGATTTCCGGATTCGCCGTACGTTCCCAGCCCTCAGCAGTTCGAATCGTGAGGTTGGAGCTCGCCTGCTTGAAGAAACCGGCGGAAGACTCGCGTTCGCCGAGCCAATCGACCTGGCGGCGTGGGAGGAGTGTGCAGAGAGTGCCGAGCGATTCGAATGGACCGTACCCCGCCCATGGCCGGCACGCATTACCGGCTCCATCGATTTTCCCCAGACAATACTCCCCGTTGTGCGCGTTCGAAGTGAGAGCGCCGAGGTTGTTCATGCCGAACAGGTGTGGCAGACGGGGGATCGCATTGTGTTCCTGTTGCGCACCACCCCGGAGGTCGCGCAGGATATGCTGGACGCCCTCCAGGATCCTGGTATCTCAGTCGAAGTACGCCGAGACTGACGAGCCACAACTCAATCCCTTATACCACGGTAAGGATTTATCATGTCAACAATTTCAATGACCGCGCTTGACGGATCGTCGAAGCAGGTCCCGAGTGAGGCGGTGGATGCACTGCGTGAGAGCCTCCGCGGAACGTTACTTACCTCCGAGGACGATGCCTGCTCCGAGGTCGTTACGATCTTCAACGGCATGCACAGTGCCCGCCCGGCACTGATAGCCCGGTGCACCGGAACCGCCGACGTAATCGACGTTGTCAACTTTGCGCGCGAGCACGGTGTTCTGCTCTCGGTGCGCGGCGGGGGCCACAACGTTGCAGGCACGGGCCTCTGTAGTGGGGGGATGACGATCGACATGTCCAGGCTGCGTGAAGTCCGTGTGGATCCGATAGCCAGGACCGCGAGCGTCGGACCGGGCACTCTTCTCGGGGGACCTCGATCGCGAAACACAAGCGTTTGGTCTGGTCTGTCCTGCTGGCGTCGTCTCTACCACCGGAGTCGCCGGCCTGACACTTGGCGGAGGAATGGGCTGGACGCGTCGCAAGTACGGACTCACGATCGACAACCTGTTGGCAGTGGATATGGTGACCGCGGATGGGGTGTTCCGTCGAGCAAGCGAGACGGAAAATCCTGATCTATTCTGGGCCGTGCGAGGGGGCGGCGGGAACTTTGGTGTCGTCACCAACTTCCATTTCAAGCTCCATCCGCTTGGACCCATCGTCTATTTCGCAGCGCCGGTCTATGCCATGGAGGACGCGAAAGAGGTGAATCGGAAATGGCGTGACTTCTGCAAGAATGCGCCGGATGAGATAAGCTCCTTCGCCCTCCATCAGACATTGCCGGCGGCGGATGCTTTTCCCGAGCACGTCCACGATAAGCAGGTCGTGGTGATGCCCACAGTCTATGTTGGTTCCGTCGAGGATGGCGAAAAGGCTCTGGCACCATTGCGAGAACTGGGCACGCCAGTCCTGGACCTGAGCGGACCTATTCCGTTCCGCGTACTGCAGGGATTGTTCGATTGGATTTTCCCCGTGGGGAACCGGTACTACTGGAAGACCGTGTCGGCTCCCGAGCTTACCGACGAGGCGATCGATACAGTCGTCGACATCGCCAGCAACCGCTCGTCCCCGGGAACCGTGGTTGGAATTTGGCAGATGGGGGGAGCGATTTCGCGGGTCGCCGACGACGCCACGGGCTACGGCCCGCGCAGTGCCGCCTGGACGCTCCAGGTTGACTCAGGATGGGCCGATCCAACCGAGGACGCCCGCCATATCGCATTCACACGTGACGCAATAGAGAGACTGTCAGCCTATTCCGACGGCTCGATGTACATACACTACAACGTGCTCGAAGACACCGATGGTTTGAAGGCCGCGTACGGCTCCGTCTACGACCGTCTTGCGCAGGTCAAGGCGAAATACGATCCGATGAACCTCTTCCGCGTTAATCAAAACATCAAACCGGACGTGGATGCGATGGCGTAGCAGTCGCGTTCCCTGGAGAAATAGAGGCACGAAGGTGAACGACCCTTCGTGCCTCTCGCGTTTGTGGCCATCTCGACTGGCAGTCTTTGATGCTCAACTCCCCTTAGTAGGTTGACGTCTCGAAGACTGGACGTCAACGCCACCGACGATTCAACACCTCGAGATTTCAAGCCTGGACTAAGCGAGTCGCTTTGTATGAGCACAGTCACGGCAACTAGAATCGTATCGCGAAGCACTCGACGTTGACGAGGCAAGAAGAACTAGCACCCGTTGTGGCCGCTGGACAAACGTGGTCGACCACGGTGCTTGCACCAGCGTGCATGGTGTACCGACGCGCGTTCGCGGTGGCGAGTCCAGGCGAGGAATAGGAACACCAGGAGCGTCTCGGCGTCTCAATGCCCACGTCGGCTGAAACAAAACATGCCCGGCGTCATCCCAGACACCATCGTCCTTCAACTCATTCACGCATCATGCGATCCCTCGGCGAGTTCGTTCGCTTCGGGCTGAAGCAGGCGTATGCCTGTATCTTCGGCGGATTCCTTCTCCTTATGATCGTGGTTACGCGGTTCTGGTATCCAATCGAAGGACTCTATCGGTACGACTTCCTCTTCCTTGCCGCCGTACTCTTTCAGATCATCCTTCTCGCCACGAAGCTCGAGTCAGCTCGCGAGGCGGCGATGATACTGGTCTTTCACATCCTTGCCACTCTGATGGAGTTGTTCAAGACATCGGAAGCGATAGGATCGTGGAGTTATCCGGAGGCGTTTTCGATCGGCATCGCCCGAGTTCCCCTCTTTGCCGGTTTCATGTACAGTGCCGTGGGTAGCTATATCGCCAGGACGTGGAGGACGCATGATTTTCGATTCTCCCGATATCCTTCACTTCATCGTTCGGTCGCTCTTGCCACGCTCATTTATTTGAACTTCTTCGGTCATCATTTTCTTCCCGATATCCGCTGGGTTCTGCTTGCCGGAGTTTTCATCCTGTTCGGTCGCGTAACCGTTTACTACAGGATCCTTACCCGTCATCGTTCGATGCCGATACTTGTGGGATGGGGCCTGGTGGCCGTCTTCATCTGGTTCGCCGAGAATATCGCCACCTATGCGACGGTCTGGGTATATCCGTCGCAGAGGAACGGATGGTCGCTCGTTCATCCCGAAAAAATTGTCTCCTGGTTTCTACTGATGATCCTCAGCTTCGTTCTGACTTCCCTGGTGACTCGGCCGGTCCTGGCGCAGTTTTCGATGACGCCGCAACGCACGTAGTGGGTCGGGAGGAGTCGACATCGGCCCCGGCGATCGTCCTTATCTGCCCCCAAATGTGGTACGTTGGTCGTCCTGCAATTACCTGCGACACCTGCATGGTGCCGATGGAACGGACGCTCTTGAATCGCACAGGGATCGATGACACAGGGAAGAACCTCCATCCTCACGCTGATCGCCCTGATCGCCTTTGCCGCGAACTCAATCCTGACACGTGCCGCCCTGGGGGGCAGCGCGATCGACGCAGGGAGTTTCGCGGCCGTTCGGATCGTGTCGGGCGCAATTGTTCTGCTCAGCATTGTTCTCGTCGCAAGCCGCCGCAGGACGAAGCTTCCGCGTAATTGGGGGAGCGCCTCCTTCCTGGCTCTGTACGCGGTTCCGTTTTCGTTCGCGTATGTCAGTCTGCCAACCGGCACCGGCGCCCTCATCCTCTTCGGCGTCGTCCAGACAACGATGCTGATCGCAGCGATCTCCGGCGGCGAGCGTCTCCGTTCGATACAGTGGGTGGGTCTGGCGGTGGCCCTTGCCGGGCTCGTCTATCTCGTCCTTCCCGGACTGCACGCTCCACCAATTGGGGGTTCGGTCCTCATGGCTCTGGCTGGAGTGGCCTGGGGGATGTATTCGCTCCGAGGGCGTGGCTCTTCCGATCCCGTCATTTCCACGGCCTCGAATTTCCTCTATGCACTCCCCTTTGTCCTTATCGCGCAGGCCGCGTCGATGGCGTCCGGTGCCGCGACAGTGACGTCGACAGGCATAGTACTGGCAGTTGCCTCAGGGGCCGTCGCGTCCGGGCTTGGCTATGTCGTCTGGTATGCCGCGTTGAAGGGATTGACGGCCACGCGTGCATCAATCGTCCAGCTTGCTGTTCCGGCGATTGCCGCGGGCGGCGGGGTCATCTTCATGAACGAGACGATCACGCCTCGCCTCGTCTTCGCCACAATCGCGATCCTCGGAGGGGTTGCGCTCGCCATATCGAAGGAGCGATAGTGGGCGCAGGTTGTCATTGACACGGGCGCGGGGAGGCTGTTGATACAGGCGCGATTGCTGCGTCGCGCTCCTGATCGCTCACTGCGGCGTGCCTCCGGTGCGCCTCATTCGGTCCCTGTCGCGCGCCTTGACCGCGCGCGATCTGAACAGTGTCACGATCTGAGAGGTATTCGACAGTCCCTAGCATGACATAGGTCATAGTCTTCCCATGCTTCGAGGGCGAACTTCCTTGACGCGGATAGGCAGGTTCGGGGGCGCACCCCCTCCGCTCGCGTACATCGCCATCCGTCGCTCAACATCCCCTCCACGTATCCGGAGAGAGTCAGTCATGAACCGCCAGTGGATTGCCATTGATGGCAACGAAGCCGCCGCCCAGATCGCATTCAAAACCAGTGAAGTCATAGCGATCTACCCGATCACTCCATCGAGTCCGATGGGAGAGTTGTCGGATGAGTGGAGCGCGAAGTCGGAGCCGAACATCTTCGGCACCATTCCCATTGTGCAGGAGATGCAGTCGGAAGGGGGTGCGGCCGGGGCAATACACGGCGCATTGCAGGCGGGCGCGCTGGCCACAACGTTCACGTCGAGCCAGGGTCTGCTCCTGATGATTCCGAACATGTTCAAGATCGCGGGCGAACTGACAAGCACGGTCTTTCATATCGCCGCGAGATCCGTGGCAACGCATGCTCTCTCGATCTTCGGCGACCACAGCGACGTAATGGCGATCCGGACCACCGGCTTTGCAATCCTCTTCTCTTCCTCAGTACAGGAGGCGATTGACCTGGCCCTGGTCGCCCACTCGGCGACGCTCAAGGCAAGAGTCCCGTTCGTCCATGCGTTTGACGGGTTCCGCACATCGCATGAAGTGATGAAAGTCCAGATGGTGTCAGATGACGACATACGGGAGATGATAGACTCGGACGCGATCGCGGCCCATCGCTCCCGCGCCCTCTCGCCCGATCATCCAGCCGTACGTGGAACCGCGCAGAATCCGGATGTCTTCTTCCAGGCACGTGAGGCGGCTAACCCCTACTACCTCGCAACGCCGGAGATAGTGCAGCAGGCGATGGACCACCTCGCAGGAGTCACTGGCCGCGCATACCACCTTTTCGACTATGTGGGCGCGCCGGATGCGGAAGAGGTCGTGATCGCAATGGGATCGGGATGTAAGACGATTGAGTCCGCTGTTCATCATCTGAATCGGAACGGCCGGAAGGTTGGGCTTGTCATTGTCCGTCTCTTCCGCCCCTTCTCCACAAGCCACCTTGTTGCGTCCCTACCGAAAACAGTTCGGAGCATCGCCGTTCTTGATAGAACAAAGGAACCAGGTGCAACGGGTGAGCCGCTCTATCAGGACGTGGTGACGGGACTTGCCGAGGCTTTCATGGAGAAGAGACTCGGCATGGACACGATCCCGCGAATCATTGGCGGTCGATACGGGTTGTCTTCGAAGGAATTCACCCCCGGCATGGTCGTCGCGGTGTTCGACGAGCTGAGGAAGCCGTCACCCAAGAACCACTTCACGATCGGCATTCGCGACGATATTACGTTTACGAGTCTGGACTACGATCCTGCATTCGTTCTGGAGCCAGAGGAGAGCGTGCGCTGCGTCTTCTGGGGTCTCGGTGCTGACGGCACGGTCGGCGCAAACAAGAACTCGATAAAGATCATTGCCGAGGACACGGATAATTACGCCCAGGGGTATTTCGTATACGACTCCAAGAAGTCCGGAGCCAGGACTGTCTCTCATCTTCGTTTCGGTCCTCATCCAGTCGAGAGTCCGTTCCTGATTCAGCAGGCAGGTTTTCTTGCCGTCCATCAGTTCACCTTTCTCGAACGATACGACGTCCTGGAAAACGCAGAGGAGGGGGCCACGCTCTTGTTGAACAGCCCCTATCCGACCGACCAGGTATGGGATAAGATTCCTCGCGAGGTCCAACAGAAAATCATCGATCTGAAAATGAAGCTCTATGTGATCGATGGCTACAAGGTGGCTGCCGAGGCGGGAATGGGGACCAGGATCAACACAGTCATGCAGACCTGCTTCTTTGCGATCAGTGGCGTACTTCCGCGCGAGACGGCGATCGAGAAAATCAAGGAGGCCATCAAGAAGACGTACTGGAAGCGGGGCGAAGCAATCGTCCAGAAGAATTTTGATGCCGTCGACTCCGCACTCGCACACCTCTACGAGGTTACGGTTCCAGAGAAGGCCACGGGCATGCCGACGTTGACCGTACTTTCCGCCGATGAGGCTCCCGATTTCATCCGCAACGTCACGATGCCGATGATAGCAGGGAAGGGGGACGATCTGCCTGTCAGCAGCATGCCGATCGACGGCACGTTCCCGGTCGGCACCACGAAGTACGAGAAGCGGAATATCGCGCAGGAGGTTCCCGTTTGGGATACCGAACTCTGCATCCAGTGCGGCAAGTGTGTGCTCGTCTGTCCGCACGCGGCCATTCGAGCAGCGGTCTATACGCCGGAGCGATTGAGCTTCGCTCCCGACACGTTTAAATCAACAACGGCTCGATGGCGCGAGATGGGTGACAAAGCCTATTCTTTGCAGGTGGCGGTGGAGGATTGTACCGGCTGCAAACTCTGTGTTGAGATCTGCCCGGTGAAGGACAAGGCCGTTCCCGACAGGAAGGCGTTGAACATGGAGCCGCAGTTGCCGCTGCGTGAAACTGAGCGCGTGAACTGGGACTTCTTCCTTACACTCGATGAGCATCTGCCGGCGTCCGTTGCTCCCAGCAATGTGAAGAATGTACAGCTACGCCAGCCCCTCTTCGAATTCTCCGGAGCCTGCACGGGGTGCGGCGAGGCGCCGTACGTCCGACTCATGTCGCAGCTCTTTGGCGATCGCTCGATCGTCGCCAACGCTACCGGATGCTCCAGCATTTACGGAGGCAACCTCCCGACCACGCCATGGACCACCAATAGCGAAGGACGTGGCCCAGCCTGGAGCAATTCGCTATTCGAGGATAACGCGGAATTCGGTTTGGGTATGCGACTGGCGATCGACAAGCAGTCGGCCTATGCGCGCGAACTGGTTGAGAGAATTCGATCGGATATCGGCGATCGTCTTGCCGATGGTATTCTCAACGCATCGCAGAAGAACGAGGTGGAGATTGAATTGCAGCGTCGGAGAGTAGAGGAGTTGCGAAATAGAATTGACACGCTCCCGGAAACGCGCGAGACCGTTGACCTCTGGCGTCTTGCCGATATGCTCGTCCATAAGAGCGTGTGGATTGTCGGTGGTGACGGGTGGGCGTACGATATCGGATTCGGAGGGGTCGATCACGTTCTCGCCAGCGGGAGGAATGTCAACCTTCTTGTGCTGGACACGGAAGTCTACAGCAACACCGGTGGCCAGGCGTCGAAAGCCACACCTCTTGGCGCATCGGCCAAGTTTGCGTTCAGCGGCAAGCCGATGCCGAAAAAGGACCTTGGAATGTACGCGATGACGATAGGGAGCGTGTACGTTGCCCAGGTTGCGGTCGGCTCAAACGATGCACAGACGGTCAAGGCCTTCCTGGAAGCCGAGTCGTACGATGGGCCATCATTGATTATCGCCTACAGCCCGTGCATCGTCCACGGGTTTGATATCTCGCATGGACTCGATCAGCAGAAGCTGGCCGTCGACTCAGGATACTGGCCGCTCTACAGGTTCAATCCCGAGAAAAAGAAGGCTGGACAGAATCCGCTCCAGCTCGATTCAAAGGGACCACAGATACCGTTCCAGGATTACGCCTATACCGAATCGCGGTACAAGATGCTCCAGCAGTCAGATCCGGAACATGCGGCGGCGATGATGGAAGCCGCGCAGGAGGTGGTGAATGAGCGGTGGGGGAATCTGGTAAGGCTTGCCGAAGCACACCCCTGATCGATCGCCCTGAAGGGGCGATCGATCTGTCCCCTTGTATGTACTGACTCAGCATAGTTTGTAGTAATCGATCGGAAGGCGAT
>CAYWXV010000030.1:0-32660 GCA_964462535.1 uncultured Alphaproteobacteria bacterium
ACTACGCATTCCGTTTCAGTGCGAACTCAATGAACTCCAGGAGCGAGCGCTTCGCCGGACCGTCGTCGAAGTGGGATATCGCTTCACGGGCTCGTTCACAGTACTCGATTGCGGTCTTTTCCGCATAGACCAAGCCGCCGTACTGCGTCACGAATTCCTGGATGATGCGCGGTCGCTCCGCGACATCGTTCTTCTTCCTGATCAACGATAGTATGTGACGCGTCTCCTTTCGTGGAGCCACGTTCATTGCGTAGATCAGCGGGAGGGTAAGCTTACGCTCCTTGATGTCGTTTCCGGTCGGTTTGCCGATCGACTTGCTGGTTGAGACGTAATCGAAAATATCGTCGCGAATCTGGAAGGCGATTCCGACCATCTCGCCATACGTCCTCAATGACGCACGCACCCCCGGGTCGTCCGTCGCGCTCGACGCGCCGAGCTCGCAACAGGCGCCGATCAGTGATGCCGTTTTGTCGGAAATAATTCGGAAATACTCCTCCTCCTGAATATCGAGCTTGCGCGATTTCTGAATCTGAAGCAATTCCCCTTCGCTCATTCGTCGAACAGTGTCGCTGGTGATTTTCAGAAAACCGAATTCATCATGCTCCACGGCGACAAGGAGCCCGCGTGAGAGGAGGTAATCGCCGACGAGGATCGCGACCTTGTTCTTCCAGACGGCGTTTATGGAGGGGAGTCCCCTCCGCTCGTCGGCCTCATCTACCACGTCGTCATGAACAAGTGTGGCGGTGTGGAGGAGTTCGACCATCGCGGCCGCGACGTAGCTCCGCCTCGAAATTCCTCCCGCGACCTCTGCCGCAAGAAGCACCAGCATCGGCCGTACCTGTTTTCCCTTCTGACGAAGAAGATAGCGGACGACGATATCGAGCAGGAGTATCCGCGACGTCATCGACTCGCGGAAGAACTTGCGGAACTCCTTCAGGTCCCCCTCGACCGGCTTGGAAATGTGGGCCAGGTCCATCAGGCTTGGTTGTTCATCTCATCCATGGCCTTGTCCCGTTGTCGAAGCGCCGAGGCCGAGACCAGGATGCTGATTTCATAGAGGGCGTAGAGGGGAACGGCCAGGAGAAGCTGATTCACGGGGTCGGGTGTAGGGGTAATAATTGCCGCTACGATTAGAATCACCACAGCAGCGTGTCGTCGATAGCGTCGTAGGAAGTCTGGTGTGGCAATGCCGAATCGGGAAAGAGCGTAGCTCAGCATCGGCATTTCGAAGACGCCGCCACACGCCAGTATGAATCCGAGCACGAAACTGAAGTAGTCGGTTACGGCAATTTTGTTTTCGACCTGCCCGATCACGAACCCACCGAGGAAGGAAAGGGAGGTCGGCACCATCACGAAATAGGCGAACGCGACACCACTCAGGAAACAGAAGATTGTGGCGATCGCGATGACGGAGACGTACCGGCGCTCTCGCGGAAAGAGCCCCGGTTTGACAAAGGACCAGAACTGCCACGTTACGAACGGGATCGCTACAATCAGTCCGCTGATGAGCACCACCTGGATCACCAGCGTGATCTGTCCCATCGGCTGCGTGTTGATCAGCGAGAGTTTCGCATTGACCGATGGTCGGAGGAGAATATCCTCTGTGATTTCCCTATAAAAGAACGAGCAGACACCGGCTGAAACCACCAGCGCGATCAGCGACTTGATAATTCGCCACCGGAGTTCTTCAAGGTGATCGAAGAAACCCATTTCCCCGCCACGTCGTCCCTCCTCGGGCTCGTCGCTACGGTCGATGTCAAGGGGTTCTTCCGTCATCAAAGCTCAGCCTCTTGAAGCAACTCCGGGTAGAGCGGCCATCCATTGCAGAATTCCCGCACCTCGTCCTTCACCGTTTTCTCTGTCTCCGCGTCATCGATATTGGAGAGGACGCGATCGATCAGCTCGACGATTCTCGCCATTTCAGGCTCCTTCATTCCACGCGTCGTCATCGCCGGGGCTCCAAGTCGGATGCCGGACGTGATAAGAGGCGAACGATCATCGAACGGGACGGCGTTCTTGTTGCAGGTAATGCCGGCACGGTCCAAGGACTGCTCGGCGGCCTTGCCGGTTATCCCCTTGTTTCGCAGATCGACCAGCATCAAATGATTGTCTGTTCCGCCGGAGACGACGTTGTATCCACGTTCGACCAGCGCCGCAGCCATCGCCTGAGCGTTCCGAATGACCTGTCCCGTGTAGTCGCGGAAGTCATCGGTAAGGCACTCACCGAACGCGACACCCTTTGCTGCGATCACATGCATCAACGGTCCCCCCTGAATTCCGGGCATTACCCAGCCGTCGATGATTTCCGACATCATCTTCACCCGTCCCGACTTTGGCGCGACAATGCCGAACGGATTCTCGAAATCCTTTCCGAGAAGGATAACTCCGCCGCGGGGTCCCCGGAGGGTTTTATGTGTCGTCGACGTAACGACGTGACAATGTTCAACGGGTGAGTCGAGCCATCCCTTGGCGATCAAGCCCGCGGGATGCGCAATGTCGGCCATCAGAAATGCCCCTGACTCGCGCGCGATCTCGCCAAATGTCTTGTAGTCGATATTGCGACTGTAGGCCGACGCACCGACGGTGATCATTTTCGGGCGATGCTTCAGTGCCTGCTCGCGTACGATGTTATAGTCGATACGCCCTGTCTCGGCATCGACGCCGTAGCTGATGAAATTGTAGAAGCGTCCCGAGAAATTGACGGTCGATCCGTGCGTCAAATGGCCCCCGTGGGAGAGATCCATGCCGAGGACGGTATCCCCATGCTGGAGGAAGGAGAAGTAGACGGCCATGTTCGCCGACGACCCGGAATGGGGCTGGACGTTCGCGTACTCGGCGCCGAAAAGGGTTCGCACTCGTTCCTGAGCCAGCGATTCGGCCACGTCGACCCATTCACATCCACCGTAGTACCGCTTTCCCGGATACCCCTCAGCATACTTGTTCGTCAGGACGGATCCCTGCGCCTCCAGAACAGCGCGGCTCGTGAAGTTCTCGCTGGCAATCAACTCCAGCTTGTCGTTCTGGCGATGCAATTCCGCCTTGATGGCGGCAAACATTTCGGGATCGTTCAGTCGAAGGTTCGAAGACATGATTCTGTTGATATCCGTTGTGTACCGAAAGCGTTCAGGGTTCGCGACACGCGCTGTTCCGCGACCGAGTCACGCCGTGTCTTTCTTGCCCGTACCCTCTGCATCGTGAATCTTGAGGACGCGACGTCGATGCCGCTCGTCGACGCTGGCCGGCGTGTTCAGGAACGTCTGCACGATCTGCCATGCCGTGTCCCAATCCACAAGTCGTTCGCCAAGCGTCAGGACGTTGGCGTGATTGTGTTCGCGGGCGAGCGACGCCATCTCCGGGGTCAGGCAGTTGGCGGCCCGGATGCCATGCACCTTGTTTGCCACAATCGACACCCCGATTCCCGAGCCGCAGACGATAATGCCGCGAGCCGACTCGCCACTGGCGACCGACGTCGCCGCCGCCCGCGCGTAGTCGGGGTAATCCGTCGACTCCGTGCTATCCGTCCCCAAATCGATGACATCGTACCCCATTTCGCGGAGACGCTCCGCGATCCTGGTCTTATAGGCGACTCCACCATGATCGGCCGCCACCGCTATTCGTTCAGACATGATGTGGAGATTGGGAAGGTAGGGGGGCAAATATAGGGGATTGAGGGTGAGTGGGGTGTCGATTCTGGGGACTGGAGGCTTGTCAGACGGCAGACGGCTACAGGTCGAACGATAGAGCCACGTGCCATGTGATCTGGCCCAGGCCGAAGTCGCGACGGCCTGAGAAGTCGGCGCGACAAGGTGACCCCGGGACGACGACGTTGAATCCCGCCCCCAGGTCGCCGCGACTATCAACACCGGCGTGGAGCGCAAGGGAGAGGTCGTCAATCGATGGAGCGTACTCGACGCCAAGTCCAACAACTCCCGAATCCCCCCCCTCGTCCACGGCTCCCTCAATGGCGGCCGCCAGGTATGTCCGCGGGCGTTGGGCCTTCCGTCGACCGATTCCCGTTGGATCAACTCGGACCGTGTCAAATCGTTCCTCGAGCGGATGGACGTAGCCGCCGCCGATGCGCAACCTCCATGGCAAACGTTCGCGGGGTCCAGCTCCTTCGTTCCACGAAAGTTCCCCAGCCGCATTCGAGAGGACGAATCCCATCGATACTTGATCGAGAAACAGAAACGAGGTGGAAAGATCGAGCGCATACCCGCTGGCGCCCCCCTCCATGCCGGACAACGACGATCGAAGGTAGCGGAGTGTCGTGCCGAGTGACGCAGGACCGAGCGACAAACCGCCACCGACTGAAAATGCGATATCGGTGCTCGTGAATGTCCCTGTGGGTCGGTCGTCTGCCGTGAAGCCTCGGTATTCCCCGGCCTGCCACGATGTGATCCCGACACTGAGCCCACCTTCCGAGCCAAAGGGGAGCCCAACGCCCGCCGCATAGAAGCTCTGACCGTCCGACAGGAGCGAGGTCGTGACCGTGGCAACGGGTTCGGGAAGGCGTGTCAACCAGGAGCCATCGCGGAAAATTGCGCCTGCAGGATTGGAGAAGGGGAACGCAATGCCCCCAAATCCGGCCTCGGGCGGCGTGACCGTTCGCTCCAGAAACGCTCCCGCTCTACCCCCGAGTTCCTGACCGTCCGCAAGCGCCACCGTCAAGACAACGCCAATAATCGGTCCCAGAAGAGATTGTATTGCCAGTAGACGTGGCACGTGAGACTACACCTGTTAAGAATTAGCGATCGGGCGGGAGGATGTGGGTACCCGTGCGGTCGCCGTTGGACTGCGGCACACCTTTGCGAGCACGGACTTGGAATGATACCCAGAGGCACGCCTCGGGGATCCGGCTTGACTCATGCGCAACGAACGCGCCGAAGATCTCTGGTCGCTGCACCCCAAGAGGCGATAAGAACGCTCTCGATCTCTTGGTTCTGCGCCTCATCGCTCATGCCGACGCACCAATGGACGCGGCATTCGCTCGTCAATGCTCCCCTCGACCTCACGCGTTTCGAATAGCCTCGTGATCTGAGCGCTATTCAACAGTCTGCTAGCGTGACAGCATCACTTTGTTGACGATACGCTGACCGTTCGCCTCGAGCACAACGATGTAGGGGCCTGTTGGCAGCCCGGAGGTCAGAAAACGGAACGGATAGTCTCCCTTTTCCACGGCAGTAATCGGATGGACCTGTATCAGGCGCCCGATCATGTTGTACAGGGCGACTCGCAGCCGCGGTGCGTCCTCAGGGAACGATGCCTGAAGAATGATGCTCTCATCCTCAGCCGAACGACTGATCGACGTCGTGATCTCCCGTTTCTTCGGGTCGGGCTGCTGCGCCAGCTCTTCGCGCGGCCCCTTACCCGACGTTCCGGCCGCAAACGAGAACGGCGTGTTCAACGCCGTTACGAGGGCCGCGAATAGTAGAACCGGTAGAAGTCGTTTCATCGTCTCTTCAGCACGTAGAGTGGCAGGACTATTCGGTCTCCGAGACTCGATTCAATCAGACAAATATAAGCGCCGTTCGCCACAAACCGCCCGTCGCCGTTCAATCCGTCCCAGCGGGCGATATGCCGGCCCGGCTCGAGACTTTCACCATCCAATACCTTCCTGACGAGAGCGCGAGAGGCGTCGAAGATCGACATGGTCACGTCGCCCCCCCGGGCCAGATTGAAGACGATTCGAACACGCCCTCCTGACTCTCCCGCGCCAGGGTCAAACGGGTTTGGAGCGACGTAGTCCCCATCGGCAAGGCGGCTCACTTCCAACGTTGCCGCGCCATACTCACACGATCCATCGGGGTCGGCCTCACAGCACAAGCGGAGGCGGATCTCACCAGAGAATTCGTCGGGCACGGTGAGTGCGTATCGCCCTGAATCACGATCGGCGGGCGCAAGGCGTCGCCACGTGGTGCCGTCCTGGCTTACCTGGACGCCGATCTGGCGGCACATGAAGTCTGCTGGATTGAACGTGATCAACCGGTCACGCGACTGGCTTGTGTCTCCCGGTTCCAGCGCAATCTGACGGCGCGGAAGGGGGACGGACCACGCTACCGTATCCGAGACAACCCTTCCATCGGGTGTCGTGAGACGGACGCGGAGCGGTATGGTCTCCTGGGCTCCGCACCGGTACTCCTCGCTACAGCTCAGATCGAAATTGGCGACCACGAGGCTGTCGTCTATTTGCACCGTCCCGCTCGTTGGGGTGGTCCACGGATTCTGTCCAATTGACACCTGGAGCACTACCTCCTCAACACAATCGAGCCTCCCCCTTACTGTTACGCGATCGCCAAAGCGTACCTCGCTCACGTCGCCAACCACCTCCAGAATCGCCGGCTGAGTCACGGTGAAGAGCGTGGACGTGTCCGTGATGTCAGGCGCGCCGAGGTCGACAATGCGAAATCGGTAGCCGCCGGGCGGCAGGTTATCTGTCGCGATGCGCACCGAATCGAAGCCAGGGCGGGACGAGCGGGAGATGGATATGGTCGAATCACCCGCGGGTCCCATCAGGATCACGTCGACGCCGTCTTCACCACCGCCAATTCGGCGCCGCCAGCGGAGGGTCAAGGTATCGCCACGGCAGACATCCAGAGATGACGGAGTTGGGGGCCCAAACGGCCCGGGAGCTCGGACCCCAAACGCCCACGTCGCCCGATCCGTGACGACGATCAGGTCATTACCGAAATCTCCGTCGATGTCGGCAATTGCCGCAGAGCGGACGGGTGACCCCAGATGGAATGTGCGGACCGTTCGGAAGTATTTCTCGTTGAGTTCTCCGAAACCGGGGTCCTTGTATGGGAGCATCTGAAGAATGGAGACGGAATCACCGGCCGCAATCACCAACTCCTGCCGATCAAATTGGTCTCTCACCAGATCGCCGGCCGCAAGAAGTCGTCCGTCGAAGCGCTGGGAGGCGAACCGGGTAAGCACGCTCCCATCCCGTTCGTTCCATCGGAAAACCTCCAGCCGATTCCCCGCAACATCGCCGTCGTCGTCCCGCTGACGGGCGGCAACAACCTCGTCCAGGAAGTTGTTCGGGTATTGCTGCCGTTCCGGGAGCCCGTTGTTCGTGACGTCACCGTCCAGATCGGCGGTAACGATTCGCCATCCGACGTTGCGGACGGCATCATCCCCGTAGTTACCGAAATCGGCGCCGCCACCAGTGAATGCCTCTTTCATCTGAATCGACGGGCTTCCAGGTGAGGCTTCGGTATGATCACGAGTAATAATTCGGAAATAGTCGCCACCAGCGCTTGGACTGTTGTAGAGGGTCGCGACATACCCCCGACCGGTTGCGGCCAGGGATGGATCGGGTGGGGGGGGAAGCGAAACCGTCTCGACGTTCCGGAACTGACCTCCGTTGTCCACCAGATCGATGGATGCTGCCCGGTCCGTGGTTGTCGGCGATCCGTTCACAGGAGGGGCTGGCGTGGGCGTCGCTGTGAATGGGGGTGAGAAGCTATAGGTCCGCGTGGAGACAATGACGTACCGGAGGAGCGTCGCAGGGTCGAAGATCAGGGCCGGGTGCGAGGGGTACGGATCGGGTGCGACGGGATATCGCTCGAGAAATCGTCCTACCTCAAACAGGTTGTGGCCGCCAATCTGATATCTGACGATGGCATTTGCCAGTGTGTCGGATCCCTGCGGCATGAAGCGGGGCTGCGAAATGACCGCGAGGATCTCTGGCTCCCGCGCAGCCGCCTGGTACGCCGTGATCGGCACCACAGCTACCAGCCGATTGTCGTCGCTCGTCGCAAGTGGAGGGGGGATCTTCAGTTGTTTTACCGGATTCCCAGCTGAATCGGCCAGAAACGCCCATAATGAGTCTGTCGGGCCCGTGCTGCGGCGCTCAACGCCAATCGCCACATATCTCGGTTTTCCGGCAGAAAACGGACCTCCGTTGGTGGGGTCGAATAGTCCGCCAAGGATCAGCCGGTAGGCGTTCGGAAAACTTGCAGAGTAGTCTCTTCGGAGCCGAGTTACGCCGTCCGGGTTGAGCATCACAAGGGTGTCGGCCACGATTCCCACGACCTGCTGTCGCAAGGGGGAAGAGGCGAGTGCACCGACCAGAATGGTCCCAGATCCTCTCAAATCGCCCGTTTTCCACTTCACAACAAGCTCTGACTCGTCCGTGGTGGTGTCTCTTCCGAGAGTCTGGCGGGTCCCTTCCGGACTGCCCATCGGATACCACCAGGTGGCGGCGGTCTGTCCTCCCGCAGTGTGGGCCAGGAGGAAAAAGACTATTGGGAGGAAAATGCGCACGCGCTGTCGCCGTCGTAGTTCTGGTAACGGGGGAGTACTGAGTGGATCTGCCGGACCACCTCCCCCGGAATATACGTCTCGGGCCGCCTCCATAGCGCGGTTGCGGGATCGGGATCTAGAGCTATCTTGATCGGCCCGTATTTCCATCTCATGTCAGGAGGATTGTTCGTCGGGCGACGGCCGGAAGCCGACAAATCCGGATTCAGGCGATCGCGACGTTGACACTGGTTACCCCGTACCAATTCAACAACATCCACGGAGAACAGCGTGTGTCGCCCGGACACCGATCGCTGTACTCCCCGACGAACCATCACACCATTCGTATGAAGAACTCCTGGCAGATTCTCTGGGTCGATGACGAGATCGATCTCCTTCGGCCCCACATCAAGCTCCTTGAAGCCAAGGGTTACGGTGTCGAGACCGTGACAAACGGGGAGGACGCGATAGCCCTGGCGAAGAAGCAGCCGTTCGATCTGGTCTTTCTGGACGAGTCGATGATCGGCATGACGGGACTCGAGACACTGACCGAGCTAAAGGAAATCGACGCCTCCGTCCCAGTGATTATGGTGACGAAGAACGAGGCCGAGTCGGTCATGGAAGAGGCGATAGGGAGGAGGATCAGCGACTATCTGACCAAGCCGGTCAACCCAACGCAGATTCTGCTGGCCTGCAAGAAGTTCCTTGAGGGGAAGAGAATCGAGGCTGAGACGGCGCAGCGAGACTACACGCGCGAGTTCAGCCAGATCGCTCTCCAGCTGATGAATCCACTCGACTGGGAAGAGTGGATCGCGCTCTACGCAAAACTCAGCCAGTGGGAGATCGAATTCGACCGGCACCGAGACCTCGGATTCGAGCAGACGCTGTCGGATCAGAAGAAGGATGCCAACTCCGAGTTCGGCAGGTTCATTGAAAAGAATTACAAGCGCTGGCTGGACGCCAAAGAGACCGATCGTCCGATTCTCTCAACGGATGTCGTCAATGAATACGTACTTCCGGCGGTTCGCGACGACAAGGGACCAGTATTCCTCTTCGTCGTGGACTGTATGCGGCTGGATCAGTGGTTGGTAATCGAGGAAATGCTGGCGCCGTTGTATCAGATCCAGCGGGACTACTACTACGGGATCCTGCCCACGGCGACTCCATACGCGCGGAACGCGATCTTTGCAGGGTTGTTCCCATCCGAAATCGAGGCACACTATCCCGACCTTTGGCAGGCCGGAAACGACGACGATCACTCCCAGAACAAGTATGAGAAGGAGCTTCTGGAGAAGCTTCTTGGCCGCAAGAGGATTTCCCTTCGAAGCGGCGTCCGCTACGTGAAAATCGTCGACACCGATTTTGGCAAGAAGATCGAATCGGAGATCAAGAGCTACGCCCAGTCGCAGTTGACGGCGGTCGTCGTCAATGCAGTGGATATGATGGCACACTCACGGAGCGATTACCCAATACTCAAGGAGATCGCCCCCGACGAGTCGGCGTATCGCTCGCTCACACGAAGTTGGTTCGAGCATTCCAGCCTCTACGGAATGCTGCGAACATTGGCGCGGACGGTACCCAATGCGCATATCGTGATCACAACCGATCACGGTGCGATCCGCTGTATGCGTGGATCGAAGGCGTTGGGCGACCGGGAAACATCGACCAATCTGCGCTACAAGTATGGCCGCAACGTCAAGATCGACGAAAAGCACGCCATGTATATCCGCAACGCGGACGAGTACAAGCTCCCGCGTCGCGGAATGATGATCGACTACGTCATAGCAAAGGAGGATTACTACTTCGTCTATCCGACGGAGTATCATTACTACCTCAATCACTACCGTGACAGTTTTCAACACGGTGGGATATCCATGGAGGAGATGATACTTCCGGTGGCGACGCTGAAGCCGCGATAACCGGCACTGTCCCTCCCCGATCACTGCCATGCGCTGATCGGGATCGCGGTAGCAGCCAGCCAGCCGTTTCCACGGCGGTCGCACCCGGCCCGGAGCATTCCGGTACGAACGGCCCGTTCACTTCAGGTGGAATTCGGGATGGCGACGGTACACACGTATGGACACCGAAATCTATTCCTCTTCAAGCGAAGAGGAGACCTTCCAACTGGGGGAGCGTTTCTCTGAACGATTGAGTCCGGGAGACGTGGTCGCCTTCAATGGTGACCTGGGGGCGGGAAAGACCGAGTTCATCAAGGGGATCTGTGAGGAGATGAGGGTCGAAGAGATCGTTTCGAGTCCCACATACACGATCGTCAATCAGTACGCCGGCGAGAGCGCCGACGGAACGCCAACGACGATCTACCATATCGATCTCTACAGGATCGAGGGACTGGGCGAGTTGACGGAGCTGGGTTTTCAGGAGATCATGGCAGACCCGACGGCGGTAAAACTGATCGAATGGCCGCACAATGCCGGTGCGTTCCTTCCGACAGAACGCTGGGAGGTGAGTCTTGCATCACTTGACGACGAAAGCGCGCGCAGGATTGAGATCACCCATTGCGAACCGGTTGCGGTTCACCGGGCGACCGGTACCTACGGGGGACGCTGAGAGGCGGGTTCGTCCAACAACATACCCAGTGCAGAGCGCCACGCACGGCGCGCCACACGCTGCCGCCGACACCCCACGATGTTGCTCATCGTGGGGTGTCGTGTTTTGGCCGGGAGAGATGCCGCGGGTATCTTCACGCGCGCCAGTTCCGATTACTCCCCTCCCTCTTCATGCTCCTTGCCATCGAGACCACCGGCGACGCATGTAGTGTCGCCTTCTTTGACGGGAATCACCTCCGGGCAGAATTCCATCTGGAACTCCCACGAAGTCACGACCGACTGCTGGCCTCCTTGTATCGACAAGGACTGGAGACGCTCGACGTCGCGGGCGTAGAGATTACGAGAATCGCTGTCTCTGTTGGGCCCGGTTCCTTCACCGGTATTCGAATCGGACTCGGCTTCGCAATCGGGGTCTCCCTTGCGTCGGGTGCCGGAATCATACCCGTCCCAACGCTCGACGCGATCGCGTTCAGCGTGCGGGGGCAGGGGAGGCATGAGACTCGATCGCGCGCCCTCGCCCTGATCCCATCCCTGGGCGGGTTGCTCTATGCCGGCCTGTTCGAGCTCCAACCAGAATTTGCTCCGTTGACGGAACCTCGCGTCGTGCCGACGTCTCGCATTCCGGAATTGATTGATGAAAACATTGCGGTCGTGGGGCCCGGCGCTCTCCACCTGGAGGGATCACTAACGGATTCGATCATCCCTGACCTCTGTCGACTCAACGCAGCTTCAGTAGGGCGGCTGGGACTCCATCTAGCCTATCACGGGGGCGCCGTCGGACCTGCCGATGTTCGGCCGTTGTATATTTCCGAACCCGTCATGCGGAGGGGCTAGGAGGTCAACCTTGGCCGTTTCGAGGCGGTGTTCCGCGCCGCGACCATACCAATCGAAGACGGGCAGTTGACAGCGGATCAAGTACAGCCAACAACAATCAACCAGCTACCAACCATGGCCTGGTGGAATAGAACCAAGAAGAACATTGAGGGGTCCACAGGGCGCGATATGCCCGATGGACTCTGGATGCAGTGCCCCGATTGCAGCGAGATCATCTACAAACGGGATCTTGAGGACAATCTGTACACCTGTCCGAAGTGCAATCGGCATTTCCGTATCGGCTCGGAACAGTACCTGGGGATTATCCTCGACGAAGATTCGTTTGTCGAGACCGACTCGGAGATGACATCCGCCGATCCGCTCACGTTCGTGGACGAAAAGCCGTACACAACGAAGCTGGCGGATGCTGAACGGAGGACCGGGCTGCGTGAGGCAATACGAACGGGAACCGGGACTATCGAGGGACACGCCGTGGCACTTGCGGCAATGGACTTCAGTTTCCTTGGTGGATCGATGGGATCCGTCGTTGGTGAGAAGTTCAGTCGTGCTGTGGACACCGCGCTCCGTGAGAGGATCCCGCTGATTGCGATCACCTCCAGCGGAGGTGCACGCATGATGGAAGGAGCCATCTCACTCATGCAGATGGCGAAGACCTCGGTCCGTCTGGCAAGACTCGCGGACGCAGGTGTTCCCTACATCGTGGTCCTGACCGATCCTACAACGGGGGGCGTGACGGCGTCGTTTGCCATGCTTGGCGATATCATTCTTGCCGAGCCACAGGCCTTGATCGGCTTTGCAGGCCCGCGTGTCATCGAGCAGACGATCCGGAAAAAGCTCCCGGAAGGATTCCAGAGGGCGGAGTTCCAGTTGGAGCACGGATTTGTGGACCACATCGTTCATCGCAAGGAAATGCGGCGGACGTTAGCTCGCGTCCTCAACCTGATACAGGCTGTCGAACTCGGGTCGTAGCAGCAATGCCACGCAAGCCAGACGACGCGCAGAGGACGACCGTTTCAGAACGAGCGATGTTCGTCACAATTGCTGGCGACGTTTGGTCCCCGGTTGGGGAGAAATCGATTGCGGGTTCGCCCCGGCCTCGTTGCATCCACTAATGATCACTACATGCCCCGCTCAAAGCCTACGATTCACCTGATTGGTTTCCCGATGGACCTCGGTGCCGATCGACGTGGTGTCGATATGGGACCATCCGCCCTTCGCATCGCGGATATCGACGACAAATTGATGGCCCTCGGATACAAACTTGTTGACGAGGGCGATATCGATATCAAGGTCCCCGAGGTTCTCCAGATCAAGGACCCCCGGCTGAAGTACCTCCCCGAGATATCGACTGCTTGTGGAAAGTTGTCACGCAAGGTCAAGCGGGCGTTGAAGGAGGGTAGCTTCCCCCTCGTACTTGGTGGCGACCACTCCATGGCGATTGGAACGATCTCGGGTGTTGCAGGATACTGTCGTGATCAGCGGCTTCGAATGGGAGTGATCTGGATCGATGCCCATTCCGACATCAATGTCCCGGGGACATCGCCGAGCGGGAACATTCACGGCATGCCGGTCGCCGCGCTCATTGGGATGGGGCCGCCCGAGCTGGTCTCTGTTGGTGGGAGTTTTCAGAAGCTCGATCCGCAGAACATCGTCATGATCGGGCTACGATCGGTTGACCATGGTGAACGGGAGATCATTCGCGAGAAGGGAATTCTCACCTACACGATGAGCGACATCGATCGCCTTGGTATTCACACGGTTATGCAGGAGACGCTCTCCTATCTGTCGGAACGGGCGGATCACATTCACATTTCGTTCGATCTCGACAGCGTCGATCCCACCATCGCCTCAGGAGTCGGGACGCCGGTTCCTGGAGGACTCACCTATCGTGAGGCCCACTTGATCATGGAGCTGATTGCCGAACGAGGAGCGCTCGGGTCGCTTGAGGTTGCGGAGGTGAACCCCATCCTCGACACCATGAACCGTAGCGCTCAGTTTGCCTCCGGCCTGGTGGCGAGCGCCATGGGGAAGAGGATTCTCTAGCTGCCATGAAGATCGTTGAACGTGTCGATGAAATGATCGCGCTTGCACGCGACGAGCGGGGATCCGGGATGCGCCGCGCACTAGTCCCCACGATGGGCTATCTCCATCCCGGACACATCGCTCACCTGGAGCACGTTCGTCCGCTTGTGGATCGGATTATCGTCTCGATCTTCGTCAATCCAACGCAGTTTGCTCCGACCGAGGACTTCGCCGCCTATCCACGGAATCCCGAACGAGACATCGAGCTGCTCCGCGCGGCCGGATGCGATACACTCTTCGCTCCCACGGCCGCAGAAATGTACCCGGACGGATTCGCCACCTACGTACGTGTTGACGACATAACGATGAGGTATGAGGGGGCGATTCGACCTGATCACTTTCGCGGAGTTACCACGGTCGTAATGAAGCTCCTCAACATCGTCGGTCCGGACGTAGTGACCTTCGGGAGAAAGGACGCTCAGCAGGTGGCGGTTATTCGGAAGATGATGCGCGATCTGAACGTTCCTGCGTCCATTGAGTTGATCGACACGATTCGCGAGCACGACGGACTGGCAATGAGTTCGAGGAATGTCTACCTTACACCGGACGATCGACGTGTTGCGCTTACAATCTCTTCAGCGCTTCGCGCAGCACGGGAGCTACGTCGCTCGGGTGGATCCCTGGGTGAGAGCACGAATCAGCTTCGGCGGGAGCTCTCACCGGCGATCAAGGTTGATTATGCTGACATTGTCGATCCTGACACATTTCGCCTGGCTGAGGACGAAGCAGGTCCGGCCCTTGCAATTGTTGCCGGCCGTGTGGGGAACGCTCGTCTGATCGACAACATGGAGGTGTAGCTGCCTTCGCAGCTGTTGAAAAACGCGCGATCTCTGCGTTGCCCCTGTCATCGTTCATTGCGGCGTACGCTTCTCTCCGTCGTCGTCGCGCGCCTTGACCACGCGCGATTTGAACGGCCTCTGGATCGGAGGTGTATTCAACAGTCTCCTGGGTTGGAGGCCACCGGGCAACTGCCGGTGTGCAATCAATCGATACTTGCGCCGTCGTGAACCGAAGACCAATTTGGTCGGTTCGTACTTTGTAGACCGTCGAAGGAAGACGGCCGTCGGTTGTTGACCAGCGTCATTGGGGATGCTAACAGCCACGATTCCCAAGCAATCATTGGTTACTCGTCATGACTCGGTTCATGTTCAAATCGAAAATCCACCGGGCGCGCATCACGCAGGCTGACCTTCACTACGAGGGCAGCCTTACTATCGATGAGGACCTGATGAAGGCCGCGGATCTGCTTGAGTATGAGAAGGTATCCGTCGTCAACATCAACAATGGTGAACGCTTCGAGACGTACGTGATCAAGGGAGAACCCGGCAGTGGTGTCATTTGTCTGAACGGGGCAGCGGCGCGAAAGGGGGCGGTTGACGATCGCGTCATCATCATCAGCTATGCGTCGATGAGCAACGAAGAGGCACGAACGTATCGCCCGACCATCGTCCACGTCGACTCGAACAACGCCATCGTAGGACTTTCGGACAGTCAGCCGGCCGGCAACCGGTACGTCGAAATCTGATCCAGCAACCATCCCGTCCGACGATTGAATAACGACGCCTCCGTTCGAACCCGAACGGAGGCGTCGCAGTTTTCCCCTATCTTCCCGACGTCCATTCTCCCCCGATACACTGATTACCAGCACGATAGGTCGATGCATACCACACTACGCGCAATCCTCTCGATCGCATTCGTTCTTTACCTGTCGGGATGTCTCAAGACGACCAGGAACTTCACCATCAATCCCGATGGAAGTGGCAAGGTTACGATCGAAGCCACGATGACCCGCCCCGATTTTCTGATGGGGGCCGAGGACAAGACAAAGAAGCAACGGCAGGAAGAGCTTCTCGAGAAGGTCGGTGAGATTATTGCCGGTTCCGAAGGCGTGGACGTCTGGAAGGACGTCTCGTACAAAGATCTGGGCGAGGGGAAGATGTATTTCAAGGGAACGGCCTACTTCCCCGACTTCAACACGGTCCGATTCAAGGGGCTATCCAACACGAACTTCCACCTCGGAACGGATGGGAGCACCATGCGGATCACGATCAGCGACGAATCGGAGTCGGCATCGGACACCGACAATCCCCCGGTAGAGGAGAATCTCCCGCCGGAAGAGATTGAACGACGCGCTGATTCGATTCAGCAGGAGTTCAAGATGTCGATGGCGCTGATGCGCGTTGCCCTCGAGGAGATGGAGGAGACGACGACGTTCAAGCTCCCCGGCACAAAGGTGCAGGCAGATGCGTTCTCATACTCGCGCGGGACCTACAAGCTTTCGTTCACCGGCAAGCGCTTGCTCAAGGTGATGGACTCTCTCTCCAACGAACGTAAGGTGTTCATCGATCTTGCCAGGTATGGTGGTCGACCCCCGATGGACGACGAGAAATCGCGTTTGATTGTGTGGGGAGGTGTCAAGCCTTCGCTGATCGTGTCTCCCGGGACGAAGCCTCTCTTCAACTACGCCAGAGAGGTGGAGGGGGCACGGCGTTCATACGCGTCGCTGAGAAAAAAGCTGAAGATCGACGACTAACGCTCACGGTTGATCGCCACATTCGCTACGGAATACACATGGGATTGACGGCGGTGATAATGGCAGCGGGGAAAGGAACCCGCATGAACGATCCTTCCAGAGCGAAGGTCATGTACCACGTTGGCGAGGTGCCGATGATTGACCACGTGGTCGGGCAGGCGATCGCCGCAGGCGCCGACGGCGTGGTAGTCGTCATCGGGCATCAAAGGGAGGCAGTCAGGGCTCATCTGGCCGAACGGTTCGGCGACGTCGTTGAGTTTGCGGAGCAGGTCGAGCAGAAGGGAACCGGTCACGCTGTTATGCAAGCGATCCCGCAGCTACGTCGGCGCGGAGGTCAGACTTTGGTGCTGTCGGGGGATGTGCCTCTACTGACGAAGGAGACCATAGTTGCCTTGATTGAGCATCATCTCGCCTCGCAAGCAACCGCAACGGTTCTGACTGTAGATGCGCCCGATCCAACCGGTTACGGTCGCATCATCCGCAATGCCGACGGGTCTGTTCAGCGAATCGTCGAGCACCGCGACGCATCCGACGATGAACGTCGTGTTGCAGAGATCAATTCGGGTATCTATGTCTTCGAGACATTCGAACTGCTGGAGGCGCTGAACGAGTTACGACCGGACAACGCGCAGGGTGAGTATTACCTGACTGACGTCTTCGGATGGTTTGGTTCGCGTGGTCGCGTTATTGCTGCCTGGCGAACGGACGACTATGACGAGATACACGGAATTAACACACCGGACCAGCTGGCGGACGCGCATCGGATGATGGAGGCACGTACGACTTCGTGACGCGGCGGACCCAATTCTGCGGGTTCCGGAACCAACATCACGTGCATTGAAGATGGTCTTTCGTCGAGGCAGTTAATCTCGGTTACACCAGTATGCGAATCTCCCACATTGGAATCGCGGTGAGCGATCTCGCGGACGCGATGCAGAAGTATGGCGCATTGTTCGACAACAACAATCCGCATCGCGAGCGAGTTGAAGAGCAGAGGGTCGATGTCGCGTCGTACCCGCTAGGCGACGCCGTTATTGAGCTCACCGCCGCGACGGACGACCAATCTCCCATCGCCAGATTCATTGAGAAGAGGGGGGAGGGGATCCATCACATCGCCATCGAGGTCGAGAACATCAATGAGGAGCTTGATCGGCTCCGGCAGGCGGGCGTCAGATTAATCAACGAGACGCCGCGGGAGGGGGCCCACGATATGCTGATCGCATTCGTTCATCCATCCAGCTTCAACGGCGTGTTGCTCGAGCTCTGTCAGAAGAAGGATCCCACACACCCGTAGCCCGCGATGAGCACGCCTGGATTCCTTCTGATGCTTTTCCTGGCCGGATGTGGGACCGCAACGTCCACCCGCGACCATAAGGGCGAATCGCTTCCTCCGGCCGATTCAGTGGCGCACACGATGGTCGCACCCATCCGATCAGGTACCTGTCGCATCGTCGGACGGTTGGTTGCCGTGGATTCATCCAGCATAACCACCGATTCTACCGACCCATGCTCTCGAACTCCATGTCGTGGTCTCGTCGTTGTCGAGGAGATGCTCGGTATCGGAACTGACTTTCCCCACTACCTGATCCAGCGTGGTGACAGAATCACCATAACCTTCCCCGGAACACTCCTGCCTCACGACGAGCATTTCAATGGGATGCTCGTGAATTCGTATCCCGGATTGAATCCGGGCGATCGATTCCGAGCCGATGTTGCGCTCGAGATAGCAGATGGCCTCTACGAGGACCCTGCGAACGATGGCGCGCTCACAGTCTATTCGTATGCCGTCGAGCGCTAGGCGTTGGCAGTCGGCCCGTGGCGATGTGCCTTGGGCGATGCCCGTTCGCTCCGAATTGTGACATCCTTGTCAGCTCTATGCTAACAGCCAATCCGATGCCGACCGACACAACGACGTTGCTCGAACTCTACGACGCTCTCCTCCTACCCCGGATGATAGAAGAGCGCATGCTACTGCTGCTGCGGCAGGGGAAGATTACGAAGTGGTTTTCGGGTATTGGACAGGAGGCGATCGCTGTTGGTGCAACGCTGGCGCTGAGCAGTGACGACTACATCCTTCCGCTTCACAGGAATCTGGGTGTCTTTACGGCGCGGCAGTTCCCGCTCGATCGTCTCTTCGTGCAATGGCAAGGGGGGGCGAATGGGTTTACGAAGGGGCGGGATCGCTCTTTCCATTTCGGTGCCCCGGAGTACCGCGTGATCGGTATGATCTCGCACCTTGGCGCCATGCTTGGCGTTGCCGACGGGATCGCCCTCGATAGCAACCTACGCGGCGATATGAACATCGCTATGGTATTCTCGGGCGACGGAGGAACAAGCCAGGGCGATTTCCACGAGGCGGTAAATGTAGCCTCTGTCTGGAACCTCCCCGTGATCTTCATGATCGAGAACAACGGATACGGTCTCTCAACACCCTCGAGCGATCAATTCCGGTGTGAACATCTGGCGGAGAGGGGGGCTGGCTACGGCATCAAGGGAATCACAATTGATGGGAACGATGTTGCGGAGGTATACCAGACCATTCGCTCAATCGCCGAGCAAATGCGTGTCGACCGCCGACCGGTGATTGTCGAGGCAATGACATTCCGCATGCGAGGGCACGAGGAGGCGTCGGGAACGGCCTACGTGCCTAAGCAGTTGTTCGAAGAATGGAAAGAGAGAGATCCGATCGCCCGCGCCTCTGAACGTCTTAGGGCGGCGGGCGTGCTGAATGACGACCTCGAGCAGGAGATGCGCGAACGGCACAGGCGCGCGATCGACGCGGGGGTTGAGGCGATGTTTTCCGCCGGGCCTATTATATCCAACCCCGCCGCGGAGCTGAACGATGTCTATTCGCCACCGATAGCTACCCCAATCGAACCGGAAGGCCCGGAGACGGAGATTAGAATGATCGAGGCAATCAGCGACGGGTTGCGACTGGGAATGGAACGCGATCCTGATCTGGTGATGATGGGTCAGGACATTGCAGACTATGGTGGTGTCTTCAAAGTGACGCAAGGGTTCGTGAGCGAATTTGGTTGCGAACGTGTCCGGAACACACCCCTTTGCGAGTCGGCGATTGTTGGAGCCTCGTTGGGACTTGCCGTCGGTGGCCGGGCGTCAATCGTCGAGATGCAGTTTGCCGATTTCGTTGCGAACGGCTTCAACCAGATCGTCAACAACCTTGCCAAGACGCACTATCGTTGGGGCTTGCCGGTAAACGTCACCATCCGGATGCCGACCGGCGCCGGCTCGGGTGCCGGTCCATTCCATTCCCAGAGCAACGAGGCATGGTTTACCCACGTGCCCGGTCTGAAGGTTGTCTACCCGTCGAACCCTCGTGACGCCAAAGGACTCCTGACGGCTTGTCTTGTTGACCCCAATCCAGTTCTCTTCTTCGAGCATAAGGCTCTCTACCGAGGAATTCGTGGCAACGTGCCGACAGGATATTACCGCCTCCCTCTTGGACGCGCAGCCGTCGCTAGCCAAGGAAGGGATTTGACAATAGTGACGTACGGTTGGGGAGTGCCTCAGACGTTGGCGTTCCAGGAACGCCACCCGGAGTACGATTGTGAAATTATAGACCTCAGATCACTGCTCCCGTGGGATGACGAAACCGTTTTTCGGTCCGTCAGAAAAACCGGACGTTGCCTCGTCCTTCACGAGGACACGATCACGGGTGGGTTTGGTGGTGAGGTTGCCGCAGCAATCTCCAGTGAGTGTTTCCAGTATCTCGATGCTCCGATCCGTCGGCTTGGTTCGCTTGACACGCCAGTTCCATTCAACCGCGATCTCGAACAGGATTTCCTCCCGTGGGGGAGGTTAGAGCGAATGGTCAGGGATCTCGTGGCCTACTAGATCGGTCCGTGCTGCTACCATCGGGCTAGGCGGGAAGAGACCTTCCCCGCGCGTAGTGACCCGTCGGTGTGGGAACAACCGAGCGAAAGAGCACGATCCGTCGCGAGCATGGATTCAGCGTGCGCGCACCACGCGTTTCGCCCGCAGGATTGTTTCATCGACTGTGCGCGATCAATCCGGGTGCACTCTCATGAAGAATCTCGTCCCCATAGCGATTCTGCTGATTGCGACATCGCCGGGCGTGTCGCAACGGAACCAGCCCCCTGTTCGCGAAGCGAAGACGGAGATCGGTGTTGCCTATGGCGTCGGATCGCTGCAGGAGTTTGCGTCGTCGCTTGCCGATCTCATCGTGACAATCGGGACCGGCGGGTACATTGTGGTTGAGTCGCATGGCGCTTTTGGTCCCGTCTCGGCGGCGTACAACTACTACCCGACCGACCTCCTCTCCGTCGGTATTGAGGCTGGCTACTTCACAGTCAAACGGGACTACACCGAATCAGGATCCAACACTCCGACCATCACGACCCGCGACAACATCATCACCGTCAACGGAGCAGTGGACCTGCACTGGCTAACGACAGGTCCGGTGGAGTTTTCCTCCGGGGTGTGTGGCGGAGTGGGTCTCATCTCGCAGCACGTCATGGACAACGACACACTGTCGGGCGCATCGGCATGGTTTCCGTCGTTCAATCTTGGGCTTCTACGGGTTCGACTTGGGAAGGAGCTTGGTGTGTTCGCCGAGTTCGGTGTGGGAACGCGAGGGTTGTTAGTGCTGGGAGTCAACGGGCGGTTCTAGGGGTTACAGCAATCTTGCCGAATTCGTCTATTCTATTTGAGAATCGAAGATTTCACAGGTCGTTTGATGGTGTTTTCGTGCCACAACGTCCCGCTGGTTACTTTTGACGCGCTCCCCGGCTCTCTTAACATATCTCTACCCCCGGGTGTGATCTCCTAACACCCACGTCCCCTCACCGGAATGCCGCATTCGCGGCGTGTCAGTACTCCATACTCCATCGGCCATGCACACTACAGGTCTTACCTGTCGACGTCCCCTGTTATGCCTGCTTGCGTGGGTTCTCGCCCTCTCACCGGCGTTCGCGCAGCATGCAGACGATCATCACCACGGCGGAGCCACCGCTCCATCCGTTCGCCAGATCGGGCGAAACACATCCCTTGCGTTCACGCCGAACAGGGGGCAGATCGTCGACGATCAAGGACAACTCCGACCTGACATTCTTTACAAGGCATCAGCTGCCGGCGTGACCCTATACGTCTTCGCGGATCGGATCTCGTATGTGTTTGAGGCGGCCATCGGTGACATGGAGGCAGTGAAGAAATGCGATCTCGACCCTGAGAATCCTGCCGTGAAGGCGGCCTACATCAAAGGGCACCGAGTCGACATGGAACTGGTCGGGGCAAATAGGACGCCCCACGTGCTGGAGGCCGACGCGGCAGACGGCTACACGAACTTCTACCTGGGGCATTGCCCCGACGGCATCATGCACGTGCCGTCCTTTCAGACGCTCGTGGTGCAGGGTATCTATCCGAACATCGATATGGTGCTCCGAGGTAGTGAAGGTGGAAGTCTGAAGTGTGACTTCGTAGTTCTCCCCGGTGGTAATCCGGCAGACATTCGGCTGCGGTACGTCGGTGGTGACGCTCCACGTCTGATCGATGGTGGACTTCTGCAAGTCGACAACTCGGTCGGGTTGATTCGCGAAGATGCACCCTTCACATTCCAGCCGGACATGTCCTACGGTCCGATGCCCTGGTACAATGCCGATCTGAAGTCGAACGCCGTCAGCAGCGGATGGCGCGTGGACGGTGACTTCGTCCGTTTCAACATCGGGAGTTACGATCGCTCGAAGCCACTTGTGATCGACCCGTACCGGAAGTGGGCCACGTATTACGGCGCAAACGGCACCGAGCTGTTGATTGGCAGTGACATCACAGAGGTTGACCGTTCAGGCAACGTGCTCATAACCGGCGGAACGCAGAACGGAACGTTCCCCACCAGTGCGGGCGCGTTCCAATCTGGAATCGCCGGGGGGCTGGATATGTTCATTGTCAAGATGAAGTACGATGGGACGCGTCTGTGGGCAACGCTCTATGGCGGCGGCCCCGGCTTCGGTGCCAATGACGACCTGGCGCACGCGGTCGCCACGGACGAATACCGGAATGTGCTGATCGGTGGTCACTCGGCGAGCAGTTCGTTTCCCGTGTCAAGTGGCGCCCACCAAACGTCACTTGGCGGCGGCAGCCGTGATGCCGTTGTCATCAAGCTGGACAGTGCTGGAACACGCCGGTGGGCCACATACGTCGGTGGCGGAGGGCTTGACGATGGCTACGGGTTTGCAATCGACTCGAGTGCAAGCCCTGCGATCGTCGGGCTAACGCAGAGTGGAACCGGAATTGCAACATCGGGAGGTTATGACGGCACCCTAAACGGGACTGACGGATTCCTCGTGAAGTTCGACAGCGCTGGCGTGCGACAGTGGGGTACCTACTACGGTGGAACCGGCTACGAAAACGCCTGGGCGGCCGCGACAGACAGGAACGACAATATCACCATCGCCGGATGGACGAACAGTACAGATCTGCCCGTATCTAGTGGCGCGTTTCAGTCTGGGTACAGCGCGAACTTCGATGGCTTTGTTGTGCAGTTCAATAGCGCCGGGGCCCGGCGATGGGCCACCTACTACGGCGGCACGGGGTGGGATTATATCGACGTAAATAACAACAACCCGACCAACGGATATGGCTCTCTGGCGAGTGACGGAGACGGAAACATTTACTACGCCGGTTCGACGTCGTCGGCGACATTTCCCGTCACCACAGGCACGGTCCAGCCTACGTTCGGGGGGGGATCGTATGATGCCACTGTCGTAAAATTCGACACCGTCGGCAATCGGGTCTGGGCAACATTTCATGGTGGTAGCGGAACCGACAGAGCCCACGGTGTCGCCTCGAACAATTCAGGCGGCGTGTTGCTCACAGGAGAAACGACGAGCGCGAATATGCCGGTCACGGCGGGGGCCTATGCATTTGCTAATGCCGGAGGATCGGATGCCTTCGTGGTGAAAATCAATGCCGCCGGCAATATCCGACAGTATTCCACCTACTACGGTGGAGGCGGTTCCGATGTGGCAGAGGGAATCAGTTTTGATCCCTTCGGTTCAATTGTTTTTGGCGGAGAAACCGGGAGCAATCCGTTCCCGACTCTCGCGCCATATCAAGGCACGTATGGTGGAAGCACGGACGCATTCCTCGCGCTCTTCTGCGACATCGAAGGGAGTGAGATTGACACCAGCGGGCCGACTACCATTTGCCAGGGAGATAGCGTGGTTCTCTTCGTGCGGAGCGGATACGCCAGCTATCTCTGGTCCACCGGCGAGACCGATACGAGTATTACAGTGAAGACGCCGGGGACGTACTGGGTTGAGTTGACGAATGGCGCAGGGTGTCTCGCTCGCTCGGATACCATTACCGTCCGTTGGTTTGACCGCCCGGCGCCAGTGCTGACGCCGACCGCGAGCCCTGTTCGATTCTGCGAGGGCGATTCGGTACGGCTTGAAGTCGGGCCACGCAATTTCCGCAAGTACTCATGGTATCTGGATGCGAACCTCACCAACCTCTACCGTACCGGTATCGGCACCCCCTACAGAAGCCTTACTGTACGGGACAGTGGAACATTCCGCGTGATCGTTGAAGACACGACCGGCTGCCTCGATACCACGGCGGTCGTGACGGTCGTCAAGCTCGCACGTCCGGCTCCGGTTTCCATTTCTCCTCCCAATCTCACCTTCTGTGAAGGGACCAATGGTCAGTTGACGGCAAGTCGCGCTCCGGCGGCGGGGGAGACCTATATCTGGCTCGGCGGCTCGAATCCGGGAGGGGGGCAGACATTCTCGCCCGACAAATCGGGTGCGTACCAACTTCGCGTGCAGAATGCGAATGGTTGCTTCGTGCTGAGTAACACCATCAACGTGACGGTGCACAAGCTCAACCCCCCGCCAATCTTTAATCCCACTGCGACGATCTGCAGAGGCGATACTGCCTTCTTGTCAACGTTTACGAATTACCGCAGCTATCGATGGTCAACGGGTGATACTACGTCGACCACCAAGACGTGGACCGGCGGTTCGATAACGTTGATCGTTGTTGACTCAAACGGCTGCGAGCAGACCCGCACCGTTACGGTGACGGTTGTGGAGAAACCAGCCCCGCGGATCTTCTCGCCAAGCCTGACGGTGTGTCAGGGAGACACCGCCTATCTCGACGCTGGTTTTGGATATGCGGAGTATTTGTGGTCAAACGGCGCTAACACCCAGACCATTAAGGTCACCGACTCAGGTAATTACTGGTGCAAAGTCCGATCCTCTGTTGCACTGTGCTACGGATACTCTGACACCGTTCACGTTTCGCTGAAGCCTAAACCGACAGGCGTGATCTCGGGCCCCGTTGCCGCGTGCGTTGGAACTATTTCGACGTACACATTCCCGCCGACGGCTGGCGCGACGTACCAGTGGCGAGTGAGTGGTGGAGGTGGGGGGATGATTACCTCGGGGGCGACCACCGATAGCGCGGTCGTGCAGTGGGGGGCGACGGCCGGTACGGCCACCATCCGCATCACGGTGACCGGCTCGAACGGATGCGTCCTTGATACGTCTCTGAGGGTCGACGTTGGTGCCAGTCTTGCGCCGAATATCATCAGCAATCGATCGCTAAACCTCTGCCCCGGCGATAGTGTTCGCCTGGACGCGGGGAGTGGATACGATACATACGAGTGGCTGAACCCATTGGGCGCTCGAATCTCGACCGTTCAAACGACAACGGTCAAGGATTCGGGGACATACACGGTGCGGGTGGCCAAAGGGACATGCTCGGGTCAATCGGTCGTAACCGTGCGCCAGGTTGATCCTCCGATACCGGTGATATCCATTATCTCCGGAGACACGGTTATCTGTCCGGGTGGAACTGTGATCCTCGATGGCGGGCCCTACCGTTCCTGGCAGTGGTCACCTGCATCGGCGGGAACGGGAAGGAGAATCGTCGTCAACGATTCCGGCGTCTTCCAGGTGCAGGTCGTCGACTCCAATGGTTGCATAGGTGTCTCGGCGCCGCTGCGAGTCCGAATCGCCCAGCCGCCGAAGCCGGTAGTTACCGGGCCGAGCTCCGCATGTGTGAACTCCACGGTTGCCTATTCGGTTCCGAATCAGGCTGGGAGCACGTACAACTGGAGTGTTACGCCGGCAGCCAACGGCACGATCGTGGGCGGGCAGGGAACCAACAGCATCACCGTCAACTGGACGACCGCCGGAAACGGCATCGTGACCGTCCAGCAGACCTCGTCGGTGACACAGTGCACGGGCACGTCGGATCCGTTGTTCGTGACTATTTCCGATCAGCTCACTCCGACTATCACCACCTCCACAGGATCGACCGTCATTTGTGATGGCGCGAGCGTCGTGCTTCGTGGTCCTGCCGGATTTGCGAATTACACGTGGACAGACAACGCAACAGGGGCGACTCTCGGTACCGACGATTCCGTCGTCGTGTCAAGCTCCGGGACGTACAAACTCGAGGTCGCGTCCGGTCCATGCACCGGGTCCGCGCTCGTTGACATCACGAAAAAGGCGCCCGTCATCGCTTCGATAACACCGAGTGGCCCTGTGTCGTTCTGCGAGGGTGATAGCCTTCTGCTGCAGGGGGCGCCAGGCTTCGAACGATACCTCTGGTCGACGGGGGATACGACAGTATCGATTGTCGTGAAGACTTCGGGCGCGTACACGCTTACAGTCTTCGATATCGATGGGTGCCAGGGAACATCGGCACCGACGGATGTTACCGTCAATCCGCTTCCGAATGCGACGCTGACGAATTCCGGTGACACCCTGATTGCATCCGGTGGCGCCGTCTACCGGTGGTTCCGGGATGGCATTCTCCTTCCGGGGGAGACAAGCGACAGACTTGTCGCCCGTGAGAACGGCATGTTCTCCGTCGACGTTATCGACGCGAACGGATGTTGGACCACCGCCGGTCCTATCGACATCTCCGCTGGAGCATCGGCAACCTTTGCGATCCGCGAGTACTCGGCGGCGCCCGGTGAGAGAGTGAGTATCCCGATCGAGATGTCGGACGTTGTGAATCTTGAGCGGAACGGAATAAAGAACTTCGTTGGCACCATTCGCTTCAACCGGACGTTGCTCGTACCGATCGATCCCTCCGTGACGATCACTGAAGCCGGCGACGATCGGCTGGTGGCCTTTACGGGGGCCATACCGCAAGACGCGGTGACCGGTGGTACCCTTACGACACTCAACTTCATCGCTGCGCTTGGCGACCGTGATCAAACGCCGTTGGCAATTGAGGCGATCGATTTTGTCGAGGGGAGCGTTACGACAAGTCTTGTTGATGGACTGTTCAAGCTCTCCGGTCTCTGTGTGGACGGCGGGACACGGCTGATAGACGCGAGCGGAGCGACGGTTCTTCGACCTGTTCGCCCCAATCCGGCGTCGGGTGCCGCCGAAATCGAATACGAGACCGCCGAGGATGGTAGAACACTGATCTATCTGGTCGACGTGGTCGGGCGGCGGATCGGCGTTGTGGATGCCGACGTCAAGGCGGGTAGGTACGTGGCGTCGTTCGATGCCTCGCGGCTCAACTCAGGTACCTACATCTGCGTCATGGAGACTCCGACGCAGCGACTCCACACGCTTCTTCGCGTGGAGAAATAGTAGCGGGCGAAACTCCACGCTCGCGTACGACCGCGGCGGAATCCGGCTTAGTCGGGTTTCGCCGTGCGTATTTATGGGAGGATTTCTCGCGAGAGAGGGAGATCGACCGCAGTGGCACGCAGAAGAGGGCAACGATGGATGCCCGGGCCGAGAGAACAAACAACGGCGGAACCCTGCACGCTAAAGGGTTCCGCCGTTTCGGGGAGTCGGGGTTCGGAATTGGGAGGCGTGTTGACAGTCGCGCGAGCCCGTCAACACTATTTGCTTCGAACGCTAGTCTCCGTCGAATTTGTTGTCTTCTCACCGCGTTTTGTCGCATTCTTCCAGGGTCTGTTGGTGGAGCCCCCTTCGGGTTTCTCCACATGACTCCTGACCGATGCGTCCTTCGCCCGGGGGCTCTTTGTCTGTCGAATCTCGGATCCCCGTGTCGTGGGGCGATCCATGACTCTCGGAGCTTTCCTGCCCGGATCCGCCAAGGTCGGTGCGGACTCGGGTACTCCCGGCTCATCTGATGTCGATTCTGGTACCGGAGGCGTTGTCAACACATGGGGGGTAATACGTTCCTGCGTACTCGGCTTTGGCGTTGTTCTGCCCGGGTTCTCCTTTGTGCCGGGGAGGAGAGAGAGTCCTGCAACTATACCGATCGTCACCATGCCACCGATGATACCTTTGACGATCATACTGCCACCAACCGTACCTGCGACTCCTCCCGTCGAACCACTTAGAGCGCCAAGGAGTTTGGCACCTGGCTCCACAGCTCCGGCAGGAAGGGAGGCCTTGTCGGCCATCAGACCGACCACGATTGCCTGTTCGGCGCGAAGAAGCCGCGCCAGCCTGGGATCGTCCTTCGCACGTGCCCGGATCTCGGCCTCCTCGTCGGGGGTCGCATGACCTGAGGCCAATCGGTCCACCAGGCGTTCTTGTTCATCCCGTATCATCGTTCCGTCTTCCGTTGACTCATTGGTTTGTCGGCCGCCCCTGTCTGGGACGATCCAGCGATTGGTTCCATCGACGCCGCGACGATGCGCCGAAGCTGGGTGCGAGCACGCGAGGCACGAGCCCAGATGGCGTCTGGCGTCTTGTCGAGCATCGTAGCGATTTCGTCGTAGCGATAGCCGCAGTAAATGTTGAGCACCAACACCTCGCGGTAATCGTATGGCAGCTGGTCAAGTGCCGCGACGGCCACTTCTTCCGCCTCACTTGGGTCGGAATTCGCAAACATCGGCTGGGCCCGTTCGTCGATCTCGTCCATGACGACCATCCGGCTGGATCTCCGCAAATGATCAATACAGAGATTCCGAGCCATGCGGACGAGTAGCCCAACCGGATTTCGTACCTCCGCACCCTTGTCTGCTCTCAGCCCGATGACCTTCTCCCACATTTCCTGGGTCACGTCCTCGGCTCCCTGGTGATCGCCAACGATCTTCAAACAGTAGAGAAACAGCCGGGGGTTGTGGCGCCTGAACAATTCACCGAACGCGCCATTGTCCCCCTCTCTGAACCGTTGGAACAGATCGGTGTCGGCGATACCCTCAAGGGGCTTTTCTGCGTTTTTTCGTTTAAATGACAGCACGCGAAGTCTCTCCCGATTCGATGCTCACCTGATGGACGGACAAGAGGATGGAAACCTGACGGCGGATTCACGATAGTCCCTGTTTGCGACCGTCGGATGACCGCAGATCCATATCCTCCCAACTACTGACAACGGAATGGGCTGCTGTCAGGTTTGTTCTGGCTTGATCGTCAATCGAGTGTCCCGAAGATCGCACAACAGAAGAAGACGCGCACGACCACAATTCATGACATGCGCAACGTTCAATCGGAGTCCCCCATGAAAACCTGGATTCTCATTTCGTCTCTCTTGCTGACGGCACTGCTGGGCGCGTGCAAGGATACGTTTCCCCCTCAGCCCGATCCGGGCAACGGCACAAAGGGAGCGTGGAAAAACATCACGTGGCACCTGACGTCGTACCGCACAGGCGACGGCGTGCTGCACGTGGTGCCGTCAAGTGCCGAGGCAACTGCGCGATTCAGCGACACTGGTTCCGTAGGCGGATATACCTCGTGCAACGCTTACGGCGGTGAGTACACGTCGGCCGACTCTACTATTTCAATCACGAATCTGGTGCAGACTGAGCGATACTGCTTTGATGTGGCCGAAATTGAGCAGGCCTTCATGGAGGGGATGCAGAACGCGTCCAGGTTCAAGGTTACCGAACACAGTTTTCATCTGTTCGCTACAACGGGAAATGTTGTCGAGCTAAACTTCGGAGACGATTGCCCAAGCCCGCCCGGCAACGCAGTCGGAGGGATTGTCTACAATGCCTACGAGGGATCGTCAGAGGTTTTTGGTGTTACCCGCATTTCGAAGGAAGGGACCACGACCCGCATCGGCGATGGCCTCGTTGCATCGGCCCCGATAGGGAGCCGGATAGCATGGGCATACGGAGGCCCGGGCGTGATCATGAAATGGCAGGCAATGATCGGGAACGCGGATGGAAGCGGGCAGACGGTTATCTATCCGCGCGTCGAGGACGGATGGATGGTCCATCCAGGCACGGTGGCCCTCTCGCCGACGGGAGATGCAGTTGCCTTCGGCGTGGAGAATACGCTGATCGTCCCGCCCCTTGCTACAATTGAGCTTCGCGTCTCGCGAACGCCGTCCGACACCGGGCTCCCAGTTCCTGGAACGATGGCCGTCGGCTCGGCACCTGCATTCTCCCCGAACGGAACACAGGTAGCGTTCTATACGGTCGGTGGCGAGTTACAGGTGGTGGACGTCGACGATCTTCAACATCCGCGCACCGTGGCGACGAACTCCGCTATCTACTTCGACGGATTCGGGCGAATCACGTGGTCACCAGATGGTTCCAACCTGGTGTACGTCGGGCGGGATGGAGCCGGAAGCTCGACGGACTTGTTCATTGTTGACGCCAAGGGGACAAGCGCTCCGAGAGGGCTCACCAATGATGCCGAGAGGGAAATGTGGCCGGTATTCTCGCCGAACGGGAAGACGATTGCCTTCTCGGCCGGCTCTCCCTTTCCAAACAGACTCTACAAGGTGCCGGCAGACGGATCTGCAGGGCGCTCCATTCTTCTGGATCGAGCGATCACGGTTGTTCTCTATGATCTGTTTCCATCGTGGTCACCGGACGGCTCGAGCCTGCTCTTCACGAGCTACACTGCACTCCCAAACGTTTCCGGCTTTGGCGCACTGGAGAAACTTGGGTTAGAGACGCAGTCAACCACGAGAATTGTCGAGAAGGCTGGTCCCGGCTTTTACGAACGCTAGAGATCTCGGGACCCAGCTGCGGAGGCGTAGGTTCTCTCCCGAGTGCCTCCGTTACGAAGACGGGCAGAGCGTGTATCACGCTCTGCCCGTTTTGGTTTGCGGGGCGCGGCCCCAGCATTCCTCGATCTCTAGGTAAGTCGCTTACCGCTCGTAAGCATATGATTGAACCCGCGGTAGAGGGCGTAGACAACGCCAGCGGCGACCGCGAGTGTTATGACGAACCAGATTCCGCTTAGGACGATTGAAACAACGAATGAAACGACCTTCCAGAGGATGATCGCCGCGACGATCGCGAGGGCGATCGATAGGATTTGTCTACCTGACATGTTGTGTGCTCCCTGTGTGTTTCGGGGAAGAAAGCTACGTCTAATCTCGGATTTCGCCGCATTCTTCCACCACATTGTGTCGGAGTAGCGCGAGGCCCGGCGCGTCGATTCCACTTTGATTCCGATATTCGACCGCCGGGCGATTGCTGCGACGACGGAGTTTCCCTACGACGACTCCCCGTATGGGTTGCGCTATTCAGGTACCCTTATGGATGCCCGGCGACGGGAGCCACATACGCCCGCTCTCTCACCGACACCCCCTGCCGGACGACTATGCAGGAACCAAACGACATGAAATCGCGCCCGAGCGGGGTCGATCCCCCCAATACCGGCACCCGTCCGCCCGCAGCTCCCATTGCACATCAGGGTGGAGGGGGGGACTACGCATCAGTGCGTGACCATCGCGCCCACCGGAACATTGTCCGATCCTCGCCTCAGTTGAACGATTTCGGCACGCTGCGCCGGAAGGCCGCTCGCCTCTCCTTTTTGATTGGGTTCCTGATGCTCACAATGAAAATGGGCGGGTACCTCGTCACCAACTCTGCAGCCATTCTCTCGGACGCGCTCGAATCGGTGGTCCACGTAGTGGCTACTGCAGTGGCCTTCTACAGCGTCGTGCTCGTAAGTCGACCGGCAAATCAGAGGTATCCGTACGGCTACGGAAAGGCCGAGTATTTCTCTGCTGGCCTGGAGGGTTCATTGATTGTCGTCGCGGCCATCGCGATCGTGTACGAGGCGACGCTCGACCTCGTGCGAGGACCGTCACTCAAGTCTATCGATATCGGTGTAGTCGTGATTGCCCTTGCCGGTGCCATCAACCTGGCGCTTGGGTTCTACTTGATACGGGTGGGAAAAAAGACCCATTCGCTCGTTCTCGTGGCGGACGGCAAGCACGTCCTCACCGATAGCTACACCTCCATTGGCGTGCTGATTGGACTCATCCTGGTGAAGATCACGAACGTCGTTGTCCTCGATCCAATCTTTGCCATTGCCGTTGCCGTCAACATTGTATGGACGGGCTACGGGCTGATGCGGGAATCGGTCCGAGGACTCATGAACACGGCCGACCCCGACATGATTGAACGGACTGTCGATGTGATGAATCAGATCCGCACGCCCGAGATGATAGACATTCATCGGCTCAGGGCCTGGCGGGCTGGCGAGAAGCGGTTTATCGATTTTCACCTCACGCTGCCTTACTACATGACAATGGAGGAGTCGCATGATCTTCAGCACGTTATCACAGATGGCCTGAACAAGGAGTTTGCGGAAGACGTCGACATCCTCGTTCATATGGACCCCTGCAATGACAGGTGCTGTCAATTCTGTCGGAAGGAGGATTGCCCCGCGCGGAAAGCCCAGCGCACGCTGATGCGAGATTTCTCGTTTGCGTCCGTCCAGGACGAGCCGGCGCATATCGTGGTAGCGGAGCAAGGCGGGTGACGGTGGTCGATTGTCTGTAGTTCATTGACATCGGCTCGTTGCCCGTAGCCACTCACCGAGTCTCCTTTGCTTTTCGGGACGGCTCGTTGCCCGGTCAAGAGCTTGGAACGCAGAGCAGCGTGGGAGACCGATGAAATACGCGCGGTCTATTATTGCGCTCGTCCACCCATAGCAAGACTGGTCCCGGAACGGCTGAAGGAGTTGCCCTGCGAGGCAATTGACTGGACTCAGTTCGAGGCGGAATTCAGTTCCACGTACCCGGAGTTTCAGACTCGCCTGGTGCATCAGTATCCCGAATTGACGGGAATGGAAATGAAGGTATGTGCCTTCCTGAAGCTCCGGCTTACATCCGCGGACATCGCTCGGCTCCTCTGTCTGAGCGAGCGGAGTGTGGAGGGACATCGACTTCGCATTCGCCGTAAGATGGGGTTGGGGCGGGGGACCGACGTACATGATGTGCTGGCGGAAATCTGATGTGCGCACGGTCTTGATCGCGGCTCGCGTCCGCCTGCCTTATCCGTTGTACTAGCCCATGATCTTCTCCTTGCCTTCTGCGCAATGGGCCGTGCGTGTCCTCCCCCCGGATGGCGCCGTTGTGTCTCCACTCGCAGCCGTGACTGTGGGATCGGCAACGTGAATCGGGTCACCCGACTGCGAGTGCGCACACCGTTCCGCCTGCAATGCGCCCGAGCGGTAGCGGTGGGACGAACATGAGAAAGGGCCCGCACGATGTGCGAGCCCTTTGTGTAC
>CAYWXV010000031.1:0-26303 GCA_964462535.1 uncultured Alphaproteobacteria bacterium
GATTCCCTTATCGGGCGATCACCATCTTTCGTGTTTGCGATTGCGTGTTCGTGCGCACGGTGTAGTAGTAGGTGCCGATCGGGAGATCAGAGCAATCGATGGTCACCACATGCTCACCGGCGTCGAGCGGTCTGTTCTCGAAGACCGATCGAACGTCCCGTCCAAGCACATCCATCACTACCAGACTGACCGCACCTTCATACCTCGGTAGTGTGAAGCGGATCGTCGTCGTGTGATCGAATGGATTCGGAACAGCGTTGCTGAGTGAGAGACTGGTTGCGCTGACGACAGGATCGTCATCGCGACGCGAGGCGCTGATCGGTCCGACCAGCACGATCTCTCCCTTCGTAACTACATCACCGTCACCAGTTCTGGTTTCGTATTCAATCGTCGAGGAGTCATCGACAGCGCCGGCGACTGTCACGTAGATGGGGCCGACGGACTTGCCGGGCGCAATCGGCGCCATGACCGCCGTGTCCTCGCCTGGCACGCTCAGCAAGGCGTCGTCACCGCCGAACTTGTAGTTCTGCATTGTGACCGACATGCTGTCGAGTCCTGGGCCGACCGCAAGGATGCGGGCCGGCGCCTTGGCTCGGATGATCACCATCGCGATCGAATCCTGGGTTCCGTTCCCGTTCGTGAACATCAGGGCGTATGTCCTGACATCCTTCCGGTTGGTCCCCTGGCTGAGGTCTGGTGTGAGCGTGTCGCCACCCATTCCGGCCGGCGTTCGGGCACGGACAATCATCTCGCCTTCGATTGTGTCCCCGGGGTTGTTCCTGGAGACAATGCGGACCAGAAGCCAGTTGAAGAACGTGCTCTGGTCAAGGGCGTTGTCGTAGGTCATCGTAAACGACCGCTTGCTCCCTTCCGCGATGCTGGTGGAGAGCGTTGCGACGTGGTCGACAACCGACGCGTTCGTGCTCGACACATCATCCTTCATTGACTTGATGATGACGCCCGTCGAGGCTTCCATCTTCAGTCCGACGATCGTCGATGGATTATCCGGGTCGACCGATGCGAAGGAGATCGTCATGACACCGTTGGTGGAGCTGCTCATATCGAGATGGGCGGTCAACGGTCCGGCCTGCTGTCCCGGCGGCGGGCTGAGCAATGTCGGATCGTCGCTCTCCTTTGCTTCACCATTATTCGGATCGGAGACAACATTCCCCCCGACTCCCTTGATGAAGTGACCGACGCCGATTCCTCCCAGCACGGGGTCGAAAATGATGGTCCCTCGACGGACTACTTCATAACAGACAAGCGTGTCGCAGGTGCGGCAGTTCTTGTCTGTGAAGCGATACCGGAGACAGAATCGGAGCGTATCTCTACACCCTGGCGGTGGCCACGCACTCGGCGGTGCCGGGAACTTCATGTTCACCGTAAGCTGCGTGTTGGAGATCGCAACGCCCGATGGGTTGATGCCCCAGAAGATCTCGTGGCTTCCTCCCGTCGGTATCGGTGGTATGGAGAAGCTCGGTCCACTAAGGCCCGAGAAATTCGCCGTCCCGCCTGTGATGGCGCCGAAGACGTTTCCACTGGGTGCCTTACCCTGACACTGCTGCGAGATCGTTGCACTGACAATGGAGACCGACATCGAAATGAACGGACCTGGCAACGCCGTCACCATTGTGTTCAGCTGGACGCCGCCGGTACTACCGTTGTAGGTCAACAGTGGCGTCCCTGGCGGCTGCGGTACGTTCGAGAATCGAGCGCTGAAATCAGTGCAGCACTTCGGACAGTCGGGGAGCGTGAAGCAGAACGTGTCCTGCGGACAGCACCACGAGTAGCAGCACGGGTTCGCTGTGTCCTTGTGTCCGTAGAGCTTGATCAGGATACAGAAGTTCGTTCCTGTGACTGCCCCCGGTCCCGTAATGTTCACCGTGAACGGTCCAGCGGTGCCGCCATACGGCACGGGCGAGAACGTGAACGACGTGGGTGCGACGTTCAGTCCTGCCGGTATGATCGCCACGTCGATGTTTTCGGCCGGGAGACTGAACGGATTGAGGTTGACGACGCTGAACGTCATCGAGTACGTGTTCCCCCCATTCGGGCTGATCTGGCTGCACTCGATCTTCACATTCGTGAGCGAGTCGCACTGCGGTGTTGGCGGCTTCTGTGTCCGGCAGTCCATTCGGATCGTGTCGTAGCAGACGCTTCCGTTCTTTGCAAACCATTTCAGTACGATGACCGTGGGAGGCGCTGCAAGATTGAAGACGCAGATCTTGAATCCGCCAGAGGATCCCACAGGGACGGTGCCGCCTGTCGGTGTGAATGTGGCCGTGTTGCCTGCAGAACTGGTTCCCCATCCCGACGGTGCCATCACCGACGAAAGGACGGCCCCCGGCGTGATCACGGTCGCAGTGACCTGTGTGAAGAAGTTCGGGATGATGCAGCTCAAGGTCAGGTTCGCACAGCAGAGTTTGCCCGGCTGTGTGATCGAATCAAGCTTGACGCTCTTACCCTCGCAGGAATCATGGATCTGGACGCCACAGACCGGTCGATACGTCTCGACGTCACCGACCTGGTTCTTGTTGACACCCATGTTCTTCCAGACGCTCGTAGCCAGCGCGCCTCCGGTCGTCGCGGACATTCCGGAGAGATGGCCGGAGCCGTAGTCCATGGTCATCCACACGACGCTGTCGCACTTCTCGGGCGTTCCGTCCGCGCCTCCTCGGTCATAACCGTAATCGCAACCGCCGCTCGAGTTCGCATACGTCGGGGGACAGAACACGAAGACGCTCGGATTGTACTTGAGCGAGTAGGTGCTGTACGGTGGCGAGGGTGCCCAGGTCGGCGGCAGGTACTCGAGGAAGCGGGCGAAGTGGTTGTTGCCCGTCGTGACACTCTCATTTCCTCGTTCCGCGACAAGCATGCGGCCACCCGACGAGAAAGCGATATCCGAGATCGGTGCGGATGAATTTGCCGGGCAACCGAGAGCGGTTGTCGACACTTCGAGGGTAGGCGCGCCCCCTGTTACGGGAACTGACCAGATCTCGTTGGCAACTGCCGCACTGTAATTGACGCGGTCTTCGTTCCAACGAGCGAAGTAAACGCGCCCGTTGTAGACCGCGATACCCCACAGACGCTCTCCTACCGGAGCTGCTCCCGGGCTTCCGCCATCAGGCCCGAAAGGATCTAGGAATGTTGATACCACGCCGGCGTTGCTGATCCTGTAGATCTTCCCGTCCTCGAAGTTCGTGACGAAGAACTGGTCGTTGACTTTGTCGTGGGCGATGTTTCCAAGACTGGGTGCGGCAGACGACTGCGGCAGGGTAGCGAAAAGAGAGATGGCGCCGGTGGTCCCATTGATCTTGTACACAGCACCCGGTCCTCCAGGTCCGAACGTCCCTGGACACCAATCGTAGTATGCGGCGGTGGCTGTGACAAAAATGTTGCCACTGTTGTCGATGCACAGACCGAAGATGTCACCCAGGTTGGCACGGGTCCAGCTGGGGTGATGGTAGATCAGACTGGGGGTCGAAAGCCATGAGCTGTTGTTGAAGTTCGATGGAACGTTCCAATTCTGGACGTCGATCGTGCCCATAACGAAGGCGTTCGGATCCCCACATAGTCCCTGGCATGTGACTGCGATGTCGCCGTACTGCATCGGCCATTGTGCTGCGGCTGGTCGCCACGTGAGCACAATACCGAGGACAGCGACAGGCAGCAGGAATGCGATACTCCGCAGACGTGCGCGCGTTGAAGTCTTCATGATGCGTGGTTGCTCGTTGGTGCCGAATTGGCGGATTGGACCTGCGTTGTACAGGATGGGATTGCGGGCCCGCGGTGCGCGGCTGCCCGGTTGGGGGGGGGCCGTGGCGCATGCCTGGAGTTCACCGCGCCACCGAACGGGAAACTTAGGCTATTTGGGTGACGGGTGCAAAGAATGGTTACATGTTTTCCGTTAGATGTCTGCCTGTGGCGGACGTTAGATGCTTCGCGGTACAAGCCCCCGCGTTCGTTCTTCCTCCCCCTCTCTCAGAATTGAGGGAGGGGGCTGGGGGGTGAGGGCCGGGCGTTAGAAGCTTCGCGTTGGATTATCGCCGGTGGTGGATGTTGGATGCTCCCCGTTAGAGCGGTGTTCTATGCACTTTTTAGGGTCCGCAGGTGATCTGACACCATCGAACATCGTTCCAACCGTCCGTCCTGCAGGACGATCTAACTTCTTCCAACCGGGAAGCGATCTAACCCGTATCTTCGCCCCTCTGACAACCGATTGCAAGGTGCCCCCTTGGTGGGGGAGAATAGGGAATGCCGTGCGTCCCGTAAGGGACTAGTCGGCAGCGGTTGCGCCGCTGTGACGGGTGACGCCTGCTCCATTCAATGTGCCACTGTCCTCGTAGTGTGGGACGGGAAGGCCGGAGCCGGCGGATGACCCCGAAGCCAGAAGACCTGCCTTGCGATCCTCATCATCGGTCCGTCATGCGACCGGCATCTCCGCCAAGAGATGCGATGAGGAAGTGCTCCCTTTGAGCGACAGTCCGGCTGTACACAGCACGAGGCTGCTCCCGCCACCCGAGTCATTTCCCCATCTCTACTTCATGTGTCCCGTCATGGCATCGGGGCAGAGCATGCTCATTGGGAATCATGCGACGTTCTTTTCCTTTCCTCATACTCGTACTCACGATCGTCACTGTCGGCCCGCTCGGCGCCCAGGTCCGACGGATCATGACGGACGACAGCCCTTCGTACATCTGGGCCGATCAGTCACGCAATCACATCCACGTCTTTACCGCTGGCGTTGATCGCGACTTCAACGGAGCATTCGATCCTGATTCGGGTGATGTCGCGCCGCGCTGGTTCGTCATCGACGGCACCAGCGAGATGGTCATCGACTCGGTAACGTTCGGAGGGTTCTTCAACAGCTTTCCAATTCGTCCGTCAGTTGATCCCCGAGGTCGGCGCGTCTTTCTACCGCAACTCGGTAGGATCACCATGTATGATCTCGACACCCGTCTCCTGCTGAAGGATACTGTCGTCGAGGCGAACGCGAGCGCGGTGTCGTACGACTCCATCGCAAACCGATTGGTCTTCACGATCCGTCCCGGCTTCACAGAGGCGGGAGTAGTCGGTTGCATCGACGGCACCACCCTCCTTCCTCTTTTCAGTTCCCGGACGGGCATCAGCCCCGGTATGACCGCGTACCGCTATGGTCGCGCCGATTCGACGATGGAGTATTACTCGATATGTGAAGGGACAGGTGGTCCGGATGCAACGCTGAGCTACAATGCCTACACGCCGGACGTCTTCGGCACGGTCAATGACATGCCACTGGGGGGCGGCGCTATTGCGATGACCACAACCCCATCACTTGTCGTGCTCGCCTTCAACGGTGCCGCGTCAATACGCCTTCTCAACCCGCAGACGCATCGTGAACTCTCCTTCTCACCCATCGCATCGGGATCGCACAAGCCCTTGTCAGTCGCGATTGACTCGAGCGGAGTGGTCCTCGTCGGGACAGCCGATGGCCGTTTGCTCTTCATCGATACGACCACGAGGGCGATCGTCGACAGCATGACGCTCGGTGGCCAGGTAATGGCGCTCGCGGTTGGCAGGAACTCGACGGTCTTCGCAGCGCTGGGGACAGGACGGGACTCGACGGTGGTCGCAATCGATGTTCCAGGGAGAGTGGAGGTGGCTGATACCATCGTATCCGGCTCCCCTGTCGCACTTCTTGCGGATACAAGCGGACGGGTCCATGTTTTCGCGAACAGCGGAGACTCGACACGCTGGATCCGATGCGATTCGTTCTTCACTTCGCAGCCCGACAGTCGAGCAATCCCCGGCAGGCTCTACGTTCCTGCGCAGGTCGCCTACTCCCCGGAGCAGGAACAGATACTCTTTGCGCTCAACGACCGGGTCCTCATGTTGAGCAACGTGGATGTCAGTATCGATCCGGTCGTCTTCAGCGACGAGCACGTAAGCGGTGGCCAGCTGGTCGGTGTGACGGCGGCGGGGGATCACTACCTGGTTACCGAGCTCTCGAGCGACAGTGCGGCCAATCTGCCCGGCTACGTCCATCTCCTCAACACTCAGGGGGAGTTCAGTGGAGTCTTTGCCACCGGACCACGCCCCGTTGCCGCAGCAGGAACGAAGGCCGAGCCGCAGGGTGCTTACAGCTTCTATGCGCTCGATCGTGGATCCCGTGGGGGAAGTCGATCGCTCCTCTCATTCTACCAGTATGCACCGTCAATTTTCGCTCCCGACGACACCCTTGGCGCATCCGCGAACCATATCGTGATTGTTGATCAGGCCGGGGTGACAATGACGGGTTCGCACGAAGTCGTATCGGTCGATCTGGATGACTGGACGACCGATCAGCGCTACGCGATGGGAACCGACGGATTCAATGGCCCGCGCGAGACGCTTGTTCTGAACAGCGACAATGCGGCGGTTTCCACCTACAACGGGGATGTGCGGGTTCTTGCACCAGCGGGAGGGTACAGGATCTTCGAGACTGGTGGCAAGGCCGAAGGGATGGGGTACCTCCCCGCTCTGAAGAAGCTTTTCGTTGCCATTCCGTTCGCTCCCGACTACAGCGCCGACTCGGCGGTCGTCGTGTTCGACACCGATGCGCTCCTGGCATCCATTGACAGGACGTCGCCCCTCGCCTCCCGGACAACGCTCAGTCAGAACGTCCCCAATCCGGCGACCGATCGCACCACCATCTCCTTCTCAATCGACCGTCCGGATCGTGCGATACTCGATCTCTATACAATCGAGGGGCGACAGATAGCACGACTGATCGAACAAGACCTGGAGAGTGGGACCTACTCCGTGACGGTGAAGGCGGGAGACCTGGCGCCAGGTGTATACATCTACACGCTTCGCTCGAATGGCGGCATAGAGAGCCGAACGCTGACGGTGGTGAGGTAAGTGATGAAGAGCATTATCGATTCCTGTTCGCGAACGTCCATCTGCCTTGTTCTCGGGTTGATGGCTGTCGTCGTATCGCTTCGCGCGCAACCATGCGGCGCGAGCGCTGTTGTCTCCGTTACGTTCGGAAGTGGCGGGGGCTTTGGTGCTGAATATCTCCCAAAGAACGTTCTGGGATTTCCCGATACCAATGCTCGCGCGGAAACGCCGACGGTCGATCCAAATCAGATCGTCGGGATCGGGCTCGGTGGAGAGATCACTCTTTCCTTTGATAGGACGATCGTCGATGGTCCCGGACCGGACTTCACTGTCTTCGAGAACGCGTTCAACTATCGCCTGGGAACGGTCGAGAGGATCTATGCGGAGCCGGCTGAAGTCTCGGTCAGTGGAGATGGCGTGACGTACGTACCATTCCCATTCGACTCGCTGACGCTGGACGGATGCGCGGGGACGAAGCCGACGTTCGGCGATCATGATCCGGGAGACCCGTTGGCGTCGGGAGGGAACAGCTTCGACCTCGCAGACATCGGTGTGGATTCTATTCGCTTCATTCGCTTGCGTGACGTGACAGCGATAATTCTGTCGAACCCGACACATCCCTTCCGCGACCCCACGCTCAATGGGTTCGACCTGGATGCTGTCGTTGCAGTGAACTCTGTCGCTGCGGCGCCTGGGCGAGCACCGGATCGTTCACCCTCAACGCCGTCGATTACGCTGCTCGACGACGACGTCGTAATCGATGCGAGGGCTGCATCATCCATCGACGTCCGACTGTTCTCGATCGATGGGCGCGAGCTCTGGTGGCGCAGACTTGACACGGGACGACACACCATATCACTCTCATCCATGACAGCGGCACACGGAGTCTATCTGATGAGCGTAATGGTTGATGGAGAAGCGATCACGAAGAGGATCGTGCGGTGAAGATCCCTCTCGCCATACTGTCGGTTCTGACGTTCCCGCTGATGCTTCATGCTCAAGGGGGCACGCCCGATTCACTGCGCGTGCACGATTCATCGGGGAGCAAGGGGGAAGAGTATCCACCCTCGATCTCCAGGTCCCAGACTGTGGTTCCAAGAATCGTTGTGCGCGCAGCATCGATCTCATCTCGCGTCGCGCGTGCGCCGCAGCCGACGTCGATCGTGTCCGCGCGAGAGTTGCACGCCCTTGGCGGCAACGACCTGTCGGATGCCATCGCTCGTGTGCCGGGCGTTTTTGTCCGCTCGTATGGAGGGCTTGGTGGATTGAAGACACTCTCGCTTCGCGGCACGTCTGCACAGCAAAGCGTCGTGCTGATTGACGGCGTTCGATATCAGGGAACGGCTGCAGGACCGCTCGACCTTGGCGCCGTTCCGCTAGAGTCGTTCGAGCAGATAGAGGTGATGCGGGGAGGGGGAGCGTCACTCTATGGCGCCAACGCGCTTGGCGGTGTGGTCAATATCCTGACGCAAGGTTCCAGCATTGCCTCGCACGCGAATGCCTCGGTGGTGGCGGGATCGTTTGGGGAGAAGGGGGTCGACGTTCACCTCTCGACCGGTTCGGCACACGACCGCTGGTCGCTCCTGCTTGAGGGACGCCGCACCGATGGAGAGTATTCGTACCCCTTCAACGAGTTCGGAGAGACCCGAACGGCCACTAGAACAAACGGAGATGCGGAGCGGCTCTTCGCCCGTTTAGGGTGGAGATGTGAGACAGGGGATCGCTCCGAGGCCTCGGTCATGGCGCAGGGGATGCTGAGCGAGCGAGGAGTTCCCGGCGGAGTCGTCCAGGGGAGTATCGAGCAGACGCGAGCCCGTCTCGATGAGAGAGAACTCTTTGGAGTTGGTCGCTATGTCGCAAGTGTCGACGACTGGCGCCTGACGATGGCCACCACTGCGCGCGTCAATAGACTTCGCTATCAGGATCCGGATCTCCGCTTCGATGGACCGCAGGGAATCGATGATCGCTATCTCCGTAGCGAGATTGGAGTATCGATTCGCGGACAGAGGGCGCTTTCGAATGCCGCCGTCCTGAATCTTTTTGTGGAGGCCGGAAGCGAGTGGCTCTCGGGAGCCAATCTCGACCCGGGCTCCTCTACCAGTCCCAATCGCCGGCAGGGTGGGGGTGGCGGTGGTTTCACCTGGTTCCTGGACGAGGGGCTGCTCGGGTGGGAAACGCTGATCGAAGGGGGAGCCAGGGCCGATCTCTTCAACGATGTCGCCGGTTCAGTCAGCCCATCCCTCGGCGCTACCTGGCGTCTTGATGACCTTCCCGTTCGACTTCGCGTGCGTGGTGCCATGAGTTATCGAGTCCCCTCGTTCGCCGAGCAGTACTATCTCAACTACGGCAACACCGACCTTCGGCCCGAACGCTCTGTCAGCCTCGATGTCGGCGGCACGGTCGACCTTACTACAGCTGTTGTCGAGGCGAGCTGGTACCGCATCGACACGCGGGACCAGATTGTCTCGACGCCGAAGAGTCCCGTCAGCTGGAGTGCACGGAACATCGCCCACGTGCGCTCCGAGGGTGTTGAGATTGGAGTATCAGGGAATGCGCTCGACACGCTTCTCCTGTTCCGTGGAAGCTATTCCCTGATGGCAACGCGAGACGTAACGGACGGACCGACCAATGGGAGAATCGTTCCCTATGCACCGCAGGAGCTGGCGTCGACGCTGCTGGAGGTCAGGTTCGGAGGTTGGTCCGTTGCCACGTCTGCGTCATACGTCTCGCACCGCTTCACCCTGGCGAACGAAGACCCCGAGAGTGCGCTACCTCACTACACCCTCGTCGATCTGCGTAGCGGCTACACGTTCTCGATGGCGCAGGTTGATCTCTCGGTCCGTCTCGAGTGCAGGAATCTCTTCGACGTCGAATACTCCGTCGTGCGGAATTATCCAATGCCGGGGAGGTCGGTGCGGATCGAGCTGGGAATCAGTCACCAGCAGCCACCGTGAATACCTCTCAGATCGTGAGGCGAATCACATCGGGCCGGTCAAGAGGTCCGACGAGGATCGCAACGCAGCGATCGCGCATATGTCAACGGCCTTATGGGTAGAAAGAGTCGTTAGGTTGATCGTCCTGACCGGGCGATGGAGAATTGATTTCCGCGGTGAACAAACCAGCAGAGAGAATTGAGAGTATCAATCGGATATATCGTCGTTGCGCTCCTTTTCTCGGCCTGCATTGCCGACCCGACAAGCAGCGGTCCGGGTACGATCGTTCCCGGTAAGAACGGGATCGTGGTCGTGAACGAAGGTGTGTGGGGACAGGACAACGCGACGCTGACCTATATCGACCCCACATCGCATCACGGAGCGACGGGCGACTACTATGCGTCCGCTAATCCGGGTCTTCGACTCGGCGACGTGGCGAATGGAATGACTCTCTTCGACGGTCGAGGCTTTATCCCGGTCACCGGATCACGAACGGTTGAGGCGATACGTATCGCCGACGGCGTTTCTGCCGGGAGGCTGCGGCTGAGCTCGCCCCACGCCCCGCGTTCCGTCGCAATTCTTGACTCGACCATTGGCTGCGTTACGAGCCTTGCTGACTCGCTGATTGTCTTCGATCCTGTAACGATGTCGGTGATCCGGACGATTGCAGTGGGCCCTTCGCCTGAGGATGTCGTCGTGGCAAACGGTCTGGTCGTCGTTGCCAACTCTGGGTACGGTCTCTTTCGAAAAGATGAGTCGGGAGCAGGGACGCTATCGGTCGTCGACATCCGTACCGGGATCGAGGTTCGGCGTATTCCCGTCGGGCCGAATCCACGGAGGATGATCGTTTCGGGGAGTCGGCTCTTTGTCTCGTATGGGTTTGCTGATTCACTTGGCGGCGTCGTACAACTGGACGCGACAACGCTTCAGCAGATTGCGCGATGGCCGGTGCGGAACACTCTCGACATCGCCCTGGATGTCGCACACAATAGGCTTTACGTAATTGGCGACGACGGTGTAATGACCATCCAGACGGACGACCCGACATCCGACCCGCGGCCGTTCCTCGCTGCTGCTCGATATCCGAACGGGATTTTCTATTCCATCAGTTTCAACGCTGGCACGTCCGAGCTCTGTGTTGGTCTCACAACCGGATATCAGCCAATTCCGGGTGAGATGCTTTTTTTCGGACCAGACGCCGTCGAGCGTGGCAGAACGCCGTGCGGGATCTACCCGGGAGAGGCGATTGCGTACTAACGGACGTTAGAATCCGCTCAGATCACGAGCAGGTTCAAGTCACGCAACACCGGGCGTGCGGATCTAAACGACCTCCTGGGATTTCATCATCCGCGCGTTGATTGCAACGACAATCGTGCTCAATGACATCAGAACGGCTCCCACAGCAGGGCTGAGGACGATGTCGTATGCGGACAGAATCCCGGCCGCAAGTGGGATTGCTACGATGTTGTATCCAGCGGCCCACCAGAGGTTCTGCTTCATCTTTGAATATGTTCGTCGCGACAGATCGATCGTTGTGACGATGTCGAGTGGGTTGCTTCTCACAAGAACCACGTCCGCAGTTTCAATTGCCACATCGGTCCCTGCCCCGACTGCGATACCGACATCCGCCTGCGCAAGCGCCGGAGCGTCGTTGACGCCATCACCGGCCATTGCGACCACCAGCCCGCTCGACTGGACGTTGCGGACTGTCGCCCCCTTCTCTTCCGGCAGGACTTCGGCCACGTATTCGTCCAACCCAATCTGATCTGCAACGTGCCTGGCCGCGCGCGCGTTGTCTCCCGTAAGCATCATCGCCTTGATACCCATTTCATGCAGACGTGCAACGGCCTGTGCAGACTCAGGGCGCACGATGTCGGCGAGCGCAAGTGTGCCCACAGAGCGACCGTCTCGTAGCACGCTTACTACCGTCTTTCCCTGGTTTTCGAGTCGGTCAATCACGTCGTCGTCAAGGACTGCACCGGTTGACCGAACGTAGCCTGGGCTTGCGACAGTGATCCTGCTTCCATCGACAACTCCCTCGGCCCCTTTCCCCGTGATCGAATGAAAGTTCGAGACATGAAGTCGATCGTCGACGGTGTTGCTGATCGCGGTAGCGATCGGATGGGCCGAGTGCGATTCCACCGATGCTGCCAGTCGGAGAAGGTCGTCCCGCGATAGGTCATCCCCTGTCACAACGTCGGTCACGCCGAACTCTCCTTGTGTCAACGTTCCCGTCTTGTCGAATATCACCATGCCAACACGACGGGCTTGCTCGAAGGCCATTCGATTTCGAATGAGAAGACCCGAGCCGGCTGCTATCGAAGTCGACACGGCGACGACGAGCGGGATCGCAAGTCCCAGAGCGTGCGGGCAGGATATCACCATCACCGTGACCGCCCGCTCCAACGCAAATGCGAGGTCGGCGCCTGATAGAGAAAACCAGGCGATAAAGGTGATTGCCCCTCCACTGATCGCGGTCAGAGTCAACCAGCGGGCGGCACGATCGGCAAGATCCTGTGCTCGCGACTTCGATTCCTGTGCCTGACGCACAAGATCAATCACCTGTGCAAGGAATGATTCGTCGCCACTCTTCTCGACCGCTACCGTCATCGACCCCTCGCCGTTGATCGAACCACCGATAACCTGATCGCCAACCTGTTTCGAAATGGGCGTTGATTCGCCGGTAAGCATTGACTCGTCGACCGTAGTTGAACCGTCGCGTACGGAGCCGTCGGCGGGAACGCGCTCACCCGGTCGGACAAGGAGTCGATCCCCAATCCGAAGCTGATCGATCGGTCGATCTTCGATGGAACCGTCAGGACGCATAACGTGAGCAACGGACGGCATAAGAGTCGCGAGCGACTCGAGCGCACGCGAGGCACCGAGGATCGATCGCATTTCGATCCAATGTCCCAGCAGCATCAAATCAATCAACGTTGCGAGCTCCCAGAAGAACCCCTCGCCGGGGAGGCCAAAGACAGTCGCGGAGCTGTAGATGTACGAGATCGAAATCGCCACCCCAACGAGTGTCATCATTCCCGGCGTCCTCTGCCTCAGGTCATGATAGAGTCCACGAAGAAATGGATGACCCCCGTAAACAAAGATGATTGTGGAGAGGACGAAGAGGACGTGCGCGTCGCCGGGGAAATGGAGATCGTCCCTCAATCCAACCCACATTTGGAGCATGGGAGAGAGGGCGACGACCGGTAGCGTGAGGAGGAGCGAGATCACGAAGCGACGCCGGAAGTCGTCGATCATACCGTTGTGATCCACATGTCCATTGTGAGACGTCGAGGCTCGAATCGAATCGGCCTGGGAATGATGATCGTGGCTCATGAATCTCCTCCTTTCCTGCAGCTGCAATCAAGGCAACCGTGCTTCGCACATGCGCGGCAGGCCAGTTCAAGTCGCTCTCGCAGCTGATTGCGAGCTCGGTGTCTCCTGACCTTCAGGTTGTTCCGCGTGATTCCAAGCCGTTCCGCGACCTCTCCCGGGTCCCCATCTCCCAGCTCCAGTTCCTCAATCAACATCGCGTAGTCACTGTTCATTCCGGTGAGAAGGCCGCGGATGCACGCGCACACCTCCGCGAAATCATGGGGTTGGGTCGTCCCACCGGGATCCTCATCATTCATTGGTTCGAAGTGCCGTTGCTCGAACTGGCGTCTTCGATGGTAGTCGGTGATCGTGTTGTCCAGAATGCGATAGAACCATGCGAGGATCTTCTCCTCATCGCGTAGTGCCGTTGCTCCTTGAATCGCCTTGATGATGCTCTCCTGCAGCAGATCTTCCGCAACAGCCTGGTCTTGGACCTTTCGCCGCACATACGCAAGAAGCGTCCCCTGTGCCTCTATCAGTGCCGGCTCGACTCGTTGTTCCGACGACATATCCACCTCTGTTGACGATTGTTCAGATTCAATCCGCGCCCGGCACATAATGTGCCCGCGACACATTCACGACGAGTATGGTTGGGGACGGTTACACCACCCCGCTGTGCGGGAGTAACCCAAGCTGAAATCGACTGTAACTCACGAAACACGTGTCCCCCATTTTCGTCGTCCCCCAGCCGCGGAATATCCTGCGGAACGGTACACCACTACCACAAACAAGAGGACCACCATGCGATCTCTAATCAGGACGACCTGCATTGTAATGATTCTCGCGGCCGCTGGCGCTGGGGCGCAATGGACGCAAACGTCAGGCCCAGAGGGGGGGAGTATCCGCGGATTGGCCGGCAATTCGAAGGGGTTGCTGGCTCTCCTGCAAAACGAAGACCTCTATCGCTATTCTACCAACGATGCGGAGTGGAAGCTCCTGCGCCGCCTGCCAGCATACTCGTTGTTCTCCGTTGGGGACACGATAATCGCGGATGGAGTGGGTGGGATGATTCGCTCGTTGGATGGTGGGGACACGTGGGAGTCGGTCGGATCCCGCGGTGTGATCTGGACTCTGGATGTGATCGGTTCGACGATGTACGCCATGGACGTCGGCGCCAATGTCCTGCGGTCGACAGACGGGGGAACGACTTGGACCAGCTTCGCCAATCTGTCGTCCGACGTGCAGGCCGTTGCCACCGACGACTCTATTGCCCTCATTTCGATCTATGGCGTTCCGGGCATGTATCGCAGCACGGACAATGGGGCGACATGGAAGAAGAGTGTCGAAGGCTTCCCGAAGGAGTCCACGCCATGGCGCCTCTTCCACCATAATGGTGCTTTCTATTCCGCTGCCATCAGCACCGAGGGCTATCGTTCGCGTGGCGTCTATCGATCAGACGATTCCGGCACGACCTGGTACGCTCTCAATAGTGGACTTCCTGAGGCGGACGGACGATTCCCCCTGGTTTATGACTTCTACGCTCACGATGCCGATCTGTCGATCGCGACGACAGATGGTGTGTATCGATTGGGGGAAACTGGATGGAGGAGAACGCTTGCCGATTTCGCCACGGCTGGGTCGATCGATGGCACCGGTGACTTCTATGTGGGAACGGGGAGTGGCGTGCTCCGGAGTGACCACGATCAATGGAAGCGGTTGACGACCAACATGCGGGCTGGTGATGTGAACGACCTCCTTGTATCAGGTGAGACGGTGTTGGCTGCAGCCAACGATGGCGTTCATCGAACCACGGATGCGGGAGTCTCGTGGAGCGGGACGCTCGACGGATCGACGCTACTGCTGGCGCGGGACGGACAGACCACGTTTGCCATTCAGTCGCGATCGATCGATGGGGGGATTCGTCGCTCGACCGATGATGGCGTAACGTGGACGGATGCCGATGGTGATCTTCCATATCCGAAATCGGTGACGTCGATTGCGGTCGGCGCCGCTGGTGTCTATGTCGGTCTTCACGACGTGCGACAGTCGGATGAGGGATCGGGGCTCGTATGGCGGGCAGGGGGTGTTCGCAGGACGACCAATGGTGGTGCATCGTGGGAATCGGTGAGCAACGGGCTCCCAGCCCACGATACGGTTCCGACACCCGTGCTTCATCTTGCCGCTATCGATCATGCCCTCCTCGCCGTCACGGCGGACGGTCTCTATCGTTCAACCAACGATGGCGAATCGTGGAGTGGAGTGACGTTGAGTCGGGAAGAAACCACAACGTCGGCGCTCGGCGTCCACAATGGAGACTTCCTTGTTGCTGCGAACAGATACGTTCTTCGCTCGAGCACCCTTGGGGCAACGTGGAGGCGAGTGGCTCCGTCGGACACGTTTCGTGCGCCGATCGAGCGGTTCTACAGCCTGGGGGACCAACTGGTCGCACGCGAAGTAAATGCCTCGCCGACAGCGTCGGTCTACGCACTTGATGGTGACGTCTGGAGAACGATCAATCATCGTCTTCCCGAGGGAGTCACCCCCTTCTCATTTGCTTCCGCAGGGAGTCGGATTCTTCTTGGGACGCTTGGGGCAGGCGTGTGGACAGGATTGATCGACGGGGTTAGCGGTATCGACAACGGAGGCCCACCAGCGGGGAGCGAGACGTTCATCGTTCCGAACCCCGTCGTCGATCGGGGTCTGTTGAGCTATCGACTCAAGCGGGCAGGGGATGTGCGGCTTATCATCACGAACGCGGCAGGAATCGTTATTCAAACACGCGAACTTGGTGAAGGCGTCGAGGGAGTCAACAGCGTCGAAGTAGCTGTGGATGGATTGGAGGCTGGTGTCTACTTCTACTGGATCGAGTCGAACAACGATGTGCAGATCGGACGGATGGTGAAGGAGTAACGTGGGCGAATCGCGGCGCTTGCAATGGAACGCCGATCCGCGGACGATGGTGGAGGCTTCAACGAACAACGCCCCGGGCAAAAAGCTCGGGGCGTTGGCGCTCTACTACGGAGTTTGACGGGGAGGCAGTCCTCCGTGGCAGCAGAATCGGAGGGGCGGCCCGCTGGAATGGAATTACGATACCTTGGGAGTCATCTGATAGACAATCTTCCGGATCGTGTCGAACTCCAGATATGGGTGCATGGTATGGAGTACTTCCAACGCCTGACCGGCAGTCATCTGCGTCCTCATTTCCCTGTACGACTTGCGGATCTGATAATCGCGCAACGACTTGCGATCGAACAGAGCGTATTCGTTCAGCATCGCAAACGTCTCGTCATCTATCAGCTCCGCAAGGGGATTGAGGCGTTTCTCGGACTGAGCGGTCTGAACGCTGAATCCGTCATTCGCCGTTATCTCCTCACTGGTGGTGTTCTGTGCCGCTTTCATGAGTCTCAACCTCTGGCGCACGGTTGTTCCTTGCATAATGGGTCTCCTCATCGATTCTCAGTTGTGGATACGTGACGCATTGCGCGTAGTCATCGTAGCTGTTCGTCAACGTCCGTTCTCTGTCCTGTTCACGTGATGAGTTGTTCGCCATGGCTTCGCCGGAAAACAGCCGTACTGGCAGAAATGAAAAAACCGGATAGCGTTTTCGACGCAAATCCGGCTTCACATTGGGAAGCATCGTCGGATTGGCGACCGATGTCGTAGTATCTGGCTGAGCGACCGCGCACCCACTCCTCTGCCGGAAGAGTCGATACGCCTAAACCTCTGAACCATCTGCCGGAAGGTTCAGCTTGCCGAACTTCAGATTGTGGATCCGAGGTCCGCTCGCTCAGTAAGGTATGCGCCGGAACATGTCCTGAGCAGCGCAGCCCGCAGTACTACGTACTGGTCGAACCCGATGTGCCTGTGTTTGTTGAGGATATCCCGCGCCCGTTGTGCGGCGGGGGCTTCTCTGGAAGAACACGTAAGACGCAGGTTTTGTTACATGCCCGCGATCTTTTCGCCTGTCAACGATCTACTAACACATCAAACGTCGAATTGTTAGCATTACGATGAGGATATTTTTCGCAAAAGGGTAACAACGGAGAGGCAATGAGCAGAACAATAGTCCTGACTGGTGCAACCGGGGCGATCGGAAGAGGGCTGATTTCGATACTCGTCGAGCGTGGCGATTCTGTCGTCGCACTTGTTCGCGACGTCGATCGCGGGAGGCGACTCCTTCCGGCCGGTGTCACAGTTCTCCGGTGGGCCAGTGACGAAACTGCCGGTGAATGGGTGGATGCGATCAACGGATCGGACGTCGTCGTTCACCTCGCTGGCTCATCGCTGGCAACCCGATGGACGGAGAAGGCGCGGAAGACGATTCACGACAGTCGAGTGCTTGGGGCTCGAAACCTCATCAACGCGATTGCATCCTCAGACCGTAAGCCGGCAGCCTACATCTCGGCGGGTGGCGTTGCCTACTACGGAACCGACCCGGTGAAGGTCTTCACAGAGACATCACCGCCCGGCAACGATTTCCTTGCGGACGTTGCCGTTGCGTGGGAGCGGGAGGGGGCGAGAGCGCGTGAGCTGGGTCTGCGCGTCGTGCTGGTGCGGACTGCGGTGGTTCTTGACGCGGAATCCGGTGCGCTCCCACAACTCATTCTCCCCTTCCGCCTCTTTGTCGGCGGGTATATCGGTTCCGGACGGCAGCCGTTTGCCTGGATTCACCGGCAGGATGCTCTTGATCTCTACCTCCGAGCAATTGATCACGCCACGTTTGATGGTCCGATCAACGCGGTCGCGCCGCAACTCATAGACAATCGTCAGTTCAGTCGTGCGCTCGGACGGGTGCTTCACCGTCCATCGTTCATGCGTATTCCCAAGCTCGCGGTTTGGGTACGGATTGGGCGCAAGGCGGCAGTGACGGTGACGGAAGGGCAATGGGTGGTGTCGGATCGTTCCGACGAACTCGGGTTCACGTGTCGATTCACCGAGATCGAGGGTGCACTGCGAGACCTTATCGACGGCCGCTAGTGCCGCTTCGAGGCTTCAGCGATTCGAAGATGCTCAAGTAACTGGCGTATCGTCCCTCGTCGATCGCGCCACGCTGCACAGCCGCGAGCACCGCGCACTCCGGCTCATGTGTGTGTGTGCAGGGTAGGTATCGGCACGTCTGATTGAACTCGAGAAACTCGACAAAGTACCCGTCCAGTTCTTCGGGCTCCAGGTCCCAGATTCCAAACTCGCGGAGGCCCGGCGTGTCGACCAGATACCCTCCACCCGGCAATGGAAGCATCGTCGAGTCGACCGTCGTGTGCATTCCCCGTCGGTCTCTCTCTCGTACCTCACCCGTCCGACGCAGGTCTTCCCCCATCAACGCGTTCGCCACCGATGACTTCCCGACGCCTGAATGACCGATCAGCACGCTCGTCTTTCCCCGTATCAACGTCTCGATCTCCTTCATCCCCTCTCCCGTTACGGCACTTGTGAAGTGAAGCGCGTAGCCAAGCATGCGGTATATCTCCATCTCCTCCTCGATCAAGTCACGCCACTCCGTGTGAACGAGATCTACTTTGTTGACAATGATGATTGGTTCAACCTCGCCAAGGAGAGCAGCAACGATATAGCGATCGATGATAGTGCGTCTGAAATCTGGGCGGTCAGCCGCCATCAGGCAAAGGAGCAGATCGACGTTCGCAGCGATCACCTGCTCCATCTTCACCTCCCGTCCCGCCGATTCTCTCCCGAGCCTCGTCCGCCGTTCCTCTATATGATGAATAAGGCCGCGGTCTCCCTCCAGCGGCTGCACTCGAACGAAGTCTCCAACCACTACCAGTGTCGATGCATCGTTTTCCGTTGAGGCGCCACGCTTCACGCGACACGCAAAGACATCACCACCATCCTCCAGACGCGTGTCATATCGTCCGCTCTCGACAGCAATCACCTGCCCGCGAGGCAATTGATCGACCTGCCCGGGATCGTCGATGGAGATTGCTCGTGGACGCATCTTCTCCTGCCCGACCACCACGGACTCGGCCTCCGGATCATACCGGGCAGCGCGATCCCGTGCTCCCTTGATCCAGTCTTTCCTGGCCCGTCTCATGCGGCTGCTATGTTTGTTCGAACCAGACAATGTGAATGGTAGAAATCCGCTCGGGGGACGTTAGATGTTTCGCGTTACGAGCTTCGCGCTACGAGCATCGCGTTCACAGACGCGGCATTCGTTCTTCCCCCCCCCTCTCTGAGAATTGAGAGATCCGCCACGGCGGACAGGTGGGGGGGCCGGGGGGTGAGAGCCGGGCGATAGAGGCTTCGCCGCGCTGAGCTAGCCTGTCGTATCCTTCGATTCGCGCGGGCGCTTCAGGAGGCGACCGACATCCATGTGGATGCCCCGGCGACGCGGGGGTTCTTCCGGTTGCGCCTCTCTCTCAGGAGAATCGTTCAGGAGTGGAAGTCGCACGATGAACGTACTCCCCTGTCCTGGCTCGCTCTCCACCGAAATGGTGCCGTTGTGGATCTGAATGATCCACTGGACGATCGAAAGGCCGAGCCCGGCTCCACCAAGCTCCCGACTTCGAGCCTTGTCGACACGATAGAATCGGTCGAAGATCTTACGGACGTGCTCGCGTTCGATGCCGATACCTGTGTCACGCACGCGAACCTCCGCCCAATTCCCTTCTCTGTGAATCGCGATCGAGATCATCCCACCGGAAGGTGTGTACTTGACCGCATTATCGATCAGGTTCAGGAAGACTTGACGAAGCTTCCCACCATCCGCGCTGACAAAGAGATCCTCGCACGGACGGAAGGTGATGTAGATGTTCTTCTGTGTTCCCAGAATGGTTGCCGCGTCGGCAAGATCAGCAACGATTTCCCCCAGGTTGGTCTTCTCCATGTGAAGCGAAACGCGTCCCATGTCGGTGCGCGAAAGGAGGAGAAGAGACTCCACCACATGCGACAGCCGGAGCACTTCCTGCAGTGCGCTCGACAGAACGCCCTGATACTCCTCAGCGGTCTTTCGCGACCGTAGGGCCAGCTCCAGCTCACCGGTCATGATCGTCAATGGCGTTCTCAGCTCGTGAGACGCGTCGGCGGTGAACTGACGTATTCGCTCGAACGAACTCTCGAGCCGCGAGATCATATCGTTGAGCGTTTCGGATAGGCGACCTATTTCGTCCTTGGTGTTCGTGACCGGTAGTCGCCGCGAGAGGTTCGACGCCGTAATGTCTTGTGCTGTTCTTGTCAATTCGTCAACCGGGCGAAGCGAGGCCTTCGCCAGAAACCACCCACCGATCGTGGAGAGAATTAGGACGACTGGAGCAAGAAGAAGGAGTGTACTGAAGTACTGAGGAAGTAGTGCCTCCACTTCGCCACTTGGATACCCTGCGACGATGAGGGCAGAGCGGGATCGAGCGATCGCGATCCGAATTGACCCCTCTTCGCGCTTCGATACGCGCTGTGAAATGGTGGTGAACTGCGCAACCGAATCACGCGCGCTGTTGATGAACGATGTGGGTAGAAGAAGCGAGTCGTCCTGCAGGTTCTCAGACTTCCAGACGATGACACCGTTGGAGTCCATGACCTGAATCATGAAATTCCTCGGTGTGAGGAGTACGCTCTCGTAGATATCGGACCAGATCGCATCGACTTCCTGTTGCGGCTTTTCCGTCTTCGGTTCCGTCTTCAATTCCGCTTTCAACGGCTTGATCGCCGGCTTGATCTTGGACGTGTCCTGTTGCGTGGAGTCGGTGAGAAACGCCAGGTCGTCCTTCTCTTCGATCTTTCTGCTCCTTCTCCTGCTTATCGGTCCTTGTGGTGGGGTCAGCGTTGACTTCTCGGCCTTCGTTCGAATGATCACGTCAAGGCCGGAGATGACCTTGTTGAGGGAGACGTCGAGATTGGTGATCAGCTCATTGCGGACGGAGGTGTACGTCAGGCCACCGAACACGGCCAGAGAAAGTCCCAGTACGACGGAGAACCAGAGGGTGAGGCGGGCCCGGAGTGAGAGTTTCAATCCTGCTCCTCCTCAGTCTCCGTCGGCTCTTCATCCGGCTGCCCTTCCCGCATAATGTATCCGACGCCACGAATGGAATGGATGATACGGGGGGCTCCGTTCGCCTCGATCTTGTTGCGCAGCCTGTTAACGTAGACGTCAACCAGATTCGAGTCGACTGCGAAGTTGTAGTTCCAGACATGTTGTGTGATAACTGATCGACTGAGAACGCGATCGTTGTTCCGCATCAAATACTCGAGTAGTGCATACTCGCGGGTCGTCAGTTCGATCTCCTGCGTCCCCCGTTTGGCCTTGCGCGAAATCGTGTCGAGAACGAGATCGCCTACCTTGACCTGCGTCGTTTTCTCGACACTCGATCGACGAAGAAGCGAGCGGATCCGTGCTGTGAGTTCTTCGAAGTGGAATGGCTTCGCCAGGTAGTCATCCGCACCGGAGTCCAGGCCGGTGATTTTGTCCTGCGTAGTCCCTTTGGCGGTGAGTATCAGTACGGGCGTGTTGTCTCCACGTCCACGCAGTTCTCGCAGGACCGATATACCGTCCCGGCCGGGTAGCATCAGATCCAGAATGATCCCATCGTACTCTCCGGCGACAGCCTTCTCCAGGCCTTCATCGCCGTCGTACGCCAGGTCGATCTCGTAATGCTCCTCGCGCAATCCCTGCTGGATGAAGCTTGCTACTTTCTTCTCGTCTTCTATTACCAGAATCTTCATAGTCATCGTTGTTGAAAGAGGGATGGTCCGGGTGGTCTCCCCCAGGGGAGGCTCAAAATAACGAATCGTGGGTCCGGCGATTGTCCGCCTCGCCTCCCCCCTGCTCTTCATGCTGTTTGATGTACCTTTGCCCCACATCGTCTCAACCTTATTCAACCGAGTATCATGGTCCAATCGATTCACGCCTCCCTGGGTCGACGACGTGTCGCCCACACTCTTCTCCTTCTACTTCTAACCACCAGCATCGCCCAGGCACAAGCGCGTCGCATGACGATACCTGAAATGACGTCGGCTGCGGGAACGATTATTATCGGCACCGTAACGCAGGCGCGAGGCGCGTTGGACGAGCGTGGCGATCCCGTTACGTATACAACGTTCCGCGTCGAACAGGCGATAAAGGGAAGCCCTGGCGCTACGTTCACCATCAAACAGTACGGCGGTATCACACCAAAGGTGAGCATGCTCATCAACCACATGCGCTACTTCCGGAGTGGCGAACGTGTGCTGGTCATGCTCTATCCGCCAAGTCGTCTCGGGTTCAGCAGCCCGGTTGGTCTGGATCAGGGAGCATGGTCGGTAGATGGGGGAATGGTACAGCGTGTGAGCGATGAGGCGCTTGGTGGCATGTCACCGACGCTCACGAAATATGGTCTGTCGCTACGATCGTCGCAATCGATTGCCAGCGGCACGTTCGTTTCGGTTCTGCGAGACGTAATGGCGCAAAGGAGGGACGCACGATGAGACGCTCAACAACCCTCTTCGCTCTCCTTCTGCTTGTTCTGAATGCGACATACGCAGGTGGACCACTTGGTGGAAATGGGACCACGCCACGACGGTATCCCGCTAACGCAATGCCGCTCGTGTTCAAGACTGACCTTGGTTCGCTGGGGGCCTTCAATAACGCGACGGCCGTATCGATCGCGATCTATGCCTTCACGCAATGGGATAACGTGCTGAGCGCTGACTTGTCGACCTCGAACGGCGGATCGCTCCCTCGAGACGTTACGCTCTCGACGGATGCGCTGATTGCAGGGGCGAGTCAGTTCAGTGACGGAATCAACCCTATTGTCTTCGACAACAACGGAACAATTACCGACGATCGAATCGGTGCGGGAGCCAGCAACAACATCGTCGGTTTCGCCTCATCGGCCTGGACGGGCAATTCGTACACGGAGGGGTTCGCAATCATCAATGGAGTCCTTACGGGGAACGGAGGTCAATCGTACCAGGACTTGTACAAGGGGACGATGACGCATGAGATAGGGCACATGCTTGGACTCTCACATACGCAGACAACGCTACATGCGTTCTACAGCACGATGTACCCGATCGTTGAGAGTGGGCTGCAGGCGGTGTTGCGACCGGATGATACTGCGGCGATCGCGGCGCTCTATCCGACACCGGCGTTCATATCGCTGACCGGTTCGATCTCAGGGCATGTCCGGACGCCAGGTGGGGCAGCGCTGAGTGGAGTCGATGTGATTGCTATCGATTCAGTCACCGGTGCGACATACACGACCGTTACCGACTATTTCTCCGGTCCCGGCTTTCGCTTTGACAACAAACCATCGCCGACCGGCCTCTTCACCATTAACGGACTCCCGCCGGGGAGATACTTCATACGCATCGAACCTGTACGACCGGAATTCCGGGACGGATCATCGATCGGCAGCTACGACACGCCGATCAACACGACCATTCTCCCTGAGTGGTACAACGGGGCATCGGAGAACGGTGATCTTCTGAGCGACAATTCGAACGCAAAGACTGGAGTTGTCGTCTCCGCCGGTGCAACCACACAGAACATCGATCTGGTGGTGAACGAATCGCAAACGGCCTCCGAATTCCGACACAGCAACGGCACCTCGGCGGGATACATCCAGTTCCCCGACGGACCCGGCGGCTCGGTGACAAAGTATGCTCTCCGTTGCACTGCGCCGTCGCTGGGGTCGCTGGTCGGTGTGAAGTTCTTTCTTGGGGATCGCTCCAATCTCCCCATCAATGGTCGCTTGACGATTTCGGTCCACAGGAACATACCGGGATCGCTATCGGGTATTCCTGGCGCGGAGCTTGGGTCGGTGACCATTCCCTTCACCGATCTGGATGCGAACCACGAGAACTTCATCTACCTGCGTGGTATCGGCGAGACCATCAACTTCCCGCAGGGGAGCGAGTTCCATATCGTGTTCGAGACCAACGGCGTCGGTCTGCCGATCATGTATATGGATAACGGTCAGGGGAGCGAGTATCGGTCGTCATATTTCCAGGGGGCAAACGGCTGGAGGAATATGGGGGAGGGGTTGATAACCACACCCCACACCCTGATTCTTCCCGTCGTCTACACAACGCGCGTCGTCGGTCAGCCGGCACCGCTTGTGACGACGACGCCTCCGTCGCTTGCGTTCGGAGAGACCCGTCCCGGAGTCGCTGTCGAGCTGCCGCTGGTCGTGCGCAACTCAGGGACGGCGTTGTTGAACGTATCGTCGACGTCAATCGGTGGTCCCGATGTCTCCCTCTTCACGATTACTGGTGGAGCGGGGGCTTTCTCGCTGCAGCCTGGGGATTCCCATACGATCAACGTGAAGTTCCTTCCTACTGATGCGTCGGGCTCAAAGAGTGCGACGCTGAATATCATCAGCAACGATCCCGATTCACCGAACCAGATTCCGCTGACAGGTCTTGCGAATCGAGCGATCGCATCCGTGCTGATCAGCAACATCGATCTGGGTGCTGTCAGCGTTAACTCCACCACGAACACAGATGCGGTAGTGCTCCGGAACACGGGGAACGATACCCTTCGCATCTATGGCGGGACACTTGATGGCGGAGATGGTGGCGGGGCGATCAAGATCGTCAGCGGTAACGGATCACGAAACCTGCTGCCGAACGCAACCCTGACGGTACGGTTGAGGTTTGCGCCAACCGAACTACGGAGCCACTCCACCGACCTGCGTATCGCTCACGATGCCGGGGATACGATCGTGATTCCGGTTACGGGGCTCGGCGTCGGCGCCAGCGTTGGTGCACCGGGCGAGGTGATCATCGAACCGGTGATAGTTGGCACGTGTCGTGACACGATCGTACACATCAGGAACGATGGCAATACTCCCTTGACCATCGAGAACCTGGTTCTCGGTGGAACCGAGGTCTCCGATTTCTCTCTCATCAATGCACCTGCGTTCCCGTTGACGGTTGCTGCAGGCGACTCGATTGCGATCACGATCCGCTTCTGCCCAACCGCGTTGGGACAACGGAATGCGGAGCTGACCGTCACGCACAATGGCCCCGGCTCGCCCACGAAGATCACGTTGATCGGAAATCCGGCAACGACAGGTGTGGAGCGGGATGATCAGCCGCCAGGTGAAATGAATCTCTCGATGCTGCGGCGCCGTGGTGAGTGAGGGTTGTGCGGGCAGATTCCCGCGACGGACGAGTATCAGAAGCAGGTGATGGTGTAGCAGGAAGCGTGTCGTACCACCGTTGGGTGAGCGACACGCTTTCTTGTTGGTAGTGGATGACTCACGCGGAGTCGCGGAGGCGCGGAGCCAGAGTCTCGATCCTCTCCCAGTACAACGGGAGTACGATTGGATCTTCTACCACCACTCACCTCCCTGTCTTCAACTCCACTTCGCGCGCACGCGAAAATTGAAGAACGGTCATCCGGATTTGCTGACGCATCGTCGCCGCACTGCACGAGTCGAGCGTGCGATCGATCTCGCTGTTGAAGGTCAGTCGAGCGATGCCGGAGTCGAGCGTCACATGTTGCAGTCGAAGACCACCTGGAAGCGCTGTGCGGTATCCCTTCTCCATCTCCTCGGTCGTTGGACCCTTCAGCAATGCGCCGACGGCATCCTGAATCGCGCGAGGTGACCGTCGTATCGTTCGCACCACAGGGAAGACCGATTCGCAATCTCCGCGAGCGCCCATGTGAATGTTCCTGAGATACACGACGATCGTCGCCGTGCCGCCACGCTTCGCCTTCTTCAGATTGACTTCGGTTTCGAGAACCGTCTTCTCTCCACGAGTGGCGACGTAGAACTCGATCCGACCTGCGCCAGCGAAGTCGATCGGGATCGGAATGCGATCGCGGAGTTCGTTCATCGCCCCCTCCTTCCCATCCGCGACCACGAATCCTCGTCCAAGCGTATCCCCAGTGCTGTCGATCAGACGATAGTCGACAAGCATCGACGTTGCGTCATCATCCACCCGCCGCGTCATGGCACGGGGCAGACCCAGAGCCCGTCCCACAACCAGAAGACTATCGCCCTCTACCTGCACCGAATCGATTTCGATCCGCGGTTCCAGAATCGGCGCTCCCCTACGCTCCATAAGCCGAGGCGGTTCAGGACGCGGCTCCCGCTCACCACACGCGAGGACAAGGAGCAGAACGAACAGTATGTATCGTTGAGAGTTGATGGTAGATGACGGTTGGCTGATGGCTGTCAGTGGTCAAAGGTCAAAGGCCCAATGAGGGATAGCGCCATTGTGTCTTGCGCGTTCTTGCGTTGTCTTCGGGCCCAGCGGCCCAGC
>CAYWXV010000031.1:26403-28777 GCA_964462535.1 uncultured Alphaproteobacteria bacterium
GCCCAGCGGCCCAGCAGCCCAGCGGCCAAGCCGCCCCGACTCTCACACGTATCCCTTCTCCGCCATCGAGACATACGTATCGCCAGCGATGATGACGTGATCGTGGAGAGGGATGCCGATGACCGTGCCCGCTTCGACGAGCTGGCGAGTGATGGCAATATCCTCGCGGCTTGGTGTCGGGTTGCCGCTGGGGTGATTGTGGAGGCCGATGATTGCTGCAGCGTTCTCGACGATTGCCAGGCGGTACACTTCGCGCGGATGAACGATGGAGCTGTTGAGATTTCCTTCGCTCACACGTTCTGTTCGCACGACACGATTCGACGTGTCGAGTATGACGACGTGGAACTGTTCCTTTTTCACACCGCGCAATTTCGGGATGAAGATGCGGGCGACGTCATCGGGACTCGTGAGGAGCGGGCGTTCACCCACGTCGGGGACCCCGATGCGACGTGCCAGTTCGAATGTCGCGGCGAGTGCAGCCCCCTTCGCCGCGCCTATTCCCGCGTTCGATTCGAGCTCCCGGTAGTCGCGTTCGGCAAGATGGGTGAGTGATCCATACCGTTCGAGTAGAGTGCGAGCAACCTGAACGACATCCTGCTCTCGTGTTCCTGTGCGAAGCAGTATTGCGATCAGTTCCGCGTCGCTGAGAGCGGCTGGACCAAAGGACGCTAGACGTTCGCGCGGTTGTTCGCGCGGACTCCATTCCCGTACCGTGGTACGATTCATCGGGGACTCCTTCTTCGGCTGTGGTGGTGGTGCATCGTCACGCGCAGTGGTGGCGCGCGGATAGACGATCGGACCATCGTGCGCATGTAGCGCGTCGACGATCGGTATCGCCTCCCCCACAACATAGAACGAACCGAAGACGAGAACAAGATCATCGTGGCGGGCCTCGGCGATCGCCTGATCTACACCACGGCCGACCGTCCCGCACACAACGCTATCGATGCCTGCCTCAAGGCTGGCGGCTGCTATCTCCTCGGCGGATCGTGACCGATGATTCTCCCCTCTGACAGCATAGAGTCTCCCAACAACCGGGGCCATCACGTCGAGCACGCCTGCAACATCCTTCTCGTCGACGGCGCCGAATACGGCACGCACGCGATCTCTTCTGCTCTCGATTGCAGTCAATGCCTCTGCAAGGACACGCGCACCATCGATGTTGTGCGCGACATCCAGAATCACCGTTGGGCGTCGCCGCGCAATCTCGAAGCGTCCACGCAGTCCCGTCCGAGAGCGAATCTCCGCCATCCCCTTTCTCAACGTGGCCTCATCAATCGGGAAGCGATCGGCTATCGCATCTAACAGGAGAAGGGCAACTCGTGCATTCTCGACCTGATGTCTGCCGACGAGATCGATTTCCACGTCGCGTATCTCCCGACCATCAACCATGAACGAGGCAATCGTGGTGGGGGGAGCGAACGAGCTGAGGAGTCCACGGCATCGATCCTCAACGAAGCTGACCGGACAACCAACGTCGCGCGCGCGTTGTTCAAACACTGTGCGCACTGATGGCGTCACACGTCCCACGACAGCGGGGCGCTCTGGCTTCATGATGCCGGCCTTCTCGCCCGCTATCTCCTCCAACGTCGAGCCAAGATGTCGCATATGATCGAAGCCGATCGACGTGATTGCAACGGCAAGTGGGTCGATAACATTCGTAGCGTCCAGCCTTCCCCCCAGGCCGGTCTCTATCACGGCCACGTCCACCCCCTGGTCCGCGAAGTGACGGAAGGCCATCGCGGTCGTTCCTTCAAAGAACGTGCATCCCAGTCGTTCAATGACTGGGAGCATCTCATGCGCGTACGTGGCCAGACGATCCGATGTGATTGCTGCTCCATCGATACGAATGCGTTCGGCGAAGTCGACAAGATGTGGCGATGAATAGAGGCCGACACGGTACCCTGCGGCCGACAGGATCGAGGCAATCATGGCACAGACGGATCCTTTGCCATTTGTCCCCGCAACATGAATCGCCGTGAACGTGCGATGTGGATCACCGAACTCAGCGAGCAGCTCCGTGATCGGCTCCAGCCCAAGTTTCACGCCGAACGTCTGCAGAGAGAAGAGGCGTTGGAGAGCTGCATCGAGATCAGGATCTGGATACTTCATGCGGGGGGAAGAGAAAAAAGAGACCGCCCCAGGAATTCGCCCGGGGCGGTCGACGTGACATGCAGTGTCTAGCGAGGAGAGGCTTTCGGCGTGATGCTCGCGGTATCTCGCGCGCAAGCCCCAAAGCGCTAAGCGACTACTTCTTGGCGGCCTTCTTGGCCGGGGCCTTCTTGGCGGCAGCCTTCTTCGGTGCGGCCTTCTTGGCAGCAGCCTTCTTCGGTGCAGCCTTCTTGGCGGCCTTCTTGGCCGGGGCCTTCTTGGC
>CAYWXV010000031.1:28877-32258 GCA_964462535.1 uncultured Alphaproteobacteria bacterium
GGCAGCCTTCTTCGGTGCAGCCTTCTTGGCGGCCTTCTTGGCCGGGGCCTTCTTGGCAGCAGCCTTCTTGGCCGGAGCCTTCTTGGCGGCCTTCTTCGGTGCAGCCTTCTTGGCGGCCTTCTTAGCCGGGGCCTTCTTGGCGGCAGCCTTCTTCGGTGCAGCCTTCTTCGCGGGTTTCGTTGCGGCCATAGTGCTCTCCAGATAATTGGAACCAGGATGCTCTCCCGTGCTCTGGCCGGAGCGGTGGGAGATGTTTAGTGCAATGCACTATTCTAGAGTACCCGTGATCCGCGGTGATCCCAGGTACGGAATAGTTGAGTCAGGGAATCAAGAGGAAGTCGATACCGGGCTGTTCGAGCGAGCCTCGTCGTACAGCCGTCGCAGGAGCTGGACATCCTCCCAGGTCGACCGCTTCCACTGCGGATTCCGCAGTAGTGCCGCCGGGTGGTACGTGACGATCAATCCGACGCCGTGATAGTCGTGGACTGTTCCACGGAGCTCACTCATCTTCGCCTTCCGGTTCAGAAGAGTAGTCGCCGCCGTCAGCCCAAGCGCCAGTATGTATCTCGGTCTGATCAGTTCTAGCTGTTTGATCAGATATGGTTCGCACTGCTCTACCTCGGACCGTTCCGGTGTTCGATTGCCGGGAGGTCGACACTTGAGGATGTTGCAGATGTAGACGTCGCCTCGAGCGAGATTGACCGCCGCAAGGATCTTGTTCAACAGTTGACCTGCGGCTCCGACAAACGGTTCGCCCTGTGCGTCTTCGTCAGCTCCAGGCGCCTCGCCAATAACAACGATGTCGGCCTTGGGATCCCCAACGCCGAAGACGAACCTGGTACGCGTCTGTCCAAGGGGACACTGCTGGCACGAGCAGATCATCTGATCGAGCGCCTCGAGCGACGATGTTGACGCCCATGGCTCCGTCATCGTCGACACGCGCGCAGCGAGACCGTCGGTCGGTGTTTCGATTGGCTGGGACGCGTCGGGTGCTTTCTTCGTACCACGCGATCCCAAATCGACTGTGTTTCCAAACAATGTCGCCTGCTGTTCAATGAACGATCTCAACTCTCTTGCAACCCCCCATGTCGTGCCCTTCACATCAGTCATGACCACCTGCAGCGTGAGACGACCGGGTGGCACTGGCTATCGTCTCGATTTCGTCGAAGACGGCTATTGCGCACTCTCGCTTACTCATCATCGGGAGATCTCGTGCTTGATTCTCCCGGACCAACGCGATGCGATTCGTTGTTGATCCAAAACCTGCGCCCTCTTCGATGGCGGAATTGGCGACGATCAAATCGCATCCCTTTTCGTTCAGCTTTCTTCTCGCCTGATCGACGAGCTCGGCGCCAGTGGCCGTCTCCAGTGCAAATCCAACAACCACACGACCTTCGCGACGCTCAGATCCAAGCGATGCAAGGATGTCGCGTGTCGGTCTCAGTTCGATGTTCATCTCGTCGAGATCCATCTCGCGCCGTTTCATCTTCCGGTCGAACGACTTCGAGGGAGTGAAGTCGGCGACGGCGGCGGCGGCAATGATGATGTCGGCCGTCGCGGCGAACCGATCAACTGCGCCGGACATCTCGTCTGCCGTCATAACGTGCACTACGTCCACCCCATGCGGACTCTCGAGCGACGTTGGACCACTCACGAGTGTCACGTGTGCTCCACGATCGCGTGCCTCTTCGGCAAGCGCATACCCCATGCGACCTGAAGAACGATTCCCGATGTAGCGCACGGGATCGATCGGTTCCTGCGTCGGACCGGCGGTGACAAGAACATGTCGACCGGCAAGAGACTGTCGTCGCGAGAAGTAACGCTCCAGTGTGTCAATGATCTCTTCCGGTTCCGCCATGCGACCGGGACCGAACAGCCCGCTTGCAAGTTCACCGGTTCCAACCGGCAACGTCTCCGCACCATAAGAGCGAAGCGTTGCAAGATTGCGCGCGAGCGCAGGATAGCGAAACATGTCGCTGTCCATCGACGGTGCGATGAAGAGCTTTCCGCGCAACGCAGTCGCTATCACTGTCAACGCGTTGTCGCTCAATCCTGTCGCGAGCTTGGCGATCGTTGCTGCGGTCGCAGGTGCTATCACCATTGCATCTCCCCACGTCCCCCACTCTACATGCCACGAGCCATGCTCTGGCTCACGACCGGGTTGTGGATACATATCGATGGCTACAGGAAACCGGGAGAGGGAGGCGAAGGTAAGAGGGGCTATGAAGTGACTAGCGGCGGGTGTCATCGCGACGCGAACCTGTGCGCCACGCTTCACGATCTCTCTGGCAAGTATTGCGCTCTTGTATGCTGCGATACTGCCGGTGACCCCGAGGATGATTCTCCTTCCGCTCAGCTCGCTCATGTGTTGTAGGAAAAGGTGTCGCAAAGTTATGTATTTCAAACATCACTCAGCACACCGCACGCATCGACGTGATGAAAAAAAATCGTCGTCGTCACAGTGCATCGATGATGCACGATGATCAATCGTTGTTGCGCTCGTCGTTGTGATCGTTGACGCTCGCTCGCATGCGCACGAAGCGCGCGCTCTCTAGTCTGTTGCGGCTTCGAGCTCGGGGAAGATCGTTGTCCTGTGATCGATCACGCCCTGCAAGTAGGCAGTGCAGCTCGGAGCCGGATCGCCGTGCGAGTCGCTTGTTCCCGCAGCGTGCTCACCTACCGTGAACACAGTGACCTTGAGGTGCGACGTTCTGAAGTCGAGCATCGCCTGTTGAATGTCTTGAGCCGACTCCGCAAGATCGTGCAGCTCGGGGTAGTCGCTCTGATGCTGCAGCAGGTGGCGATATGCGGCGACTCCCTTGAGTCCCGTTGCTTCTTCGGTGAGATGGAGCATGACACGACGCAGGTTCTTGTCCGACCACTCGTTGTTGATCTCAAGCAACTCCTGGTGATATCGATGCATGAAGCTGACAAACGTCTCTCCCGCCTGCACCGCTCTCTCCCAGTAGAACTTCGCCTCGTCGTTCTTCTCCTCCCGCTCGATGCCCAAGAGGATTTCGATGATCCGGAACTGTGCCGATTGGAATCCACTCGCAGGGGCAAGCGCCTCGCGGAACTCGCTGTAACCTTCGCGTGTCATTGTCATCAAGGGATCGAAGCCCTGATGCGAAGTGCGAAGGATCGATGAGACGCGACGCACCAACTGTGCAGCCTTGCGCAGGTCTCCACGATCAAGGGCGGTAAGCGCCCCCTTTAGTTCGTAGATCGCAAGACGGAACCAGAGCTCGAAAATCTGATGGACGATGATGAACTGCATCTCGTCATGCGCACTCGTTCGCGGAGACTGAAGTGAGAAGAGCTCTTCCGTGCGAACGTAGTCCCAATAGGTGAGTGGAGTGTCAGAGGTAGGCATGGAGCGTT
>CAYWXV010000032.1:0-29714 GCA_964462535.1 uncultured Alphaproteobacteria bacterium
GGTGCGTCATGGTCCCCCTCGTCCGGCAAGCCACCAATCATCGGCCCACAGAAATAGGCAACATTTCCGACCGGTGCGTTGTTCGGCCATTGCTCACGATCGATGAGCTGACTCATGTCAGCCCAGGTATTGAATGGCTGGATATAGCTGTCCATAATGGGGCTCGTATCCTTCCAGCCCAGCCTTTCCAGATCAGGCTCCATCCATAACTGTAGGGCACAGGTCCGCGTTGTCTCGACCTTCTCCGTCATATCCTTCCATCTCGGACTGGCCTCGATCAATTCCTTGCAGATGAACTGATGTGCGCCTACCGGAATCCCAAGTACAACCTCGTCGAAATCAATTCCCTTCTTCAGCGAGAAGGTTTCGACGTTTGTCCATGGCGTCCAGAAGGATTCCAGGTTGATGTTCTGACTCTTGAGATCGGCGCCTTCCTTCAGCTGGTCGTAATTCGGAGTGCTCGGCCAGCAGAGCAAGTCGTTGATATTTACGAGTGGATCGTACTCGTCCCCAATCACGGTAGCCTGCCGACCCATCTCGATCTCCTCGATGGACTTTTTGTCGGCTGATAGTTTCAGATTCTGGACACAGTGGAAATACTTGAACTGCACACCACGTTTCTTCAATACCTCGTAGATCGGTGTAAAGATGGTATCTCCCATTCCGGCCTGCATTTTCCAGAAGACTGAACCGCGATAGGTAAGCCCCATGCGTATTGCAAAGTGGAGGCATACCCCAGCTCCGAACGCTGGTTTTTCAGGGTCGCCATTGCGATACGCCAGCATCAGATCGTACATGCCGTGGATAAGCCCCGAATCGCAGGTGGCGTCGGAGGCTCCGTACTTCCGCAGCCACTCCACCATGTCGTACTCATCCAGGTCGTCGAAATCGATAGTCCCGACGAGTAGCCCTTCACGAAGAATCCCTTTGATGCAAGCGATGGAGAAGTCAGCGAGGACGAAGAGATGGCGAAGTTTGTCGTCGTCCAGGTAATCCTTGAAGTGTGCCTGAAGTTGCTCGGCGAATTGCTCCAGAATGTCGGCAAGCGCGTCATGATGGCGAATGTCGTGGTCGGCGGGAGGCCCCTCCAGCCCCTGCGCCAGTCCCACTGCAAGACCCAGCATCTTACTCCCCATGTTCTCCTCCTCCATCTTGATCTCCAGATGGAAATCCTTCAACACTTCCAGTACCGACGTATCGAACTTGTGCATCTTGACATTAGGATCGCTCGATTCCGGCTCCGCCTCAAGCGCCATCTTCACGAGTTCGAGAACACGAATAAGGTGCTCCCAGAGCGACGGGATTCCTTTGCCTGATCCCGGCTCATCGCTGTATTCCTCCATGTTCAGCCGCCACAGCCGCCACCGGTCATTGAATTTTTCCGCCAGCTCGATCAGGTTGTGTCGTTTGAAGGCATCACTCCACGTGGCGAGCGGCGTCCCGGCCGGGCGTCCCAGCTCCTCATAGATTCGTCGGATGGTCGCGAAGGCGTTCTCGTAGAACCCCATCCAGACGTGCAGTCCGTGTTCCTCGATTCTTCCATGCTCTCCCCGCCCGCTGGCCCCCTTTCCTCCCAGCCGCCATCCCATCTGATAGACGGTAATGGACTCGAACCGATCGCGCCAGTTCGGATCGTTGGTAATGCCGATCGCTGTCGCGAGCGACCCAATGCCACCTCCCAGCACGGCGACTTTTTTCGGTGCGGATTGCTGATTGATCATGGGTACCAGATATGATTGAGTTCAGGTTTATGAGTCGAGCCATGAGGAGTGCAACGCTGAGGTCGCGGGATTTGCAACAGTCGCTTAAAGGTCGAGATGGAGATTGACGTGAATCTCGCCATCCCATGGAAGACCCTTCTTGAATCTCTCGTAGTCGTACACACGGAACGGAAGGATGATATCGGGCTCGTGCAGATCCCATATCTCGCATTTCTTGCTCTTCGAACCTGAGGCCGCGAGAATTCCGTTCACGGCCCGTCGAGCCGCCTCATTTGCAGCTTCCATTGTTGCCAGATCGGTATTTGTCTGCACGTAGTCCGATGCAAGGAAAAGGTTCGGAATCTGCGTGGTCGCCTCCGGCCTCATACTCCATGTGTCGACCAGGTTCACCAGGAGTGGTTCGCGATTGTCTGTGATGACATCGTTCTCATCCCCACCACTTACGATGTCTGGATCCAGGAACCAGCTGTGGAGGTGTGCATCGGTGAGTGGTTCCGCGCCGTCGACGTTGAGGCTCCTTTTCAGTTGCGCCCACACCTCATCCGCAACCTGCTGACGAGTGCACTTGGAGGCAGGAAGGCCATTCATGCCATTTGATGTCCAGTCCGACACGTCAACGGAAAGGATTCCGGTCACGGTTCCGTCGCCGTACTGGCTCAGGTCCACGTCCGCCCAGAACTGGTGCTGTGACACGGATGTCAAGGCCCACTCGGAGTCGATGTAGATGGCGTGTCCGTGTGTAATTGGGGCATCCTGAGTGAGATAGAACTGAATGCCGTTCATCCACTCGACGTTCTTCGCCAGGGTCACGACCGGCCCCATGGTAGGATCTGCCGCTATCATTTCCGCGGAGATCATGGGAGCGAAAACCTCTACCGGCATTGCGGAGATATAGTAGTCGGCCGTTACGCTGACGTCCTGGCCGTTCTCCGTGACGATGGCTCCAGTTATCCGCTTGCCGTCGCACTGGATCGACTTCACCGGCGAGCTGAATCGATAGTCGACTCCCTTCGAGGTCAAGTACTCCAGCCAGGGCATGATCCATACGTCGTCCGTGGGTCCATTCAACAAACGGTCTGCACTTCCACCCGGCGTCATGATGTCAAGGAACATCTGGAGAGTAATATCCCCCATTGTTCGGGTGCTCGCCTTGTCAGCTTTCGCGGCGACAAGTGATCGAGTTATTCCATGACCAAAAAACTTCTGATATGCCTCCGATCGTGACTCGGCATCGATGAATTTCCACCACGACATCTTCTCGTATTGTTCAAGACGACGCTCTTTGCAGCTGGTCAGGATCTGCCAGAGTTTTCCTGCGAAGTAGAGTGCGTCCTCGTTCGTTACACCCGTGTACTTCGACGCCATGGCCTTGAGGACCGTTTCGATGTCCGCCTTGTTCTCAGGGAATTTTGAAATGGTCACGACCGGTGGGAGGTCGTAGAGAGCCATTTCGATGCGCGTTGTCTCAACCAGGTTTTGCGCGACGTTTCCCCCTTTGTAGGGGATTCGGGTCATCGTATCGGGGAGGTGACGGTAGAATCGCGGGAAGAAGCGAAATCCGTGCTCCCCCGGGAGATCCTGCCGGCCATCTTTCCCCGAGTCTGGTACCGGCATACTCCGAGCCTTGCCGCCCGGGACCGGCTTGGTTTCATAGACCGTGACGTCGAAACCGCGCTCGATCAACTCGTGCGCCGCGCTCATTCCGGCGACGCCGCCGCCAAGGATTGCTACTTTGTTCATGGGCCTTTGATCTGGGTTGGGGCTGTAATCGTTTGAGGTTTCGGTCCAACCGACGCCGCTGCGTCTATGAGTTGGATATTTCGTCGAGGAGCATTTTCGCTTCCACCATATCTGCGATAGTAAAACCCTCCGTGAAATCGGAATATGCTGAAGCGAGAATATCGACCACTTCGTTCGCACGTCCTTGTGACTGACGGAGCCGAGTCAAGCTGGCAGCAGCCCGAAGGCGCCACAGTTTCGCTTGTTGCTGCTCTGCAACTGACAGAGCACTCTCGAACAGTCCAGCCACCTCCTCTTTGATTTGCTCATCGGCGTCGTCGCCTGCCATGCGGAGTAGGATTTCTCCCCGAATGCGCATGGCCTCAGCTTTGTAAATACCTTCGCCACTCGTATTGATGATATCAAGCACTTCATCAACGGTTCCCAGGGCATCTTCCATGTTATTGTCCATGATGTACCCCTCGGTCAGGCGAAGCATAAAATTCGGGACGCCGAGAACCCCTCCAAGCGCACGCCAGAGCTCCACACCCCCCTTTGTCTCTGCAATGCCTTCCTTCGTTTCACCCAGGGTTGCACGGGCCCACCCGTGGAAAACAGATGCTGCAGAGGTCCAGAAGGGGAACCCGTGCTCGGAGGCAGACTCGTACATCCGCTTGCTGAATTCGAGGGTCTTCTGAACGTCACGGAGCACGTTATACATTATCGTCACGCACACGTAGAGGTAGTCGATGGTCCAGGGATGTCCGTGCTCGAATGCGGCTTTCAGTACCTGTTCCGTTTCGACGAGCGCTTGTTCAGGGTATCCTCGAATAGCAAGCGCCCAGAGATTATGACCGTGCGATGCGATCGCCGGATCCTCACCGTAGAGGGAGGCATGCGCTTTGTGCGCGACCGGATCGTATATCTCGAACACGCGGGCAAAGTCATTCAGCGCCCTTCCGTGCTCGCCGATCCAGAAAAGTCCAGCACCGCGGACGTAGAGCGCCTCCATCTGGAGATCTGGAATCTCCGACAGATCGGCGGTTCGAACCAGTTGGTCAGCCAGATCTACGCCGGTAGCATACTCCCCTCGAACCAGTCGATATTTCACCAGACCGTGGAGTACAGGAAACGTCTGCGGTGGATCACCGAGTGCGCTGCATAGATCGCGGGCGCGGGTGAAGGCGCGCTCGACCTCGGGATGAGCGTAGCCCCCATTCATCATGTGTGCAAGTCCCAGGTATGTCTGGGCCATCAGCTCAGCCCCCATCTTCTCCGGGCCGTCCGGCAGTGTGCCAACAAGCTCGACAGCCCTTGAAAGGTGCGCGATGGCCTCCGGCATTGCTGAACGGATTATTGCCTGCTGTCCCGCCTTCTGCCAGTAGGGAATCGCCTGAATGGGAAGCTCGGCAGCAGCATAGTGATGTCCGATCAACTCCGGTTGCGTGTCCGCAAGCTCTGGATGCTGCTGCTCGAGAGCTTCGGCGATCAGTTTGTGATAATCGCGCCTGGAGCTCTTCAGCAGCGACGAATATGCCGAGTCCTGGATAAGCGCATGTTTGAAGACGTACGTCGCGTGCGGGGGCGCACCCTTCTGGAAAAGAAGACCCGAATCGACTAGACGCGCCAGGTTTTCCTGCAAATGGTTTTGATGGCGCCCGGGAATTGTCTCGATCATTTCATACGAGAATTCCCTCCCGATAGTAGCGCCGAGCTGCGCGATCGGTTTAGCCTCCTTCATTCGATCCAGGCGTGCCGCCAACGAGTCTTGAAGTGTCGCAGGCACCGGAAGCGTCTCCAAGGCTGCTGACAGAACCATCGCTCCGTTCTGCTCGATGACCATCTCCGACTCGATCATCATTTTCGTTAATTCCTCAAGGAAGAGAGGAATGCCGTCGGTCTTGTCCAGAATGTATTGGACTACTTCCGGCGGTAGGTCTCTATTGCCGGCTGCCTTCCGGATAATTTCCTCACCAAAATTGCGTGGCAACCCCGTCAAATCGATTCGGCCGAGATTTCCCTGCGCCTGCCAGTACGGTTTGAATTGGGGTCGGTACGTGAGGAGTGCGAGGATGCGATGCCCTTCGCAACGGACAATAAGTTTATCCAGTAGCTCAAGTGTCGACGGATCGGCCCAATGAAGATCTTCCAGCACAAAGAGAACAGGCTGATGTTGCGCGCGATCGAGGAGGATGGTAATCAGCAAGTCAATGGTTCTCTCTTTCTGCTTCTGCGGCGTCAGTGCGATTGCGGGATATCGATCGCCAACAGGAATCGAAAGGAGGGCGGCAAGGAGGGGGACGTTCACATCGGGATCCAGCCCGTATTGCCGTACCCAGCCGTCGATTTTGCGGAGCCGTTCATCAGGTGTTTCCTCGCGGCTGAATTTCAGGACAACACGTTCCAGAAAATCGATCACCGGATAGAGCGAACTGTTCTGGTGAAATGGCGAACACCGCAGCTCGGTCAGCCACGAGTCGGGATCCTCCGTGGCATGTTCCTTCATGGCGAGAATCATGCGCGATTTTCCGACGCCCGGCTCCCCTCCGACCAGCACAATCTGCCCTTCTCCATTGTGCGCCTTCATCCAACGCAGCATCAGAGAGTCGATTTCCATTTCCCGTCCCGTAAACGGGGTAAGCCCGCTGGAGGCTGCCTCGAGCCGACTCCTGGCAGTGCTCTCGTGCATCGCGCGGAAGAGATGAACGGGGCGGGAAATTCCCTTTAGCTCGTGGAGCCCAAGATCGACGCACTCAAAGAATCCCGAGACCAGCTTATGTGTGTCGCCGCTCATGCAGACGGAATTGAGGTCGGCCATAGACTGGATTCGGGCGGCCATGTTGGGCGTCTGCCCGACAATCGCGTTCGATTCGAGCGCATCCGAGGCGTCCATGTCCCCCACAACGACCAGTCCGGTGTGGATCCCAACGCGAACATCCAATCCAATGCCGAACCGGCTCTGGTATTGCGTGCTAAGCTTCTCCATGGCCTCCACGATACCCAACCCTGCCCGAACGCTCCGATGGGCGTCGTCTTCGTGTGCCGTCGGATAACCGAAGTATGCCAGGATGCCGTCACCGAGGTACTTCGCCAGATACCCGTCGTAGAGCGAGATCACGTTGGCGCAAACGCTCTGATAGTCACGTAGAATTGATCGGAGATCTTCCGGGTCAAGGATTTCGGAGAGTGGTGTGGAGCCGGCCAGATCGCTGAAGAGGACGGTCAGGTGTCGGCGCTCGGCGTACGGGAGATCGCTGGACGCTGTGGGCTCAGGCACGGATGGTGCATCACCAAGTTTGTTCCCGCAGTTGGAACAGAACCGGGCCGCAGCACCGTTTGGGGTCCCACACGAGGGGCAAAGTCCGGTAAGCGAAGTTCCGCAACTGTTGCAGAAGCGTGATCCAGTGGCTACGTCCGTTCCGCAGCTCGGACACTTCATGGGGGGTCTCCTGTCTGGTTATGCCTTCGGATTGTGACTGCGTGCGCGGGAGGCGCCGGAAATTGCGTCACGGGTTCCGGTTGGAGTCCGGAGTAGTTGGGGTAGGAGGCACCGAAGATTTCGGTGCTGTCAGGCCATCCATCAGCACATGGCGAAACGCCTCGTTCTCCACACGGACAATTCCCGAAAATGGCTGATCAATGGCCGCAATCAAAAATAACGTAAACGCAATGAGGGCCGATAGAGCGCTGACCATCATCATATGCATCGGGGCATGGTCAGCGCCAAAGAACGCCGTGAAGAGAATCGTGATCAAGCCACCCACGATCAACAGAATCCACATTGCCGCCGGGACAGTGCTCTCGACGGCTAGCAGCCGCCTGGAGCGCGCATCCTCGAGCGCGTTCATGCGCTGCACCGATTCGCGGAGCCATATGTCGTCACGGACCCCGTTCGGATCGATGCGTCCCAACGCAATCCAGATGCTATCGTGGGCACGACTGTGATTGACGTGACCGTCCCCTTTCTCCATCAGATCCCATTCCACGTTTACCACATTCGATGCGTACTGAGCGATTCCTGCCAGAAGCTGATCACCTCCGTTGTTGGAAAAGAGGGAGGCATCACGCGAGAGAGCAATGAGCTGATCGGCCTCGGTCCTGACAGCTGCTTCAGCGTCATTGTACTGTTCCCAGACAACGATCACGACGAACCCCAGAAGTACTGCATACATCACGCCTATGGCGGCGTGAATCGGGGCCGCGATCTCGTTATGGCGACGAAGCAGGTCAATTGACAGACTTCGCCTGGCAAACGCAACTCCTCCGACGGCAATGCAGATGGCGATGAGTACGACCAGAATACCGAAGTACCACGTTGACGTCATCAGCTCTATTGGGAACGAAGCGAAGTTGAGGAGGAATGTTGTTTCGAAGACGGGCGGGGGTAGAGTCGCGAGGGAGGGTGGGGCGGTGGTTCTTCCGGTCGCGGTCGGATAACTTACACCATTCGGGGGGATGAGCGGCAGAAAAATATGCCAAACATAGGATGATTCGATCAACCAATCCAGCCAGCCGCTCACGTGCCGAATGGGGCAGATTCGCTCAACAGGAATCCGTCGCAACAGTTACCTGTCAAACATCCATTCTGTTATTTCCGACGGTCAGAACGGGGGCTGGTGTTGATGTTCGAATCGGGGTTGTAGCATTCGAGCAGGTCAGACTTCATCGAGAATAGCCCGGGTGTACGATTCGTTCCGGGACAGATATCGGCAGGAGAGGCTTCCCGACCATTCGTTCTCCCGTCGAATTGTATGATCGATCAGCGTCAACAGGCTTCGGCGTGACACGAGTGTTCTGTTTGGAGCGGCGCGTAGCACTGCTGAAGGGTGGTGTCGTGTGAACTGCATTGGAACGCCGAATCCAGCCCCGATTGCACACGAATCTCCGGCAGGTTTGATCTGGAGAAGCGGTAACGGACACGGTTTGCATGTGGAAAAGTGGGAGCCGTGCGCCGCCATGGGATTCTAAAGCCGTTATGGCCTTATATGATTAACTCTACACAAACAATAGCCCTTCAATCAATTTCACGAAGCAATAGTACGTAGTCGAACGCTTCTCTGACTCCATCTCAATCCATGCCATCGCGCCTGAGCCCCACACGGCCCAGTGCCAGCCGACGGGAGAAACGTGTCCGGATGTGCTGCCGCCGGCTGCCGGTCGATGTAGCCGCACGATCTTCACCATGGCTGTGGCCGACCCCACGTCAAGTCTGCGGTGTGTCCAATAGACAATCCCGTCAGTTGGGTTCACGAACTACCACGCATGACATCCCGACATTTCAGGATATGACCCCGACCAACGAACTCCGTCTCTTCATCTCCTCGACCTTTCGCGACATGCAGGCCGAGCGTGAGCATCTAGTCAAGAAGATCTTCCCCGAGATTCGTGCGCTGTGCCGCCAGCGGGGTGTCACCTTCACCGATATCGATCTTCGTTGGGGCATCACAGAGGACGAGGCGGAGCGGGAGGGGATCATCAACATCTGTCTCGATGAGATCGATCGCTGTCGACCCTGGTTCATTGGTATCCTCGGCGAGCGGTACGGGTGGGTCCCTGCATCGACCGATGCTGAAAAGGCTTCGGAACAGTTCCCATCTCTTGCGACTTCGGTTCCCCCTGGCGCCAGCATCACCGAAATGGAAATCATCCACGGCGTGCTGGCCAATCCGGCAATGGCCGGGCATGCGTTCTTCTACTTCCGCGATCGCGACGGAACGCCTGATGAGTTCATTGACGCCGACGCTAACGCCGTCCAGAAACTTGAGGGCCTGAAGCAACGGATTCGCCAGAGCGACTTCCCCGTGCGCGAGGGATTCTCTTCGCCGACAGAACTGGGCGAGTGGCTGGAAGCGGATCTCCGGAAGGCTATCGAGACAGTATTTCTTGAGAGAGAGGTACCCACTCCCCTCGATTTGGAGCGTCGTTCTCACGCCGCCTTCGCAGCCAGCAGAACACGGGCCTACGTTCCGGAAGCACTCTATGATCAACGCTTCGACGATTGGGTTGATCAGCGGAGCAGGTCCGGTGAGTCTACCCCCTTGGTCGTCACCGGGTCGTCGGGATTGGGGAAGAGCTCGCTTGTCGCCCATCTCGTCGATGTGTATCGATCCAATCACCCCACGGCATTCATCATCGAACACTACGTGGGAGCCACGGCGGCCTCCGGGTCGGCCGGAGCGATCATGCGTCACGTAATCGAAGAAATCCGTGAGCGCTTCGGAATTGAAGACGAGGTCCCGTCGAAACCGGATGAATTGGAGAAGGGCTTCCCGAACTGGTTGTTCCGTTGCGAACGTCTTGCATCACAGAACGGCTTTTCTGTGCTGATCGTTCTTGACGCCCTCAACCAGCTGGATGAGCAGGGACGGCGTCTGAGCTGGCTACCTGCAATCATTCCACCGGGTGTGATGCTGATGGTTTCGACAACGCCAGGCGAGTGCGAAGATCGACTCGAGGCGCGCGGATGGTCGACGCTGCACGTCAAACCCTTGGACGATGAGACGGTGAGACAGAGCATTGTTCTCCGCTACCTGGGAGAGTTCCGAAAGGGGATTTCGCCATCGCAACTCCGAAGCTTGACAAGCGACCAGAAGGCCCGCTCCCCACTCTATCTTCGCCTGGTGGCCGAGGAACTGCGGCTACATGGTGAACACGAGACGCTCGATGACATCATCCTCCAGTTCACCAGGGCGGAAGATCTGCTTGACGTGTTCGATCGTGTGCTGGAACGATTAGAGCGAGATCACGGCGAGCCTGAGGTGCGAGGGCTGCTCACTCTGATCGCCACGGCTCGGGCCGGATTGAGTGAATCGGAATTGCTCGATCTGCTTGGCGCAAGCCGATTGGAACTGTCGCGATTGTTGTTCGCCCTGGACTATCACCTGCTTCGGCGCGACGGACTTCTCGGCTTCTTCCATGACTACCTTCGACAGGGAGTGGAGCGGAGGTACCTGCCTCTGGAGACAAGACGGCGTTCTCACAAACAACTGGCTGAGTACTTCTCTGGTCTGCAGACAACACTCCGATCGACACGCGAGCTGCTATATGCTTTGGAGCGACTCGACGCGCGCGACCGGTTGGAGGAGGCGCTAGTCGAATTCGATCGCTTCCGACTCCTCTGCGACGCGGATCCACAGGAGGTGAGGCGGTATTGGTCGAGATCGACGTCGGCGCACGTTGCAGCAGTCTATCGCCGAGCGGTGGACGAATGGAATGGATCGGACCTGGACCCAACCGCCCTGGCAGATGTCGTGCAAGAGGTGGCAAAACTATGTGACGACGTCGGCGCGTGGAGTGACGCGGAGGAGCTGCATCGGGAATTGGTGGCCGAGCTTCATCGCCAGGGCGATAGCGCCCGCGAGGCCACCGCGCTGACGCATTTCGGCGATCTGTTGAGGCGAATGCAGAAAACGGATGAGGCGATGCGTGCTATCCGTCAAGGTGAAGAGATTGCAAGGAGGCTGAACGATCGGAAGCGAATCGCACGGGCGGTCGGCGGCCGCGGGAACATTCACTACAATCGCAGTGAGCACGCCGAAGCTCTTGCCTGCTATGCCGAACAGGAAGCAATTGCCAGAGAGCTTGGCGATCGAAGTGGCATTGCCGGCGCAATTGGCAATCGTGGACTCGTACACACAAGTCGCGGCGAATACGACAAGGCGCTCGAGTGCCATGTCGAGCAGGTTTCTATCTCGCGAGAGCTGGGCAATCTGCAGAACGTTGCCAGAGGAATTGGGAATCAAACGACAGTCTTTCTCGCCCGGCGAGCGTACCACGAGGCTTTGGCGTGTCTATCCGAAGAAGAGGCAATTGTGAGAGAGCTGGGACTGCGCTCCCTCGTCACAGGAAATCTATCCAGGAGAGGGGAGCTCCACCGTATGCTCGGAGAGTACGATGCGGCGCTTAAGTGCTATTTGGAACATGGAACGATCGCCCAAGAACTCGGGGATCGTGCCGGTGTTACGAGTTCACTCCTGTCCTGCGGATTTGTCTACACGAGTCTAGGTCACTACGACAAGGCGCTTGAGTGCCTTGACGACGCGGCGCGAAACGCCAATGAACTACGCGATAGAACGCAAATGGCTCGCGCTTTCGGCTATCGTGGACAGGTCTACCGCAATCTTGGGGACTACGATCAAGCGCTGGATTGCTTTGCTGAAATGGAACGGATTTCGCGAGAACTCGACGATCACGAGGGGATTGTGTTTGCCATAGGCGAGCGCGGCACCGTCTTATTGGACCGCGGCGATTTCGCTCGCGCTCTCGATTGCCTGGTCGAGCACCAGCAGATGTGCGCAGAGGTGGGAGATCATGCTGGCGCCTTCATCGCTGTTGGGAATCAAGGGGGCATCCACAGTGCACTGGGCGAGTATGCGTTGGCACTGCAATGCTATCAGCAGGCAGGAGACTATCATCGATCAATCGGGTTCAAGGACGGGTTGGCGTGCTGGCTTGCAGGAATCGCTGACGTCCTCGTTACTGTCTCTGCACTGGATGGTCCAATGCCCGACTACCTGACCGATCACTTGCGGGGAATCGACATCGACCATGCGGATGTAGAGAATCACTGGCGCATTGTGACACTGTCGGCCGCGCGTGAAGTGGCCGAGGAATGTCTCGCCCTTTCTCGCGAGTTATCCAAGCCGGATACCGCACACGCGAGTCAGATGCAACTTTCGCGCATCGACGCGGCAGAGGGGAACCGCGACCGCGCGTTGGAACGTCTTGGCTCTCTTTTGAATGGGACACGCAATCGCGCTGAGGAGGCAGAGATCCACTATCTGATGGGTACACTTGGGGAGGCCGAGCATGCAGCGATGGCGCTGGAGATGTACAGGGAACTGTATGAGGCAACGCACCATCATACCTATCGCACGCGCATAGAAGAACTGGAACGGACTCCTGGATCATCGCTCTGAACGAGCGATGAAACGGTCCCCTCTGCCGAAGAGATTGGTCTCAGTTCGCACGTTGGCAGTCGGGTGTCCGTGGCAGCAAATGTCCAAACGCACTAGATGCGTTACCTTAGGTGCCCCAGATGCCCGCCTGTCGCGGACGGCAGATGAGATCGAGGTGACCTTCGCCGTCTGGCATTCACCATTCGACGTGCGACATTGATCAACGACAGCCATCACCTGGCAGTACCCGCCTAACCTGTATGCCCGACCTTCGCGTCTTCATCTCTTCAACGTTTCGCGATCTCCAGGAAGAACGCGAGCATCTGGTGAAAAAGATATTTCCAGAGATCCGGGCGTTGTGCCGCGCACGCGGCATCACGTTCACTGAAGTAGATCTACGCTGGGGATTGACGGATGAGGACGTCGTTCTTGGCCAGGTGATCCGTACCTGTCTGGAGGAGATCGATCGCTGCCGCCCCTACTTTATCGGTATCACGGGCGAGCGCTACGGACATGTGCCTGACCTCCTGGAATACTATAAGGATGCGGATCTGTTGAGACGTTATCCCTGGATACAGAACGCGGCCATGGAAGGGAGTTCAATCATTGATCTCGAGTTCCGGCATGCTGCCCTCAACGATCCAACTACCAATTCTGGAACGGGCAATGACGGTGGTTGGAACGGAGGAACGCGATTCTTCTTTCGTCGATCTCGCCGTGCACAGTTATCTGCTGTCGACGACGCGGAGGCCGCTCGTCTCGCGGTTCTACAGCAGCGCGTCCGGGACTCAGGACTTCCCGTAGAGGAGTTTCGCGACCCTGGTTCGCTTGGTGAGGCCGTCTACGAAGCCCTCCTCGAAATAATCGATCACGACTTCGCGGACGTCGTACCGCCAACGCGGCTGGAAGAGGAGCGGACTCGTCATCGCGCTTTCGCCGAGAGCCGCCGACACGCATATATCCCTAATCCTGAGTACCTGCACCGGCTTGACAACTGGCTTCCCGGCACCGAGCCGCCGATGGTGATCTACGCAGAAAGCGGCTCAGGGAAGAGTTCTCTTGTCTCATTCTGGTGTGATCTAATTCGCCGGTCGCACCCAGACCTTCCAATCATCGAGCATTATGTGGGCATTGGCGCCGGGACCATCGATCACTTCGGCGTCATGCAGCATATCATTCATGAGGTCGCCGAGATCATCGGTCGCGAGTTAACGGTGCCACGTGAACCCGGAAAGGTCGCAGAGCTATTCGCGGATATGTTCGGGTTCCTGAAGGAGAAGCGGCTTGTTATCGTCATCGATGGAATCAATCAACTGACGGGTGAGGCGCAGCAACTCACGTGGCTTCCCCGCACCCTCCCGTCGAACGTTCGCTTGATCATAACCAGCACGGTTGAGCAGACGTTGGTCGACCTGCGCTCACGCGGATGGGTGCACCTCGGCATGCAACCCTTGAAGGAGCGTGAGCGGGAGGCCGTCATTGTTCGCTACCTGTCTGAGTTCCACAAAGCCCTTGCGCCCGAACTGGTGCATCGCATAGCGGAAGACGCGAAGTGCGCACACCCCCTGTTCCTGCGTACGCTTCTCGAGGAGCTCCGACTCGACAGCGGTCACGAGCAACTTCCCCAACACGTTGATGCGTACCTGCAGACAACTGGAACAGAGGACCTCTTCCAGGCTGTACTCGAGCGAATGGAAAACGACTACGGCGCGCGCGCCGTGCGCGACGTAATGTCCCGACTCTGGGGGAGTCGTTTCGGCCTGGGGGAACTTGCACTGGTGGAGCTAACCGGCCTGTCGCGACTCAAACTATCAGCCATGCTCAGCGGTCTCGACTATCATCTGGTACGAAACGAGGATCGCTACACCTTCTTCCACGACTACCTGTTGCGCGCGGTTGAAAAACGATACCTGAACGATCCGGCTCGTCGCGACGAACTATGGCGTCAGCTTGTGGACTTCTTTGAACAGGCGGTGGTAACTCCCAAATCAGTCCAGGAGCTGGTTCATGCCTACTCGCATCTTGGCGACGAGGACGGAGTTCTTCGTACCCTGTCGAGGGTGGATAGGTTTATCGCGATGTCCGATGAGCGGAGTAATCGGTACGAGGTCCTATCAGCTGTTGCCCGAATGGATCAGAATCGTGTTGCGGAGGCATGGACAACGGCGCTCGCGCACTGGGAGAGGACCTCGTCGCCCGATGGGGATGAATACCAGTCTACGTCGAGCCTTGTAGTAGCGTACCTCTCTGCACTTGGCAAGGATACCGAGGCCATTCCGATCCTGGACCGCATGATTGACCGGGCACGCCTGGCGAACGATCGTGGAGCGGAACTCGCCGCGTTGATCTTGCTCTCCAATTCCTGTACGATGACCAGCGCCCTTTCTGAGGCCCGTGGGCACGCCGCCAGAGCCATCGCCATCGCACGCGAGCTTGGCGACAAGTCCACCATATGCGCTGCCCTCGGGGCTATGTCGAACGTCCACTTGACAACCGGAGAACTCGACATGGCGCTTGACTGTCTCGATGAGCGTCTGGAGCTTCTCGCGGAACTGGGAGACGTGATCGACCTCCCGCGGGCACTCATTACTCGAAGTGGGGTCCTTACGCAACGAGAGGAGTACGACGAGGCGCTCTCCTGCCTTGACAGGGCCGAAGCCATTACACAAGATCTGGGCGATCGAAAGACGGAAGCGACTGCGAACGCATATCGCGCCTTGCTCTTCCTCTATACGAACAGACTTGATCGCGCAGAAGCCTGTTTGGCCAAGGCAGAGCAGACTGCGCTGGTGACGGGAGATACACGCCTGCGAGCGAACGTCGTTGGAAACCTTGGACTCGTCTATTTCGAACGCGGCGAGTACGATCGCGCCGAGGAGTACTACATGCTCCACAACGCGTTGTGTCATGAGATCGAGGAACGGATCGGCGCCGCCATTTCGACGTGCAATCTTGGAGAGATTGCCGAGGTACGTGGGGATTTCGAAGGAGCACTTGCCAAGTATGCCGAGGGAGTACATGAGCTGGTAAGGATTGGCAGCAACGCGGCCACAACGTTCCCGCTGGAGGCAACGGCCCGTATTCTCATCGATCACCCTCTCCTCTGCGACGTGGATTTTCCGTGGCCCGACCGTTCCGATGATGCCCCCCTTTCCGACGAGATCTCCGTGCGGGCACTTCAGCGGGCACGAGACCTTGCGTATTCGGCACTGCGTTACGCCACGTCGATCGGGTTGAGGGATAGGCGGATCATTATTCCCATCATCCTGGCTCGCATCGATTATGCATCGGGAAACCATGCGAACGCTACTGAACGCCTCCTGACGCTCCTCGATCACGCTCGCGCCGATGAAGAGCGTGCCGACGTTCACTACTGGTTGTGGAAGTGTGGCATGAGCGACCATGCCTCAATTGCTCGTGAGTGCTATACGGCACTCGAGCGTGATACGCCAAAACATCTTTTCCGCACACGCCTGGACGAACTCCGTGGGGAGTCCGCATCGCCGTAGAGATCGCACCCGATTTCCGCGCCCGGCCGCTTGCCAGCCCCACTCGGTACTCACGAACGCAGCGCCAGTATCTTCGTCGTACCCCAATCCGTCGTACTCCTTACTCCCCGTTTCCGGCGTATGCCCGACCTCCGCGTCTTCATATCAAGCACCTTCCGCGATCTCCAGGAAGAACGCGAGCACCTCGTCAAAAAGATCTTCCCGGAGATCCGTGCATTGTGCCGCGAACGTGGCATCATCTTCACCGAAGTCGACCTTCGTTGGGGATTGACCGATGAAGATGTCGCGCTCGGTCAGGTGATCCGCACCTGCCTGGAGGAAGTCGATAAATGCAGACCCTACTTCATCGGAATTACCGGTGACAGATACGGCTTCGTTCCCACCTACCTCGACATTCACAAAGATCCTGCGCTCCTTGACCTGCATCCCTGGATTGAGGATGCAGCGCTCGATGGAATGTCCATTACCGAGATGGAGGCCCACTACGCGGTGATTGGCAGAGCGGAAGGTGGAGAGGGGAAGGGGGCGTTGGAAACTGCTCGATTCTATTTCCGCCGACGCCGCGAGTCCCTCGACGACGTCCATCAGGAGAACGATGAGCACTCACGTCTCGAGGCCTACCAGCAACGCATCCGACAGAGTGGCGCGGTCATCGAGACGTTTCGTGATCCAGCCTCGCTGGGTGAGTTGATCTACGACGATCTGGTAAAGATCATCAAGCGTGATTTCGCCGACGCCAGGCCCCCTACGCCACTTCAGTTGGAACGCGCACGTCATGACGCCTTCTCCCTCAGTCGGCGCCGCGCGTACATCCCCAACCCCACCTACCTCAAACGCCTCAACGATCACGCCACTTCGGACGATCCTCCCCTGGTCGTCTATGCCGAGAGTGGGAGCGGTAAGAGTTCGCTTTTTGCCTACTGGGCGGATCAGTATCGGCGCAAGAACCCGGGCGCGCATGTCATCGAACACTACGTCGGCATCGGCGCAACTGCAGCCGACCACTACGCGGTGATACGTCATGTCTGCATGGAGATCAAGGAGCGATTCGGACGCGATGAGGAGATTCCATCAGAGAACGACAAACTGGAAGCGGTGCTGGGTCAATGGCTTGGATATGCCGACCACGAACTTCGGAAGGGGGAAGGTGGAGCCTTCAGAGAGGAGGGAGGAAGGCGAAGCGTGCAATCGGATATCAACCAGGTAAGGGCCTCTTCGTCTGATTCATCCCTCATCCCTCCGCCTTCATCCCTGGTTATCATCCTCGATGGTCTCAATCAGCTTCAGGGGGATGCACTCAATCTGCGGTGGATCCCCGATATCATATCTCCATCCATCCGATTGATTCTCAGTTCGACCGTCGAAGGGACGCTTGTGGAATTGACGAAGCGTGGGTGGGGTCGATTCGGCATGCAGGCTCTTATGGAGGCGGAGCGCGAGACGATTGTCGTGCGATATCTGGCGGAGTACCACAAGTCGCTCAATCCGGAGCAGATCAAGCGTCTTGCCACCGACTATAAGTGCGGCCATCCACTCTTTCTGAAGACGGTACTTGAGGAGCTCCGGCTGGTGAGCCGCCACGAAGATCTCGACTGGAAGATCAACAGCTACCTGGAGGTGACCGGAACGGAGGACCTCTTTCAACGAGTCCTCGAACGGTTGGAAGAGGACTACAACATGCGCGCCGTCCGCGATGTAATGAGTCTACTCTGTGCCAGCCGCAGCGGCCTCGATGAACAGGAACTCTCGGACCTCAGCCGACTTGCCCGCTTGAAGATTGCCACGATGATGGCGGGTCTCGACTATCATCTCGTTCGGAAGGAAGGGAGACTGACGTTCTTCCATGACTATCTGCGCCGGGCTGTCGAGAAGCGCTATCTGGCTGACGAGAACAAGAAGCGTTCCACACACCTGGGGATCGCCGAGTACTTTCAGTCGGTGGCGACAACATCAATCGCCGCTGACACGGCTGTTTCGGCACGCGTGGCTGGCGAGCTCTGCTATCAACTCCACAGTGGGGGAGCGATCGACCGTCTTCGCGACTCTCTGTCATCCATCCCGGTGTTTCTCGCACTCTACAACGCGACCACCCATTACGAGGTTCGAAGCTACTGGTCGGAGATCCGTGAGGGCGTGGATGTCGTGCAATTATACCGTCGGGGCCTGGCGGACTGGAGGACCACTGACACTGAGACACGGAGTCGGGGCATGCACCAGATAGTGCTCCTTCTGGAGAAGCTTGGGGAGTGGTCGGGAGCAATTGAGTTGGCGCGACAGCGACTAGCGTCGTTGAACGGATCTGATTTGTTGTCGGAAGAGGCGGATTCGCATCTCATTCTGGGTCGGATGTTGTTCTTGCACAACGATTACGACGAGGCGATGGTGGAATTCGAACGGGCGTTGGAACTGTACACCACGTTAAACGATCGGTTCGGAATCGGTAAGGTCGTCGGAAACATGGGCGTGGTCTATTCCCGAAGGGGTGACTATGATCGCGCGATGGAGAGCTACCAATTGTGGGAGCGCGCTTGCGAAGAGGCGGGCGATCGCCCCGGGATGTCCGCGGCAATCGCACACATGGGAATAGTCTATTCCCGTCGTGGAGAGTACGATGCCGCAATGGAGCTCGTGGAGAAATCGCTTCGTCTCTCCGAGGCGGCCGGCATTATTCCCGACGCGTCCGATGCCATCGCGAACATGGGAGTTGTGTACTTCTATCGTGGCGAGTACGATCGCGCTATTGAGTGCTATGAGCGTCACCTGCGTATTTGCGAGTCGTTGGGCGACCGAAATGGTATTGCCTCCGCAATTGGAAATATTGGTGTGGTGTACGACATGCGCGGTGAGTATGATCGTGCCATTGCGTGCTACGAGAGGCAGCTAAGCGTGTGTGAGGTATTGGGGAATCGCACCGAGGCTGCCACCGCAATCGGAAACATGGGTATCGCGTACATGAGCATCGGGGACTATGAACGTGCGCTCCAAATGCTGTTTCGCGCTGCCGACGAACACGGAGCCGTGGGCCACAGTGAAGCGGAGGCCGCGTGGCTCAACCGAATCGCGGACGTCTTGTTGGAGATAATAGCGGATGCATCCAGCGGAGATGCAGCCGGACATGCGGAGATCGATCAACGCTCAATGCCCGAGTTTCTCTCGACGTGGATTCCGAACGACGATCTGAATCGTTGGGAGACACGGGCGCTGGAGAAAGCGCAAGCATGTACCATTCAGTCCATCGCAATCAGCGAGAAGGTGTCGAATCCGGATGCGGTGTTGGATGGGAGAATAGTTCTCGCTCGCATAGACGCAGCCCGGGGAAACGTCGACCAGGCAGTTGAACGACTTCGCGAAATGCGCGCGGAAATGCCGGACGAAGTATATGCGGTAGAGGTCGACTACTGGCTGTGGCGAATCGATGGTGCTGCAGACCCGTCGGCGATGCTTCGTGTATACGAACAGCTTTATGCTGAAGTACCGAACCACGAGTATCGGAAGCGAATCGACGAATTGAAACGGGCGATAGGGGGTTCATGAACAGATCGAACGAACTCCGCGTCTTCATCTCCTCCACGTTCCGCGATCTCCAGAACGAGCGCGAGCATCTCGTCAAGAAGATCTTCCCCGAGATTCGAGCACTGTGTCGTGAGCGGGGGATCGCGTTCACGGAGATCGATCTTCGTTGGGGGTTGACTGATGAGCAAAGCGCTCTTGGTTCTGTAATAGGTACCTGCCTGGAGGAGATCGACCGGTGCCGCCCCTACTTCATTGGTATCGTCGGCAATCGATATGGGTGGGCTCCCGCGTTCCACGAAGTCGCCATGGACCCCAATCTCTTCGCGCGATATCCCTGGATCGAAGAGGCGGCACTGGAGGAGACCAGCATAACCGAAATGGAGTTCATCCATGGGCTCTTTCATGCCGGGTCGACGGATCATTCGCCGGGACAGACCGACGGGGAGAGTGTCTACTTCTATCGGAGGGAAGGCGAACATGCCGATATAGACGATCCGGAACGACTCCAACGGATGATCGATCGGGCCTCTTTCAGTGGGCATCCGATGCGCTCGTACGATACCGCCGAGTCGTTGGGCCAGATGGTACGGGACGATCTGTTGAAGATCATTGAACGCTGCTGGCCCGATACCGAGCCACCTTCACCACTCGAAGTTGAGCAACGCGCTCACGCGGCCTTCTCGGCATCACGACGTCGGGCATACATCGTACAACCGGAGCACCTGAAGTTCTTCAATCGGTGGGTCGCGGCACGCGACACGCCACTGGTCATATCGGCGGAGTCGGGGCTTGGGAAGAGCTCGCTTGTTGCCTTTCTGGCGGAGCAGCATAAGAGGAGGAATCCAAGCGCGTTCGTGATTGAGCACTACGTCGGCGCGTCGCAGTCGAGCGGGACGGCTGTGGCGGTGATTCGACACATCATCGAGGAGATCCGTTCGCGATTCTCGATCACAGATGATGTTCCATCGAAGGGAGAGGAGTTGATTCAGCGTTTTCCCGGCTGGCTCTTCCGCGCGGAACGTCGGTGCGCCGAAGCCGGCATCGACATGCTGATCGTGATCGATGCCGTCAACCAACTGGACGAAGCTGGTCCGCTGCTGGCCTGGTTGCCCTCACAGATTCCTGAGGGCATCCGGTTGATCATCTCCACAACGTTGACCGATAGCCACGCACGATTGCAGGAACGGAACTGGACCGAACTTGAACTGCGGTCACTGTCCGACCAGCGGGTTCGAGCAAGCATTATCGTTCGCTACCTGAGCGAGTTCCGGAAACACGTCTCCGCGCACCAGTTGGAACGAATTACCTCCGACGACAAAGCAAGTTCGCCGCTCTTCCTCCGTGTGGTTGCTGAAGAACTTCGATTGCACGGTGACCATGAAACGCTCGATCAGGCCATCGAGCACGTGCGGGTGGCAACAGATCTTGAAGATGTCTTTCAGCGAGTATTGGAGAGGCTGGAGGAGGATTTTGGTCGAGAGTTGATTGAGTCCATTCTATCTCTCCTCTGGGCATCCCGTGGTGGGCTGAGCGAGACAGAACTATTGGAGACGAGTGGCGCGCGGAGGCTTGATCTGTCCCGCATCCTGTTCGCCCTCGACTTCCATCTTATTCAACAAAACGGCCTGCTCGGCTTCTTCCACGACTATCTGCGGCAGGCGGTCGAGCGCCGATACCTCTCTGATACTGAGCGTCTGCGTCACACGCGAAAAAGTCTGGCTCGCTACTTCGAGACACAGACTGTCTCCATCCGCGTTGCGACAGAGTTATTCTCGCAGTACAGCGCGCTTACGGATGATAGCAGTCTCGCCCGTTTTGCCGCGTGTCCACAGGTTATATCTCTCTGGGAGGTGGGCGAGGGGCAATGGGAACTACTGTCAACGTGGGCAAGGCTTATTGCGCGGGGATATGATCCGGAACAATTATGCCGAGAGAGTATTGAAGCATGGAGTGGGGATGCGAGCCCGTCCGAGCTTGCGGATGTTCTGTTCAAGACGGGGCGTCTGCTCAAGTCGATGGGTAGATTGGACTACGCTATCGAGGTGTTTGAGAGACTCGTCGTGCTCGGGCAACAGCATGGGGATGACACGTGGGAGCTCCGCGGGGAGTTCACTGTCGGACAAGCATTTGCCAATCGGGCCGAGTACGCCCGGGGCATGGAGCATCTCATGCGTGCGCATGACGTGGCTGAGAGGGCGGGGGATCGAAGGGCGGCCGCGTTGTCTATCGGCTCAATGGGAACGATTCATTTCTATCAGGGTCGGAACGACGAGGCCATGCACTGCTTCCAACAGCAGGCCGATATCTGTACTGAGCTCGGTCTGGAAGGGTCAGCGGCGAGTGCTTACGGCAATTTGGGAAACACCTATGCGAGCAGCGGTCGATATGATGAGGCATTGGAATGCTACGAGCGCTATCGAACCGTCAGCGAACGATATGGAAATCTTGCCGGCGTTGCCAACGCGGTTGGAAACATTGGCGGCGTGCAAATGCGCCTCGGACGGGTCGAGGATGGCATTGCCTCCTACAAACGAAGTATCGAAATCTGTGAATCCATTGGCGATCGCGCTGGTGTTACATATGCGTGCGGCAACATCAGCGACGCGCTATCTCAACTGGGTCGATTCGAGGAGGGGAGGGAGTTTTCGGAACGTCAGCATCGGCTTGGCACAGAGATGGGAGACCGACGCGCTGTCGCGATTGCAACGGCCCACATTGCCGAAGCTGACCGATACCACGGTCGCTACGCCGGTGCGCTGAAGGGTTATCTCTTCGCGCTCTCCGAGAATAAGGACCTGGGTGTACGATACTTCGTTGCTACGCTTGCCGGAGACATCGCCCACACGCTTCTCCATACCCTCGACATGGAGGGGGATGATGTTGCCGAGATGAGGAGACTGCTTGGACTCTCCCCCGACGAGCCCTGGCGAGTTGCCGCGCTTCGAGTCGCGCGCGGCTACGCAGAGGAGGAGCAGAAGATCAGCGTCGAAGTATCCGGGCCCAGGCTCGCGTATGCGAGTCGCGTGACGCTGGCCCGCATCGACATGGAGGAGGGGAACATGGATCAAGCCATTGATCAACTCTTGCACATGCTCGACGAAACAGCCTCCAACGTGGACGGGATAATCGATGAGTCCTCGTTTCAGCAGGCAGAGATTCACTACTGGTTGTGGAAGTTTGGCGCACCTGATGCTCCACACCATCATCGAACCTCGCTGGCTTGGTTTTCGAACGCGGCGGAGAGTGTTGGTAGTGTTCGGTTCCGCAGGCGATTGGCCGACCTTCAACAACACACCCCTGATGGATCGCCCTGAACGGGCGATCCATCGGTCCCCTCTCCAGAGGGGATTGGTCACTGCTCCTATGCCTCGGGTCGAAGCCCGCTTCCCCACTCCCCATTCCCCATTCCCCAATCCCTATCATGCCCGATCTCCGCGTCTTCATCTCATCAACCTTCCGCGATCTCCAGGACGAACGTGAGCATCTCGTCAAGAAGATCTTCCCTGAGATCCGGGCGATCTGTCGCGAGAAGGGCATACGTTTTACAGAGGTTGATCTTCGGTGGGGATTGACCGACGAAGATGTCGCGCTCGGTCAGGTCATTCGCACATGTCTGGAGGAAGTGGACAAGTGCAGACCATATTTCATCGGAATAACCGGCGATAGATATGGATACATCCCAACGTACATCGACATACAGAAGGATCCCCTGCTGATGGAACGCCACGATTGGATTGAGGAGGCTGCAATCCGAGAGATGTCGATTTCTGAGATGGAAGCGGAATACGCAGTGCTGGGTAACACCACAACCCACTCGGCCCGAAGCGCCACCTCTCTCGTTGCGCCAGAATCAACAACCGTCGGGGGGGAACACGAGCGCGCGCGGTTCTACTTCCGCCGGACTCGCGCAACGCTGGAGGATATGGAGCATGATGAGGAGCGTGTACGGTTGGATGCGTATCAGAGGCGCATTCGCGCAAGCGGTGTTGCCGTCGAGGAATTCCGTGACGCTGTGTCCCTTGGTGAAATGGTCTACGACCACCTGATTGAGATCATCAAGCGCGACTTCGCCGACGTCGAACCACCCTCCACGCTGGAGGAAGAACGTATGCGGCACGAGGCCTTCGCGCTCAGCCGCCGCCGTGCATACATCGCCAATCCGAAATACATCAAGCGACTTGGCGACCACGTCGCTTCGGTCGATCCCCCACTTGTGGTCTACGCCGAATCCGGATCCGGCAAGAGTTCTCTGTTCGCCTATTGGGCGGACCAGTACCGACGCAGAAACCCCGACGCATTTGTCATAGAACACTACGTCGGGATCGGGGCCGCTGCAACGGATCACTATGCTGTCATTCGACACATCTGTCTGGAAATCAAGGAGCGGTTTGGCAGAGAGGAGGAGGTGCCGTCGGATCCAGATGCGTTGGAGACTGCTCTGGGTCAATGGTTCGGCTACGCCAATCACGAATTGGGCCGTGACGGCTCGCAACAGTCGTCAATGATCATCCTTCTCGACGGGTTGAATCAGTTGCAGGGGGAGGCTCGTGCGTTGAAGTGGATTCCGGACGTGATTACACCGCGCATTCGTCTTTTGCTGAGTTCGACAGTGGAAGCGACACTCGTGGAAATCCGGAGTCGTGGTTGGGGTGAGTTCGGCATGCAGCCACTGAAAGAGGATGAGAGGGAGGGAGTCGTCGTGCGGTACCTGGCGGAATTTCACAAGTCACTCAGCGCCGAGCAGATACGATCGATTGCCACCGACTACAAATGTGGACACCCCCTGTTCCTGAAGACACTACTTGAAGAGCTACGTCTTGTAGGTCGCCACGAAGACCTGCAGCTACTCATCGACGACTATCTGAGCGCTACGGGAACGGAGGATCTCTTCCAGAAGATGCTGTCCAGGATCGAGGAGGACCACGGCGCCCGCGCCGTACGTGACGTCCTCTCCCTGATGTGGGGGAGTCGTACCGGACTGGATGAGACGGAACTGAGCGACATCACCGCGCTTTCGCGATTGAAGCTAGCAACCATGCTTGCCGGATTCGACTATCACATCGTTCGCAAGGAGGGACGCCTGACCTTCTTCCACGACTACCTCCGTCGTGCCATTTCGCAACGCTATGCAGCCGATGAGCGAAGTCGAAACCGAATTCACCAACGACTTGCATCCTTTTTTGAATCCCAGGTTCCAACGGAGCGGAGCACGCTGGAGCGTCTTTCGCACTATGAGCAATCGGGTGACTATGCATCGATGCTCCAGTTGCTGGAGAATCCGACGCTCCTTCAACTCATGTACAAGTCGCGCAGCCCAGATTCGATCTACGTCTGCTGGGCCCGATTGCGGGAGATGGGTCACGATCCTGAAACCGTCTACAGAGAGAGCATAGAGCGCTATTCAATTGACGCGGACGTCAAGCAGCAAATCGAAGCGTTGCGCAACGTCTCACACCTGCTCGGCGCGCTTGGACACAACAGAGCCGCAATAGAGATGAACAAGCGGATGCTTGATCTTGCAACTGAAGAGGACCCATCGTTCGTCGCCTCTGCCGAGTGCGGACTCGGTCTGCAGCTCACCAAGGTCGGCGACATGAGTGAGGCGCTCGAACACCTGCAGCGGGCACTCCAGTTGTACAAACAGAGCAATCATTCAGAGGGGATTTGCCGATCACTCCTCCCAATAGGTAGCGTGTATCTGCACCGCGGGGACTACGAGCGCGCAATGGAATACTTCGAGGAGTCGCTCGCTATCGCGCGGCAGTTCAAGATTCAGTGGGTGACTACCGCCTGTATTCTAAGTATTGGAGTCGTGAACGCGCACCGGGGTGAACTCGACGCTGCCCTGGAGTGCTTCGTTCAAGCACTATCCGCAAGCGAGCAGACTGGCAATCGCTTCATGATGTCGAACACGCTGTCCAACATCGCCAACATCCATGACCGCCGAGGTGACTATGACCGGTCGATTGAGGCTAATGAGCGTTCACTGTCGATTGCGCGCGAATTGGGAGACAGGACCAACGTTGGTATGAGACTGGCGAATATTGGAATAGTACTGGTGAACCTGGGGGATTGTCAACGAGCATTGGAGTGCTTCGAGCAGGCACTGACCCTCGCGGAGGTGAGCGACGACAGGGTGGGAATCTGTTTTGCGCTCACCAACACCGCCGAGGCGCAATCAGGTCTCGGCAATTTCGAAGAGGGGTTGAAGTCGCTTGAGCGCTGCCGTCGCGAAATCCAGGATCTTGACAATCCCATTTCGAAACTGGATGTTCTCCTGGCATCGACGCTACTCTATCTCGCGATTCAGCAGCTGAACGACATGCCACGCTACCTGACCAACTACGTTCGTGACGCAACCAGTGAGACGTGGCAAGAGATACTCCTTCGCGAAGCCCGCCGAAACGCCATCGAGTGCCGCGATTTGTCTACTGCACTAGAGGATATGACGATCGGGCTCAAAGCACGCTTTGAACTCGTTCGAATGGACATAATCGAACATGATTTTGATGGTGCGCGCGAACAGGTCGGGAGTATTGACGCACTACTCGCCGCAGCACAAAACCCTCAGTATCGTCAACGCGAGTCTGCGGAATCACTCTATTGGCACTGGGTCATAGAATCGACCGATCCAAATTGCACCGACACGGCTGCGCAAGAACGCGCCAGGGTGAAGGCTCTCGAGGCATTCAAAGCCCTTGTGTCCCATTCGCAGAACTATGTGTGCAGGCAACGTATTGAAGAGCTGGAAGCCGCGGGATAGACGACGCTGGATTGCCCCACCGACGCCGGACTTCGATCGAGTTAGACGCTTGGCGCGATGTGTGGCTGGATGTCCCCGCAGCAGAACGTTGGGCCGAGGTAGATGCTGCGCGTCGGACATGGTTGGATGTCCCCCCTAGCGGATGCTAGGTGCGTCGCGTCGGACACGATTAGATTTCCCCCGCCGCCGAAGTGGGCCACAACGGATGCGTCGTTCTCCGATTAGCGGTCACCAATCACATCGTTCATCCATCCCCCCGATTCCCCAATCCCCAGTCCCCAGTCATGCCTGATCTTCGCGTCTTTATCTCCTCCACGTTCCGCGATCTCCAGGACGAACGCGAACATCTCGTCAAGAAGATCTTCCCGGAGATTCGCGCGCTCTGTCGTGAGCGAGGGATTACGTTCACCGAGATCGACCTTCGCTGGGGGCTTACCGACGAGCAAAGCGCTCTCGGAACAGTGATCCGCACGTGCCTCGAGGAGATCGATAAATGCCGACCGTATTTCATAGGCATCATCGGTAACAGATATGGCTGGGCGCCGGCCTTCCACGAGGTCGCCATGGATGCTGACCTCTTTTCGCGCTATCCCTGGATTGAGGAGGCGGCGCTGGACGAGACCAGCATAACCGAAATGGAGTTCATCCATGGGCTCTTCCACGCCGGGTCGACCGATCATTCGCCCGGACAGACCGACGGGGAGAGCGTCTACTTCTATCGGAGGGAGGGTGAACGTGCCGATATCGATGATCCGGAACGACTCCAACGGATGATTGATCGCGCCTCCTCCAGTGGGCATCCGATGCGCTCGTATGATAGTGCCGATTCGTTGGGGGAGATGGTAAGGGACGATCTGTTGAAGATCATTGAACGCTACTGGCCCGATACCGAACCACCCTCACCGCTGGAAGTCGAGCAGCGATCGCACGCGGCCTTCTCGGCGTCGCGGCGTCGGGCATACATCGTGCAGCCGGACCATCTGAAGTTCTTCAACCAATGGTCCACAGCGATTAGCGCACCGTTGCTCGTTGCGGGGGAATCCGGGTTAGGGAAGAGTTCGTTGGTCGCGTTTCTGGTGGAGCAGTACCGGAAGAAGAATCCCAACGCATTCGTCATCGAGCACTACGTGGGCGCCAGCCATTCGAGTGGTACGTCGGTAGCCGTGATGAACCACATTATCGAGGAGATTCGTTCCCGATTCTCTATTGACGGTCCCATCCCATCGACCGATAGCGAACTTGTTGCCGCCTTCCCGAATTGGCTTTTCCGCGCTCAGCGTCACTGCTCCGAAGCTGGTGTTGCGTTGTTAATCGCGATTGACGCTGTCAATCAACTGGACGAACGGGGGCGGCGAATGACGTGGTTGCCGGGAGAGCTTCCCTCCGGGATTTGGATGATGGTCTCCACCATTAGAGACGAGACATACGATCTTCTTCACGAACGGAACTGGGTGGAGCTTCAGCTTGAACCCCTCGCTGACGAGCGGGTTCGCGCCAGCATTGTTGTTCGTTGCCTGGCGGAATTCCGCAAGCACGTGTCAGCAGAACAATTGAAGCGGATCACTTCGGACGCCAAGGCCAGCTCCCCTCTCTATCTCCGTGTCGTTGCCGAGGAGCTTCGATTGCACGGTCAACACGAGACGATTGATCATGCGATCGATCGCTTGCGACGGCCGCACGACCTGGAGGGTGTCTTCCAGACACTCCTCGAGCGATTGGAAAACGATCACGGAAGAAGTCTCGTCGAGCAAATACTGTCGTTGCTCTGGGTCGCCCGGAGCGGACTTGGCGAAACGGAGCTTCTGGAAATGAGCGGTACACGCAGGATAGATCTCTCCCGACTCCTGTTTGCTCTCGATTTCCATCTCATCCGTCACGACGGTCTGCTCGGCTTCTTCCACAACTATCTCCGCGAGGCCGTCGAACACCGCTATCTGAGTTCACAGCAAAGCGTCCACGCCGCTCGATCCGGTGTCACTGCCTATTTCGAACGCTCGGATCTCACGCTGCGGTCCGCGCTGGAGTTGATGTGGCAATACTCATCGAGCAACGATGACGAGAAACTCGCACACATCCTCTCGCGCCCGGACGTTCTGCGATTGGTCCCAACCGATTCGGGCAGGAATCAAAACGCCGTAGTCGAGCAATGGACGCGCCTGATCTCGAAGGGGTATGACATGCCCGCTGCCTTCGCGTCTGGACTGGCATCGGTTGAGTCCGCAATCTCGGTTGACGATCGTGCAGAGACGATGCGCGTGATGGCTACGCTGATGCTGACCCTCCACTTCCTGGACGAGGCAGAGCCGCTGTCGCGCGAGCTGATTGCCTTGGGTGAACAACACGGAAACCTGCGATGGCAATTGGAGGGACACCGTCTATGCGGCGCGATACTGGAGAATCGCTCTCAACTGGATGAGGCGCTGGCTCATCATGAGATCGAGGCTCGCCTGGCTCAAGAACTCAATGACCCAGTTCGCATGAACCAGGTGCAGAACAACATTGGGATGATCTACACGGAGCAGGGAAGGTACACCGAGGCTATTGAGACGCTAAAGAGAACAGTGACAAGAAGCGAGGAATTGAACGATCGTGGCGTCGCCTCCGGCGCATTGTTCAATCTGGGGAGAGCGTACGGCGATCAGGGAAATCTGGATGAGGCCATGAAATGCTACGAGCGTTGCATGACGTTGATGGAAGACGAGGGAGATCAAGCGGGGATCGGTAGCATCGTCAACAATGTGGGTCTTATCCATTTGACCCATGGTCGGTTCGCCGAGGCGCGCGAGTGCTTCCAACGCAAACTTGCTATCAGTGAATCACTGGGAGATCGGTACGGCATCCTCGCAGCACTTGGCAACACAGGCTCGATACTCGAGCACGAAGGTCGCTTCCAGGAAGCGATAGACTACTATTCCCGAAGTCAGGCCATCAGCGAGGAGATAGGAAATCGGATAGGCGTGGGCTATTCACTGGGATGCATCGGCACGGTCTACCAGCGAATGAATCGGCCAGCGGAAGCCATCGAGTACCAGATGAAGGGGCTGGACATTCATCGGTCGGCGGGACATCGTCGCGGATGCATAACGTGGCTGGTCAATCTGGCTACCATTTTCATTTCAGCGGCGACCGATGAATCGGAGCCTCCCGTGTGGCTCGACCATCATATCACATCGAAGGAAGGTGAGCCATGGAGGGAGAGTCTGATCCGGGTTGCCTCTGAACATCTAGCGGAGATCGACTCGTACACGGTGGACATGGGTGATTCCGATCTCTCCGGATTCGTGGAAGTCTGCCGCGCCCGACTGGAGGCCACGCGTGGCGAGAACAACCGCGCCTGCACGAGACTCAAAGAGCTGCTCGCGCGCACAACCATCGACAGCCACCGGAGTGAAATCCTTTACTGGCTCTGGAACCTGGCGCGTGGAGTGGAGGATGATGGTGCGGTAGAGACGTATCGAGTTGAGGCGTTGAGGCTTTTCACTGCACAAAACAGCGAAACGCCAACGGATGAGGCGCTACGGCGCATTCAGGATCTGGAGTCGGGAACACACCCCTGATTCATCGCTCTGAACGAGCGATGAATCGGTCCCCT
>CAYWXV010000033.1:0-3404 GCA_964462535.1 uncultured Alphaproteobacteria bacterium
AGGAGATTGCCAATACGATCCATCATCCGCCCTACCCATCGGAGTTTCGACGGAAAATAGAAGTCCATTTGACCGACCCGACCGAAATTGATGACCTCGAGCGAACGGGCCATCCGGTTCTGATCTTTCAACTGCCCCGGCTTATTGCTCCGATAATAGACCTGGTAATTCTCATAGCGATCATCTCCTCGCTTCCCGTGGAGGCGCTCCAGATACCAATCCTTGATTCCAAGCTTATCGGTCAGCAGCGATGCGTAGACGAACCAGTGCCGCGCATCCATGGTGAATCCCCAGAAGACGCCGCCATCACTGAGAACCGAATTGATTTTCGCCCAGAACTGTTCCGGGTGCTGCACATGCTCCAGGACCATTACGGAAAAGGCGATGTCGATGGACCCGGGCGGTATCGGCGCATCCTCGAAGAGGCAGCGGTGTGACGTGGTGATGACACTCTCAAGTTCTATGTCCAGGTCAGGCTCGACGCCAATGTATTCGCCGGCGGCGGCCGCCAGCTCGCGCTGTATTTCCGGATTTCCGTCGAATCCCTTACCGCAACCGATGTCGAGCAGGCGGAGTTTTCCCCGTTCCTGCTCCAGTCGGTGAACGTCGGCCAGGATCATATCCCGGAATATCGTCGACCTCCACTCGCCATCAACAAACCGCTGAGGAAACCTCTTCCAATCAACTGGGGTGTGGTTCATGCTCGTTGCGCCCGGGTCAATTCGATGCACATGAAAATGTCATTCATACAGCAGGTAGTTCTGACGTTTTGCAATGAAGCTCTTCAGGTTCTCCTCCCATGTCTCGGCGATCTGTTCCCACGTGTCACCGCGCAGAAAGCGCTCCCGAACGCGCGATGTTCCGCATACCTTGTCGAACATCGTCCATCGGTCGGCTGCAAGGGTGTCGAAGCGGCATCGCTCCCCATAGAAATCGCGGAGAGCCGTCAACAGTGCGATCTGCGCAGTGAATGGAAGAGTGGTCTCCCTCTCACGAATGATGCGAACACCACGCAACGGCGGAGCCGTGGAGGAGCCGTTCGGCGGAGCTACTGCGATCGGCTGGAATCTCAGTCCGGGAATCCCCTGGTCGTTCATCCAGTCGGACAGATCGTCTTCGTTGATCCACTCGCGGACGACGATCTGAAATGCGTCCCGTGTGCCAATTCCGATGTTGACGATGCGGAGGTCGCCGATACCCCCCGTTATTCCGTTGCAGAAGGCCGACTCATAGCTCTGAACGTTCGGCGATGTCGGCGCCCAGTTCAGTCCCGTCTCCTTCCAGGTCATCCATCGCCTCCACCCGAGCATGCGAACGACGGTGAGTTCGCATCGGGCACCGCCGCTCAGCCATCCCTCGCCGTTTGCCATCGTCGCAAGCTCGCCGACGGTCATGCCGTGAATGTAGGGAATAGGGACAATGCCGATAAAGGAACGAAACGCGGTGTCGAGCACGGGGCCGTCGACGACGTCACCACCAATGGGATTCGGACGATCGAGCACAACCAGGGGGACGCCGGCGTCGGCGCAGCCCTCCATGACCTTGATCAGCGTCGAGATATAGGTGTAGCTCCGAACGCCGATATCCTGGATGTCGTAGACGAGGACGTCGATCCCGCTCAACATTTTCGGGGTCGGTTTCTTCGTTGCGCCGTAGAGTGATTGCACAACCAGTCCCGTCCGGGGTTCAACGACCTCGCTCACCTGATCCCCCGCCGGTGTCTTTCCGTCGATGCCGTGCTCCGGTGCATAGAGCGCCACGACCCGACACGCTCTCGTCGACAGGAACGCATCGAGCGTGCTCCCCCTTCCACCACCCCGCACCGCGCTCTGGTTCATGACGATCCCGACCCGCTTCCCCTGGAACATGGAGAACTCCTCGGAAGCGACGACGTCAACGCCGGTCATTACCTGGGCTGTCGATCGGGTAGTGAACATGAGAATCGCTACGAATGCGACCACCGAGAGGCTTGTGACGATCTGGTTTGGGGGGGACATGGGAAATCGAGATTGGGAGCTGCGACACGCCCTGTGCATGGAATGTCGTGGTTCGATGGTCGAAGTGCTTATTGCCTCAAGCCGTCTTGTCGACGAAGTCCAGAAAGGTGTCGATGTCCGTGAGCGAATCAAGGAGAAGGTCGGGGTCGTGTGTTGCGAGTTCGTCGCGACTCAGCACGCCGGTCGCGACCGCTATGGAGGGTATGCCGCTTGCGCGGGCACAGTCTATATCGCGGTGGGAATCGCCAATGACCACGGCCCGCTCGGGTCGGAAGTCTCGTCCGTAGTGAACGGAAGCCCTCTGCAAAGCCAGCGGTGGGAGCATGCGCCTGTTCTCGTGATCAGATCCAAACGCGCCGATTGGAAAGTACCCGTTGAGGGCCACCGGGTCCAGCTTCATGCGCGCGGCCCGTTCCAGATTCCCCGTTACCAGGGCCAGGTAGATATCCGGTCTTGCAGACAGTTCAAGAAGGAGACTCAACACGCCAGGGAGGAGTGTGACATGTGCAGCAGCCAGGCGCGACTCCCATTTTCGAAGCAACGCGTCCTCCATGGCGCCGATGTGATCACCAGCCTCGCCCCAACCAGCAATTGTGGCCAGCTCCCTCATGATTCCACGGTCGGTCTTGCCGTGATAATCGAAGCCGTCTACCGTCCCCTGAAACCCAAGTTCCTCGAACAGGATCTCGGCGACGATCGTTCGTCCCAGACCATGATCGACAGTCAGCAGAGTGCCGTCGATATCGAAGAGTAGGAGTCGCGTGCGGGGCATAATTGCGATCTTTGCGGCCGTTGAATCAGTCCACGCAGCATATCGACCACGTGCCCTTCATGAAATCTCCGTCCCGGCTCGTTGTTCTCGTCACCCTTCTTGTTCTTCCCACACTTATCGCCTGCTCCGGGGAGAAGATCGGCTCCGATCCCGAGCGTGATTCGATCCGGGCGACGGCCAATCCCGGGAGCGGATCACCGGAGGACTCCACCCCACCAGGCTTTGCTCGCTCGCCCGACATTCCCGATCAGACGGCCGACTCGGTTCACGTGCGGACGTTGGAACAGGGTTGGAAGCGCGATGACCTTGTACGGGACGTCTCGACGTTCCTGAACGCAATTGAACGGAACGACAGCGCCGTCTTCATCTCCTCCCTTTCGCGACGAACCAGGAGAATGATCGCAGCCGATTCGTCAATAACCGAGGGAAGAATCTGGGAAGGAGCCCGGAACACGATTGGCACGATCGAGGATCGGCAGATCACATTGATTGGCGGACGGAACGACAGCGTAGCACTTAGGATCGAGGGGAAGCGGACAGTTGATGGCGTCGTGACCACGGACCCCGTCGAAATCGACCTGTTGCGTGAAGGAGGAAAATGGAAGGTCGCGTATCCTGGTCTCCATTACCCGATG
>CAYWXV010000033.1:3504-28024 GCA_964462535.1 uncultured Alphaproteobacteria bacterium
ACGTAGTCCTTCCCTTCCACTCGATAGAGACCGGCCTCCTTCACCGCATGTTCCGATCCCAGACGATGGAGGTCGTCGTATGACTGGACCTCTGCTCTGATAAAGCCTTTCTCGAAATCGCTGTGGATCACACCGGCGGCTTCGGGAGCCGTAGCACCGCGATGAACCGTCCATGCCCGTGACTCCTTCTCGCCGGCCGTGAAGTAGGTCAGGAGGCCCAGGAGTTCGTAGCCGGTTCTGACGATTGCGTTGAGGCCCGGTTCCTTCAGACCGAGCGACGCAAGGAATTCACCACGTTCCTCGACGGGAAGCTCGGCGATCTCGGATTCAATCTTTGCGCAGACCGGGACCACCTTGAATCCGCGCCGCGTCGCGAACTCACGGACCCTGTCGATCATCTCGTTCCCCTTCACCACCCCTTCTTCGTCCGTGTTCGCGATGTACATCACCTGTTTGTCTGTCAGCAGGTGATACTCGTCCAGGATCTTCCGTTCGTTGTCGGTCCGTTCGAACGTGATTGCCGGCTCCCCCTTCCCAAGATGCTCGCGCAACCTGCCCGCAAGCTCCACCTCCGCCATCGCCTCCTTGTCCCCTGTCTTGGTCCGTCTGGAGGCAGTATCAATTCTCTTCTCGACCGTCTCCACGTCACGAAGGATGAGTTCGGTTTCGATGGTCTCGATATCGCGCAGTGGATCGATCGATCCATCGACATGGATGACGTTCGGATCATCGAAGCAACGAACCACGTGGGCGATTGCGTCGACCGTACGAATGTGGCCCAGGAACTGGTTTCCCAGTCCCTCCCCCTGCGACGCCCCCTTCACCAGACCGGCGATATCGACAAACTCAATCGTCGTAGGAATGACCTTTCGGGATGCAAACGTCCGGCCAAGCCAGTCGAGGCGCTCGTCCGGAACGGTCACCATTCCGGTGTTCGGTTCGATCGTGCAGAACGGATAATTCTCAGCTGCGATTCCAGCCGATGTGATGGCGTTGAACAGCGTCGACTTGCCGACATTCGGCATGCCGACAATTCCACAGGCAAATCCCATTCGTGAGACGTTGGAGGTTGGAGGTTACTGGTTAGTCAGCGGATGTCCCCGGTCAACATCCGGCTGCGTCAGAGGTATTGTCGATTGCGTGATGGGGCGCTCCCTCCTGCTTCAGAAGTGCGCCCCACTGTTGGAACTCAGGTCATGTCACAGGGTCATGATGGAGTAATTGTCTCCAGACAGGCATTGGAGTTGCCGACGACGGTATTGGCATAACGCGATGCGTTTGCGGCAACCTCCCGAACGGCATCGACCAGCTTGTCCAGGTCCTCCTCGTTGTTGTAGATGCCAATCGTCGCCCGGACAGCCCCGGGAAGGAGGACGTTGTCACCACTCTCGACGGCCCTTCGCACGGCCTCGGCGTCGGTGCAATGGAGAAGCCGGGAGAGATAGGGGTGGGCGCAGAAGCAGCCATTCCGTGTGGCGATACCATACTCGTTGTTCAGGATCGAGGCAACGTCATCGTGATGCAGACCCGCGACGTTGAAAACCAGTACACCGAGCTTCGATTCGATAGGAACATCCCCAAGAAACGTCACGCCATCTATTGCACGCAGCCGCGACTCGACACGCTCGAGCAACTCGACCTCGTGCTGCCGTATCCAGTCGAGTCCAATTGACTCCAGCCACTCGAGCGCAGCACCAAGTCCGATGACACCTGGGATATTCGGCGTCCCACCACTGTGGCGATCGGGTCCGGTGGCCCATACGCAACCATCATCGGTTACGAACTTGACCGTCCCTCCCCCTGGAATGTAGGGGGTGCGCCCATCGGCCAGGTCATTCGGTGCAATCAGGAACGCGCTCCCGAATGGTGCATAGGCCTTGTGTCCTGCGGCTGCAAAGAAGTCGATGTGCTCCGGGTGGTCATTGGGAAGCATGTCGACCGAATGATGCGCCAGAAGCTGTGCGCCGTCGACCAGAATCCGGGCCCCATGCTCATGCGCCAGACGGGCGAGACGGCGAAGGTCAGGCATGTATCCCGTAACGTTGCTGGCCCCCGTGACCGCGACCAACTTCACCTTGTTCGTCGAGATCTTCCGTTCGAAATCCTCATAATCGAGCATCCCCTCCGGCGTAATCTCGATGCGAATCGTCTCGCCACGACGACGATGCGGAAGATCGTTGGAGTGGTGCTCCATCACCGAGACCATCGTGGCCCCCGGGACATCTTCCATCATGTACGAGGCGATGTCGAGAGCCGTGGTTGTATTCGATGTGAAGATGATGGCGTTGGCGGTGGGGTCACTCTTGACAAACCGATGAACCACCTCGGACACACTGTCATAGAGTTCGGAAGCCTTGCGAGAGAGGTAGTGGTTCCCCCGATGGATATTGGCGTAGTAGTGCTCCAGAAACTCGCGATAGCGATCGAGAACTGCGCGTGGTGGGTGCGTGCTGGCGCCGTGATCGAGATACGTAATCGACCGGGTCTCCCCTTCAGGGGTCGCAAACGTCTCGGTCGTGATCGGGAATTGACATCGAATGTCGTCGAGGATAGTCATGGCGCCCAATTTACCCCCAGGGCGGGGACCGACCAACGTGTCGTTCGGTTGCGGCGCCGACCGCCTGTTCGTAGCTTCTGCGACTTCTACGCATTTCGGGCATCAGCCACGGAACGGGCTCCGGAAACTTTATGAAACAAGCCGCCATCGCGCGATCGATGCAACCCCGACGAACCCTTACCCACTTCCTGGTCGAGGCTGGCCGTCACGCGCAGTTCAATCTTCGGTTCTATCGAGGGCTGTTTCGTCCCCCGTTCGAGCTTCGGCAGATCGTCCGTCACGTGGATGACTTCGGAACGATGTCCCTCGCCCTGATCTCGATCGTCAACTTCATCATGGGCCTCATCCTGGCGATGCAATCCCGACCGACGATGGAGAAGTTCGGCGCAGAGGCATTCATTCCAGCGATGGTGACAACGTCGCTCGTGAAGGAACTCGGACCTGTCATTACTGCGCTCCTTATCGCAGGACGAGTATCAAGCGGTATTGCCGCCGAACTGGGGTCGATGAAGGTGACCGAGCAGATCGACGCCCTGGATTGCATGGGGGTTGATCCATACCGCTATCTCGTCTCGACACGGGTAATCGCCCTGATCCTCCTCCTCCCCCTTCTTACACTCTATGCGGAGTTCGTCGGGATTTTCGGTAGCTACATTGCCGAGGCGATTGCCAGTGGAGTAACGTTGCGGTACTACTACTCGCGCGTGGTCGAGGCGCTCATCTTCACGGATGTCCTCCCGGGTCTCATCAAGACCTGTGCCTTCGGGTACGTGATTGCCATGATCGGCGCATACAAGGGCTTCAATGCATCGTCTGGAACCGAGGGTGTGGGAAGAGCGACGACGTCGGCAGTTGTGCTGGCATCCCTCTGGATCATTCTGATCGACATGATTCTCGTCCGAATCACCGTCACCTATTTCCCGGGCTGAGTCATGATCGAACTCCGTAACCTTCACAAGGCCTTCGGTCCACGCACACGTCCAATGCGTGGTGTCGATCTGGATGTCCCAGACCACACAACGGTCGTGGTCCTTGGAAAATCCGGTAGCGGAAAGAGCGTGCTGCTCAAGAGCATCGTCGGGTTGATTGAGCCGGATCAAGGGAGCATCGTGGTGGATGATGTTCAGGTCGTTGGCGCCCGAGCCGACACGCTTATCACGATCCGAAGGAAGGTGGGGTACGTCTTCCAGAGCGGTGCACTCTTCGATTCGATGACCGTGGGAGAGAACCTTGCGTTTCCGTTGTCGAAAGTCAGACGGATGCCCGATCCGGAAGTGCGGGATCGCGTGGCGCACTACCTGGAACGGGTCGGACTCCCCGACAAGGTGAACCGTATGCCCAGCGAACTCTCCGGGGGCCAGCGCAAGAGAATCGGTGTCGCCCGCACCATTATCACCGAGCCTGATTACCTTCTCTATGATGAGCCCACCACCGGCCTGGATCCTCAAACCACGCGGGAGATATCGGAGCTGATCGTTCGATTGAAAGAGGACCTCAAGATTGCCTCCATCGTCGTAACACACGACCCGTACTGTCTCCGCATCGTCGCAGACCGGGTCGCCGTTATCGATGAAGGGCGAATCACGTTCGTCGGAAGCATGGAAGACGCTCGTGCTTCGTCTATCGAATTCCTGAAGATCTTCTTCGAGTGAGACGGATTGGGAGAAGAGAGAAATAGGAATGAGGAATGAGGAATGAGGAATTGGGGAGCGATCGGCGAAGCCAATAGGGAATTCTTGAGCGATCGGTGGTGCCACTTAGGAAACGAGTATCGGGATTGTGGGTTTGGTGGGTGAGGGAGCGGCGACCGATGACAATGCAGAACCAAACAGAGCAGCACATCATGGCAACCCAGGAACAGCCCGTCACGGCGGGCGAAACAATGGTCACCGGCGTTGACCGCACGAAGCGACTCGTTCGGGCCGGCATCTTCTCGCTTGTTGGATTTGCGATTCTTGTCGTCGGGGTGTTCGTCATCGGCGACAAACAGAATCTCTTCACCAAGACGTTCGATGTCCAGTCGCACTTCCGTACCGTCGAGGGGCTCCGATCAGGTGCGCTCGTGACGATCAACGGGATCAAGGTTGGCACCGTCAGTCGCGTCCAACTCCGCATGAGTCCTGATTCAGGTTCCTATGTCCACGTCGCGATGAAAATCGCCAACGACTACCGCGACTTCATCCGCACGACTACCGTCGCGACGGTCACATCCACCGGCCTGATCGGCGAGAAAATCGTGGAGCTCCGAACGGGTGACCCGACCGCGCCGGTAGCCCGCAACGGTGCGCTCCTCCCCTCGCTGGAACCGACCAACTACACCGCAATCTTCGACCAGGCAAAGCAGGTTGTGACGAACACGGAGAACATCACCGCATCACTCGACACCCTGTTCCTCCGATTCAGACGTGGTGAAGGGACGCTTGGAAAGTTTCTGACGGACGACGAGGTCTACGTCGGTCTGGCTCGTGTTGCAGGTGCAACCGAGAAGACAATGACTGACGTCGCCTCCTCGCTCTCGAGCGTGACGAACACACTCAACCGCGCCATGACAAACGTCGACGGGATAACCGTGGAGACGAGGAAACTCGTCAACGACATCTCAAGCGGAAAGGGCTCACTTGGTGCGCTTCTCTACGATCGCTCGGTCTACGACTCGTTGGAGCAGGTACTGGCCACACTCGACCGCACGGCCGATGCGGCGGGGTTTGCAGCGCGCGAGTTCGGTGTGAACATGCGCGGACTCCGCCAGCACTGGCTGGTTGGTGGTCTATTCGGTGGTGCCGACGAAGACGAAGCCAACAACGCCGTTCTCACACGCGAACTGCAGATCAAGTTGGAGGAGGTGAAGCGTCAGCGGGAGCTGCTGGAGCAGCGGGAGCAGGAAGCGCTTGAGCGGAACAGACCGCGGTAGGCACATCGCTATCGAGCCCCTGCGCGACGTGGCTCGGGGAGCCGGACGATGTAGACGATCCCTATCGCAGCAACGACCCCGGTGATAGCATACAGCCCGTTAAACCCGATCACATCGCGCATCCCGCCAATGAGGGCCGCTATGCCGTAGGCGATGGCCAGTATCGTGTTCATCGCGCCGATGTATGTCGGCCTCTCCCCCTCCGGCACGATCTCCAGAGCGTAGTTGATTCCGCCGTTGCCGATTCCGGAGTCGACTGCCGCACTCAGAAAGAAGACACTCCCAAAGATCCAGACCGGGAGGAGAAGTGCCCCGGTGGCGATCGCCATCACGATCGCCGAAACCACCAGCGCCAGACTGCATGCCACAATCAGAAGAAGCCGGTTGCCGATACGGTTCGACAGATAGCTCCACAGGATGTTCGCGATGATCATTCCGCCGAATTCCCACGAGACGTAGACGCCGATGGTGTCATCGGCGATGCCGAAGCGTTCGCGAGCCATCAGAACATAGAACGGAACACCGGCGATCCAGAGATTCATCAGAGCGCGGAAGAGAACGAACCGACGGAAGGGGCGATCTGTGCGCAGGAGTCGAAGGGCAGCCGCGAACTGGGCCGTCATCGTTCTTCGAGTCGGCAGGTCTTTCTGCTCCGGTTCTATCTGCCGCGAGAAGAGGAAGAAGCTGATCGCAATGACGATTGTTCCTATGGAGAAGAGAAGGACATAGGCGGAAGGGAACGTCCAGTTCTTGAGCACCGGTCGGATCAGGTTCACCCCCAGATACAGACCAAGCAGACCACTGAGAATCTGGCGCCAACCGAAGTATCCGCCACGCCGCGTCGGGGGGCATGTCTTTGCCAGAATCTCCGTGAAGACGAGTCCCGAGAATCCGCCGGCTATTGCAAAGAGAGCATACCCCACCACGAACAGCGTCAAACTGACAACCGGTTCTGTGTCGGCAACCAGAGCACCCGAAATGGAGAGTAGCAGGCCGACTACGCGAGCAACTGAAGCGCCCATGTAGAGGGGGAGCTTCCTGGGACGATGGAGTACGAACTTCGATGCCACCAGCTGCGGGAGATGCCATCCGATGACTTCAAACAGAGCAGTCGTCGCGATTACGATACTGGGGGCGCCGAGTATCGCCAGGAACACCGGGATAACCGTCGTTCGGTTGAAGAACGACAAACCGGTGTTGAAGAGAACGCCGTTCGCGATACCGAGCAGGTAGTTGCGGCGGAAGTGGGGGTAGTCGGGATAGTCGTTTGGCATTCTCGCTATGAAGAGAGTATCTTCGCCGCCAACAACCAACACGCCTGTTGTAGTGGCTATGCAAACCTAATATCTGCAGAAGCAGGGCATCGGGCGTTTTTCAGGCGTACGCACCGAATGCCCTGTTCGCGTTTCTGGAGGCTCAGATGATTCGGATCACGCTCCCGGATGGCTCCGTCCGGGAATACCCCGATGGGTCCGCGGGGATAGACGTCGCCCGCTCTATTTCTGGACGTCTTGGAAAGGAGGCTGTCGGAATCTTCGTCGACGATGTCCCCTACGACCTGACTCGAACGATTGAGGGTGATGCCCACATCCGCATCGTGACGTTTGATGATGAGGAAGGGAAGGCTATCTACTGGCATTCGTCGGCCCACCTGATGGCCGAGGCCGTCGAGGCACTCTTCCCCGGCACGAAGTTCGGGATCGGTCCTCCTGTCGAGAATGGTTTCTATTACGACATGGATATCCCGGGCGGTGAAGCCCTCACGCCCGAGAAGCTCGACCAGATCGAAGCGAAGATGTACGAGCTGGCCAAGGCCGACAACGCCTTCGAGCGCGTTCCGATGACCTGGGAGGACGCGGTCGCTTACTTCCAGAAGAAGGGGGACGAGTACAAGCTGGAACTGCTTGACGAGTTCCGCGACAGGGAGATCACGTTCTACCGGCAGGGGAACTTTACCGATCTCTGTCGGGGGACGCACATACCGTCGACCGGGTATATCAAGTCGATCAAGCTTACGTCCGTCTCGAGCGCATACTGGCGCGGGGATCAGGCGCGCCAGCAGCTCCAGCGCGTGTACGGGATCACGTTCCCGAAGAAGTCGATGCTCGACGATCACCTGACGATGCTGGAGGAAGCGAAGAAGAGGGATCACCGGAAGCTTGGACGCGAGCTTGACCTGTTCGTGATTACACCCGAGGTCGGACTGGGTCTTCCATTGTGGCTTCCGAAGGGGACGATCCTTCGGGAAACGCTCGAGATGTTCCTCCGGTCCGAGCAGAGGAAGCGTGGGTACCTCCCGGTCGTAACACCACATATCGGGAATCTCAATCTCTATCGAACCAGCGGGCACTATCCCTACTACGCCGAGAGCCAGTTCACTCCCATCACGCTGGAGGAGAACGAGGAGTATCTGCTGAAGCCGATGAACTGCCCGCATCACTGTCACATCTATGCCAGTCGACCGCGGAGTTACCGTGATCTTCCACTCCGTCTTGCGGAATTCGGTACTGTCTATCGTTACGAGAAGTCGGGGCAGCTGAATGGTCTGACACGTGTACGCGGGTTTACAGTCGACGACTCACATCTCTTCGTCAGACCCGATCAGGTGACCGACGAGCTGATGGGGGTGCTTGATCTGATCAAGTTCGTGATGGCTGTGCTCGGTTTTGCCGATTTCACGATTCGGTTGTCGTTCCGCGATCCCGAGAACACCTCCAAGTACGCTGGGAGCGATGAACTTTGGCGGCAGGCTGAGGAGGCGCTCATCAAGGTGGCCGAGAGTGCCGGGCTTGAGTACACGATCGCGACGGGCGAGGCTGCCTTCTACGGTCCGAAGATCGACTTCCTTGTGCGTGACGCCATTGGTCGTCAGTGGCAGTTGGGGACCGTGCAGCTCGACTACAACCTCCCGGAACGATTCGACCTCGAGTACGCGGGAGCCGATGGTCAGAAACATCGGCCGGTGATGATCCACAGGGCTCCCTTCGGTTCGCTGGAGAGGTTCATTGGCGTTCTGATAGAACACTACGCTGGCAACTTCCCGTTCTGGCTCGCCCCCGTTCAGGCCATTGTTCTTCCCCTGTCCGAGAATTTCCTGGACTACGCCGTCGAGGTGTGCAACGACCTGAAGGGACGCGGATACCGCGTCGAGGTCGATGAACGGAACGAGAAGCTCGGCTACAAGATCCGTGAGGCGGAGCTGCAGAAGATCCCCTACATGTTGATTGTAGGAGAGAAGGAGCGAGCTGCCGGCGGGGCCTCGATGCGTGTGCACGGTGAAGGGGATCGCGGCCTGACGACACTCCCCGACATCGCCGGAGTCTTCGCGGAGTTGAACGATGTGGAGAAGGTGGCCGCCCGGGCTCGGGAGCATCTCGCGGCTGCAGTCGAGATTGCCGATCATGAGGCAATAGAGCACGCGGTTCCCGACGCCCGGTTGTAACCGGAGTCGCTAGTGGAACTGAGAACGCACCACTTGTGGTGCGTTCTCAGTTTTGGGCTACACGGATTTCTCGAGAAGGGTATCGCGCAACCAGAGGCTATCGTCGGGCTCGGGGTAGTCGGTGTTGAACTGCAATCCGCGACTCTCCTTCCGCGCGATCGCACTCTCAACAATCAACAGGGCCGTCTCCGCCAGGTTCCTCAACTCAACGAGCTCGAGCGTCAACCTCGTTCGCCGGAAGTACTCCTCGATCTCGTCACGGATCAACCGAAGCCGTCGCTGCGCTCGAAGCAGACGAGCGTTCGAGCGAACGATTCCCACCAGGTCCCACATGATCTGCTGGATCTCGCGTCGATCGTGTTCGATCACCACCCACTCGTCCAGGTTCGGCAACCCGTGATCGTTCCACTCCGGAATCGGTGGGATGGTCTCGTTCAGTATGTCGACCCATTCGGGAGTCAGTGCTGACGCGGCCCGCTCGGCGAAGACCAGAGCCTCGAGGAGCGAGTTGCTTGCAAGACGATTAGCCCCGTGCACGCCGGTAGACGAAACCTCGCCGCAGACGAGAAGGTTCCGGATCGAACTCCTTCCATGCAAGTCGCTCACGACGCCCCCACACTGGTAGTGAGCCGCTGGGACCACCGGGATTCCTTCGCCGAACAGGTCGATCCCCCACGCCTCACACTCGGCCGCAATGTTCGGGAAGTCCTTCAGGAACCGCTCCTTCCCGATGGGGCTCAGGTCGAGACGGACACAGGCATCACCGCTTCGCTTGAGCTCGGCATCGATTGCGCGAGCAACGATGTCGCGCGGGGCGAGCTCCAAACGCTCGTCGTATCGCTCCATAAACCTCTCCCCTGCTCCGTTCCTCAGAATTGCCCCCTCTCCACGTACGGCTTCGGTGACGAGGAATGTTCCGGGTCGCTGGGGTGCGTAAAGGCTCGTCGGGTGAAACTGGACGAACTCCATGTTTGCGATCAGCGCACCCGCCCGCCAGGCCATGGCCACGCCGTCTCCGGTGGCGATGGACGGATTCGTTGAGTGCAGATAGATCTGTCCCGACCCACCGGAAGCAAGCATGGTACGTCTCGCTATTATCGGCGATACGGTCCCACTCTCCCGATCGAGCGCGTATACACCGTAACAGCGACGATGGCGTACTCCCAGCGAGCGAGCCTCCGGGATGTGATGTTCCGTTATCAGCTCGACGGCTGCGACATGCTCGATCACTCGAATGTTGTCGTTGGCCGCCACAGCCGCCAGAAGGGCCCTCTCCACTTCTCTCCCTGTGAGGTCGGCGGCATGAACGATGCGATGCCGCGAGTGTCCTCCCTCTCTCCCAAGATCAAGCTCCCCCTCGATGTTCAGCGTGAAGGCGGTTCCGAGATCCACCAGTTCGCGAATGCGATCCGGGCCCTCTCGGACGATCGCCTCCACGGCTTCTCGGTTGCAGAGACCGGCACCCGCTACCAGCGTATCGTCGACGTGTCGTTCAAAGCTGTCATCCTCCCCCATCACCGCGGCAATTCCCCCCTGTGCGTAGTTGGTGTTCGACTCAGCCCGCTCCTTCTTTGTGATGATTGTGACCGAGCCCAGGCGCGCCGCACGCAACGCAAATGTCAATCCGGCAATGCCGGTGCCAAGCACGAGGAAGTCGGTACGCATATGGATCGTGAAGGAGAGTACTGTGGAAGGGGAATCCCGCGTCCGCTATCGGGACTCGCAGGCAATCGGTCTGGGATAGTCTGCCCGCGGCGGACGCGGGGCGCGTTGGCGACAGTCGCCGTCAGGACGCCATTGAGATGCGCGCGACCTCTGCGATGCACTTCTCATCACGCACTGAGGCGTACCTCCGGCACTCGCCATTCGCTCCTCGTCGCGCGGTGTGAACATCGTCTCAATCTGGGTCCCTAAACACTCGTGCTAGGGGTGACGCTCTGGCCAGAGCTGCTTCAATCGTTCGCCGATGGTCTTCTCACGCCCATACTCGGTCGGGCGATAGTAGACGCGTCCTTCCAGGTCTTCGGGGAGGTAGCTCTGGTGGACGAAGGCTCCAGGGTGATCGTGGGCATACTGGTACCCTCGACCATAGCCGAGTCCCTTCAACAGAGACGTCGGGGCGTTTCGAAGATGGAGTGGCGGCATCAGATGGCCCCGCTCGCGTGCATCCGTCAGAGCTTGCTCAATCGCCAGGTAGCTCGCATTTGATTTGAGGGCCGTTGCCAGGTATGTCGTCCCCTGCGCCAGGACGATCCGCCCTTCGGGCATACCAACACGTTCAACCGCCGCCATTACTGCGACAGCCAGCGTGATGCCGTACGGGTCCGCATTGCCAATGTCCTCGCTTGCCAGAATCACAAGACGACGTGCGATGAAGAGTGGATCTTCGCCCGACTCTATCATCCGAGCCAGGTAGAAGAGTGCCGCGTCGGGGTCGCTCCCACGGACGCTCTTGATAAATGCGCTGATCGTATCGTAATGCGCCTCACCTCCTTGATCATACATCTGACGACTGGAGAAGGCGGACCGCAGGTGGTCTCCGGTTATCGATACTTCGCCCTGTTCCAGCAGATCGCGAGCCAGCTCGAGGCCGGTCAGGAGTTTCCGACCGTCACCTCCGGAGAGGAGCATGAGGAGATCAGGGTCATCGACAGCGATGGTCTGCAGTTCAGGCGCGGTGGATATGGCACGTTCGATGAGGGTGCGCAGCGCCTGGACATCGAGTGACTTCAGCGTAAAGACTGATGTGCGCGAGAGGAGTGGCCGGTTGACTTCGAAGGAAGGGTTCTCGGTAGTGGCGCCAATCAGAACAATCCACCCCTCTTCTACTGCCGGAAGCAATGCATCCTGCTGCCCTTTGTTGAAGCGGTGAATCTCGTCGAGGAAAAGGACAAGCGTACCACCGTTCCGCTGCGTTTCTCGCCCCTGATCGAGCAACGCTCGAAGCTCCCGCACACCGGAACTAACGGCGGAGAGCTGTTCGAAAGACGCTCCAACTGAATCTGCCAGCAGGCGGGCTATGGTGGTTTTGCCGACACCGGGGGGACCCCAGAGGATCATGGAACGGAGACGACCGGACCTGACCATACGATCGAGCGGCTTTCCGGGGCCGAGCAGGTGCTCCTGTCCGACCACCTGGTCCAGCGCTGTGGGCCGAAGCCGGACCGCCAGAGGCGGAGCGCTCATGACTCCCTCGTGCTTCCTCGTAGTTCAGGGTCACGCACAAGCCGGGCAGTCGAGACACCGTTCTTCCATTCGCTCCCCTCCTTCTTCCGCTTGATCTCAATGTCTCGCCAGAGCTCCTGACATGGGAATCGATTCTCGTAAAACGCCCTTCCAATCACGACCGAATCGACACCTGAACTCTCCAGTTCCTGAATTCCGAGCAGGTGTCCAATGGTGGCGATACCCCCGGCCGCGGTGATGCGGAGGGACGTGGCGTTTGCAAGCGCGCGGAGGACGACGAGGTTGGGTCCGTTGAGAACGCCCTCGTAATCTCGATCGGTAAAGAAGAGGCGACACATTCCCAGTTCCACACCCCGCTGCGCAAATTCCTCAACCGGGATCTCCGGAATTGACCGCCACGTTGAGCTGACGCGCCCGTCACGTGTAATTGCGCCCGCGCAGACTCGCGACTGACCGTATCGCTTCACGAGGTCGCCAACGCCGGATGGATCCAGGAGAATGAGGTCGTGAACGAAGATCCTGTAGATACCGGAGTCAAGCCAGTCGGCACACTCGTCGACGTCACGGAAGCGGGCGACAAGCTCCGCTGGAACCTGTGCAGCCGTCGCGGCGCCGAGAATGGTCTCGCGATTCGCAATCGAGCCGGTATAGACCCCGTCGTGATCGTACAGGTGGATCGTCTTCGCGTTCTCGCGGCGCCACAAGAGGGCGAGGGCAGAAGGGTCGTCCGAGTAGACGTCGCTCTCGATGCACTCGATCGTTCGACACGAACAACCGTTGCGGATCTCTATGGCCGGAATGACGAGCATGATAGTCCAATGACGGACAGGTGAGGGGGATCGTGCTAGACAAGCTCAACACGGCTCTGTTCCCCGAGCACGAAGCGCTGAACGTGGGGTTTGGCCACGCCACGGCAGATGACGGACTCGTTGCCGAGAATCGAGCCTTCGATCCTGGTATCGACCGAGCGCACGGTTACGCGATCCATGAGGATGGAGTACTCGACCTCGCACGCCTCCAGATGACAATTCTCCCCGATAGAGCTGTATGGGCCAACGTACGAGTCAACGACGCGGGAGCCGCGGCCGATGATGGCTGGTCCGCGCACGCGGCTTGCGATCACTTCGGCCCCCTCCTCGATCACCACCGCACCAGCGATGTCGCTCTCCGCGTCGACCAGACCAGCGATTCTCTCGTCGATCCGGCTGAGGACGAGCCGGTTGGCTTCCAGCAGATCACTCGGCATCCCGGTATCCTTCCACCAGCCGGTGATCTCCCCGTGCCCCACGGCATATCCGTTTCGAAGGAGGTAGTCGTGGGCGTCACTGATCTCCAGTTCGCCGCGCTCGCTGGGGGCGATCGCGTTGACCGCACTGAAGATCGCCGGACCGTAAATGTAGATACCGCTGACAGCGAACGGTGACTTCGGAACTCGTGGCTTCTCGACGACGCTGGTGATTGCCCCCGCCTCGTTGAACTCCGGGACACCGAATCGCTCAGGGTCTCGCACCCGGGCCAGCGTCAGGTAGCAGTCCAGCTTCTGTTCCAGGAACTCGTCAATGAAGCGTCGAATCCCACCAACAACGATGTTGTCGCCCAGATAGAAGACAAACGGCGAATCCCCGATGAAGTCCCTTGAGATCTTGACGACATGCGCCAGTCCCAGGGGAGCCTCCTGCCAGATGTAGGTAATGGAGAGACCCAGGGCTGAGCCGTCGCCGAATGCCTGTTGAACCTCGTGCCCGTTATCGACGCCGACGACAATACCGATGTCGGTGATACCGGAGTCGATGACGGCGTCGAGGGCGTAACGGAGGATCGGCTTGTTCGCGACCGGTATCAGGTGTTTGTTCTGCGTGTGGGTTAGAGGACGGAGGCGCGTCCCTCGTCCACCGGCCGTGATAAGAGCCTTCATCGGTCAGCCGTCCTGCTTCTCATCACCCGGCCGCCCGGTTTTCTGCGAGAGCGACTCGCGCATGGACGTATCTGCCTGAACATTCTTCAACGAATAGTAGTCCATGACACCGATCGATCCATTGCGTAGCGCCTCCGCCATGGCCATTGGGACCTGGGCCTCGGCCTCGATTACCTTGGCGCGCATTTCCTGCACTCTCGCCTTCATCTCCTGTTCAACGGCAACGGCAGCCGCGCGTCGTTCCTCGGCCTTCGCCCGCGCCACCGACAGGTCTGCCTGCGCCTGGTCGCTGGCAAGCTTGGCACCGATGTTCTCACCAACGTCGACGTCGGCGATGTCGATGGAGAGAATCTCAAACGCGGTCCCGGCATCGAGCCCCTTCTCGAGAACCACCTTCGAAATCCTATCAGGATTCTCCAGTACCAGGCTGTGTGTATCGCTCGAGCCGATGGTCGTAACGATGCCCTCACCAACGCGCGCCACGATCGTCTCCTCACCGGCGCCACCGACAAGGCGGTCGATGTTCGCCCGAACCGTCACCTTCGCAATCGCGCGTACCTGGATACCGTTGCGTGCCATGGCGGCAACAGGTGGCGTCTCGATAACCTTTGGGTTCACGGAGAGCTTCACGGCGTCAAGGACATCTCGCCCCGCCAGATCGATCGCCGTTGCTCGCTCCCACGACAAGTGGATGGAGGCCTTGTCAGCCGAGATGAGCGCGGTCACCACCTTCTGTACGTTACCCTGCGCAAGAAAATGGGATTCGAGTTGATTGAGCGAGACGTCGAGCCCGGCCTTCTGAGCGGTGATTTTCGAATTGACGATCACCGAGGGAGGGACCTTTCGGAGACGCATCCCCACGAGTGAGAATATCCCTACGCGAACCCCTGCCGACAGCGCCGTGATCCAGAGCCCAAAGGGGAAGAAATAGAAGAAGAACGATAGGCCAATAATGCCAACGACGACTATTATGCCTAGAATTACCGGTTCCATGTAAAGTGCTCCTTGACGATTGCGTAGGCTTCATTCAGTTCCCTCGTCCTCTGCGCGCTCTCTTCCTTCTCACGGCTGCCGAGGTGCTCGTGGCGGTCGGGGTGGACGCGATGGAGCTCGGCCCTCCACGCCCGTGTTGCCTGATCGAGCGTAACAGGCGGTTCGAGTCCAAGACGTCGAATGGCGGATATCACGGCACGGAGCCGCGCTTTCTCCGCTTCGTCGACCTCATCAGCTTTCACCTTCTCCCCCCGGTCGCGCCTGTTCGCCTCATCGATCAACTCCTGTGCGCGCCGAAGGTCATCGCTGGTGCGGGTCTCCCCTCCAATCGACCGCATCATACGTGCAATGCGATCGAAGATCTGCTCGAAGGACATCGCTCTCAGCCGATCGTCTTGCCGGGGTTCAACTTGGACGAGTTCCTCTCCTCGACGGTACTCTGGCTGGGCGCCTGCACGGTCGGCATGAACTCCGCGGGGTCATCGAGCAATCCCAACTCTGTCTGGCTCAAGATATAGTCCACAACGGCCTTCGGGTCGTTTCCATTCTCCCGATAGACTTTCAACTGTCGGGCCGCGCCGGTACCATCTTCCAGAATCGTGTTGACCCGCTCGATGTGCTCACGACTTCCAAGGTCGTCAACGACGTCGTCGATGAAAACAAGAAGCTCGCGAATCAGGTCGCGGGCGTTCTTCTCCTGTTGCCGACCGAAATCGATGAGCTTGCCATCGAGTCCGTAGCGGACCGCGCGCCACTTGTTCTCCATGATCAGTGCACGACTGTAGACACGGAACGAGAGGTTCTTGCGGTATAGCGTGAAGAGCTTTGCAGCAACAGCCTGGATTAGAGCGGCGATTGTGACCGTCTCGTCCAGGGTCATTGGAAGATCGCAGATCCGGATCTCGAGCGTCGGGAAGTTGGGATGGGGTCTGATGTCCCACCAGATGCGCTTTGCGTTGTCGATGCAGTTCGTTCGGACAAGAAGGTCGACGAACGCCTGGTACTCGCCGTAGCTCTGAAACGTGTCCGGCATGCCGGTGCGGGGGAACCGTTCGAACACCTTTGATCGATAGCTCCTCAACCCCGTCTCGTACCCGGTCCAGAATGGTGAGTTCACGGTAAGGGCAAGGATATGCGGGAGGAAGTACCGCATCTCGTTCATGATGTGGATCTGCGTCTCACGGTTCTCGATCCCGACATGAACATGCATGCCGAAGATTACCAGCGCACGCGCGAGTAACTGCATATCCTCCACCATCATCTTGTACCGCTCGTCGGGATAGATTTCCTGCTTATCCCAATGGCTGAATGGATGCGTGCTGGAGGCGCCGAACTTCAACCCGTTCTGGGCTGTGAGGTAGCGGACCACGGAGCGGATGCGGCGAAGCTGATCGTAGAGGTCGTCGACGTCATTGCAGACCGGCGTACCGATCTCGAGCATCGACCCATGCATCTCCGGTTTGACGTGCTCCTCGAGCACGGCCTTACCGCGCGAAAGGAGCTCGAACTCCAGATGCGACTTCAGCTCCCGCGTCACGGGATCGATGACCATGTACTCTTCCTCGACGCCCAGGGAGAAGCTGGGCCTCTCGTAGGGATCGCGTCCCATCATCGAGGTTTTCGAGGAATGGCTACCAAAGGCAAGTGCCATATGCTTTTAGTATCGACGGTGAAATGGGATGATCACGTTGCCTTGCGGGAGGCCTTCTTCGAGCCTGCCCGAGCGCCGTTGTCGGTGTCGTGGCTTGGTCCGGAAAGGAACGTACTCCATCGGTATTCGGATGGCGTGGCCTTCCCTTTCAACGCCTCTTCAATTGCGTAGGTCGCCACCGTCTCCACGAACCACTGGAAGTTCTCTTCGCCAACCGAGGTTCGTTCACCGTCGGGGGCCGGATTCATGAAGTCGATCGCGTACGGAATGCCATCCTGAACAGCGAATTCGACAGTGTTGATATCGTATCCAAGAGCCTGGCACAACGAAAGGCAGTCGCGCGTCAGTCGTTCGCGCATGGCGTCGCTCGGCTGGAAACCGGCCTCGTACCGAAGATGGTGCGGGTTACGGGGCTCGTACGGCATGATGTGGACATACTTGCGACCAACGACATAACAGCGGTAGTACTCTTCGAACTCCACTCCTGCCTGCAGCGTCATGCAAATGTCGCCCGTCTGATCGTACGCCTTGAAGAACTCGTCGGGTGAATGGACCTTGTAGACATGGCGCCACCCACCTCCGTCAAACGGCTTCAGCCACGACGGGAACCCGACGTAATCAAAGATGCCTTCCCAATCCAACGGGAAATCCAGGTTGCGCATCGACTGTGCCGACGTCTCAGGTGGATGATCCTTTGATGGAAGGAGTACCGTCTTCGGAACTGCGACGCCGAGTTTCTGAGCCAGCGCGTAGTTGAAAAACTTGTCGTCTGCCGACCACCAGAACGGGTTGTTAATGATGCGCGTTCCATTCAATGCAGCATGCTTCAGCATTGCTCGATAGAACTTGATATCCTGCGATATCCGGTCGATGATGACTGTGTATCGACTGGCTTCCTCCAGTCGGACACCACCAACCTGCAGGAACTCGGCACGCACATCTGCGCCACGCCGGTTTATCGCTTCCACAAGCGCCGGTGGGAATGTCTGCTCCATTCCGAAGAGAACGGCAATGCTTTCCATAAAATCGAGTGTAGTTCGGGAATCGGTGTGAACGCTCTCCTGACGGAGGAGGCGGCTGATCGGGGATTCGCTGGCGCCCGACGGGCAACGCGCGTTGGGAGGTCTGACGATGGCGCGATGGCGCCACACTGATCGCTGTTTCAAGAAACGCGATCGTCAGCTGCACATCGCGACATAGGTCGCATTACATGTGAGAGCGACCGGCGCTCTCGAAGTGCTTCAACAGTCTCTAGCAGACTGGCGAGTAACTGTCACATCACAAAGCTGTTGAAATCAGGCGCGTTCAAGGTGCGCGACAACGATCGAATGAGGCGTAGCGGAGGCCCGCCGCACTGAGCGATGAGGAGCGCAACGTAGAGATCGAGCGCGTTTCAACAGCCTCTTAGGGGGCGCAATGTGAAGAAATAACCGGAACGGGGCAAGCTCGCTATCGGTTCGATTGTAATAACGCATCCCCTCTCCATACCTTTGGCGCATGGCATCATCATTCTCGTTCGATATCGTGTCACAGGTCGACCTTCAGGAGGCCGACAACGCCGTCAATCAAGCCGCCCGGGAAATCACCCAGCGGTACGATTTCAAGGGGAGCAACTCCTCGATTGAGCTGGATCGAAAAGATGGCAAGATCGCCGTGGAATCGGACAGCGACTTTCGCTTGAAGCAGGTGGTAGACGTCCTGGAATCCAAGCTTGTGAAACGGGGCATCAGCCTGAAGTCGTTGAGCTACGGAGAGATCGAGCATGGTTCTCACGACGTAGCCCGGCAATTGATCACGCTACAGTCCGGAATCGACAAGGAGAACGCCAAGAAGATCACGAAGCTCATCAAGGACCTCGGTCTGAAAGTCCAGGCGCAGATCCAGGATGACCAGGTGCGCGTGACCGGAAAGTCGAAGGACGATCTTCAGGAGTGTATTCAGATGCTGAAAGATTCGGATCTCCCGTTCGACATGCAGTTCACTAACTATCGCTAGGTCCGGTGCCCCTCCCCGTCAGGTCGCTCATCCTTGCGGCGCTCCTCCTCGTTACCGGTGCTGACGTCCCCCTTTGGGGGCAGACAGCTGCACTGCGCGACATCGCGGTCATGCCGGGTGGTCGCGGGGCTTCCATTACGTTTCTCCTGAACGGCAAGGCAGCGGTCGTCGTCGTCGAAAAGAAGGGGGAACGTGCGGCGCAGGTCCGCATGAAGTCCCTCTCCGCCACATCGGCCGCGCTCTCTTCCGCCACCGTCCGTCCCGGCGTTGCGAGTATCCGATCGCGTATCGAACGGGGTGACGTCCTGGTTACCGATGTGGTGTTCGATGCACGCGTGAAGAGTATTGCGGTCACGAACCGTGAATCTGGCAGGGTAACGGTCCAAGTAGTGTTGTCGACTTCGAATCGTTCTTCGCCCGCCACCGGGAGTGCCAATGAAGCCGATCCACGGCCTTCAGGTACGACACGGCGCAATCGGTGGAGCCTGACTACAGTAGTGATCGACGCCGGTCATGGTGGGAAGGATCCCGGTGCCATCGGGCTGGGAGGAGTGCGGGAGAAGGACGTTACCCTGGCGGTGGCGCTGGAGGTGCGTAAACGCATTCGCGCTGGTATGCCAGGCGTCAAGGTGATCATGACCCGGGCAGACGATTCCTTCGTGGAGCTCTATCGGCGGGGCCAGATCGCCAACGCAGCGGAAGGGAGACTCTTCATCTCCATTCACTGCAATTCGATGCCCACGCGCCCCAACCCTGCCACCGGGCACGAGGTATACATCCTCCGCCCCGGGAGAAGTGACGACGCAGCCCGTGTTGCAGCTGCAGAGAACGGAGCTATCAGATTCGAAGGGAATCAACAGAGATATGGTGGTGGCACCGATGCCGAAATCGTAGCTACCATGGCCCAGACTGCGTTCGTTCGTTTCAGCGAGGAGGCCGCGGATCGTATCCGTTCGAGTCTCAAGGGGGCTACATCGATTCCTGATCGTGGCGTTCACCAGGCAGGCTTCCTGGTGCTGGTCGGGGCGGCGATGCCGGCGGTGCTGATCGAGCTAGGTTACCTCTCGAACGAACGGGACGTGAGGGTCTTGAAAAGTGCAGGTGGTAGAAAGAAACTGGCCGCCGCCATATACAACGGTATCCGGTCGTTCGAACGGTACTACTCAGATTCCATCGGCGCCCCCTGAGTGATCGCTAGTCCCCCATCATGCCCGAGGTACGGTCAGTGGAGTCCGCCATCCGCTCCCTCATTGCAATGGCTCTCAGCGTATCGGCGAGTCGGCCCGCATATCTGTCGTTGCGAAGGGCAACTACGTCCGACTGCACAACGGGAATGTGTTGTGCGAAGTCGGCAAGGAAAGGAGACTCGGGGAGTTGCTGCTTCGGGATCTTGTCGGCGTCACCAATCTGCATTCCCCACCTGAACCGCTGACCGGCCAGATGGACAAGCCGCCGTACAGGTTTGGTCCAGTAGGTTCCCCCCATCAGACTCGCCATGCGGTCTGTCCCGAGCCCACGGTCATACACCGCCGCCGAATCGATCACCTGTGATCCCACCGTGTCCGACGGCTCGCAGAACGCCACCACCCGCGCGGGACTTCCATAGTGAATCACAATCAGCGCACCGGGATGAACCAGCTTGTACATCTGGGCTATCTCCTCGCGGGACATACGGATGCAGCCATGCGACGATGGGCGCACACCGAGATTTCCGTAATAGCCACTTCCGTCAAGTCCGTGAAACCCGACACCCCCCTGAACGCCGATCCAGTGATGGAGACGCGCGTTGTTGAACTGCTTTGACAGCGCCATCGGCACCTGGTTCTGGACCGTGTACACACCCACCGGCGTCGACATTCCCTCACGGATATAGGGGTTGCCACTCGAGATCAGGAAACGGCGAGACGAACCATCGCGAAATCGGACAGCAACCGTCTGCTTGGCAAGATTGACGTCGAGGTAGAGCGAGTCGGTGGTGTAGACGGTGTCGCGCACCTTCATTCTACTGAGGACGAGCGACGGAAGAGGCATGAACGCGGCTCGAGCGCGTTCGTCCGCTCCGCCGTCAACGGCTGGTGTTCCGTGCGAGATCGTGTTGAAGACAAAGGTGCCGGCGACGGCGAGCATAATGGCTATCGAGACGCCTACGCCAATCGTGCGCACGCGGGCTTCGTCCTCTGCAGGTTCCTCAAACATCCCTTCATCGGCAGCCTCCGGGCTGTCGGCGAAATGATCCGTCTGCGAATGCAGTTCCTTCTGATCGTCGGGCACGGGTCTGGAGCGATTCGTGGTAAGAAGGAGGAATGGAGGAAGACCGCTCGGAATTTATATAACATCCACTTGACGGCAAGCACGGTCAAGCGCGGATGGGGGCCCGAATGCGGCATCGGTGTCCGGGGGTCAGCTCTTTGCGCCCTCCAGGTCCATCTTCCGCTTTCTGTCGCGCATACGCATCGTGTGGTCCAAAATCTTCTTCCTGAGACGGAGAGACTTGGGAGTGACCTCGAGCAGCTCATCCTCGCCGATGTACTCGATGTACTGCTCCAGCGACATATCGACGGGTGTCTCCAGTCGGACCGCCCCTTCCGATCCGCTTGCCCTCATGTTCGTCAGATGCTTCTTCTTGCAGACATTGGCGACCATGTCGTCCTCGCGTGCGTTCTCCCCCACGATCATACCAGGATAGACCTCGACGCCGGGCCCCAGGAAGAGGCGCCCTCGCTCCTGCGTGCTTTCCAGTGCGTGCCCCGTCGTTTCACCCGACTCGAGCGACACGATCACGCCACGCTGCCGGCCCGGCATGGCGCCCTTGAACGGCTGGTATCCGTGAAAGATCTGGTGGAGCATCCCCGTGCCACGCGTCTCGGTGAGAAACTGGCTTCTGAATCCGATGAGTCCGCGTGACGGGACGACGAATTCCATACGTGTTGCACCGTTAGCGCTCGTCATGTTCCGCATCTCGCCTGACCGACGCCCGAGCTGATCGATTACGGTCCCCGCGTACTCGTCGGCTACGTCGACTACCACATGCTCCACCGGCTCCGACATCACACCATCAACTTCCTTGACGATGACCTCGGGACGGGAGGCCTGGAACTCGTACCCCTCGCGGCGCATGGTCTCGATCAGAATCGCCATCTGAAGTTCTCCGCGCCCCTTCACAAGGAACTGATCGGGGCTCTCCGTTGGCTCAACTTTCATGGAGACGTTCGCTCGCATTTCACGCCAGAGGCGATCGCGGAGGTTGCGGCTGGTCACGAACTTCCCTTCACGCCCAGCCATCGGCGAATCGTTGACCATGAATGTCATCGAGATCGTCGGCTCGTCGATCGTGACATACGGGAGCTGCTGGGGATCATCGCCGGTTGCAAGCGTCTCTCCAACATTGAAGTTGTCGCTGCCGGCCACCGCAATGATCTCACCCACGGTCGCCGATTCGGCCTCGATTTGCTTCAGTCCGGAATAGCTGAAGAGCTTGGTGATCCGGAGGCGCTCCGCCACACCTTCGCCAGCCAGACGACAGACCGTCTCGCCCTGACGGACTTCGCCATGGAAGACCCGTCCAATAGCGATGCGCCCCAGGTAGTCGTTCCAATCGACCGACGTGACGATCATCTGGAAGTCGCCGCCGGGGTCGCCCTTCGGGGGTGGAACGTGCGTCAGAATCAGATCGAACAATGGGTCCAGATTGAACTCTGGACCATCCATTTCCAGCCGAGATTTCCCTTCCCGCGCGTTCGTGTAGATCGACGGGAAATCCAACTGTTCTTCTGAAGCCCCCAGGTTCAAGAACAACTCGAAGACTTCATCAAGTACTTCATATGGACGGGCGTCCTTCCTATCAATCTTGTTGACGACTACGATCGGCTTGAGTCCCAGCTCAAGTGATTTCTTCAGCACAAACCGCGTCTGGGGAAGTGGACCCTCCGCGGCATCCACGAGCAACAGTACTCCATCCACCATGATCAGGGTCCGCTCGACCTCGCCACCGAAATCTGCGTGCCCGGGCGTGTCGACGATATTGATGCGCGCATCCTTCCACTGCACGGCCGTGTTCTTGGCCATAATGGTGATGCCCTTTTCGCGCTCCAGGTCGTTAGAATCCATGACCCGTGTGGCAACCTGTTGGTTATCACGAAAGGCACCACTCTGCCTGAGGAGCTGATCGACAAGTGTGGTCTTCCCATGGTCGACATGGGCAATGATGGCGATGTTCCGAATGTCGTCTCGAGTGATCATAGCCGACAAAAATAGGGTGCCAACAGCACGCCGGATGTAATAAATGAGGGGCGTCCGGGTAACGAATAGACAACCGCGGGGCGTCCCGGTAAGCATATATTTGCCGACTCAAAAACGACGATACACGATCCCAGAACAACATGGTCCCCCGCTCCTATCTGATCCTCTCCCCCGCCGGACCCGGCGAAACATCCAAGGCGATCGCCTCGCAACGCCAGTCGATTCCGATGACATGGGCGTTCGCGGTCTCGGCCTCCTCGAGCAGCCTTCATGTGGATGGCCCGGATTACTACTTCGAGACAACGGTGGGAGATGCCCTCATCATGCTCGACAAGGGAATGGCGGCCTGGAATTACAATCGGTATTTCCGCGAGGTACTTGCCCCGTTCCGCGTTTTTCGGAACTGGCTGGCTAACAATCCAGGTGAGACGCGGCTCTACCTCAACATCACCGAACTCATCAACGACTCGACAACCGCCGAGAGGGATCTGCTGGAGCTGGCCAATCTGGCCGAGAAGGTGGAGAATGCGATTGAGGAGATTGAAGGGCAGCATTTCACGCCGTTCCTCTACCTCCTCAGGAAGGTTTCGTACCCACTCGTGACGATCCCGATAACCGGGGACCGGGAAACGGACCTGGAGATTCTGCGACTGGAGATGCGGGACATGCCCACGCCCGAGGCGGAACTTGGCCTTCAGTTGGTGGGTGTGGACACATCGCGCCACATGCTGCACGACGCCATTGCCTCCATCCGCCTTCAACCCGAGCATCCCGGTGAAGAGGAAATGGACCTTGACGTCGAGGAGGGTAGAAAACCCTGCACCATCCTCTACACGACGCACCCCGCGGACGCGGAGCGGATTCTCGTCGATCGACTAGGTGCAACGCTGATCAGTCGCGGATTCGGTCGACTGACGTTGGAAGCGGGCGATGAGGAATTCATTGTGGTCAGCATGACCCACGACAGCGGGATCGAATGACCGCAGTGAATGTGGACCCTCGGACACTTCAGGGACTGGGGCGCCTGCTCGACTCGTTCGGTGACACAACCGGAGTGTAGAGGATGCGGATCTTCTCCTCGACTCCCTCCTCGCTTTTCAGGAACCTCTCCCGCTGCCGCGCAAGTTCGAGCGAATCGCACACCTCGACGTAGACACACTCCCACGGACCAGCTGCCTGGCGGCCATTCCCGATGGCGCTGTTCTGGTGTTCTAGCTTCTCTTCGAGGTTGTTTGTCGAGCCGATTACGTAGCTCCCGGTGGTGGAGCTCCTGAGGACATAGAGGAAGGATGGCATACCCGACTCCTGTACACGAGTGGCGTGTTGCGAATTGGATTCCAGACACACATGTCTCAGCCCCTCGTGGATGTAACCACCTGAGTTGAGGTCAGCATGTGTGCAGCAGGTATCCTGGGTCTATAGGCGTATCAAGGGTAAGTCGTGGGCACACGGCAGCTCGTCGTGGTGCCTTTGGGCAGCCGATACGATGCACGAACTCCGTCGATGTGTGAACGCCAGCGTGGGGGCTGCGACGGAATAGAAGCGAGGTACCGAGGGATCGTCGTGAGGCAATGGAGCGGGAGACGGGGATCGAACCCGCGACGTCAAGCTTGGGAAGCTTGCATTCTACC
>CAYWXV010000034.1:0-1352 GCA_964462535.1 uncultured Alphaproteobacteria bacterium
AGGCGGGAGGGCATTGACTCTTGTCTCCGCGTTTTTAAGTGGCTCGCCGAATCGATTCTCGTAATTCTTAATTAACCCCGTCGATTGCTCCGCCATTCCTCATTCCTAATTCTTCATTCCTAATTCTCTGATCCCCTTCTCGGTGATAAGCGCGGTCACCAGCCGGGCGGGTGTGACGTCGAAGGCGTAGTTGGCAACGGGGGTTTCGGGAGGAATAATGGTGATCGTTCGAAGCTCGCCCTCTTCGTCCAGTCCTTCCATCAGTCGGACTTCATCACCGCTTCGTTGTTCGATCGGGATTTCGGCGATGCCGTCGTCTATCGACGTGTCGATGGTGCTTGTGGGAAGGGCGACGTAGAAAGGGACGCCATTGTCGTGGGCCGCGAGGGCTTTCAGGTAGGTGCCGATCTTGTTGCAGACGTCTCCGCGTCGAGTCGCCCTGTCGCATCCGACGATGCAGAGATCGACCATGCCGTGCTGCATCAGATGTCCACCGACGTTGTCGGCGATCACGGTGTGCGGAACACCGGCCTGTGCAAGCTCCCAGGCAGTCAGACGACTCCCCTGGTTGCGTGGTCGCGTCTCATCGACCCAGACGTGAAGATCGATTCCCCGGTCATGCGCCAGATAGATCGGCGCCGTCGCGGTGCCATAACCCGTGCAACCTAGCCAGCCGGCATTGCAGTGCGTCAGGATGTTCACCCTCCCCTCTTTCCGCCGCGCGATCTCTTCGATCAGAACGACGCCATGCTCGCCGATCATCCTGCACGCCTCCCGCTCGCTCTCCGCTATCTCCCGCGCCATCCCAAGAAGCGTCCGCTCTACTTCCTCGGGATCGTTCATCCCCTCGATAGCCGCCATCCCCTTTCCGACGGCCCATGCAAGATTGATTGCGGTGGGACGTGAGGCCAGCAGCCTTGACGCGGCATCGTGCAACGCCGGGCCCGGTCCATGCTCAGACGCGGCAAACCAGAGACCGTACGCGGCCGTCACGCCGATCAACGGAGCCCCCCGAACGACCATCTCACGAATCGCCTCGACCACATCATCCACACTCCGCAACTCCCGCTCGACGCTCCGAAACGGAAGGAGCCGTTGATCGAGTACGCAGATGGAGTCGGCGTTCTGTTCGCGAATCGGGGTCAAGAGGTTGGATCGCTACGCGGTTAGATGTCCGCTCGCGCGGACGTTAGATATCCGCCGAGGCGGATGTTAGATCGCGACGCGGTTAGATGTCCGCTCGCGCGGACGTTAGACGCCTGCCGGGAGCGGATGTTCGATATCCGCAGCGGCGGACGTTCGATATCCGCAGCGGCGGACGTTCGATATCCGCAGCGGCGGACGTTCGATAT
>CAYWXV010000034.1:1452-19114 GCA_964462535.1 uncultured Alphaproteobacteria bacterium
CGATATCCGCAGCGGCGGACGTTCGATATCCGCAGCGGCGGACGTTCGATATCCGGTGGGCGGGGATCGTCTTGCCGACGTACCTCAAAACGCAGTATCAGAGAGGTAGGCGGCCGTCCGTCGATAGGCGGGCTCCATCGCAGCACCTGAAGGCGCGCGTCGGGCCTGAAGAATTCATTGCATGCACCGACGCATCCTGCATCCGCGATTCTTCATATTTCATATTTCATATCTCAAGCTTGTCCCCTCCGCCCTGCTCCCCGCACGACATGTCGTGCGTTACCAGCCACAACTACGACCTACTCGCTACTCCCCATTCGCTACTCCCTGCCTAGTACCCGAACACATCCTTCAACGAGAGTTCGACGACACGGCCGTAACGGGCGAGGGCCTTCAGATCGACTTTCGTCCTGTCTCCCATGACAGCAAGTGTGTAATTGTCGGAAGTGAAGCGGGAATCGTGGAAGCGCTTCAGCTCGTCGAGCGTCATGCCGTCCAGACGCCCGTAGGTATCGCGTCGGATGTCGTGATCGAGCCCCATTTTTCGAGCATCCAGATAATTAAAGAGGATCGACGTACGCACGACCCGTGAGGTCTGTAGCCTGTTTCGCAACGCCTCGCGCGCCTGGATAAATGATCCTTCGTTCAGCGGCATATTTCGCAGGATGTTGTTCATCGCGGGGATGGCGTCGTTCAATTTATCGGCCTGCGTCCCGATGTATGCAATGGCGTAGAAGGGATCATCCTTCCGGTCGGGGGTATCATAGGCCGCAAATGTGCTGTACGCCAGCGCCTTTGATTCACGAATCTCTTGAAACACTACGGACGACATGTCGCCACCATAGTATTGATTGAACAGGGAGGCCGCAGGAACGACCTTCGGGTCGTACGCCCCCTGCTTATTGAGCCAGATCACCTCGGCCTGCACCATCCCGTCGTAGTTCAGGAAATAGACCACCTTTTCCGATTCAGGATGAGTGAACGTTTTCGCGGGAGGATAATCCAGCGCTTTCTCCAGACGATGGTACTGATTCAACTGCTTCGCCACGTCCCCCATCGGCGCCGGACCGTAGTAGAGGACCGTGTGCTTATAGTCCAGGAGCGAGTGAATGCGGGAGACGAGATCTTTCGCCTTCAATCCCTGTAGTTGCTTGTCGGAGAGAACGAGCGTGTATGGGTTGTCCTTTCCATATCGCGCGTAGTTGAACAGCCCGCCCCAGAGAATTGAGTTCTTGTCGAGTTTTGCGTCGGAGCGAAGCTTCATCTGTTGACCAATCAATTCTTTCAACGCATTCTCGTCGGGCTTGGCGTTCGCAAGAAGATCCTCGAAGAGCTTCAGTGCGGGAATGAAGCTCTCGCGAAGTCCTGTCAGCGAGACATAGACGCGATCGTCTGAAACCGATACGTTGAACTGCGCTCCGAGCTGGAAGAATGATCGGGCTAGCTGTTCGGCGGATGCTTTGTTCGTACCCAGATATTCCAGGTAGCGAATGGCGATGGGGAGATAGATATCATTCTTCTTCCCCATCTCGAACACGTAGTAGAGCGTAAAGAGCTGGTTCTCGCCGTTCTCCAGATAGAGGAGTTCGTTCCCGTTCTTCAGCCGGGTCCGCTGGAAATCCCTCTCGTAATCGACAAAGGTGGGCGTGACCGACGGTGATGGCGTCGAAAGAAGTTTGGCGACGAATTCGCTGACAGTATCGCGATTGAGGGGGACTGGAGTGATCGGTGGCTTCTCCACCTTCGGCACACTCTTGTTCTCGCCCGTCCGCTTGTAGACGACGACGTAGTCGTTACCGAAGTACTTCCGGGCGAAGTCGACAATCTCCTGTTTCGACACGCCGGCCATCATCTCGATTTTCCGGGAATAGGTCTCCCACGGCGTCCCGAGTACGAATGCATCGAGCATTGCGTAGACACGCCCCGGATTGCTCTCATACTGGCCGATCTGATCGACCTCCAGGTTCTTGATCGCCGCACGTAGAGTCGTCTCGTCGAACTCACCACGTTTGACACGTTCCACCTGCTCCAGAATCAGATTCTTCACCTCCTCCAACGACTGTCCTTCCTTCGGGATTCCGGTAAAGATCTGAGCAGAGTAGTCCTTCATGAGTCGCGACGCACTTCCCGCTCCAAGAACCCTTTGTCGTTGATTGAGATTGATATCAATAAGACCAGCTCCCTTATAGGCGAAGATCAGATCCGTGAGTTCCAGAATAAGAGCCTCGCGTGTGCCGGCGCCGGGAGCGCGGAATGCGATTCTGACCTGCTCGGCGTCGGGGCCATATACCGAGATTTCCTGCGGCTCCGTGTGTGTCGGTTCGGGAGCGAACGTGTATTGCGGAACAGACGGCGACGGCGTCATGGAGCCGAAGTACTTGTCTATAAGGGCAATGGCCTGATCGGGATCGAGATCGCCGGCAAGAATTATTCCCATGTTATTGGGAACGTAGTATGTGTCGTAAAACTTCCGGATCGCCTTCAACGACGGATTCTTCAGATGCTCGATCGTGCCAATCGTGGTCTGCGTTCCATAGGAATGATTGTGGAAGAGAGCCCCGTTGAGCGCCTCGAAGAGTTTCGAGTCGTCTTCGTCCAGCGAAATGTTCTTCTCCTCGTAGACCGCCTCGAGTTCTGTGTGGAAGAGGCGGAAGACCGGCGCGCGGAATCGCTCCGCCTCGATCGCCAGCCATTTCTCAAGTTGATTCGCCGGGATATCGTTGACGTAGGTGGTCTGCTCGACCGACGTGAATGCATTTGTTCCGCGTGCACCGATCGATCCGACCATCTTGTCGTATTCGTTCGGGATCGCATACCGTGCGGCAACGCCGGAAACGGAATCAATCATGTGGTATATCGTTCGACGTTGCGCCTCGTCCCTCGTCTGATTGTACCGCTCGTAGAGGTCTTCGATTTCGTTGATGTACGCCGACTCGGTCCCCCAATCCGTCGTACCGAATCGATCAGACCCCTTGAAGAGCATGTGCTCCAGGTAGTGGGCCAGGCCCGTGTGATCGGCAGGATCGTTCTTGCTTCCGGCTCTCGTCGAGATCAACGTCTCAATTCGGGGCTCCGTTCTGTTGACGGAAATCATCACGGTCAGCCCGTTCTTCAGACGATAGATGCGGGCCCCAATCGGATCGCCCGGCACGGTGTAGTAGGTGTACTTACCGTCCGCGGTTCGATGCTCCTGTGGTTTCTGGTCATCAGGCAGATTGTTCTGCGCTCCAACCGGCGCGAAGGCGATTGCCAGAAACGCAAGGAGAACTAGGATGCGGCGTGTGAGAGACATGATGGAATGTTTGCTGGAGGCTGTTAGCCGTTGGCAGATGTTACATCGACGCGACTGGGATGTCGGCGGCCTCCTACCAACGAAAATGAAAGGGCAAAGATGCGGAAAACCGATTCCCGTGAACATGCCGAAATGTGAACCGCTCCGGTCCACACGGAGGAGGGCCGGAGCGGTTCGACCGCACGGGGAAGCAGAAGGACTCGTGGGATTCTCTTCTTAGTTGTTCCCGCGTCGTGACGTCGCAGGGGCAGCGGTCGCCGGTGCGGCCGTCGCGGGCGCTGCCGTCGCCGGTTGGGGGGTTGCCGTCGCGGGCGCCGCGGTCGCTGATTCGGAGGCGGACGAATTGCTCTCCCCCTCAGTCGATACGTCCGTCCGCTCAACTCGTCGTCGACGTGACTCAAATGTCACCGGAACACGTGTTGATGCGCTCGTCTCCGTCTGGTTGACCACCGGAGCCGATCGTTGCGGTTCGCTCCGTCTAGGTTCTGTGGCTACAGGGGCACTGGGCTGCGAACTCGTCTCCGTCTGGTTCACGACTGGAGCCGAACGGGAGTTGTCGCTCCGCCGAGGCTCGGACACTGCCGGAACGTGTGTCGATGCGCTCTCAGCAGGGATTGTTGCCGGACGGGCCGCCGTCGGACGTTCCGAACCGGATGTCGGTGCGTGCACATCGCGTTCTGCGCGCCGTGGGCGCTCGACCTCACCTTCACGTGGATCGCCCCCCGTTGGCGCATGGACATCGTTTCCGTCGCGTCGCGGATCGGCGCCAACATCGCCCGCCCCCACCGGGCCGGTCGTGGGTGCATGAGCGTCGTTGTCATTGCCACGCGGCCCCTCGAATCCACCACGAACCACGCCACCCTCGGTTGGTGCATGTGTATCGCCGTCGTGACGATGCTGACCGGTCTCCCGTCCTCCTGCGTGGACAGGGTTGTCGACTGGGGCATACACATCATTGTCATTCCGGCGGGGAACCTCGCCTCCACCCGAACCGCGTGGTCTGCGCTCTGTCGCCGGCACTCCACCAACGTAGGCTGGGTTGTCGTCTACGTCGCTCGTCCCCGATCCGCGGTTGGGCTGTCCACCGTAGTAACGTGTTCCGTGGTAGTACCACGGGTAGTAGTAGGGGTAGCCGGCATAGTATCCGCCGTAGTAGGGATTCGAGGACCGTTGGTCGGGGCAGGGCGTTCCGGCTGGATAGTAAGCGCGGGGATAGTCGGCGTTTCTATAGTCGCGATCACATGGGCAGTCACGGGCATTCACGGTAGTCCGGGCGGTAGTGCCGGACGCTGGGGCGTCGGTGCCGTAGTAGTGGTTGTTAACTGTGTAGCAGCCCGTCAGAATCAGAGCGAGTATTCCGGGAACCCAAACCAGTAGACGGGGCAGGGCACGCGCTAAAGAACGGCTTGTCATAGCACACCTCCATGGGGAGCGGTCTGTAGTGGGGCCGTCGCCGGGTTGAAATCCTGGTCGCACCTGGCGACGACGAGGTAACTGGGGCAGAAGACGTCGTTCCAGGTCTCCGGTTGAATCGCGCCGTGAAGTTTCTTCACGATCAACGAATTTCTCGGCGTACTGAGTAAATCGTAGGCAAGCCCAACAAACAAAACCGCCGCGCTGTAATCAGCGCGGCGGTGTACGTATCGGGTACCAGCTCCCCTGTATGGTGGTTTAGTCGAGGTTCAAAGGGTCGTCAGGCATGCCGTTCGGTCCGCCGTCCTTGTCGGGACCTGGCATTTCGGGGAGATCCTTACCATCCCACAGCATGAACTTTGCAACGGCCTTCCTTTTGTCTCCACCGAACATGTGGTGCATCGGCATTCCCGGCTTCATCATGTGCTTCGGATGATCACCCAGCTCCTCGCGGTGGGCGTCAACCCATTTCGATACGATATCCTTCCCTTGAGTCTTCCATCCCTCCATCGCAGGGCGTGCCTCCGTCCCTATCTCTTCAAGTGTTGGGCGATACTTCTCCGCCAGCGGCTTCAATTCCTTCATGATGGCACGATGCTCGTCCATCAATCCCTTCATGGCGTCGCGATGGCTTCGAAGGGCATCATAGTCCTCGGCAGCCCACGCCTGCCTCATCGCACGACCGTGCTCCATCATGGCAGCCCGAAGCTTGGCGGTCCGATCGCGAAGTCCGTTCAAAGCAGTCAGGTCTTCAGCGCTCATCGCGCCATCCAACTTTGCCTTCCACTGACGGAGCGTGGGGAGTATGGTTGATTGTGCAAACGTCCTGAGCTCGGTATGAAGCTCGCGGACGAGTTCCATCTTCGCCGGGTCGGGCTGACGCCCCTGAGCAGTCGCGCCAACGACAACGACGAGCGCGAGCGCTGCGGTAGATATGAGTATGCGTGCCATGATCTTGGGGAATTAGAAGCGGGGAGCACGAAATAGGGAGATGCGATTCCGACTCACCACATGTGAAATGTTCTCGTGAATCACGTCTGCAGTCTTTGAGACAGCGGGTACGATTTGGTTCCCTAACTGGGAACAATGGAGACGTTGAGACGCAATACTGGGGACTGGTTGGAACATCCCGAAAGCAGACGCGGACTCTGGCTCGCCGCGTCGCCCAGGAGTCCAGCCGCCCAGATGCCTGCGCCCCTCCACCTACCGATCCTGAATCGGCGTGCGCACCTCAACCGTCACCGTGCGGCAGTAGTAACGCCCTTCGGGTATGTTGTTGTCGTAGAGGAGGTTCGACGGCCCGATCCCTTCAACCTTGGTAATCGCCGCCTTCGGTTGCTGTGCCCGAATCAGATCACGCACCGCGAATGCACGTCCTTCCGACAGTTGCCTGTTGTGATCCAGTTCACCCAGACGATCCGTGGAGCCGACGATTGTCGCCGTCGACGTAGGGGCCATCGACTTGGAGACGAACGTCGATACCATTCGGCGATTCTGCGGTGTGATCTCGGCCTTGTCAAAGTCAAACACGATCAGGCTGAGCCGGCTCACCTCGAACGGACTCATCCCTCGAGACACAGGTTGAGAAAAGTCATCCGTGGCTGAGGCGCTGTTCCGCGAACGCGCGGTCAACTGGCATCGAAGCTCTCCATCGCCAATGCTGAGCTGACGCGCCACACGCCCGGCTACATCGGGATCCAGATTCCATGTCACTGTCGGAGGTGGTGCGCCCCGCCCGCTCAATGCCCACACCTTCGTTCCCCCGGCATAGACATCGAGATTCCATACGTCGATGCCTTCGTTGCTTGACGCTTGCAGACTGATCGGTATGGCCCGGGGGGTAACACCATACTCGGAGAAACGCTCGAAGATAATCGGCTGGAGTATCGAGTCATTCGAAGCACGGATCTCTACGCGCCGATTCTCCTGGTTCCCCTCAACGTATTCGGGATTGGATGGGAACGTTGGAAGACTCGTTGTCGTGACGGCAATTCTCTCGGCCTCAATTCCCCAGTTCTCCACCAGATACTTCCGCACCCTCTCTGCCCGCTCCAGTGCCAGCTTGGTCGCATCAGCTGTCGAGGGAGCCTCGCGCCCATCGGTCGCACCATTGAGCGTGACACGCGCGGCGGGAATCCTCCGCATCCTGCTCCCAAGGACATTCAGGATTTCGTAGTACGCACCGAGTGAACGATGTGGAAGATCGTTCTCTCGGAAGAGCTCGCTCTGCGCCGGCGTGATCTGCCGGTAGCGCGCCAGGATATCCGAGCTTGCACTGTCGAAGAAGACATAGGGAAGAACCGGAAATGTCTCCGTCACCAGTGTCTCTTCGATCTCAATCTTCTGCGTCGTAACTGCCGCCACAGCAACCTGAGGTGGCTCCGGTGCCGATGGAGGAGGTGGCGGCGGCGGCGGAGGTGGTGGCGGGGGCTCAGGTGCCGGAGGGACGAACGCGTAGCGGATGGCGACGCCAAACTGGAGCGACGAGACCTTCCAGGGGAAGTTCGACGTCACGTCGTTCAACGGATGATAGTATGACACTTCGGGTGAGGCCGTCAGATTATCGGCCAACGGAAACGGATACCCCACCCCTCCCGCGACCGCAATCATCGGCCCAACGTCGACAATGTCCCCCGTCGATACCGTACGGATCGTCTGATTCGTTTCTGGATAGAGCACTCCACTTGGGCTGAGAATCTCTTCCGTCTGTTCGTGTGTCGGGGATGTGATCGGAACACCAATCGCTCCGGTCACTCTCACATAGACAGGATACTCCTTCAGCGGAGTGATGCGACCACCGATTTCCGAAAGGAGGTAGCCAAGGTTGGCCGTGTAGGCGTGGCGACGCTGGAGATACGTATACGTGTCGGTGTTGGGATCCAGGACCGGAAGCCCACCTACATAGACCTCGCCGAAGGCGCCACCCCTCTGAGCATATCCGACCATCACGACGCCGTCGATGGAACCCTCCAACAATTCGACGATCGGCAGCTCGCCGAGCAGACCAGCATACATCCCACTCCCGGTGCCATCCTTGAATGCTCCGCATTCACCGCCGCCCGAGAAGACCGTCGCCTCCGTCTTGTGCATGTTCTGTGCATACCCAGCGTACCCCCCCACTCGGAAGTAGACGTGCTCGGACGGCTGCGCAAGCGCGTCATCCTGCCCAGGCGCGGCTGAGGCGAGAACGACCAAAAACAGGTGTGCTATGAGGATCGCGCGAAGCAAGTGCGACGGTCGAATGTGAGTTATCGGTTCCTGGGCGTCAATTGATGGTTCCACTACCTCGCGACCTGAAGCCGTTGAAGTGCGCGGAATCGGCCGGTGTCAAGTACAATGAAGTAGTCGCCACTCGCAAGTTCTTCGGTGTTGAACTCGAACCTGTAGCGCCCACCCTTCAACAGTTCGCTGCCGTCCAGGAGTACCATTACCTCGATGCCCGCGCTGTTGAAAAGGGCCAGGCGAGGATGCGTGTCCTCGATCATCTCCGCTTCGATCGCGGTTCGACCTGTTGTGGGATTCGGTGTTGCCGCCGTCAGCTTGTTGGCGCCCGCGCGGAAGATCAGCCGAGAAATGTTGCAGCGTGGATCGACGCGAACTGTGCCGGTGTCCCCCTGCGTAATCGGAGGATCGAGCTTCACCCAGAAGACCGAGTCGCTCGTGTACTTCAACGGGACCAGGCTCATGACCGATGTGATCGAATCAGGAACAGCCACGATGAAGCGGAGTCGCGCGAGCTCACCTGTCTTGATCGAGTCGCAATGAGGTACGGAAATGTAGACGCCGCTATCGACCTCCACTCCACGCACGCCAGCTGAATAGGGTGAGGAGACGCCGATGAACTGGAGCGAGCGCCGGTTGTACACGAGGACCATGTTCACATCCAATGGCGTCTGCGGCACGTCGCGATCGACGTAGACCGACATCTCCACCGTGTCTGCTATTGTCCCACCAACGATTGGCGATTCGTCAGGATCGACACTGAGAAGAAGTCGCATCGGGAATGGCGGGGCAAAGCCGACGGAGTGCATGGTTCCGCTGTCGGAGACCGGGCAGGGAGCGTTTGAATACGCCCTCACAACAGCGTCGTAGGTAGCCTCAACCCACGGACAGAACGTGATCGTTACCTGAATCGAATCTCCGGGGAGGAGTGTGTCGGGAAGGGGCCTGCTGGTTCCAGTGACCCGATGTCCGGCCGGGAGATTGCCGAGCGAGTCGAAGCGGATCGGCACGGACCCCGGGTTCCAGACCGTGATGATCTGGTCCGCGCAGCTCTTCAGATTGACGGTGTCAAAATCGGTTATCGGCGACATAGCGATCATCGGATCATCTATGATCACCCATCCCTCATCGAGGGTCGGCACGATATCCCACGTCACGAGCGAGTCACTGTCGAAATCGATGTCGCTAAGCATGATCGGGAACTGCGCCGCGCCGCCACGAGCGACGAACCGAACCGTCGCTATCGTTCCCGGTCCCGCATTCAGGACATCTTTCAGATATGCCCATGCGCCCGTTCCGGTGTCCTGTATCGTGGCGTTGTTCGTGTACGGGGACGAAATGTCGAGAAGTCGAAGCGCCGTCGAGTCGTAGACAAGCCTGAAGATGACGTCGATCAGTTCCTGCGGCATACCGCGAGTCGCCATGATCGGCACCACGAGCGTGTCACACGTCGTGATTCGGAAGGTGTCCGGTTCGGCACGCGCAGTATCGAATGCCATTGGGAAACCGAATCGATTTGCGAAGCCCCTCCCTCGCACCTCGACCGTCGTGTCCACACCCGCACATGGGAAACTTGTCTCCAGGTAGAGACGGGCGTAGTAGTCACGTGGCGCTCGGGGGTAGAAGTTGACGTCGAAATCGAGACGCTGCCCGCGACGAACGATCCATGGGAAGGGCTGCCCCGTCGGGTGCGCTACAGAGAAGACGCGCTGATCCGGGACGAACGAGACACCGGTGATCACCAGACTGTCACCACTCGGGTTCTGGAACGGATCGGGAATCGTCACGCGCACCTGTATCGGACGTGCCCACGTGTCGACACGGGTTGCGGGGAACTGCACCAACGCGGGTGTCGGCGTGAAGTTCAATTCGCGACGCCCACTCAAAACTGTCGTGAACGTCTGCGTCCAGTCCTTTGTATGCGCTTTGATATGGATCGTCGCGTTCGACAACACGTTCTGCGCAGTGGCAGGAATGTTCGGACAGAACGTGATCTGGAGCGTGTCCACTCCCTGCGGATTGATCGTGTAGGGTGTCGTTGTACTCCCTGTCTGCTTCGACCGCCAGAGGAAGACCTGCGGTCTTGGATTCGTCACCCCCGCACCGTCGATCCAGATCGAGTCGATCGTCATCGATATGTACTCGCTCAGGTTCGGCAACGGTATCTCTCGCACCGCGCACGAGCAAGGTGGTATCAGCCCATAGTTGATGAAGCTGATCGGAACCTCGAGACGAATGATCACCCCCTTCCCTGTCATACTCCCGCTCCAGCTCAACTGGCATGGGTCGTCCGATACCAGCGTAAGGTTGCCGGAATAGGTCGTCTCCGACGTCGGGGCCAGCTCCACCTCGACCCACATGGAATCGCGTGGCTGCAGGACGGCAGGGAGAGTCGGGTTTGTCGAGATAACAGAGTACCCGGCCGGCACGTTCGCTGATGTGACAGTAATGGGAACGGAGCTCGCGTTCTCTACAAGAATCATCTCCCGCCTCTGCCACCCAACCTCGACGGCGCCGAAGGCGGTCAATGGGGTGATGAAGAGCTTCGGGACAACGCTCGTTGCGCGAATCACGACCTGATAGAGTTGCCCACTCGCCAGTGTGAGATCGAGGAACGCGTTGTCGGCTCTATCGTTGACAAGATCGTTGGGACAATACTGAACCACATAGATGAAGCTGGAGCCAGGCGCCAGCGTTCCGGTCGGCACACTCCCGAGCAGCCTGAATTTCCCCGTCGCGTCGTTCAAACGCGCCTGCGTGATGTTCTGTGGAATGCCGGAGAGGTTCGTGACGGTCAGTGTATCCATCCGACACCGACAACCCACCACGTTCTCCATGTTGACGAACGACGGGGTGAACGAGAGATCTTCGAAGACACCGGTGCCTGAGACGGGGATGCAGATCGTCTGGTAGCACTGCTCGTCGAAGATGCAGAGCGTGTCGAAGTAGGTGATCGGTTGACGTGGACGGAATTCCAGACCTATCTGGAGGGTCTGCCCGGGATTGATGACGAACGTCCGGTTGCTGATGATCTGAAAGACATCACCGACCTTCAGGTAGGCAGACATCCGTCGTGGCTCGTCCCCTTGATTCGTGATCGAGGCCGTCTGTTGCGATGCCTTGCCGATGGTGACGTTTCCGAAGCCCACAACACCCGTGTTGAAGACGACATCGACGGAGATCCCCCGTCCCCGCATGTAGATCGTCTTGATGATGGTGCACCCCTTGTAGCGGACCTGGAAGCGAGCCTCTCCCGTGATCGGTCCCGGTCTATCCGGTCGGAATCGGATGTACGTCGATAGGTAGGCGAAATTCGGAGCCAGTCCCTGCGGATAGCGAACACGACGACCGTAGAAGTTCGTCGGATCATAAATAAGCGTGTCGACGAAGATGGAGTCGAGCACCATGTTCCGAAGCTGGTAGAGCCGGACGTCGCTTATCTGCCCCGGACATACGGCGCCGAAGTTCATCGAGTCGAGGCGTTTGAAACCACTGTCGTCCAGAATTGCCAGCACCTCCTGCGTTGTCCCCTCGATAGGAATGATCCCGCTCCCCGGACATTGATCATCGCTCGAGATCAGCAACGTGTCGTAGTTCGTATACGTCGTATCACCCATGCGCATCTGGACAATGACCTTCCAGCACTCGCCATTAGCCAGAGTGAGGGGTAACGGGCGAGCAGGATCCTGCGGACGCCAGCTGAAGGGGGCGCCGATCGCGAGTCTGATGTTGTCGACCCGCATGGGCCGTCCGGTACGGTTGCAGATCTCCAGCGTATCCTCGGACGTTGTCCGTTCTATGCAGCCGACGTAGAGCGTGTCAACCTGAAGTCGTCCGGTCGAGTAGTCGAGTTCGGTTCGACGGTTGAGGTTGATGGGAACATCGAGTGGGGCACCACACCGGTTTGCGTTGCTGACACGGAACCTGGCTTGTATTGGACCGACCACCGTCGCCCGAAGTCGGATGGTCACTGCAACCGGCGTTCCCTGCTGCAGCGTCGCATTGCGGGGATTTACGGTGAAGAGCCCCGCATCGGCCCCCACCACCGAGAACGACACTTGATTGCCGCACGATGATGTGTCGGTCACGGTAATCGTGAACGTCGTGTCTCCTGTGCAGTAGAGGGTGCCGCCGAAGTTCGATGGAGATGTGGTGTATGTGAGGGGGGAGACACGGTCGCTGTTTGCACACCGGGCCCCGCTTCGCATCAGACCGAACAGGTTGTGCCCTGTCGCATCGCAGAGTGACTGCGCCGTCGCCGCATCGTTGCACCGATAGTAGAGGATCAGACCGTTCTCGTTCCCCGCGAGCGATTGCAATCGACCGCATCGGACTTCCTGCTCCGATAGAGCCCGTCCCCAGACTCTGAACTCGTCTATCTGCCCTTCGAACGTCCGGAACTTGACGGTATCGTCATACAGGCCATTGCACGAGCCAAGCTGCGTCGGAAGTTTCTGACTCTCGATCTGGTTGAGTGTTGTCAGCGGAAACGACGGGTTCGTCGCTCGTGCCGCCTCATATCCGTCAATGATCAACCGCGCCGCCGTCGACGTTCCATCCCACACCGCCGCCACATGCGTCCAGCCACGCGTGTAGAGTCCCGCTACCGTTGTCGAGACCACCGTGTTGTCGACATCACCCTGTGCCGAACCCTCGGGACTCAACGCAAACGTGATCCGCTCGTTCTCCAGGTAGATCACCCACTGATCGTTGTTGTCCGTGTTCGGACCCCACAGTCCCGCCAGGTAGACCCTCTTGCCCGCCTGCTGCACCGGTTTGATCCATGCCTCTACAGTCAGTTCGGTCGAGAGGGATCGCAAGATTGCGTTGGTGTCGATGTCGACATACTGCGCGCTCTTCCCGGAAGTCACGTCAATCGTCAGCGCCCGACCGATACACGATCTGTCCTTGTCGCACGACGCAGGAAACTGGGCCGGCAACGGAAGTGTTGCGGCTGCGGAGAGAATCGCGACGAACAGGAATGAGTAGAGAACGCGCATGTGGGACGGTTCGTTGCTCGGTTACCGGACGATCTGTAGTGTGCGAATGTCGTTTCGGCCACCAACATTCAGACGACAGAGATAGCTCCCTGAAGGGAGATCCAGGTCGAGTGAGAACTGGTGCGCTCCCGCTTCCAGATAGCGATCGACGGGCGTTGCGACCAACCGACCGTCCAGGCGCGTGACCTCGACACGTGCGGGCGTGGGTCGTTCGAGAGCGATCTGGAGAGTTGACCGCCCCTGCGATGGATTCGGGAAGAGTCCGGTGATTGTCCCACCGCCAAGAGCAACGCGATCGCGATCGACACTGGTCGGCTGCGCCTGAAGCACATCGAGCGGTGTCAGATCATCCTTCTGCAGAACTTCGCGCATCTGCGTTGTAGTCAGACCGAACCAATCGCCGAGGATCTCGGCGTAGACTTCACGGTAGTCTATCTGATAGTAGAAGTCGCCGTTCGCGTTAACATTCTTCAGATCGGGGGCGTTCCCGAACACGCCGGAGTTGACCTGACGTCCCCACACGAACTGCACCGACGCCGTTCCGTGGTCGGTGCCGCGACTACCATTCTCGTATGGCCGTCGCCCGAACTCGCTGATCGTCATGCCGATGACTCGATCTGCAAATCCCAGATTGGTCATGTCGTACTGGAATTGCGCCACGGCATCGCTGAAACGTGAGAGAAGCGTCGGATGCGTTCCCTTCGTTTCATCGTACTGCTGGTTGACGTGGGTGTCGTATCCCCCCATCGAAACGACATAGACCTTTGTTTTCAACCCCCCGGCAATCAGTGCGGCCACGGCCGACATCTGCCCGGCAAATCCGTCGGTAGCGTATGTCGCCTTCAGCTTCGTCTTGCCTGCGGCATACGCATCCTTCACTGCCTGCGCGTAGCTGTTGGATCGATTGGCGATGTCGGCGACGAACTGGTACTCGTCGTAGTAATTCGTGTTGGCCGCGTTGGCATCGAGCGTATCGATCTGCAACCCCACCCCCTTCTGTCCACTCGGGTCGGTTACCTCGATTCCCATCCTCCCCTTCGAACTCATCAACGTCAGCGAGAAGCTTCCTCCGAACTGCACGGCCAACGGGTGTTCGGGCAGGTTCGCCGGGAAGTCGGGGTACCTCTCCTCCAGATAGCGACCGACCCATCCTGTGTCCAGGCGAACGTTCGGGTTGGAAGAATTGATGCCACTCAGCCAGATGTCGGTCGAGCGGAAGTGTGAGAGGTTGGGATTCTCGTACCCGATACCCTGCACCAGTGCCAGCGAACCGGTCTCCAGCATCCTCGCGACGCCACCCTGGGATCCTTCCGCAAGCGCGGGATGGAGGAAGATGTCCCCCACTTCGTTCCAGCACATATCCTTCGGAACACCGATCCTGGGTCGAATCCGGTAGTACTCATCATCGAGCGCAGGGATGAGCGTGTTGAGCCCATCGTTCCCCCCAAAGAGCTGAACGATGACCAGTATGCGGTCGTCGACGTCCGCAGGCATCTGCGCCAGCAGCTGTAGCGAGGTGTGGGCCTGGGCGGGAAGCCCACCAAGAATGATCGGCGCGGCTGCTCCAGCTGCGGCTGTCTTTATGAATGTTCTTCTCTTCATGTCTGATCAATCTCCAGATCCAGGTCGGTTGTGTCTCGTCGAACGTCTTCCAGGAGGCTGATGAAGTGAGCGCGATCTCTACGCTTCGCTCCTCGTCGCGGCCATTGATCTACCTCGATCTGATCACCCTTGTGATCAGAGAGGTATCCAACAGCCTCCTAGCAAAGCTGGAAGTCGGGAAGATCGACCAGCGTTGTGAGCATGTCACGAAGGTTCCGCGTTGCCGTTGCCGGACTTGCAAGGATGTCGCCCCACTCGTAATCGAGCCCACTGGGGACGAGCTTGGACTTGAAGACCGTGCGACGCTCGGTGGAGAGCGGTCTGGGGAGGAGGAGTGCAGCCAGGCGATCGACAAACGTGTTGAGCGTTTCGTACCCGTCGATTCCCTGGATCACCGCCATCAGGCTGCTGTCGGAGGCATTGTTGATTGCCCTTCGCGCGATGTCGGAACGGATCGGATACGTGGTCGTTGTGATCCAGTCATGCCAGCCGGGCCACCCGCTTACGTTAGGTGGATCGTAGATCGTCTGACCAAGCGCACTCGTGTCGCCGGGGAGACTCTCTTCCAGCCCGATCTGCCGCGCAAGACCGACCACCAGCTCCAACGGTGTCTTGACCTGGGCACCAATGTTTGCGTTATCGAAGAAGTGCGCGCTCTTCAGCAGAGCCGCCATCACCGGGCGGATCTCGAAGTCGTTCTGGATCATGATGTCGGCCAGTCCCTCGATGACCGCCTGATCGCTGGCCGTGGGATTGCTGTAGACAAAGAAGCGATAGATCTTCCCACACACGAATCGTGCTACCGCTCTGTCACGTTGCTCGAAGATGACATCGATCAGACGATGGATCTCGTCACGACGTACGATGAACTCTGTGTTGGTCGTCGAATCGCGCGCAGGGAAGCTGACGGTCATGAACTCCTTCGCATCGATGTCGTGAGCGGCCGGCACGAAGAATGTCTCGAAGAGGCCGTTCGGGAAGGGGAAGTCGCTGTATCGGGCGATTCTCCACCCCGTGAGAATGCGAGCCGCCTCCTTGATGTCTGATTCGGTGTACTGTCCAAGCCCGGTTGTAAAGAGCTCGAGGAGTTCGCGCGCGTAGTTCTCGTTCGGCTTTCCAACGCTGTTCAGATCACCTCCCAGATAGACCAGCATCCCGCCATCCAACGTGATTGCCTTCACCATATCCCGGAAGTTCCCCAGCCCATTGTCACGGAAGAGAATGTTCTGTCGATAGAGGAGCGGCGCCTGAACGAACTCATCTTCCGTCTCGAATTCCGTCGTGAAGTGACCCGACCAGAAGGCGATCATCTTCTCGATGATCGTCAGCGGCGCGCTCTTCATCGCGTCGACCTGCCAGTCACGCAACGTGCGCGCGTTGTTCCGCCAGACTCCCTTGACCTCCTCCTGCAATTGTTGATTGAGACCCTCCAGACTCTCCGTCACGTTGTCCGCGACGGTTGGGGGTGCGGGAGTGAAGGTGGTATCGAGTAGGAGATCGACGGCGGCTGCCGGCGACAGGGGAAGGAGTGTAGAGACATCCGACCAGCGTGGCAGGAACGTCGCGCGACGGAGCAGATGTCCGGCCCGGATCATATCCCACGGCTCGTTCGCCGTCGGTGTGTACGGCTCCAGACCGCTGAGTGGACGGATCGGATCGCGACCCTGGCGATCCGGCTTGCGCCACGATGTTGTTAGAAAGGAGCGACGGTTCATGATTGTCGGTTGTCAGTAGTCAGTTGTCAGTCCTGTGATGCGATCGTTGCAACGTCTCCCATCGAGCCGTGGATGTGCGTATCGCATCAGAATGAGCGGGCATATTCCTGGCATTAATGTCCAGAGCGGATCATTCTCGAACGATGGAAAACGATCGGCGGACCGACGTCAGTGTGGGGAGTAGAGCGACCCCGCCACCGAAGTTGACCGGCGTCTGCACGTTAACGGGAGACAATTCAACCACGCGTCTAGCGTGGGTGATGGAAGAATCGTATTACCGATGGGGAGGAGAGTCGTCGAACCTGGGAGTCATCCCCTCTGGAGAGGGGACCGATCGCACGCCCATTAAGGGGAGCTGATCAGGGGTGTGCTCCCGACCGTACAGGTAGGACACACAGGGGAGGGGGGAGTTACGGAACGAGCAATTCCGTTTGTCGTGATTCGCCGGCCGGATGCTGGACCCCCCGCCGGATTCCCGATCGCCCACCGTGGGCGACAAGGGTTGCAATGTACGTTTACCGGAAATAATCGGGGGGAGGCCCTGCCTCCCCCCGCCTCTCTATGATAAAGCGCGTTCGACCCAGAGACGGAGATCTTCGTACCTCATCGCGCCGCTCTGACGCGCCACAATCTTCCCCTTGTCGAAGACCATCAACGTTGGAATACTCTGAATCGCATAACGATTCGACACATGGGGCTTCTCGTCAACGTTCACCTTCACCACTACGATCCGTCCCTTGAATTCACGCGCGATCTGCTGAACGGCCGGGGAGACGATTCTGCACGGTCCACACCACTCTGCCCAGAAATCCACGAGAATCGGCAGATCCGACCCGGCCACAAACTCTTCAAACGATCGGGGCAATGTTGCTGTCGTCATGTGTGCTCACTCTTGTATCGACCTGCGCCCGATCAACCAGCAACGCGGGGTTGCTCACATTGATTAGACGAGCGCGGATTGGAATTCCTGACACGGGCAGGGAAGGGTGCTCGCAGATTGTGCCTCCCCGCTCCCGGCCCCCTCAGAAGCGCAGTCCCAGGGCTGCCGCCATGGCGCGCACCTGCTCCTCCTGCTCCGGGGTGAGGTTCTTTGGCATAGCGACGTGAATTCGGATGTAGAGATCACCGACGCCGGTCATGGAGGCGAACCCCATCCCCTTGACACGGAGCATCTTCTCAGGGTCGATCCCCGCGGCAATCCTCACCGTCACACGTCTACCTGACGGGGTGCGGACACGAATCTTGCTCCCAAGGATTGCCTGCGCCACGTTGATCGTCAGCTCGACATAGGCGTCGTTCCCCTTTCTCTTGAAGAACGGATCGTCGGTTGGCTGTGGCTCGTCCTTGCCGGTGGCCGACTTGGACTTCTTGTCCTTGAAGAGATTGCCGAAGATGTCGCTGAAGGAGAAGTCACCTTC
>CAYWXV010000034.1:19214-27401 GCA_964462535.1 uncultured Alphaproteobacteria bacterium
GCCTTGTCCCCGGGATTCAGATCAGGATGGTACTTCTTGGCAATCTCGCGATACGCCTTCTTGATCTCATCTATCGAGGCGCTCTCGGATACGCCCAGAGCCTTGTAGTAGTCTTTGTTCTGCATCGTCTTCAATCTACAAATCCAGCCAGGGACTAGGGACTCGTGGCTAGCGGCTAGGGTCGGTTAACAACTCTCCAACCACCCTCTGAGCGCTGACTCGCATCAGACACTCCAGATCCCCACGCGCGCACACCGGACTCATACATGCACCGCACTCCATGTCTTCACTGGAGTAGAGAGTAACGTTGTCGCCGGCTGGTGCGCTCCATGTCGCGCGGGTGGAACCGAATAGAGCAACGGTCCTTACGCCGCAAACGGCCGCCAGATGCATCAGCCCGGAATCCTCGGTGACAATCAGCGAAATGTGCTTCATCATCCCAAAGGCCTCTGCAGCCGTCGTCTTGCCGATCAGATTGATTGCATTCGGCACGCGGTTCGCAATCCAGCCCCCCCTCTCCTCGATCGTCTCTGTTCCAATCAGCACAGTCCGTATTCCTTTACTCTTCGACAGCTCCTCCCCGACCATACGGAATCGATCCAGCGGCCAGTTCTTCGTCGGCCAGCAACCGGCTGGGTTCAGGCAGAGAAGTGGCTCGCCATCCCAGCCGTGCTGGCGCAGCAGACGTTCAGCCCGGTCTACAATGTCGGGCCGAACGGGAGGATCGAACCGCGGCTCGATGTCTGGATCGATCCATTGCGCCGCTTGAAGATATCGTTGGAATGCTGTGCGGGGCGCGAACCGATCGAACGCCACCCAGCCGGGCGGACGGAGTAGAAGACGAACAAGTCGTGACGCTCGTGAACGCTGGAGATCGAACAGGAGATCCACATCTCCGAGCGCCCGCGCCGCACCGATTGCGCCGAGTATCTGCCGACGATACCCACGCCCGCTCCCTTCGGTCGTAATCGTTTGATCAACCCATTCAAGTGCTTCACAGAGGGAGCTGGATGCCGAAGATGTGACGAGGGTGATGCGGGAGTCGGGATAGCGGCGTCGTATGCCGCCGATGATCGGAATTGTGATGGCGGTGTCACCAAACGCGTGGAGGCGGAGCACGACGATGGACTGCGAATCGCCACGCGCGGGACGACGCCCCATTATCCCCTCCTCGATCATCGGGGGGATCCTGGGTGATTGCCCTCTCACGGCTCCACAGCCTCGATCGCCCGTTGGATATTCTCGGCGTCGTCGGCAAGGAAGGAGTAGCTGGAGACGAGGTCGCGAAACGAGTCGAGCGACTTCCGGAACGTGGTGGTATCCCGGCTGGACAGGACGATGAGAACCACAACCGTTCGCTCGTCGAGATAGGCTGTCTCCTCGACGGTGCCACGAGCACCACCGGCATATCGGTAGACGAGGGCCGGGTTCCCCTTCGTCACAACGATCTCCGGCTGTTCGGACACCAGTGCGGAGGGTGCGCCATTCCGATAGTTCTCAACGTCGGCATCGATAACCGCCCGGCGATCATGCGTCTCGTCCCGCCCAAGCACCTGGAGGTACATGACGGTCGAACTTCCTTCCCACGAACTCCCATTCGGATAGAGGACGGCCTGCAGCCCCTGCCGCTTTCCGGCGCGCGAATCAAGCGTCCACCCCTGCGGCGCCCTGACCGTCAGCGCGAACGTGGGGCCGACAATGAGCGCGGCCTTCCCTGCAGCCTCGTGGGCGGTCTGCGCGTGCGCAGCCACCGACGTCACGAAGAGGAGACTATGGAAGATCAGACGCTTGATAGCAACTCGTGTGTTTCTGTCAGTTGGTTGTATGCCGAACGCCCCAGGCAGGGTGTTGAAATCCCGGTGTTTCGAGAGGCTGTTCAAATCGCGCGAGGTCAAGGCGCGTGACGCGGAGCGAAGAGTCGTACCGGGCGGACGCCGCAGTGAGCGATGACGAGCGCAACGCAGAGATCGCGCGTACTTCAACGGCCCCCTAGACCACCTCCGTCTCTTCCTTCTTTGCATCCCCCCCGCCAATCGGTCCCGCTGCCAACCCCTTCCGCTTCCTCGATCTGGCCCGAAGCAATTCAATGATGATCGGGAGGATCGAAAGGAAGATGATCCCAAGAATGACCTTTTCGAAATTCTCCTCTACCCATTCGTTCTGACCCAGGAAATAGCCCAGGAGCGTTGTCGACATGATCCAGAGGATACCTCCCAGGATATTGAATGTCGCGAACTCGCGGTAGGGCATCTTCGCCGCGCCAGCGATCATCGGGGCAAATGTCCGGACGATCGGGACGAATCGGGCAAGGATGATCGTCTTGCCTCCATGCTTGGCATAGAACGCCTGCGTCTTCTCGATGTGCTCCTTCTTGAAGAAGCGGGAGTTGGGACGATTGTACAACCGGTCTCCACTACGTCGCCCGATCGTGTACCCGACAGCATCACCGATGATCGCTGCTGGGATCAGGAGGACGTTCAACCAGAATATGTCAAGACCGAATCGATGATTCGACGACAGAAGACCGGCTGTAAAGAGAAGGGAATCGCCGGGAAGAAAGAACCCGATCAGAAGCCCGGTCTCGGAAAAGATTATCGCAAAGAGAGCGGCGTATCCACCCCACTCAATGATCTGATTGAACCCCTCTTTCGAGGTGATCATGTGGAAGAAATCGGAGAGTGCATCCATAAGGGGGTGAAGATATGGGGAGCCGCCGTTGGCAATGGGTTAGAAGATGTAGATGCGAGGGCGCTGGGCGGCTGGGCGCCTGGCGGGTGGGTCATCCTGGTTTTCGCTACCTGAGGTTAGCGCCTGCCAACACTGCGGTCCCGATTCCTATCTCCTGGTCGCCACGCGCTCCGGATTCTCCGCGATAAAGTCCTTCCACGTTCTCTTTTTCGTCGCGCGCGCGCGGCCCGGCGCCAGTCGCCCTGCATGGCATATTGCCACGGCAAGGGCGTCTGTCGCGTCGAGGAACGAATGCTTTTCGGTGAGGCCAAGCATCGACATGACCATGTACTCCACCTGCTCCTTGCTGGCTCGCCCCGTGCCGGTTACCGCCTGCTTCACCTCCCGCGGCGCATACTCCGAAGTAGGGATCTGCCGAAGCACCGCGGCAAGAATCGACACACCTCGCGCATGCCCCAGCTTCAATGTCGACTGCACGTTCTTGGAATAGAACGCACTCTCGATAGCGAACTCGTCCGGTGCCGTTGCCTCGATCACCTGTTCGAGCTGTGTGTAGATTTCTCTGAGCCTCAATGGCATCGACCACACCGGCTTCATGCGGATGATGCCGTAGTCGACCAGCGCAAGCTTCCCATCGATGTTGTCGATAACACCATATCCGGTAATGATTGTTCCGGGATCGACGCCAAGAATGCGCATGAAGCTATGGGGAATGACCAGTCGAATTATTGTCTGTTCGGTCCGCGCAGGCTCCGCAGCTGATCGAAGAACCCGAGCACCTCCAACACACGATCCTCCCCCTTCAACGGAAGACTTGGAATCGAGGAGGGGTCGTACCCCGGGTCGAATGTCAGCGCGTAGTCCACGTAGCGTAGGGCCAGGGTATCGTTCCCATGCTCCCGCTCATACTGTGCTCGGGCGAAGAGCATATTCGCATAGATCTCGTGCGTCTTCGCCGAGTAGTAATCGACATGACCCGGCAGCGGATGGAATGTGTACCGCGGAAACTCGGCAGGGAGATACGTGGTTGAGTCTACCTGCAGTCGGAATGCGAGCCCTTGCGGCGTCCTCTTGTAGCTCCTGGCCGCCTCCATCGGAAAATCGAGCGTCACGAAGGCCGGACGTTGCGCGATGTGCCGATCAATCATCGCATCCATCAACCCGTAGTAGGCAGCGTCAATCTCCGCTCCATCATACGGAAGATCGTGCTCGAACTTGTAGAGCTGCTTCCGGAGCGCCTCCATCTCCTTCCTGACCGGCCCGATGAATTCCGGATGGTTGCTCTCCAACTGATCCAGGTACCATGATCGCCGCATCAACTCCTGGTCAATCACCAGCACATCTGGCCGCACGTTCTCGACCTTCTGGAGATAGAAACTCCCGGCGACCCAGAAATCCCAAAGGCTCGAGAAGATCATTGCGTTTCTTGGAAGCTCATTCAGCGTGTTCCGCGTCATGTCCTCCACGTAGAAGTTTTTGCTCTCGTCGCTCGATGAATAATTGAAGAAGAGCGTCAGGGCCACAAGAGCGGCTGCAGCGCCCAATGCCCCCTGTCTTCCGAATCGCTCGTGAACCCATCGGAGCCCAAGCCCGCTCAAGAGTCCGATGCCGAGAATCGCGGTCATGTAGTAGGGCGCGATCTCCTGGATGTCGTAGCTCCCCGACCAGATGATGCAGGTGACGATGAAGACGATGAGCGTTGCGGCGAGTCGTCCATTCCTCGCTATCAGAAGCACAAGACCCCCAATCGCCAGCAGGAGACCGATGATCCCGACCTGCATCGGCAGACCGCCGAAGAAGAACGACGTTTGATCACCAAAGACCTCCCACTTGCCGAACCAGACCTGGTACTGCTTCCCCGAGATGTGTTTGATAAGCGCATCGAGTGTGGCAGGGTTTCCCCAGTTGAACCATGGGTGGGCCGAGGCTCGGATCGGGAGCCAGAGGTAGGGGAGGAGACCAACGAGGAACGCAGGTGCAAGTGCTATGAGACGCTTGAACCACCAGTTCGATTTCCCTTTCGGCGTCGCCGCGACATAGTAGAGGAGGAGTCCAGGCGCAAGGAGAACGGTCGTCAGGTGATTCGTGAACGAAAGGCCCACAAGAAAGGCAAAGAGATTTCCCTGCCGCGTCATCAGCTTCGCTTCGGTTTGCATTCCTGCATCAACAAAGCGAAGGAACGTCAGAACGATGAGTGGCAGAAGGAGAGCATGGAGTGAATAGACTTCGAAGCCGTTCCCCTGACCCCACCAGATTGCCGTGAAGGCGATCCCGAGTGCTCCTCCTCCCGCAAGAAGGGTTCGCGTCGGACCGTCGGGTTCGTTTGAAGGACCGGGTCCCTCTGCGGATTTCCCCTTGACACCCCCCTTCCCCTTCGCTCCCTTCGTCCGTCCCCCCCGCTTCACGCTTGCCGGCGCTGGAGCCAGACGTCCGAAAAGATTGTCGAGCAGAAGCGTGAGCGCGCCGGCGCTGGCGGCGGTCAGGATCGCCGACATGATGTTGAGCGCCACGACATCCCTGAATGGGAGAATGATCGTGAAGAGATATCCCAGCAGCATCGACGTGGGATAGCCAGTCGGATGCGGAATGCCGAGCGTGCTGGCAGCCGCGAGCAGCTCCCCTTTGTCGATGAACCCGATTGTTCTGTTCATCGTGAGGAGATAGAAGGCGAGGGCTATTACCGACGCGCCGATCGCCACGCGACCAATCGTAATAGGGGATCGAGACTCTTGTGACATGGGGCGGAAGATACAAGGATGAGTGGTGAAGAAGGACACGCGAAAAGGGCCCGGCGTCTGCACGCCGAGCCCTTCCATCATTGTGATTCTACCGGAACCGAGGAGTCGGTTATCCCTCGGCCCGCTCGAAGAAGTTTGCCTTCAAATCCTGCCAGCACATGTAGTAGTCATCCTGCAGCAGGCGTGTCTCCATCGCATAGCGCGTTGGCCTGACAACAAAGCGTGTCTCGAACATGAAGGCAAGCGTGTTCTCGATCTTCGCTGGAGACAGGTCGGCGTGGGATGCCTTCTCGAATGTTGCAGCGTCGGGACCATGCCCCGACATACAGTTGTGAAGACTAGCTCCTCCGGGGAGGAAGCCCTCGGCCTTGGCATCGTACTCGCCGTAGATCAACCCCATGTACTCGTTCATGAAGTTGCGATGGTACCACGGTGGGCGGAATGTCTCCTCGGCAACCATCCAACGCGGTGGGAAGATCACGAAGTCACAATTGGCTGTCCCTGGTAACTCCGACGGCGCGGTGAGGACGGTAAAGATTGAAGGATCGGAGTGATCGAAACTGACGGTGTTTACCGTCTGGAAGGTGTTCAGATCGTACTTGTAGGGAACAAGGTTTCCGTGCCACGCAACAACGTCGAGCGGGGAATGGTTCATCTCCGCTCCCCAGAGGTTCCCCATGAATTTCGCGACAAGTTGGAAAGTCCCCTCGCGCTCGTCGTATGCCGCGGTTGGAGCAAGGAAGTCACGTGGATTTGCCAGCCCGTTGGCACCGATGGGGCCCAGGTCAGGAAGACGGAACGGGGTGCCGTGATTCTCACAGATGTAACCGCGCGCCTGATCGTCGATCAGCTCGATGCGAAATCGGACACCACGTGGAATCACCACGATTTCTGTCGGCGACGCATCGATCAGCCCATACTCCGTGTGGAAGCGGAGAGCACCCATCTGGGGTACGATCAGGAGTTCTCCATCGGCGTCGTAGAAGAACCGATCCTCCATGGTCCGGTTGGCCACGTAACTATGGATTGCCAACCCGGCATGCGTCGACGGATCGCCATTCCCCCCCATCGTGATAATTCCGTCGACGAAATCGGTCGGCTCGTCAGGAATAGGTGGCGGATTCCAGCGAAGTTGATTTGGGGTGGTCGGTACTTCGTTGAACGGGGCACTACGGAGCAGTTTGTTTTCAATCTGCTGGAACGGCTTGTGCATTACCGATGGACGAATCCGATAGAGCCAGCTCCTCTTGTTCTGTCCACGTGGAGCAGTGAAGGGTGAGCCATTCACCTGTTCAGCATACAGCCCGTATGCGACACGCTGCGGTGAATTGCGCCCAACCGGCAACGCCCCGGGCAACGCCTCGCTGGCAAACTCATTGCCGAATCCCGATTGATATGTAGGAGTCGAGTGAGCCATGACTTGTGTTGTTTGAGAGGGGGGAAATGACGGGGCAAGTTATGATAATCGAGAGGAGTGGGGGCCAGTGAGCCGAAAGGGAACGTAACCGCGACACGTGCCTCCATCACCCCAGTTCGGGCGGGCGTGACAGGCCGAGGAACGAGCGCGTTGTGTCATCCATTCATACGTTCCTCCAGGGCCTGAACCGTGGTCTCCACCTTGGAACAGCAGCGGCATATTCCCTCCAGTCGTTCCCGAATTGCGCCTCCAACGTCGGCTCCTCCCCTTTCACCACGCGAATGTGAAATCCAATGACCAGAACGGCTGCGTACGTTAGCACCACCAGAGAGGACCACGCAACCCCGATCCCAATGACGACGAGAATCACACCGACGTACATCGGGTTCCTCGTGTAGCGATAGAGTCCGGTGACCACGAGTTTCTGTGGCGCATCCCACGGCGCAAGGGTGCCTCCACCAGACACGAAGAAATCGCGTACGCACCAGAGAAGCACACCGGCGCCAACGATCATCAACGCCTCCCCAACTCCGTTCTCTCCCCTACTTCGCGGATCAATCGTCAGCAAGAGCCACGGAAGAAAGAACGCGACCACACCGGGTAGAATGAGAAACGCTGCGATTGCTCTGAGAACTCTCATTGGGCGAGTGGTGAAGAGCTGATGAGATTGCCTGGGCAACCTGTTCGCTATGCAGTGTCCTGCCCCTCCGTCCGACGTGCCGCATCACGCTGCCACTGCAGGTACCCGACTCCCCAGCTGCTCATACGCTCCTCCAGGACCCTTGTACAATCGCAATCGCAACATGCCCAGGGTTCCACTCCGTTCAGATCCCGGCATCGACTTCTGGCATGGGCGTTCTTGATGCGGAGAATCTCAAAGTATTCTTCCCAGTATGGCAGCTCTTCCTGAAGTGGCGTAGGACAGAAGCAGGTTTCGAGCCAGCAGATGGTTCCGTCATCCAGCCTGCGGGCGTGCTCCATGTCATGCAGGTACTCATCGCCGGCAACGGAGCCCCATCCCAGCCGGCGACTCTCGATTGCTCGAAGCAGCGCCTCCTGTTGCTCAGGTCTGATTCTGGCCTTTACGAGATATCGCATGTGAAGAACCTAGTTCGTCGATACAATCGTCCCTTTATGGGGATAGCATGTGGATATGTTGAAAGAGCATCCCCAACCCGACTGAGCCAGGCCACTCCGAGCGCGCGGTCGTTGTGGACTGGTGAATGACGCGCAGATCATGATGCAGTTCATATCGCGCGAGGTCAAGGCGCGCGACGACGAGCCCAACGGACCGATCGAGCGTATTTCAACAGCCGCCCAGCCGCCTAGCCGCCCAGCCGCCTA
>CAYWXV010000035.1:0-26988 GCA_964462535.1 uncultured Alphaproteobacteria bacterium
CCCTCTTCCACATCGAGACTCCGGAACGTCCCCTGCGCATCTTCGCTCTCTTCCTCCGGTGGTGGCCGGTCGTCATCTTTGCCACGCTATACGGCGCGTGGTTCCTGGCGTGGTATCACCTCGGACATCCACCTCGACCCTCGCTCGACGATCCGAGATCGATAGCGGGTTCGGCGTGGACGATCGACATCGTCGATGCCCTCTGGCTTCCATCGTGGCTGTTTATGTGGGGTGCGGTGGCAACCAACGTGGCCTACATGGAGAAGTATCAGCCGCAACGGATCGAACGCGGGCGATCGTGGCTAGCCGTGTTCGCGCCGTGGATCATCCTGATCCTTCATCTGTTCTTCGACCCACTGAACGTGATGCTATGGTATTTCGACTAGAAGGGGTGGAATCGCGAGCAGAATGAGAAACGTCCAGACGGGAATACGATGCTGAGGGCTGTTATTTCCTCCGCACCACAAACCGAAGACCTTCTACCAAATCCCCTTCCGGCGTGGAGCGAATAGTGACTGGCACCGAAGGTTGGTCGCAAACCAGACGCAGACGCTGCAGTTGATCCCCGTCGAGCTGAGCGACGTACTCTCCAGCAGGCAATCCTATGTAAAGGAACCCGCCCCCCTGCTCGGTGATAGTCGTGGCGATAGTATCACCATTGACCGCTGTAAAGAGAACCCGCAGCCCGAACACTCCTTCCATTTCTCCCTCCTTCAATCTTTCCACGATTCCCTCCACCTCACCCGTAACGATGATCGGTACGTCGATCGTCTCGAACACGTTTGGGAGTGTCTTCACTCTCCAGGTCGCGTAGCGCGGACGCCAGTTCAGATTCTCGAACCCGATTTCAGAGACAGTCAGGATGTATGGTATGAACGGCTGAAGGTCGACGACGCGGATCACAGAATCGGTCAGCGAAGTGGTTGCGATTCCCCCGTTAATGGAAAGAGCCGTGTTCGGTAGAAGCGGTTCGTCGTCGTCCCGCACACCATCATCGTCCAGATCCAGGAACGGGCGGACGGTCAGCCCTCCTCTCCCGATACTGCTCTCACCTCGCACCAGCATAGCCCCCTCCTCGGCATCCATCCAGAGCGAACCGGAAATCGTCGAGCGTGTAATCGTCCCTGTCCCAGTGCTAACGGCGCCGGTGGATACGTGGGTAAATGGGAGATCGAGGCGGAGACCAAGCGTGCCGATGATCTGTCCGGTTGCGTTGACGTGCGTCACGGAACCATAGAGAGCAGTTCCGTTCGTGACACTGATATTTCCCTCGACTGCCAATGCCAGCGGCTTGCGAGTGAGCCAGTCCATTTCGACGATCGGACGGAGCATCGTTCCCATTGGGAGAAAGAAGGAGGCGGCGAATCGGCCACGCGCGGATGTGAGATCCACGGTCTCCGTGCCACTCCATTCCAGGTTGGACGACATAGAGATCGGCAGCCCGAAAACTGACGCGTTTAAACCTCCGCCTGCTCGACGGAACTCCGACGAACCGATCGTCCGATAGCTCCCGGCTAATGTCAGGGAGCCGAGCAAGGGCTCAATCGGTACATCCAGCACCGCCCGGTACTCATCCTGTTGAATCACGTTTGTCAGGTCCGATCGCCAGGAGAGATCGAGGCTCGATTTGAACGGAAGGATCACACCAACCGAACCATCAGCCTGATCATTCGGCGAGTAGGTTCCTTGACAAAGAAGGTTGTCGCCAAGTCGAAGGGCCATCGTGTATGACTGAGTCAGATCGCGCGCCATTCCCCTCCTCTCCCAGTCGACGCCCGCGCCGAGCGTCAACCATGATGTCACTCCGAGCGACGCCTTTCCGTTGGCGGCCGGGGTCATGGATGATTCTTCCGCGATCATGCCGGCGGCACCGGTGTATTCGATATCTCCGGCGGGGAGGAATGTGTAGGGGATAATGATGGTGCGTTGGTACGTCCGCTCTTCACCGTATGGGCCGTAGAACTTGAGCGTGGCCCGCGTCGTGCCATACCAGAGTGGAATCTCGAATCGATACTCACCCGTCTGATCGGTCTTTACCAGGTCAACGAGCTGATAGTTGAGATAGAGCTCAACGATCCACTCCGGTTCGGTTCGATCCTTGATCAAATAGGTGCCAAAGGCGCGGTGTCCCTCTGTGGTCCGATTCGTGATTCGCCCGCCGACCATCGGCCCGGATGGCGTCCGTCCTATCGATCCGATCTGTACCTGCTGGGGCAGCATGCGCGGGAGATCGAGGACTCGATGCCACTGAACGGTTGCCGAGCGCCAGGTAGTCGCTTGTACGTCCGAGATCAAGAGCGATGACTCGACCGACCCCCCTGCCAGTTCTCCGCCGAAGTCGAGACCAATTGTCCGGGCAAACCCGCCGTCGCGAGTTGTGGTGGCGGTCAGATCCCAGTCGAGCGCTCCAACATTTCCGACGGCCGGCGACGGATAGACTTCGCGATCGACGGGTACCAGGGCAGGATCGTCGTTTGCGAACGCCCCGGGACGTTGTCCCGAACGGAGGCTCGCCCGCACCGCCGGGATGTCGTTGTTACGGACGAATCGAACCTCGAGCGCCCTCGAGTCAAACGTGCATTCGAGACCGAACAACGGTCCGAATCGATCGCTGCGGAGGTAGAGCCGTCCGTCGAATGAAATGAGGTCGGTGATCGGCAGGTGTTCACGTCGTCCCTCGACAGTCACGGTCGACGCCGATGGATCAATCTCGTAGGTCTCATCTTCGCGCATCAGGTAGCCGGTCAGGTTGTCGCTATTCTCAACCAGATCGACCCGGATCTGCATAAACGCGAACAGGTCTGCGACGGGAAGCAGAACACCCCGATCGTCGACAAGGGCAGGAGTCATTGTGGTTCCAACGCCCGGCACCACGACCTGAAGTGGGATCTCCTCCACGGCAGGTTGATCCTGAGCCGTCATCGTTAGAGCGTTCATACATATCAAAACGAACACCGACGCCATTAGCGCAATGCTCGCTGTGCGCGTGCCGATAGGGACGATATGGAATCGCCAATGCCTCACGGGATTACCGAATCTCCCTGTGCAATCAGAGAATCGCCTTCGTCTGTACGTGTTCTGTACTCGATCTCCAACCGGCCGCCCGTCAGGCTGTGCCCTTCAGGAAGATCAAGTGGGACGGTGACATCCCGTTCCTGGATCGGAGTGTAGACCGCAACACCGTTCGCGCCACCGAGGCGGGTCCGAACACCGTCAGCAGATCGATGATAGACGCTGACATTACCAAACACCGAGCGGCTCCCGGTGCGACGGAGGGCAAACGTGACAACGGGACTCTTGCCCGTGCGGTCGACGACCGGATTCTGAACAGTCACCTGCGCATCGAGATCACCGTGGCGTACGATGACCGGGATCGATACTCCGTACAGCGCTCTCACGTGCACCGAGAATTCCTCGTCCGACGACGTATCGGGCTCTGGCGCTATGGCTTCGGCAACCTTGTTGAACGCGAAATGGGAACGGTACTCGCCCGCTGGGAGCGATGATGGAATGCGGAGTTGAACGCGGATGTTCTGCGTCTCACCGGGAGGGATCGTAACCGACCGGGGATAGAACCTGACAAGATCGGTGGCGAAGAGCTGACCGGAGTCGGGTGACTCGATCGCTTCGAGACGCCCTTCCTTGTTCATGCGGTATTGGATGACAGAGATCTGATAGGTGGCGGTGTCGATTCCCCGGTTCGTCAGCGTAAGGACTTCGAATCGCTTTGGCCCATCAAAGACAACGCGGGTGGGCGTCACCTGCAATTCGCCGAGCGACTGTGCGAGCGCGGGGGATGCGAGTGCAACCACCACCGCGACGACGAGGAAGATTCCACGGGTGAGACCGACCATGAGAGACCTCTGAAAACTGTAGGGAGAATGTGCTCCGCGTCAAGCGGGTATCCGACAGAGCGCCTATTGATACTCCACCATAACCGTGAACGAACCGCTGTACTGACCTGTCTCCTGATTCGCGCCGACCTCCAGCGTCGCCCCAACCTTGAAACCATCGGCCCCCCTGCTGTCTAGCCGCCCAGCCTGATTCGTGCAGTGGAAGTCACGCACATTCAGCGTCTGAGTCCCATGCTTGCGCGTAAGAGTTACGATCCGCGGCAGACTGATCGAATAGGAGTAATCTGGCTCGCCGGTGGACTGGAATGCGGCAGCGCGAAAGGTCGTGCTCTGCCCACGTGTGACACCGTCGTAGCTGATTTCATCCGAGTTGGGATCAATCGTCACGCTCCCTCCATCCACGGAGCGGACGACCGCACCGAACTGGAGATCCTGTGTCTTCGCGAGCGAAACGCCGGAGACGACCTTTGTGTTGATGTCGGTCTCTACGGACGCGTTGCTCTGCGCAGGGAGATGTGTGGCAGCAGCCACAAAGCCAAGTGAGAAGAATGAGAGTGCGTGGAAGAACCGATGCACGGGGGTACCTCGCTTTCTTGTGAACACCGTCGCTCGGTCGCTTGTCGCGTATCCGATGACAGTATCTGGACCTCACTCGAAGAGACGGCCGCCAGGCTCATCCCTTCGGGCGGCAATTGCCGCTACCATCCGCACCGAAAGGGTGCTCGAATAAACCAACGGGCTTGAATCTACTTAATTATCAGACATCGAAACAACGAGCCGACGGAAAGGAGATGGGGGCGGTCCTGTGTGGCGACCGCCCCCGGTTTCCAGTGTGCTCCTCCGGTACGCGGAGCGGGGTCTCTACTGATACTCAACCATGACCGTGAACGATCCGTCATACGAGCCGGTCTCCTGGTTGCCATCGACTTCGAGTGTCGCACCAACCTTGAAGCTTGCTGTACCCTTGTTGTCAAGCTGGCCGGCTCCTGTCGAGTACGTGAAGTCAACAACGCTCATTGTCTGCTTCCCCCCCTTGCGCGTCAACGTGACCTTCTTCGGAAGGCTGATGGTGTACTGGTACTCCGGCTCGCCTGTCGACGAGAAGGAGGCCGAGCGGTAGCTGAAGTTCTGACCACGTGTCACACCGCTGTAGCTGATCTGATCGGTGTTCGGGTTGATCGTCACCGTACCTCCCTTGGCCGAACGGACAACGGATCCGAACTGCATGTCCTGCGACTTCGAGAGCGTGATGCCGGCGACGATCTTCGTGTCGATGTCAGCGTCGGCTGACGCGCTGCTCTGCGCATTGGATGTGGTGGTAAAGGCGACAAGTGCAAGGGAGAGGACCGAGAGAGTGCGGAAAATGTTCTTCAAGATTTTGCCCTAATTGCCGGACGCGAATCGTGTGGAGACGCTGTCCGAAGTGTATGCCCAAGCGGGGATTTGCCCTTGTGAAGCCATTTGCCCGTGACTTCACGTCCCGCTTATATCAGACATACTTGCGAATACCATGCCGACGATGCTTACACTGATTTTTGAAATTATTAGCGCATTCCCTCTACACGGAAGTGTCCGGATTTCGGACGAGGTGTATTTATCAGACAGCACGGATAACAGAATACGAAGAGGGGCGGCCTCCAATGGAAGACCGCCCCTCTTGTGTGCGTTGGGTAGTCGCGCCGCTGACGTTGGCGCAGCCGCGTCTACTGATACTCAACCATGACCGTGAACGATCCGTCATACGAGCCGGTCTCCTGGTTGCCATCGACTTCGAGTGTCGCACCAACCTTGAAGCTTGCTGTACCCTTGTTGTCAAGCTGGCCGGCTCCTGTCGAGTACGTGAAGTCAACAACGCTCATTGTCTGCTTCCCCCCCTTGCGCGTCAACGTGACCTTCTTCGGAAGGCTGATGGTGTACTGGTACTCCGGCTCGCCTGTCGACGAGAAGGAGGCCGAGCGGTAGCTGAAGTTCTGACCACGTGTCACACCGCTGTAGCTGATCTGATCGGTGTTCGGGTTGATCGTCACCGTACCTCCCTTGGCCGAACGGACAACGGATCCGAACTGCATGTCCTGCGACTTCGAGAGCGTGATGCCGGCGACGATCTTCGTGTCGATGTCAGCGTCGGCTGACGCGCTGCTCTGCGCATTGGATGTGGTGGTAAAGGCGACAAGTGCAAGGGAGAGGACCGAGAGAGTGCGGAAAATGTTCTTCAAGATTTTGCCCTAATTGCCGGACGCGAATCGTGTGGAGACGCTGTCCGAAGTGTATGCCCAAGCGGGGATTTGCCCTTGTGAAGCCATTTGCCCGTGACTTCACGTCCCGCTTATGTCAGACATACTTGCGATTCCCGTGCCAACTATGAAATCACTGATTTAAGCTGTTTTCGCCCTATTCCGAGAGCGCGGCACTGTCCGAATATCGAACTCGGTGCATTTATCAGACAGCATAGATAACAGATTACGAAGAGGGGCGGCCTTCGATCGAAGACAGCCCCCGTCACATGCATTGTTCGATGTTGTGGACCGCTACGTACGGCACTGTTCCTACTGATACTCGACCATTACAGTGAATGAACCACTGTACGAACCGGTCTCCTGATTGGCCCCCACCTCGAGGGTTGCTCCCACATTGAATGTCGCCGTTCCCTTGTTGTCGAGCTGACCTCCCGCGGCTGTGGCAGTGAAGTCGACAACGGACATCGGCTTCTTTCCTCCGGCTCGTGAGAGATTGGCCTTTTTTGGTAGCCTGACCGAGAACTCGTAGTTGGGCTCGCCGGTGACGGAGAACGAGGCGGGGTGGTAGGTGATCGTTTGACCACGAGTGACGCCGCTGTAGATCACCTGCGCAGTATTGGGGTTGATCGTGACCGTGCCACCAGCGGCGGAACGGACGACCGCACCGAACTGCATATCCTGCGTCTTTGCTACCGAGATACTTCCGATACCCTTCGGATTGCCGCCGTTGCCGCCGGCACTGCTCTGCGCTGATGACGTTGCAGCAACAACGATCAGTCCGAGAGAGAGGAACGACACGATGTGGAGGAAATTCTTCACGGTATTGCCTTGATGTTGGAGGCGCATTGTGCTATCGCGATCGAACGAGCAACGCGTATGGAGTTGCTACCAGAATGCCTTCGGGGGAGCAGGGCGTGATTGTGGCCACCCCGCCTTCAGGAAATTGGGATTCGGCTCACGTTGGCCGTGGGCAGGACGCTCTCCCTCGGAGGTGACGACCGGCTCGTCGCGATGCATCGATCTGACGGCCAGGTGAAGAGACGTCTATCCGAGCGCATTGCGGATGGCATAACAGAGACGGCCCCCGGAAGAAGGCCGCCCCACACTACACGTCCGTACGCAGATTGAGGGCACGAATTCTACTGATACTCCACCATGACGGTGAACGTGCCGGCGTACGCGCCGGTTGTCTGGTTGCCGTCGACGTTGAGCGTGGCTCCCACCTTGAAGCTGGCACCACCCTGATTGTCAAGCTGACCGGCACCCGTCGAATAGGTGAATGAGTTGACACTCATCGTCTGCGAACCACCCTTGCGCGTCAACGTGACCGACTTGGGAAGGCCGATCGAGTACTGGTACTCCGGCTCTCCCGTCGATGCGAATGATGCTGCATTGTACGTGAAGTTCTGGCCACGCGTGACGCCGCTGTAGCTGACCTGCTCGGTGTTCGGACTGATCGTCACTGTTCCACCATTGGCGGAGCGGACAACCGAACCGAACTGCAGGTCCTGTGACTTCGACAAGGTAATGCCGGCGACGATCTTCGTGTCGATGCTGGCATCAGCGGACGCACTGCTCTGCGCAGTTGACGTGGCTACGCATGCCACCAGTGCGGCCGAGAGGACCGAGATTGTGCGGATAACGTTCTTCAAGCAGTAACCCTTGGTTTTGACGGCGCTTCGTGTGGACACGCCGTCCGTTTTCTGAGCATGAGCGGGCGAATTTCGTCGTGAAGCATACAAGAATCTGCCTCACATCCCGCATATACCAGACCGCCCAACGAAATGCGTGCCAACTGACAAAGTGACGAATTAAGCTTGAAATCGGCGACATCCGACTTTCTGCATTGTCTGGTAATTGGAACTTGCACGTTTATCAGACGGTGATTATGTTTAACGCATCAACGGTGTACGTCCAGACACCGAAACACCTTCGCCCCCGGGTGTCCCTCACGCAAGTCCCGAGGTCCCATGACAATCGAACAGATCCATTGGACGGCGGCCAATGCCTGGCGCGTCGTCCGTCAGGCCGACGCCCCCGTTGTTGCGGACCTGGTGTTCGCATTCGGTGCCACCGACGTAATCGACAATCCCAAGCGTTTCGACGAGCTGCGCAGCCGGTATCCGGACGCCCATATCCTTACGTGTTCGACCTCCGGTGAAATCGTCGGCGAGGGGGTGTACGACGATTCAATTGTCGCTACTGCCGTTGGCTTCGCATCCACCCGCGTTTCGGTCACACAGATTTCCGTCGCAGACTACCCAGACTCGAGGACAATCGGAACGGCCCTGGTTGACCAGATTCCGACCGATGATCTCGTGCACCTCTTTGTTATCACTGACGGCCAGAAGGTCAATGGCTCGGACCTTGCCCGGGGACTCCGTGTCCGCCTTCCGGACAGTGTCGCGGTAACCGGCGGATTGGCTGGCGACGGCGCCCGCTTTCAAAGGACACTCGTCGGTCTGAACGTTCCCCCAACGGAGGGTACGTGCGTCGCTATCGGCTTCCACGGGTCCGACCTGAGGGTTGGGTATGGATCCTTCGGCGGGTTCGATTCCTTCGGGCCAGATCGTGTCGTCACCCGCTCCAGAGGAAATGTCCTCTTTGAGCTGGACGGCAAACCCGCGCTGGCACTCTATAAGTCGTACCTGGGTCCGCTGGCCGATCAGCTTCCGGCATCTGCTCTCCACTTCCCCCTCTCCCTTCGCTCAACTCCCGAGGACGACCCCATAGTCCGCACGATTCTCTCTATCGATGAAGAAGCTGGGAGCATGACGTTTGCCGGTGATATCCCGGAGGGTTCGATCGCCAGGTTGATGAGGGCTAACTACGATCGCCTTATAGACGCCGCCTCCACTGCCGCCGAACAGAGCGCCCAGCGAGTTTCCAGCACCCAACCTGAGCTCGCGTTGCTCATCAGTTGTGTGGGTCGAAAGCTGGTGCTGGGACAACGCGTCGATGAAGAGATCGGCGCGATCGGCGAGCAGTTCAATGGTCAGCCGGTATTAACGGGCTTCTACTCGTACGGCGAGATCTCACCTTCGGGCGGATTCATGACGTGCGAACTACACAATCAGACCATGACGGTCACGACGTTGACGGAGCGGTGCGATGCATAACCGACTGCTGCAGCGGCAGATACGACGACACATGGGGAACGACTGGGGAATGCCCGAGCCTTTGAACCCGTTGTTCGACGCAATCTCCGCAACGTACGAGCAGTATGAGGAAGGGCGCGTACTCGTCCAGCGATCTATCGACATCAGTTCCCAGGAGCTGATGGAAGCGAACGAGAGACTCAGGCGCGAGAGTCGCGAACAGTTCCGCCTGCTTGCCGAGAACGCCACCGATGTCGTGGCCACATGGGACAAGCGGGGTCTCTGCACCTACATCTCCCCCTCCTGCCGCGCATACCTGGGGTACGAACCGGATGAGGTGATTGGCAAATCTGTCCTCCGGATCATTCATCCCGACGACTGCCATCTCTTTCGCGGCGGTGTCAGAAAGGTGCTGGTAGGGACGGAGCACATTGCGGTCATTTTGCGGTTGAAGCATCGCGAACGTGGCTGGGTATGGTTCGAGTCGTCGGCACGTGCCGTGCGAAACCGGGATGGGAAGGTGGTTGAGTTTCAGACATCCTCCCGAAACGTCGAAGAACGGGTAAAGGCCTACGAGTCGCTTCGCACAATCTCATCGCGACTGGGAGCGTTGATCGACAGCTTGAGTGGTGGCGTCGTTCTCGAGGACGAGGATCGCCGCGTCGTACTGGCGAACCAGCCCTTCTGCTCGATGTTCAGACTCTCGTTGACGCCTAACGAACTGGTCGGGATTGACTGCTGCGACATCGCGGAGATGTCGGCCCCGATCTTCACCGACGCCTCCGTGTTTCGCGCGCGCGTCGAGGAGATCCTGGTTGAGCGCAAGAGAGTGGTGAATGAACGAATCGAGATGGCCGACGGGCGGACGTTCCTCAGGGACTACGTCCCGGTATCCGTTGACGACGGCTTCTTCGGCCATCTCTGGCACTATCGCGACATCACCGAACGTGTGACGTCGCAGAAACGAATCGAAGCTCTCAATGACGAGCTTCGCTCGGCGAACGAACGATTGAGACGGGGCCTGGACTACGAGAAGGAACAGGTTCGAATTCTCGAAGAGCTCAACACGATGAAGAGCGACTTCGTCTCAAGCGTCTCCCACGAATTACGTACCCCCCTTGCCTCGATCATCGGATTTGCGCAATCGCTTCTCTCCGATCGCGCGATGCCCGATGAGATACAGACAGAGTTCCTCGGGATCATACTCCAGGAGGGGCGACGTCTGGCGAAGCTGATCAACGACATGCTCGATCTGGCCCGCATCGAAAGCGGACGGATCGAAGTCGAGAAGCAGCGGACCGATCTGACCGTACTTGTTGCCACCGCAGTAGAGACCATCTCGATGCAGGCAAACAATCAGTCGATCGACCTTGTGTACCCCCGCCCGGAACACCCGATCATCGTCGACTGCGATCCGGATCGCATTGCGCAGATCGTGGTGAATCTTCTCTCAAACGCCGTGAAGTTCACTCCACAGGGTGGCTCGGTGCGTGTCTGCCTCCGGGAGGAAGACAATGATGTCTTCATCTCGGTCATCGACACCGGGCTTGGAATCCCTGCGGAGGATATCCCGAATCTCTTCACCCGCTTCTATCGGGTGCATCGCCCTGGGATGGACATTCGCGGGACCGGTCTGGGTCTGGCTATCGTCAAGCAGTTGCTTGACCTGCATGCCGGCTCGATCGACGTCACAAGTACACCCGGCACGGGGTCAACATTTACCGTTCGCCTACCGAAACAATGACTACTACAAACTGCCGAATCCTGGTAGTCGAGGACGAGCCAAGCATGCAACGCCTGTTGGGGCATGTCCTTAGGAATTCCGGATATGAAGTGGAGATCGTGGACAACGGACTGAAAGGACGCGAGGCCCTCGTCGCGGATCAGTCCTACGATCTGATTGTCAGCGACGTCATGATGTCCGGCATCGACGGCATCGCACTCTGTCGCTGGGCCAAGGAGACGCCATCGGTCGAGCCGATTCCGTTCGTAATTCTCTCATCGCGTGCTCAGAAGGGTGAGCGTGAAGAGGGACTTCAGGCCGGGGCCGACGTCTTCATGACCAAGCCTTTTGATATCGACAAACTTGTCGAAACGATCAACGAACTGATCGGCGCAGGGACCAACGTGGCTGGGAGTAAGGCATGAGTCACAAGCTCATTTTCGTTGTCGACGACGAGGAGAGTATTCGACGGCTTCTGGAATACTGGATCGGTACGAAGTGGGAGTACAAGGTCGCTCTCTTTCCCACCGCCGAGGATTGCCTGAACGCGCTTTCGGACGAGCCCGATCTGGTGATCCTCGACATCCAGCTTCCGGGTATGGATGGCATTGCCGCTCTGCGTCACATCCGCCAGGAGCGGCCACACCTGCCGGTCTTCATGCTCTCGGCCCAGGGGAGCATCGACGTCGCTGTAAAGGCGTTGAAGCTCGGTGCGACCGACTACTTCCCGAAGACGGTCGATATGCAGAAACTCGAAATCGCCATCAGGAACGCCCTCGAGCTGGGGGATCTGATACGCGAGAATCAGTTTCTCCGCGAGCAGGCACGGTCGTCCGGAAGCGTCGATGGTATCGTCACCTCGGGTGGTGGTGGAATGGAGGGGGTCGTGAAGTTGATTCACAAGGCAAAGGACAGCACCATCTCGGTTCTGATCGAGGGTGAGAGTGGTACCGGAAAGGAACTTGTCGCACGCGCTATTCACTTCAACGGTCGGCGGAGTTCAGGTCCCTTCGTCGCCGTCAATTGTGCCGCCATTCCTCACGAGCTTCTGGAAAGCGAGATGTTCGGTCATGAGAAGGGGGCCTTCACCGGCGCAACGTCGCGGAAGATCGGCCGGTTCGAGCAAGCCGACGGAGGGACGATCTTCCTGGACGAGATCGGCGAGCTCGACCTCAATCTGCAGGCGAAGCTCCTCCGCGTTCTGCAGGAGAGGGAGATACAACGCGTCGGTGGCGATCAGACGATCAAGGTCGACGTTCGCGTCGTCTCAGCAACCAATCGCGATCTCCTCCGCCGCTCGCGCGAAGGATCGTTCCGGGAAGATCTCTACTACCGGCTCGGCACCTTCCCGATTCACCTCCCACCCCTGCGTGAACGCCGTGAGGACATACTGCCGCTGGCGGAGCATTTCCTGACAACGTTTAGCGAGCGCGAAGGGCGAGGCATGGAGGGGTTTACACGTCAGGCGGTGAAGCTGATTTACGACTACCCGTGGCCGGGAAATGTGAGAGAGCTGGAGGGTGCAATCGAGCGTGGCGTGTTGATGTGCGAGGGTACGACAATGGATGTCGCCGACCTCCCGATGGTGGTTCGAGCGTTTGCTGATGGTGAGGCACCCGATCTTCCCGACTCCTCCATGTTCGCCAATCGTCAGACGATCATTCCAATCGAGCAATTGAAGGAAGAAGCAATGCAGCACGCCCTCGACCTCTGTAATGGTAACGTCAGCGAGGCGGCACAGCGATTGGGAATCAGTCGATCGACGATGTATGAGATGGCGAAGCGGTATCGCCGCTCGAACGGAGCGTATCCAGCGTACGCATAATCCATTTGTCGCCCTCGTCTCCAAGCGCTCCGCCAAGAACCGCTCCGATACCAAACGCGACGAGGGGCTTCATCGAATCGACCTTCTGAGCAAGAAGTGTTGCCGTGGCGGCGCTCGAGAGTGATCCGGTGATCGTGATATTCCCGGTCACCCCTTCCCTCTTTGCCTTGATGAGCAATCGGGCTCCATTCCCCACGAGCGTTCCAGCGAGCGCGGAGACGGCCGTTCCAACAATCGACAGTGCTGACTTGGTAATGCTTGCCATTGCGAAGCGTTGATGTGAACATGGATGCGCGTTGGCTGTCGCGTTATCGAGCCCGCACACCACGCTGTGAGATGGATTCGCCACTTGAGGTCGTCAATCGCATCACATAGGCACCCGACGCCAGACGCGAAAGATCGAATGTATATCTGAGAAGGCCCTCAGGCAAGGGGACATCACGCAACAAGACCGCCACTCGATTCCCACGCAGATCGAACACTTCAAGACGTACCACCTCAGACTTCGTCAATCCAATGTCGACATAGCCCTCTCCGGAAAGGGGGTTCGGCGTCGGTGGCGTCATGAAGGTCCGTTTCGCCGCTTCGTAGACACTCACCTCGATCCGCCCCTCACACCCGTCCGATCCCGTTCCAAGCAGAACGCCCGAGGGAGTCTTCAACGGCACCAGGTCTGCGTGTCCGCAACGATCATACAGCTCCAACGTGTCGAGCTGATCGAATGGATAGGGAGACTCGATGCAGACGACGAGGCGGCGACTCTCCCCCGTCGGAATCCTCAACGGAAGCTGCGACGGCGGGACGCTGTAGCGAACGTTACCGCGAAGGCGAACCGCAGAGAGGTCGATATCTCGTATCCCGTAATTGATCAACTCGATCGAATCGCAGATTCGCGCGGAGGTGCCGAGAGTATCACGGCTCCACGCCTTATCCCACCGCACGCCAACGGAATCTCTTCCCACATTCAGAGCGGCGATGGTGAACCCTCCGATCGTATCGCGGTCCACAACGATGTTCCCTACCGAATCGATGACAGTGATCTGATAGATCATGTCGTAGTATGGATCGACCCGTCGCAAACGGACCCGGACGATAGGGAGAGGATTGAGCTTCGGGTCATTCATCACCTCCGCGGTCCCATTGATAGTCGTATCGACAGTGACCGATGCTATGCGTGAGGCGCGATCGCTCTTGGTGTAGATAACAAACACCTCGTCAGCACAGTCTGCCCCTTCCCGCCCGATGCCTGCGGCTGATGTATCGATGCGACTGTCGACGGGGATGATTGCCGCATGCCGACTCGTACACACCCCCTCCAGCTCGAGTCCGACGGTAAACGTCGTGTCCTTCAAACCGGTGAAGCAGACTTCCACCGATTGGCTGGAACCAGTGTCGATCGTGAACGGAACCGTCGTCGTGATTCTGGCTTGCGGGATCGAATCGAGCAATCGGAGTCCCAGGATGCGCTGTGGAAAGCGTCCGTAGTTGGTGATCGTCAGACGGCGGCAAAACTCGTTTGCGTTTATCGCGACCACTGTGTCGATAATCACCGTTCCGCTTCGCTGTCCGTTGACACCAACGGTAAACCCGGGAATCGATTGCTTGTACGTGCTGATGATGCCGGCAGAATCGACAACGCGAATCGCCACGACGCCGTCGTTGTAGGGATCGATCAGCCGGGCGGAGAAGAAGACGGTGTCGGCATCTGGAGCGAACGGCGGGATATCGACCTGGACGTTTACAGTATCGGCCGTCGCGTAGATGGAGTCTATCCCGCTGTCGGCGATGCGGCTGTCGGTTGCGATCCCCTGGAAGAGGCCACAGAGCTGACTACCGTACACGTCAGGGGGCGTGACATCCTTCACCAGTCGCCGAAAGACCATCGCGCCTGGATATCCATACGACACGGCCTGTCCATATCCGTACGCATAGACTGCGAAGGGGGAATCTGCCCGAAGGTAGTGTGAGCCTGGGGCGACGTTCAGTTGCGAGAAGACGAAGCGGCTCCCAGGTATCGACCTCCAATTCACGACTGTCGCTGCGCCATCAATCGACAGGCCGGATGTACCATCAACCGGGATCACCAGATTAAGGTAGTGGGCACTGTCGGCGATGCGGGCGTAGCCAATGCTCTGCACGGTGTATGACGTATCGAACTGCTCCACCGGCGGGATGATCATCATGAAGGGGTCGCCCAGCCCGGTCACACCCTGTTGCTGAAGTGGCGTGGAGCGTTCGTACTGCGTCACAAGTATCGGCCCGCTTGCGGTTACTGACGCGGCCTCCAGAAGCGGCATCTCGAGAACATCCCCCGCCCCGAGCGTTACCGACTGCGATGTGGTTGAACCGGTGATCGTAACGTCAGTCGGTCCGAATGCTGCTGTGACGCGGTATTCAGCCGTGTCGGGGAGACCTGTATACAACGGAAAGTGTGGCGTCACCAGTGCATTCCGTCCCCAGCTCTGCAAAGGCGGTAGCTGTTCGACGAGATGATCACGATATGTCCCCCAACGAGTCGGAATGCTCGCACGCTTGACGCCACCGAAGACTGAGACCGGCTTGCTTGCTATGACCTGGGTACCACTTACGTCGCTCGGTCCAGACAGCGACGCCTGGGCAAAGAAGACATCACCCCGATTCAATTGAACCACGAACGGACTGTCGTCGGCCCGGCGATTGAGCACCAATCCCCCCTTTGGAATGATGCGAACCGTCGTCCCGTCCTCCATGCCTACCACCGAGAATTGCGATGGCATGTCGTAGGTCGCTGCCGCAGGATTCTGTCCGATGAGACCATTGCGATGACTGACGACGATGTACTCGCCGGTAAGGACATCCGCTGGAAGTCCAAGGAACGCATCGCACGAGAACGTCCGGTAGTTCATCCCTACCACCGAAATCTCGTCGTCGGCCTCGACGTGAATTCCTTTGCGCTGTATCTGATTTCCGCCGAACAGATCGATGTCATCCAGTTCAACCTGACTTGTAAACCGGCCTGAGATATCGACCTCAACCGTGCTGTTGGCCTGTGGGATGGGAACCGTGATGGTGCTGCCGGTAAGGACCCAGGTAATACGGGCGGTCGTCGGTGACTGGGCGCTCAGATAGAGCCTGAGGTCTGACGTTGACTGCATGCTCCCGTTGTTCGCCATGAACGTCAGCCAGAAGTCACGCCCTCGCGAATCAAGATCCTGAGACAGCGCGGTCAGAGTGCCGACGATAAGGGCTGCGACCGTGGCGACAATCGATATGTATGCTCTAGCGGGTTGCATGACCGTCGAATGACGTGTGGCGCTGTTGGGGCGATCGTGCGCTGAAGACACGAGTGCGCTGTGAACCGGGAGTACCGAAGCTCAACCTGACGGTCGTCGCGCAGGGGAAGGAATGTCATCGCCGGCAGGCGCAATGGCGAGGTTCGAAGACGAGCGATGCATGCGCGATCGCCCGACAATCTACGTCCGAATTGCTTCTCAGGGAGAGGTGGTTATGCGGGTTGTGGATTACATGTGGGAAACGTGGCATTCCTTCTCTCGGTCATCATCCAACGATAGAGCGACCGTTCATCACCAACCCCGGCTACCGTTCGCGCACACCTCGCTGCACAATCGACTCACCACGCGCCGTGGTCATGCGAAGAACGAACGCGCCGGCCTCGAGTGATCCTAGAGAGTACGTGAGTCGCATCACACCCGCAGGAAGAAGAGCGTTGCGCGCAATTGTCGCCACGCGATTGCCACGGAGGTCGAACACTTCAAGAGTCACCAATTCATCCTGCGTCAGGCCGATATCCACGTACCCGTCGCTCCTCATGGGATTCGGAACGGGAGGCGTCATGAAGGTCCGTTTGGCAGCTTCGTACACGCTCACTTCAATGCGCCCCTGACACCCGTCAGTTCCGGCGCCGAGAAGGATGCTCGACGGCGTCTTCAGCGCAATGACCTCCGCATGCCCGCAGAAATCCCATAGCTCAAGAGTGTCGAGCTGATCGTAGGGATAGGGAGCCTGCATACAGACGGTGAGCTGGCGGCTTTCACCGGGAGGGATCAACAGGGGGAGTTGCGACGGCGGCACGCTGTACTTGATGTTCCCCCGGAGACGGACACGACTGACGTTGACGGGCTGCGAACCGAAGTTCACCAGCTCAATCGATCCGCAGGTGCGTGACGAGGTCATCAATGTGTCTCCCTCCCACTCCTTGTCCCACCTGATCCCGAGCGAATCGCGCGTCCTGTCGACGGCCGCAATCGAGAAGCCACCGAGTGTGTCGCGATCGACGATTGTGTTCCCAACCGAGTCAACGACGGTGATCTGATAGATCATGTCGTACCGCGAATCATCACGGCGCAATCGAACTCGAACCAGCTGCAGCGGGAGGGTGCTCGGATCATTCAGAATCTCGGACGTGCAATTGATCAGCGTGTCAACCTCGACAGACGCGATTTTCGATGCGCGATCCTCCTTGGTATAGACCAGTACGATTTCATCGGCACATGGGGCTCCCTCCCGCCCTATGCCGGGAGCGCTGGTGTCGATCCGGCTGTCCACCGGAATGATCGCGGCCAGGCGGTTCGAGCAGACCCCTTCGAGTTCCAGCCGGGTCGTGAACGTTGTGTCGAGGAGGCCGCTGAAGCAAATCTCCACAACGCCACTCGACCCGGTGTCAATCACCATAGGGGTTGGCGTTGTGATATGGGCTCCCGGGATCGAATCGAGGAGGTGGAAGCCGATGATCCGCTGTGGGAAGCGTCCATAGTTGACGATCGTCAGCCGCTTGCAGAACTCGTTCGAGTTGATCGCGACAACCGTGTCCACAAGCACCGCTCCGTCACGCCTTCCGTTCACGCCAAGTGTGAACCCGGGTATGCCTGTCTTTTGCGAATAGCTCAGCCCCGATGAATCGATCACCTTCACCGCTACCACGCCATCATTGAAAGGATCGATGAGTCTCGCAGTGAAGAAGACGGTGTCGGCATCCGGCATGAACGGCGGAATATCCACCTGCACGTTGACGGTGTCGGCCGTTGCGTAAATGGAATCGATTCCACTGTCGGCGATCCTGCTATCGGTGGCAATACCCTGGAAGAGGCCGCATTGCTGAGACCAGAGGATCTCCGGTGGTGAGACATCCTTGACCAATCGCCGGAACACCATCGCTCCCGGGTAACCGTACGAGACAGCGTAGCCATACCCGTAAGCGTAGACGGCAAATGGGGAGTCGGCCCTCAGGTTGTGCGCACCGGGTGGCACTCGAAGTTGCGTGTAGACGAAGCGACTTCCGGGGATCGCGGTCCACGTTGCGCCCGTATTCGCCCCGTCGACGGTGATCGTGGCCGCGCCATTGACCGGAGCTACAAGATTGAGAAAATGCTGGTCGTCAAGGAACTCCGCGAAGCCGATACTCTGCACCGTGTACGACGTATCGAACTGCTCGACGGGGGGAATGATCATCATGAAGGGATCGCCCACGCTCGACTGATTTCCCCCCCCTGTTGGGGTCGAGCGCTCGTATTGCGTAACGAGAATCGGACCGCTAGCTGTGATTGACGCGGCCTCCAGCAATGGGCGCTCGAGAACCTCACCTGCTCCCATTGTGACCGACTCGGAAGTGACCGATCCAGTGATCGTGACATCCGTCGGACCGAACGCAGACGTAACCCTGTACTCCGCCGTGTCCTGGTTCCCCGGGAAGACCTTGTAGTGTGGAGTCACCAACGCATTCCGTCCCCAGTTCTGCAACGGTGGGAGCTGCTCAACGAGATGATCGCGATAGTTCCCCCACCATGTTGGGATGCTCGCCCGCTTGACGCCACCAAAGACCGAGACGGGCTTGCTTGCAATGATCTGCGTGCCGGTCACATCATACGGAGTGAAGATGTCGACCTGTGCCTGGCCAAAGAAGACATCGCCGGCATCCAGCGTTATTACGAACGGAGCGTCATCTGCTCTCCCGTTGATGTGAACGCCCTGTCGCGGCAGCACCCGAACCGTTGTGCCAGCGTGCATTCCAACAACGCAGAACTGCGACGGAGTATCGTACGATGAAGACCCTCCGAAACTGCTGAATCCGTTCCGATGACTGACGACAACGTACTCCCCCGACAACACGTCCGCCGGAAGCGCGAGGAACGCGTCAGCGGACAGTCCCCGATAATTGAGACCGACGACCGCGATTTCGTCGTCCGCCTCGATATGGAGTCCCTTCTGCGATTTCTCGGAAGAGGGATCCCACGTCGGGACGTCGTCAAGTTCCACCAATGGACCAAAGGCCCCGTTGATGTTTACCTCGACGGTCTTGTTTGCCTGGGGAATGGGAACGGTGATAGACCGACCGTCATATGCCCACGTTATCCGGGCCGTGGTCGGCTTTTGCGAGCTGAGGTAGAGTCGGAGGTCGGAGACGGCGGTGCTTCCCAGATTCGACATGAACGCGATCCAGAACTCGCGCCCGCGTGAGTCGAGTTCCTGTGCCTTCACATCTCGACCGGCGCTCGCCAGAAGAACAAACCCCACCAGGACATATGCAAGTGAGCGGGCGAGCTGGTACGAAGATCTCATGAAGGATCAGCGAGTGATGACGAGACGTTGCGTTGCGATCGTCCCGTCCGAGGTCGTCATGCGAAGGTAATAGGCGCCGGATGGTAGGTCGTCGATCACGGCATCGAATCGAAGGATGCCGCCGGGGACAGGACTGTGGTCCAGAAGCCTTGCTTGTTCTATACCAAGTCCATTATGAAGCGACAAGGTAACGTCCGTGGGCTGTGCGAGGCCGATTGTAATCGATGTCGTTGCACCGGTCACTGGGTTAGGTGCCGGTGTCTGGAGGAACGACTTCTTCACCAGCCCGCCAACCTGGAAGCTGATTGCGTTGCCGCAACGATCACTTGATATGCCCTCCAGAGGACTGACCTGCGAGACCACCAGGACTTTCTCCTGGGGATTACCACACTCAAAGTCTATGAGGAGTGTGTCTCGCTGAACGCCGATGGACAGCGGATGGAAGCAGACAACGAAGGGTCGCCGTTCACCGGGTTGGAGGATGATCGGGAGCTGCTCCGGGGGAATGGAGTATTGGACGTTCCCAACGACCCGGGGACGTCGGAGTTCAAGCGTCCTGATCCCGTAGTTCTCCAGGTAAATCGTGTCGCACCTTTCCTGCGTCAGAATCATGTCACCATAGTCCAGCGGGCGATCAACCCGGAAACCGACCTGCTGGCTGTTCACATTCCGGACGCTGAGGGTGAAGCCACCAACCGTGTCCGTGATTGTCGTGGTGTTCCCCACACGATCGGTAACCGTCAGCGAGTAGATCATGTCCTTGTAGGCATCGATCCGTGCGATGCGTACGCGTACCTCCCTGGCGGGCAGCTCCGGTGAGATGGAGACCTCCGCATTCAACTGTTTGTTCACCACCACCGATTGAACACCCGAATTCAACGCTCCCAGCTCACGGAACACGATTGTCCTGTCCCCTTGGCACGGGTCGAAGTCGCCGATCTGAACTGGCACGATCGAGTCGGTCCCGCTGACGACAGGAATGCGAGCAACGGGTCGCTGGATGCAGCCGTTGTCGATGGCCAGATCCAGAACGAAGGATGTGTCCCCGGTGTGGACATAGCAGATCGATACCGTGCGCGATTCTCCCGGCGCAAGTGTGAGTGGGAACGGCGTGTCGATGCGAAGACCATCAGGCGTGTCGCTCAGCCGCAGCGCCTCGATGACCTGCTTGAAGCGCCCGTAGTTGGTGAGCGTGAACTGCGTGCAGAACTCTCTTCCGTTGAGCGACGCGAGTGTGTCCATTACATTTGGACCTGTCTGGCCTCGCGTTATGGCGACGGTGAATCCCTTGACCTCAACGCGATACCGTCGATCCAACCCTGCAGTGTCGACACCGATCATCACTGCCACTCCATCTTCGAACGGGTCGACCAGGCGCACCTGGAACGGAAGCGTGTCGTCACCCCGTTGAAACGGCTCGGTGAAGAGGGTGGTGTTCAGGGATCCGTCGGTCAGGCGAACACTCTCCACACCGAAATCGAGAGGGTTGTCGTCAATCAATCTGCCGATAAGGCCACCGCACGTGTCATACCATCTGAAGTCGGGTGGTTTCTGATCCTTGTACAACGTATCGAAGACGATACCACCGGGATAGCCGTAGGAGTTGTATGGACCGTACCCGTAGATGTAGAGGCCGAACGGAACGTCGGCACGCATCTCGTGATTTCCGCTGCGGACCGGAATCTGCGCATACGAGTAACTGGTGTTCGCTATCCGATTGAACCCTGCCGTCACGGGCGCTCCATCCAATCGCAACGACGAGGCACGCTCCGTCGGGATAACGACGTTGACGTAGTGAACACGCATCTCACGGCTTCGCAGGCTCTCGAACAGGTAGATCGAGTCGTAGAGCGCCGGCGGGAACGCAAGCATCATGAACGGATCGCCGATACTGTCATTCTCCTGCCGGATGTTCCGTTCGTCCGCCGTCGAATGTTGGTACTGAGCAACCAGGAACGGCTTGTTGGCCGTGAGCTCAACCGCTCGGTCCAGCGGAAGCTCCAGAACCTGCAACGCGTTGATCGTCGCGACCACCACCGAATCCTCTCGAATCACCGTGCTGTCGTTCGCGGCGATGATTCGCATGATGTTCGCATCCGGAAGCGTCTTTGGGAGCTGGTAGTGTGGCGTGACGAACGCGCGTGTTCCCCATCTATTGACCGGCGGGAGCTGTTCAACAAGGTGGTCACGCCCGACAGCCTGATCGTACGGAATGTTGGTCCGTTGATGACTGCCGTAGACAATTACCGGCTTGTTCGCCCGGATACGCGTCCCCGAAACGTCGCGGCCGATTCCGCCAAACGCCTGCGCGAAGTAGACCTCCCCCGAATCAAGCCGCACCTGAAATGGTGAGCTGTTGACCCGTGACGTGAACCGCACCGATGGAAAGATGTCGACCAGCGTGCTGTTGTCCGTCGCGATCACCGCGAACTGGGAGGGGAAATCGCTCCCCCCAACCAGGGCTGATGCCGGATCAGGCGACAGGGTGTTCGGATAGGCCAGGATGATATGCTCCGTCCCGGTCACGTCTTCCGGGAGCCCGCAGAAGATGTCGCTGCTCCATCGCTGGGTGTTGACACCGTACAGAGTGACCTCCGCCTCGAACTGAACGAGTAGCGTGTTGTGGCTGATCGGTGCGGCGCTTGGCGGCGGGAGGAGCAGGGCAAAGGTGTCCAGGTTGACACGTGTCACGGAATTCGGCTGGCCGAGGACTATCGTGTCCCTCTTTCCGGTCGACAGGTAGGTGATGAATCCACGCGTGGGACGCTCGTTCCCTATCACCAGAGCGAACTGAGGATAATCATCGTACCCGTTGGTGTGTAGGAAGGCGATGCGGAAGACCTTTCCCCGATTGTCGAGCCGATCGCGCGTCCCCTGCGCCACACTGGTTGCGAGCGTCCCCATCAGAAGGAGCATGATGCACGCACCCCAGAGCGCCGGCCGGCAGAATCGGAACGTCGAGTCGGTAGTAAACGTCATGATCATCGTTTCTGGGTAGATCTGGGGGCGATCAGGCCCCCAACATACCCGGGCGTGTCATTTCTTGTTACGGTGTCGGGGAGGTGCGGTACCAGATTGGACAGGCGGATCTGCTTTCAGACCGACGTCCCTCGGGCTTTCGTAATTTGGGCTTTCCACTGTCCAATTGCAATCACCTTTCGTGGCCTTAAGCATTCAGACGCCAATCACCGATCTATTCGGAACAACATACCCCATCGTTCAGGCCGGAATGGTCTGGACAAGCGGCCATAAACTGGCCTCCGCCGTCTCCAACGCCGGGGCGCTGGGCCTGATAGGTGCCGGCTCGATGAAGCCGGAGCTCCTCCGCGAACACATTCACTCCTGTCGCGCCTCCACCAACCACCCATTCGGCGTTAACATCCCCCTGATTAGAGGAGACGTGGATCGACTGCTGGATGTCGCAATCGACGAGAACATTGGCATCATCTTCACGAGCGCAGGTAACCCTGCCCTTCACATCGAACGAATCCGTGCCTCCGGTGCTGTGATGGTCCACGTGGTCGCATCGGTCCGGCACGCGTTGAAGGCTCAACAGGTCGGTGTTCATGCCGTTGTGGCCGAGGGCTTCGAGGCCGGGGGGCACAATGGCCTTGACGAAACAACCACGTTCTGTCTTGTACCACAGGTAGTCGATGCGGTATCAATTCCGGTCATCGCGGCAGGGGGCATTGCCGATGGACGAGGAATGGCGGCTGCGATGGCCCTGGGTGCGGCTGGAGTGCAGGTCGGTACGCGCTTCGCCGCAACCGTGGAGTCGTCCAGTCACCCGAACTACAAACAGGCCGTCGTCGATGCCGACGATAATTCGACCCTTCTCACCTTGAAGAAGGTCACTCCCGTGCGACTCATCAAGAACACGTTCGCACTCACTGCGAATGAGCGTGAGCGCAACGGCGCAACACCGGAGGAACTGCGGGAACTTCTTGGCACGAAGCGCGAACGCCGGGGGATCTTCGAGGGAGACATGGAGGAGGGCGAGATCGAGGCCGGGCAGGCCTCGGGACTTGTTCACGAGATCCTACCGGCGGCGGAGGTGGTGCGCCGAATGGTCGATGGATACCGTGAGGTGGTTGGGCGATTGCGGGCAGAATCGGAACGATGAGCGATCAACTCGGACGTCCACTCCTCAGCCCGCGGCAAGTGAGAATGCGACACCGGCCGAGAAGAAGATGTAGACAAACAGGACAATCAGGAAGTAGACGTACACCAGCATCGTCTTGATGATCGTCATGGGAATCGATTGCTGGTAGGCGTTGCGAAGGGCCACGAAGAGATAGATCGGCAGCGCCAGTGTCGCGACGATGTAGAGTATCTGACTTGCAAAGAGGGCGGCCGGTATCCACGAGAGGAGAAAGAACGTGCAGAAGTGAAGAGCGAAGATGAAATGCTCGACCAGGTAGCGGTGAGCGCGGATGTAGAAGAGCTTCAGTCCGAATGCGAGCAGCGGAATCACGATGAACATGCAGAAGACAAGCGTATTCTGCATGGTGTCGTCCCATCGATCATTGAAGAGATCCTCCGACGTTCCGGTCTCGTGCAGCTTGGCTGCTATCTCGTCCGCGGAGAAGAGCTGACCCGGTACGATAGGGTCAAAGTTGACATAGATGAAGAAGAAGACGATGCTGATCAAAAGGTAGAGCCGCGTCGGAGCCAGGTAGCGCACCCGTTGCCCCTTGTTGAACGCATCGGTGAGCGCACCAGGACGAACGATCAACGCCTTCAGCGTTCGCCAGAATACCGAGTCGAATCCGAGCCAGTCACCGATCAACTCGCGCAGAAGTGGTATGATGTGGACCTTTACCTCGGAAGCCTGCTGCCCGCACACATGGCAGAAGTTGCCAGCGATCTCCGTCCCGCAATTCAGGCAGTGGGTCACAACCGGGAGATGCTCGGTCGTCTGGTCGGGGTTGAGAACGGGCTCGGACACGGGGGGAGAAAGGATGAAGGATGAAGGATGAAGGATGAAGGATGAAAAGTACAGCGAAATTGGAGCCAGCAGAAGGGGGTAAAGAACCTAACCCTCACCAGTCAACAAGAACGATCCGTTTTCCACTGTCTACCTGCCACATTTAACAGAAACGCCCCCGAATGGCCGATACGCCACAAGATCCTGATCAAATACTCGGCAAGGCAGTCGATCGGCGACTGCTCAATCGTCTTGTCGTCTACCTTCGCCCCTTCAAATGGCATGTCGTCGGTTCGGTTGGCATGGCGATCGGCGCCGCGCTGCTGATGGCCTTGCGCCCAAAGCTGTCGCAGATCGCCGTCGACGAGCACCTCTTGAAGAATGACATGGAGGGCCTCCTCGTCTGGACAGGTGTGATCTTCGCCGTCCTCCTCGTGGGTGGACTCGTCACATACGCGCAGACCATCCTGATGCAGTTCGTCGGTCAGGAAGCGATTCACCGCCTCCGCATGACGATCTTCGATCACCTGCAACGCCTCTCCCTCCGATTCTTCGATACCAACCCAGTTGGGCGCCTCATCACACGCGTCACCAGCGATGTTGAGGTTTTGAACGAGTTTTTCACGAGCGGACTCGTCAACATTGCCGCGAACATCTTCATCATCCTCTGGATCGTCGTCCTGATGTTCCTGATGTCGGTGAAGCTCTCGTTGATTACCCTCGTCTGCCTCCCCCTCCTTCTCTGGGCCACGTCGATCTTCCGCAAGAAGGTCCGCGCGAAGTACCGTGACGTCCGTCTGCAGCTCTCGCGGATGAATTCCTTCATCAACGAGAACGTGACCGGCATTCAAACGGTCAAGCTCTTCAACCAGGAGGAGCGGACGCACGCCGACTTCCGTGTGATGAACGACCTCTACACCGATGCGCAGGTGAAGTCGGTGCTCTACTATGCCATCTTCTTCCCGGTCGTCGATTTTCTCTCGACCCTTGCTGTAGCATTGATCCTCTGGTATGGTGGCGGAGAAGTGATTCGTGGTGTCGCGGATCCCGGCCTGATCGAAGCGGCGCGCGGATGGCTTGGTGGACCTGAAGGCTCCACGCCACTCACGTTCGGTATTCTCTTCGCCTTCATTCAGTACACCGAAATGTTCTTCCGGCCGATTCGTGATCTCTCCGATCGCTACAACGTCCTCCAGAACACCATGGCGAGTTCCGAGCGCATCTTCGAGCTGCTCGACAGCGACATGTTCGTCCCTCCGGCCACGTCAACGGAACCGTTCAGCGTCGAGCACGGTTCAATCGAATTCAGGAACGTCGATTTCAGTTACGACGGCGTGACTCCGATCGTGCGCAATCTCAGTTTTCATGCCGAGCCGGGTGAAACGGTCGCAATCGTGGGGGCGACAGGCGCCGGAAAGACATCGATCATCAACATCCTGATGCGGTACTACGAGTATGCGTCTGGGGATGTCCTGATCGACGGTCGCGATCTCCGCACAATTCCCACGCACGACCTGCGACAGAACGTCGCCTTAGTGATGCAGGACATCTTCCTCTTCCGGGGAACCATACTGGACAACATCACGCTCGGGGACGAGCGGATTTCCCCCGAGGCGGCCCGCCAGGCAGCACGAACCGTTGGCGTCGATCGCTTCATTGAGTCACTCCCGGAGGGATACGAGACCGAAGTAAAGGAACGGGGGGCCTCGCTCTCGGTGGGTCAACGACAGCTTCTCTCCTTCGCGCGTGCCCTTGCCCGCGATCCGAGGATTCTGATCCTTGACGAAGCAACGTCGAGCGTCGACACCGATACCGAGCGACTGATCCAGGAGGCAACCGAGAAGCTCCTGAAGGGACGGACGTCGATCGTTGTTGCCCACCGGCTCTCAACCATTCAGAACGCTAACAGGATTCTTGTCATGCATCACGGCGAGCTGCGCGAGTCGGGTACGCACGAGGAGCTGCTGGCGCTCGGTGGCATCTACGCAACGCTACATCGCCTTCAGTACAAGCTGAGCGAGGTTGGATAGTCTTGAAGAGCCTTCTCCGTCGTCTTCTCTCCTTCTATGGCATCTCGTTGACGGTCATCGTTGGGACGACGGTCCTCTTTGTTCTTCTTGCCGACAACGTGCTGAGCGGGCGGATGCTGTCGTTGAATCGGCAGATCATGCTGGCGATTCACGCCAAGGCCACCCCAACGCTCGACAGCGTGGCACTCTTGGTCACCTGGCTTGGATCGTTTCTCGGCATCACCATCGTCTCTGTCATATTCGCCGTTCTGCTTCTTCGCCGGAAGGATATCGTCGCGCTGGTGGCCTTCGCGATGGCGGTGCTGGGGAGCGTCGCACTGATGCATGCTCTGAAAGCGATCTTCGCCGTCACCCGCCCCGAGCTCTTTCCTCGACTTGAAGAGGTCTCCTCCTACAGCTTCCCAAGCGGCCACACCCTCACATCGTTCTGCATGTGGGGGTTCATGGCGTTCTGGCTTCTCCGCATGCGCCAGCGCGAGACGTGGCGCTGGATTGTCGCGTCACTCTTTCTCCTGATAGCAGCTCTCGTCGGCGCAAGCCGCGTCTACATCGGCGTCCACTGGCCGACGGATGTTCTTGGAGGAATACTGTTGGCTACCGTTTGGGTCATCAACTGCCTGATCGGGATGGAGGGAGCGGGGCGAATTAGGAATGAGGAATTGCGAAGCAATCGGCGTAGCCAATTAGGAATGAGGAATTAGGAATTGGGGATGGTGGAGAAGTCAATCGGCGTAGCCAA
>CAYWXV010000036.1:0-26192 GCA_964462535.1 uncultured Alphaproteobacteria bacterium
ACTCACGTCTAACCGGATCGCGCAGGTCCAACCCCGGAGAACTCACGTCCAACCGTATCGCCCGCGTCCGTTGACGCCCCATACTTGCACGCTCCACACCTCTTCCCCAAGCCCTACCCCAAGCCCCAGCGCCCAGCGCCCGGGAAACATGCCCCAACTAGCTCTGATTCGGAATGTCCTCGTGGGCCACGGTGACTGGGGTCAGCTTCTCTCGGAATCGGCCAACGATATCGATTGCTCGCTTGACGTTGTCCGCCAGGATGATCACCAGCTCTCCCTTCCGCGCATTCTCCAGGGCCTGCTCTATCGCCTGCACGGCGGATTCTGATTCGATGATCGGCATATCCGGCTTTTCGCTCCGGATACCCTCGATTATCAGGGCGGTAGTCTCGCCTGGCTTTCGTCCGCGCGTGTCGTCGTCCTCGCGCACGTAGACGCTCGTGAACATGCGGGCAACGATTCGGCCAAGCAATCGGATGTCATCGTCTCGTCGGTCGCCGGTCCCCCCTACCACACCGGTCTTGATCTTGTTTGGGAACTTGTCTACGAAGCGTTGCAGCGCCTCGGCACCTGCAGGGTTATGCGCGAAGTCGATCAGGACGCTGAAGTTCCCGACCTCTATCAGGTTCAACCGTCCCGGCGTCTGCGCCGGTGACGGGACGAACGTCGTCAATCCGACTCGTATGTCTTCCGGCTTGATGCCGTGCAGGTAAGCGGCAAGGGTCGCGGCAAGGACATTCTGGATCATGAACGCGGCTCGCCCAGAATATGTGAGGGGGATATTGATCACCTTCTCGACTCGGACCTTCCATTTCCCCTTCAGGATCGTCACGTACCCATTCTCGTACACACAGGCAATCCCCCCATCCTCAATGTGCTTTCGGACGTGACGATTGGTTTCCTCCATGCTGAAGAGGGCGACACTGCAGTAGACCCGCCGCGCCATATCAAAAACCAGCTCGTCATCGGCGTTCAGAACCGCGAACCCCTCCTCATCCACGCTCCGTGGCACAACCGACTTCACGCGGGCCATGTCCTCGAGCGTATCGATATCCTTCAATCCCATGTGGTCGGCGGTGACATTCATGACAACCGCGATATCGGGACGATCAAACCCGAGACCGGCACGGAGGATACCACCGCGTGCCGTCTCGAGAACCGCAATATCGACGGTAGGATCGCGGAGAACCATCTGTGACGAGACAGGACCGGTGTTGTCTCCGGCCTGGATGAGGGTATTGCCGATATAGGTCCCTTCGGTAGTCGTAAATCCGACCGTGTAGCCCGCCCCCTTCATGATGTAGGCCAGAAGACGAGTGGTAGTCGTCTTCCCGTTTGTACCCGTGACGGCGATGATTGGGATCCGTGACGGCATACCCGGTGGAAACAGCATGTCGACAACCGGCTCGGCAACGTTCCGCGGAATGCCGATCGAGGGAGCCAGGTGCATTCTGAACCCGGGGGCCGCATTCACCTCGATGATCCCTCCCCCATTCTCATTCAATGGTGTGGAGACATCGGGGGCCACCACGTCGATCCCCGCAATGTCTAGTCCGATGATCCGCGCGATGCGTTCGAACAGGAAGAGGTTGTACGGATGGACCTCGTCAGTTCGGTCTATCGCCGTTCCTCCTGTTGACAGGTTGGCAGTCGGCTTCAGGAAGATGACCTCACCTTCCGCGAGGACCGTCTCGAGAGTGTATCCCTTCTCTGCAAGAAGGCGTTCGGTCTGTCCATCGATATCGATACGGGTCATGATCTTCTCATGACCATACCCTCTTCCCGGATCTTCGTTCACGACGTCGATCAACCGCGCGATCGTATCGATCCCGTTACCGACAACATGAGCCGGTGTGCGCTCGGCGACGGCGACAAGCTTGTTGTTGATGACGAGCGCACGGAAGTCCTTGCCGACAAGGGACTTCTCCAGGATGACGAACCGCGAGTATTGCTTCGCGACGCTGAAGGCCTTGACCACTTCCTCCATCGAGTTCAGTCCGACGGTGATCCCCTTTCCATGATTGGCGTCAAGTGGTTTGACGGCGATCGGGAACCCGATACGATCTACCACACCTTCGATCTCGTCCTCGTGCCGAATCCGGTACCCCTTTGGCACGGGTACACCCATATCCCCCAGAAGTCTCTTTGTTGCATTCTTATCGCTGGCCAGATCGACCGCAATCATGTTCGTGTGACCGGAGACAGTCGCCTGGATCCTTTGCTGATGGACTCCATAACCCAGCTGCACGAGCGACTGATCGTTGAGTCTGATGTGCGGGATCCCACGGTTCTTCGCCTCTTCGACGATCGATCCGGTACTCGGTCCAAAGCGCACATCTTCGCGGATCTCGCGGAGTCGCTGGATATGATTCGCCAGGTCATCGTGCAGCTTCTCCATTGGTGTCCCCTCGGCCAGACCAAGAAAGACGTCTACGGCAGCTCTTCCAGCATACCGACCGGCGTCTTCCTCGAGGTAGGAGAAAACGACGTTGTAGACACCGGGCGTTGATGTCTCACGTGTGCGGCCGAAGCCGGTATCCATTCCGGCGAGCGTCTGGAGTTCGAGGGCGAAGTGTTCGATCACATGCCCGGCCCACGTCCCTTCTTCAACGCGTTTGTAGAACCCACCCGGCTCATCGTAGCTGCACCGATGCTCGTGGAGGCTTGGCATGAGCGTGCGCATCCGATCCAGGAAGTCGGGAATCGTGTCGGTCGGCTTCTGCTCGTAGTCCTCCAGGTCGAGACGGAGGACGATCAACTGCGTGCGATGGACGCTCCAGTAGTTGGGGCCCCGCATCGCCTGCGTTTGCAGGATGCGCATAGGTGTCGATGTGAAGAAGTGAGAAGGAGAGAGCCGCCCGGCTAGTCGAAATCGCTGAGGTATTCCAACGGGCGGCGACTGGCGAAGTCGAAACGAAGCTTGTCGTTGAGGATGTGCAGGCGGAGGTCGGTCGCGGCGAATGGCCGGGAAGACGCTCCCTCGGCAAGGTCGGTAAACCCGATGGAAGAACCGTCGACGATCGTTACCGTTCCGGTTCCAACTACGTCGAGCATACCACGGGAGACGACGATCGCCGTGTCCTCATCGATGCCGATACCAAGATTGCGGGGGTTGCAGCAGACGGCGGCGATCAGGCGGGCAAGGCGATTCCGCTGACTGAAGTGCTGATCGATAATGACGTCGTGCAGGATCCCGAGCCCAGGGGCAAGACGTACCGCATCGAGGCTCGGCCCCTGGTGGGGCTCACCGCGGACGATCATCGACGTACTCATCCCTGCTGCTCCGGCGCTGGAACCGCCAAGGAGCAGCCCATCGCGGACTCGCTCCTCCAGCAAGGATATGAACGGCGTCCCCCCGAGCGTCGGTCCAAGGCGGGCCTGATCTCCGCCGCTGATAAAGACGCCGGTGATGCCATCGAGTACCGCGCTGGCATTAACGTCGAGCGCATCGGCACGCGATGAGACATGTAGCGTCGAGACCTTTGCGGCCCCAAGGGTCAGAAAGACACGGGTATAGACGTCCGCCGCGAGCTCTGGAAAATCTGAAGCAACGGGGACTATCAGGATCGACGCTTCCGGTCCACCGGCCATGGCCAGGAATCTCCGGAGAATGTGCCTCTCGTTGAACTTGTCCTCGGCGCCGCCGATGATGATCAGTTGCCCGTTGAAGTGCTCTGCTTGTATCAAGGGAGAGTGAGTAGGGAATGTGGAGTGGGAGAAGACTCCGTAGCAGTTGCGAGGCGCCTGGACTCCAATCCAGTGCGCCGCGAAGATAGCCCCAACGCTGCAAAGTTGCCTCGTTCGCCCGCCCATTGACCTCTGCCGTCATTTCATGGCCAACGGAGATCGCGCCCACCGCCTCGCATGCGGTTACTCCGACTGCGCAAACGAGGACGGGGGTTCGGATCGCCCGATCGGGACTTCCACATCAGGTTGGTGAACATCCGTGGCTCAAGCGTCAGGGGGAGAGACCGGAGCGGGGCGTGCCGGGTCAACGCGTTGTCGGTACCCGCGTCGGCGACGGAAGAATGCTCATCGGCGACCCGTCACACTTTGTTCGTTCTCGTCGCTAACTTCGCCCCACACACAACTCAGCCCGGGGGACCTTGCCATGATGGCTCATCTGTTTTCTCTGTTTGCAATCGTTATCAGTGTCGCGCTCGCAGGATCAAACGTGTCGAAAGCACAGGGATGGGAATGGGGTAGAAGCGCCGGAGGGACACAATACAACATCGGTCGAAGTATTGCCGTCGACGCTCTGGGAAACAGCTATGCGATCGGTTTCTTTAACGGTTCCATCACGTTCGGGCAAACAACGTTCAACAGCGTGGGTGGATTCGATGTCTTCATCGTGTCGTACTCACCCGCCGGTGAGGTTCGATGGGCCAGGCACGGCGGGGGGAGCCGCGACGATTTCGCTGAGGGGATAGTCATCGACGGAACGGGCAACCTATACGTCACCGGCCAATGCACCGACACGTTTCGGTTCGAGGACAGCCCCGGCACCATCACATCCGGAACGTTTGCCACCGCTCCGTTCGTTGCAAGCTTGACCAGCGATGGAAGCCTTCGTTGGGCCCGGTCGTTTGAGGGGAATGGGCGGGGATTCGGGATGCATATGGCGGAGCCGGACACTCTCTTCCTGACCGGCACCTATGGCGGTGGACTGGTACTTGACTCAATCGGCCTGAACGGCAGCCCGACTGGCAACATTTTCGTTGCCTCGCTCGACCTGGCCGGAAATGTCCGATGGGCACGCGGCGCGATTGGGACCACAGCGACAAGCGCAATCCGCGCGGGCGTTGCCACGGCGAGCGATGGACGGGGGAGCCTCTACGTCGCAGGATATCTGGCCGACAATACGGGCTTCGGTCACGAGACGTTCGACACCGTAATCGTCGCCGCCGGGATATCGAACATATTTCTGGCGCGCTACAACAGCAGCAACGGTGACATTATCTGGGTACGAACTGCCGGCGGATCCAATTATGACGCCGCCACCGGGCTCCTTGTGGATGGCGACGGCGAGATCTACATCTGCGGCTACTACCAGGGCGCCTCGTACTTCTCCGACGCCATCACGCTGCAGAACGAGAATGGTCTGAGCAATTCGTTTGTGGCGCGCTACAACGTCGATGGGGACGTGGTTTGGGTTCGTGGTGCAGGGGGTGCGGCCTTTGACGAGGCCTACGCGATGACATGGGATCGCGCGGGTGACATTGCCGTAACCGGAAAGTTTGGTGCGCTCGCCCGATTCGGAAGTGATACGCTGACGTGTGTCGGAGAATCGAACGTCTTCGCTGCTCTCTACACTCGCGAGGGTGCGCTTCTCGGGGCGGTAAGTGCCGAAGGAACGGGCGACGATCACGGCAATGGTATCGCCGCAGGCGCTGATGGCCGGCTATGGATTACCGGAGATTTCTCCGCAACCACGACGTTCGGTCCCGACAATGTATCATCCAATGGACTGGCCGATGTCTTTGTCGCCACTCTCCGTATCGCTGGCGCGGATGTTGACATGGAAGCAGGCGCAGATGCTTTCATCCTCGCTCCGAATCCATCGCGCGGCACTCTCCGGCTGAACATCCCAGCCCTACCCGGAGAAGAGATCCACGTCCGGGTTTCCGCCATGACGGGAGAGACGATAGTGGAACGGATAATTGAGGCTGACGGGATGACTTCGACGACACACATCGACCTCTCGACTAGCCCGGCAGGTGTCTACGCGATATCGATCAGGCACGGAGATCGGGTTGCGACGCGGATGGTCACGCTCGTTCCCTAGGGACGACATCCTGCGTCCGTTCCACGCACGCTCTACTAGCTTCAATACACGACAACAACGACTTGGGAAATGGCGACGGACGCTCCGGCGCACACGCGGGCGAATCTGGGTCCTCCCTCGACCCTACCAATCTGAACCGCCAGCTACAGCACGCTTGCCAAGTCTGGTTCGCACTCTACACTGACACCGGGCACGAGGCAGGTCGACCATATCGACCGTTGTGATGTGCACGTGGATTGAACCCAGTCGCACTATCAATCTCCGTTCGTCGGTCGAGTGGCCCGGCATGGATGATCCCCTCGTGGCCGCCACGCTTCATCGATCTGAACCATGGACGCGACCTCGCGCACGACGGCCCGCGTCCATTTTTCTTCCACCTTCCCACCGGAACCGCCGCTGACTCCCTCGGTCAACACTGCTTACTCGGTGATCGGCGTCTCCACAACGACCTTGACAGTGCGACAGTAGAATCTCCCTTCTGGCAGATCGTTGTCGTAGAGCATCGTCTCCCCCGCCCCGGAAGGCTTACCAACTCCAAGAGCCTGCGTGGTTGCAGAGGCCCTCTGCTCGGAAAGGCGCCTGTTGAATTCGGGATCGCCTACTCTGTCGGTGTATCCCGTGACAGTGACCGTGGAATTAATCGTGATCCGGTTCTTGATGAAGTCAATTATCCGCTTGTTGTCGGGGTTGATATCGGCGCTCCCAAAATCGAACAGAATGAGACTGTACCTGTTGACCTCCTTGTCTGCCACCCGCTCCTGCTTCTTGCGCTGGATGGTGATCTGGTCGGTTGCTATTGACTGAATATCGGTCTCGAATTTCTGCCCCTTCATATCCGTAATCTCGAGCACATAGTCAATTGGCTCCGGGAATTTCGGAACCCGTCTCTGGTCCTCTTCGAGCCTCCAGTCGAGAATTCGCGGGACACTCCCTGACCCGGAGAATTCCTTCAGCATTCTCCCCCCCTGCCCCGCCGAAAGCCGCCATGCTGATATTCCCGCCTGTGCCTCGACGGTCGATCTGAATCGAATGCCGGGGGGAGATGCGGTTCGCAACGTGTCGTTCGTAACGACGGGAGCAAGAATTCTCGGATCGTCCGAGTAGAGTTCCACCCTCCGGTTTTCGGCGATACCGTCCGGGTCACTGGCATTTGATGGCTTGTCAGGGAGCCGGCGTGACTCCACGGAAATGCGGGTGCCGGCAATGTCCCATATTCTCTGCAGATAGCTTTTCACCCACTCAGCCCGTTGCCCTGCCAGCCCGTCGTTGTTTCTCTCCGCCCCCGCTTGGGAGTTACACCCTATCAGCCGAAGCGTCGACGAAGGGTACTCCGTCATACGGCGCCCGACAATATTCAAGATGTGGTGGTACGTCGCGAGCACGTCCAGGTAGTGGAGGTTCTCGACGCTGAAACCACGCGCGGCATCCTGTGAAATCAAGTCATAGCGGGCAGGGAGACTGCGTTCGTTGTCGTCAAAGAAGACGTAGTTGAGAAGCGGGCGGAGCTGGGTGCCGAGGAATTCCTCAATTCGGACCTGCACAATCGGCTGCTCACTGCTGTCGGCGTACAATCCACTCGCCTTCACATCTGCAGCGATCTGTGCGGCTGAACTGCGGCGTTGCTCCAGAGGATTCCCGATCAGGGTCTTCAGCGCAACACCAAGGCGGAGCGCGTTCCCATGCCACGGGGAATCTCCAGATTCGTTCAACTGAATGTGGAACGAGACCTCCGGCGCAATGACAAGGTTCTCGGCCGCAAGTATGTCGTAGCTCAAGCCCCCAATGGCAGCCAGATACGAGGAGCCGATCGCCATGTCCCCCGTTCCAGCATTCCTGATTGCGGAACCGCCAACGAACGTGGCCGAGCGTGGCGTCAGCAACGTCTCCTTCTGCTCCGCATTCTTTCCGACGAACGAACCTACCTGCGCCCCGATTCCGATGTTCAACGGTATCGCGAGTGGATTCCAGACAATCATCGGCTCCACGCTCAGCAAACCGAGGGATGGAGCAAGCGAGTATTCCACTTCGGCGTCAACCACCTCGCCATTCTCTATTCCATTGCCTATCACCTCACGTGACGTAAGCGTTCCGTTCATCGTCGAGTAGCTCGTGCGCAGCTGCGCGGAGAGCCGGCGCATCAGGGGGTATTGATAAAGGAGTCCTAGGGCGATGCCCGATCCGCTACCACTATTGAACGTACCGCAGCTCGGAATGCCTGAAAGTCCTGCCCCTGTTCCCAATTCGTGTCGCACGAGTTGCAGGTCCCCGAAGAGCCCGGCCTGCTGGCGATCCGAAACAAGCGTCCGCTGTGCGTACGATGGTGCAACGCTCATCAGAGTCAGCATCACCACCCACTTCAAAACACGTGATCTCGGTGTCATGATCGACTCCTCCCCTACTTGACGATGATGAGTGGTTTCGCGTCGCGTCGTGCTGGCGTCTGCAGGACAACCTGGTAGAGCCCGCTCGGAAGGTCAGGTGGCAGAGGTATTCGCCGAAGTTCCCCACCGTTCGCCGCCGACTGCGTCGCTACCCACTCCTGCAAGGCGACGACATCCCCGCCCGATGAGTAAACAACCAGACGTGTCGAACCCAGCTCGACGGTGCGCACCTCAACTGCTATCTCACGTCCGGCAGGGTTTGGGACGATTTTCGCAACACCAAATTCATCTCCGAAATCGAGGAGGCGATTGCCACCCTCAACACATATCGGCGATATCGAGAGACTCCCGTTTACAGAGTCGGTCGTGACCAGCAGGCCCGTGTATTTGATCGAGCGGAAACTCAAGTCCGTGGTCAGGGAGTCACCAAGAAGAACATCTCCCAGGATCGTAAACAGATCACCGGAGACTGGTGCTGCATCGGCTCCAAACGAGATCCCAAGGATCCTGCGGCCGGCAATGACCTGATTCCTCGTTATCGTGCCATTCGAGACGCTGCGTGGAACGAAGAGGCTGGCGTTGAACTCGACCTCAATTGTCAGCGAGTCGGGCCGGCAGACTAGTGGCTCTGCAACCGATTCCATCGTTATCGGAATGGCGAGACCGCGTGTGTGGGGATCGGCCACAAGATCGGGTAGGATGAACCGAATCGAGGGGGTGATCACGACGACATCGATCGTCGCCGTATCGGTGCAGCCATTGTCGTTGGACACGATAGCGGTGTAGAGTGTCGATGTCGTTGGAGATGCAATGGGATCGGGAACGTTAGGGTTGCTTAGCCCCGTGGGTGGACTCCACGTTACCGATGTTCCTCCCAGCACGCTCAATTGTCTGGACTGTCCCGCACATACCGTGTCGAACGGTTGTCGCACGACAGCCACCGGACGTTCGTTCACCGTGACCGTTACGGACGCCGTGTCAAGACAACCAGCACCGTTCCCAACGATCACAGTGTACGTCGTCGTCGTCGCTGGACGGGCTGTCGGCGTAGCAATGCTTGAATCGCTCAAGCCGGTTCCCGGAACCCAGCGGAACGTCGAACCACCCGATGCAACAAGGATCGTCGCATCGTCCTCGCAAATCGTAACGTCCGCGCTTATCGACGCGACCGGCTTCGGCAATACGGTTATGGTCACAACATCCGTATCGCTGCACCCGGACGCATTGGTTGCGACCACGGTGTAGGTCGTGGTCACTGACGGAGTCGCGGTCGGATTCGCTATCACTGTGTCGTTGAGCCCTGTCCCAGGGGACCAGCGGAATGAAACGCCGGGGGGACCGGTTGCCTGCAGCTGGCGCGAGTCCCCGTCGCAGATCGCCGTGTCCGATCCCGCATCCACCGTCGGCTTCGGGTTTACGGTGATAGTTACGCGCGCCGAGTCGACACATGCCGTGGCATTCGTTACGCGCACCGTGTAGGTGGTGGTAGCTGTCGGTGTCGCAACTGGAGCGGCGATCGCGGGGTTGCTCAGGTCGGTTACCGGATCCCATTGGAACGTGACCCCACCGGACGCGCTCAATTGAATACTCTCGCCTGAGCAAATCGCCGTATCACGCGTTATGACAATGGTCGGTCTCGGGTTTACAGTGACCGTGATCGTGTCGCGCTCGATGCACCCGTGTGGCGTCGTAATCTGAATGGGATAGCTGGTCGTGGTCGTTGGAGTGGCGATAGGGCGGGCCACATTTGGGCTGCTCAGCGACGCATCCGGACTCCAGGTGTAGAGATGACCGGGGATCGAGTCAAGACCGATTCGCACCGACTCCCCGAGGCAAATAGCGGTATCACGGCCAGCGAACTGCGGGGTCGCTACCGACTCGAGAATCAAGCTCGGCATTCCCCACGAACTTTTGCGCGCCCCTGTGAACGTGAATCCGACGTCCACAAATCCACATCCTACACCCGCCACGTTTGGACAGTTGATGACAGAGAGGGTGTTGGCATTGTTGTGGGCGATGTAGATCCGACCGTCCGGTGCTATTTGCATGCCGCCGAGAAATCCCGTGGCTGACACGCCCACCTCGACCCGCGAGGCCAGAATCGCTGCCGCAGTCGGATTGGCCAGATTAAACTGATCTATCGACCTTGGTTGGGTATTCCACCCATCGTTGATATAGAGCAGGCGGCTGTTCGGTGAAAAGGACACGCCATAATGTTGCTGCCCATTATCGAGCGTCGTGACGAGCGTCACCGCGCCAGTTGAATTGTTGAAGCGGAACAGTTCGCATACCTGATTTTCGTTCGCGGTGGCGAGCCACGTCCCATCCGGCGATATCTTCATTTCCCCGCGCGAGAACGACGTGGTGTTTCCGATCGGCGTACCCACGTTCGATACGCGTACGGCGTCGATTCCAGTCGCCGACAGATGATATGCATAGATAGCGTTGGACCCTGCCGCGTTCTGTGTGAACTCGTGAAACAGGACCCAGAATCCCGTCCCTGCCGCATCTCGCGTGGCAATGACCTTCTCGCACACACGCTGGGGCGGCGGGGTACCCCCTAATGTTGGGAGTGCCTGGCGCCGTGTCGGAACATCACCCAGACCTCCACGCAACGTCATATCGACAATTGAGAACTCGGCCGGTCCCCCCCCCAGATCGGGTGTCGTGAAGATGAAGTACCTGTCAGGATTCGCAAGATCCGGAACGGTCAGCGCTGCCTGCGTCGATGAGGGTCCACCACCCAGCTGGTTCGCCCCTGTTGCAGCCGGCATTGGTGTGTTGTTCCGATCGAATACCTGAATGCCCTGCGTGTAGAACAACAGCTGACCGGTTGTTCGGTCAGTGACGAGCGCCGATCCCTCGATGGCATTCATAGCACTCGTCGTCACCTCCGCTGGCGACGCTGTCGTCGCAGGTGGAATGTTGAAGTCCAATCCTGCCAGGTTGCCGAAGTACCAGATGTTCACGTCACGCTGCGCAACAGCGAGTGTGGACGAAAAGGTAAAAAGGATGAGAAATGACAGAAGGCGGGTGAAGGAAGCCCGGGAAGGAGTCATGATGGACAATGCTCCGATGTGACAGATCGACCAAGCGATGTAGGAGACTGTTGAAAAACACGCGATCTCTGCGTTGCACTCCTCGTCGCTCACTGCGGCGTACCTCTGTTACGCCTCATTCACTCCTCGTCGTGCGCTGTGACGTCGCGCGAATTGAACAGTCAGCCGAAACGCCGGTGATTCAACAGTCTTGTAGCGGGAGTAGTTAGGGATTTTTTCACGAACGAGCAAAGGTGGACGCTCAAGTGCGGGCCGAACGTACGCCGCACAGCGGTGTAGCGTCACCGCCGGAGAAACGACACTACGGAGTGTGGTCGATCCGAGGCTACTCTCGTGGGGCTGGTGGGACTCCCCACTACTCCCGATTCGAAATGACGAGGACGTCATCGATCGCCTCAGACTTCGAGGTCATTGCCCGCCAGAAGTAGACACCCGCAGGAAGCGCGGTCAGGGGTACAACATCACCCCAACCCCGCGCAACAATCACCCCCAAAGCATTCGACAGCGTCCATTGAAAATCATCGCCGTCCCAGGGGCCGCTGGCGAATATCAACCTCGACTGACCATCGCGTGGCGCAGGATTAGGAGCCAGAAACGATCCTCTCCGGACGCCACCTGACAACCGGGGCGCCGAAGAAATGTTCTGCCGCGTCACTCCCCGGAACACGACGTCGAAGCGGTTTGCCGTGCTATCGTTGTTGCGGAAACCAACACGAATTGAACCGGCCCCGGGAACGGAGTCGGTGTAGAAATGGAGATTAAACGTCTGGTGCCCCCCTGGCGCAACCACAAGGATCGCGCTATCTGCATCGGGCGGATAGCACAAATCCATGCACATCGCAGACTGCCATCCTGGTGGGATTGAAACGCTCAGTCGCTTAACGAGGATCTCAACCGGCGCCGCCGTGTTGTTCACAATGCTCGCTTCGGCAGTAAGAATGTCGCCCGGCCGACCTGCGATCGTATCGGTTGAAGCAACCGACAGCGTGAATCCACCGCCTCCCCGCGCACCGTCACCTCTTGGAGCCCCCTTCAACAGACTGTCGATGTCGGCTGACATATCGTTCGGTGAGCGATTGATCCACCCATGGTGGGCGTAGACGACACCAGTCGTGTCGATCAGATAAGCGTTGTTGGGTGCGGGACCGAAGTGCGTCCACCATTCATTGCACGGACCATCCACCAGAACGGGAACCGGAATCGTCAACGCCGAATCCATCACCGCGATCATGTCAAGGCGTTCGCCATATGTCGTCGGCTGGCGAAACAGAATACCGGCGTTGACATTCTCCGCCGTCGTCCACTCGGTGCCACGATATGGACTCGGGTCGGTCTTTGGGTGAGCTTCCACCGTGTAGACGATGAAGATCGAGACCATCGACCCGTATCGATTCTGCAGGCCGGCGATGTCGGGAATGCGATTTCGATAGACCGGACAGGTGTAGCTCCCTGCGATCAACACAACGGGCTTTCCCAGCAGGAGCTGCTCACGCAGATTGACCGGCTGGCCCGATGGCGTGTACAGTGTAAAATCGGGCAGGCTATCACCGTCCCTATATCCAGTTTCCTCAAACGCCCCGGTATACACGGGTATCGAGCAAATCGAATCGTCCCGATCCGGCAATCCCGCCAGCCCGATCGATGGCCCCAGGACTGGTTGCGCCCTGAGTACAGTAAGCGTCGCAACCACAATCCAGATACTCATCAGCGCGTTGCGAACTACACTACACACTCCGGCCCCCGGGTGACGACGGTACATCAGCAACACCACACCGTGCTTGTGACATTGGTGGGATCCTTTTGTATGGCGGAATGACGCATGATCCTTCGCTCACCTGCGCACAACAACCATCCTCCCCTCCGTTCTATCGCCGATTGTGACGCGACAGAGATAGGCTCCCCCCGACAAACCCTCGGTGTCGATTTCGACACGTGCGCGACCAGCATCGATGGTTCCGAAGTCGCGGTGACGCGCAACCTCACCCGTCACACTCAGAAGCTCTACAGCGACCATCGCTGCTTGCGGAACATCAAGCTCGATGCTGATCCGCCCCGCGACCGGATTTGGAAAGATCGCAGAAACGAGCTGCGCCAGCTTCCCCGCAACAGGAGTTCGCGGTGTTGACGATGAGCTAAACGGAATATCAAGATATCCGAGCGACGTCCCGAGCGTCCAGACGCGAATCCTGGTGTTGTCGGAGGATGTCGTGCCAGCGGTGATCACAGAATTTGTGTTGAGCGTTGGCTCATCCTTCCACGACACGCCATTGTCCGTGCTCAGCGCAACATGTCCATCGATCCCCATGACGACGTACGCACCTGTCTGGCCGGGCGAAGAGAGATGAGCAGGGACAATCCCCAGATCGGCAACCCGCCCGACCCCTGATATCCAGGTCGCCCCTCCATCCGTGGTGTTGGCAATGAGGTACCCCAACGTCGTGTCCTGCCCGGCCCGGTAGATGGCTACGCCGTTCTCGGTCGAAGAGAACGCGAGGAATGAAATGGCGGCACCGTCGGCGAGTGTTGATGATGTCCATGAAGAGCCTCCGTCGCTGGTCCTGAACACACGTCCTTTGGATGTTCCGAACCAACCGTTGACGCCACGCCAGACGACGCCGTTTGTCTCGACGGTTTCGCCATCCAGTGCCGCGACCGTCGGCGCGACGGGGGACCAGCTTCTTGCGCTGTCAGTCGTCCTCCCGATTCCCCAGACTCCACCAACAGGATTGCCGATAATCACTCCCGTTCCAACTGAGAGGAAATTGACGCTCCGGAGATCACTCGAGACAGTCGACGCAGAGACCGCCGGCCAGGAATTCCCCTGATTGACCGTCTTGAACACCGACGACCCTGCGACGCAGACGGCAGAGGTGCCGTCAAATGAGTAGATCGACCGCAGCGCGCCTGGCGAGATGAAACCGTAGTTGAAGGCAACGCCGGCGATTCTGATGAATCCGCCGCCAAGACCCGGCACCTCTCCCACCCCCCAGAGCGTCCCCAGTGCAGGTGAATGTCCACCGTTGGCCACTGTTTTTCCCGGCAGACCAGAAACGAGAAGGGTGTAGGTATTTGCCGATGGGAATTTGTACGGCACCTGCACGAGGGCGTAGTCGTCGTACCCTTCGCTTTGATATCGGACCAGCAGACCAGCTGTCCCTTCATACCAGGCTGAGGTATTCCGCACACGCATCGTTACGGTGACGCTGGTCGTCGCCAGCGTCCCTAACGAGTCCACCGACAAAACGCCCCCGATCACTTCGACGTCGTTGTTCAATGACACAATAGTCACGCGCAGATCTCGGACGGGAGCCAGGAAGTTCTGGAGAGTGAGTTGCAGGTCATGCCCCATCGTGTCCACTATCACGCCACCGGACGCGTTTATGGCTGTGCCCACAACGCTTATGCCGGGAACCAGGTTCGTATCCGATCCATCACGATTCACCTCCAACGCCCGGAGTGCATTCACTCGTCCGTAGTACGCCGGGCGCTCGGTGGAGTCACTTGCGACAACATTGTCGACCGTGCTCCGGATCTGGTGAAGTACTTGCAGGGGCGTCCATGAGGGATGCATGCTCTTCACCAGGGCCGCAATTCCAGAGACGAGAGGCGTCGCCATCGAGGTTCCGCTCCACTCTGATGAATAACGATCGCCACCAACTGTGCTGAGAATAGCGACACCAGGAGCGAAGACTGTGGTTGTGATACCATAATTGGAAAAGACAGCCGGCTTGTCATTCTGATCCGATGCATTGACCGACAGGACATTCGGATACGATGATGGATAGTGGCCAAAATTGTCGTTGTCGAGCGCATCGTTTCCAGATGCGGCGACGACCAGCGACCCCATCGCTGTTGCCTGCGCGATCACGTCGGCCTCTGCTGCCGACGGAGCACCACCACCCCAACTGCAGCTGATAACGTCGGCGCCGAGCTTCGCCGCATAGGCAATGGCCTCGTAGCCGCGATAGATACTCCCGGGAATCTGATCAGAGCCGCATTTGATGGGTATGAGCATGGATCGATTACCCATTCCTGCCATACCTGTGTCGTTATTGGTGGCGGCGCCGGCGACGCCAGCGCAGTGCGTCCCGTGATACCTACCGTCCCCCGCTGTCAGGTCGGTTGCGATTCCAGGATCATTGTCTTCCCGAAATTGATTCTGCAATGCCTGCGCGGCAGAAATGTTGCCTACGAAATCCCACCCACGAACGTCGTCGATCTTCCCACTCCCATCGTCGTCGATATTGTTGCCGCCGATCTCGTTGGGATTCATCCAGATCTTGGACGCAAGATCCTGATGCGTCCAATCGACACCCGCGTCGATGATCGCAATGCGCACCGTGCTGTCCCCCTGTGTCACATCCCACGCACGTGATGCCTCTACAAGTTCAAGAGCGTACTGCTCGCCATATCGTGGATCGTTTGGGACGGCCGAGGTGTGGCGGATATAGACCGGCTCCGCGTACTCGACACCTTCAATGTCCCTCAGCCGTTCACAGACATCGAGGACGTCAATAGCAGCGGAGAAACTGACTTCGTAAATGCGCCCCAGACCATAGTCGGGAGCCGCCGTCAGCTGCCGGTCAGCATACTCCGGAAAGGGAGCGCGGACGGAATTGATGTCAAGGTCATTCAACACCCGTTGAAGCTCGCCATCGAACGGACTTCCGCCTCGCTTTGCCACGTCGTAATAGCGTCGGGTCTTAAGAATGAAGGCGCCATGCAAATATTCGCCCGCGGCAACGCTGAAGCGGTGCACCGTCGCTGGTGACCAATATCCAGCACCGAGTTCGGTCCCTGGTCGCGCAACGACGACACTTCTCCCGGAACCAGACGAGTTGACCTGCCCAGATAGAAGGACGGGAGTCAGTAACGTGATGGCTGCAACAACTAAACTGAGACCCCCCGGACGGATGCTCAACATGACATCTCCTGTTTGTGAACGGAATGGGGTGATGGGTAAATCGGTCCCTGCGGCGCGCCAATATAGGAGTGGTGGCGCCGCGGATCAACACGATCGCCATATCTTCGATGGCCTTCTCACCCTCCACTCCAACGGCAGATTCCTGCCTGACGCGGTCCGGGTGGCTCAGACTGCGTCAACATCGAGAGGCACTTCACCTGGTCCGTGATTCGAATCACGTAGGCTGCAATGACAAAGCGCGTTGAACACAAGCACCCATTGGCGATCCGATGGTTCCACTGGATCAACTTTCCTCTCCTGACAGTCATGATATGGAGCGGGACGCTGATCTACTGGGCCAACGATATCTATCGAATTGGATTTGGAGACACGACGCTGCTCCGATTCTATCCCCAATCGATCTACGATCTTCTCCACATTCCCCACCGACTGGCGGAGGGGATGGCACTTCACTTCGCATTCATGTGGCTCTTCGCCGTAAACGGGATACTCTACGTAGCATACACGGTCGTGACTGGCGAGTGGAAATACCTGATCCCCGACCGATCGTCGTTCCGCGAGGCAGTGCAAGTGACCCTTTTCGATCTCCGTCTCAGCAGGAAGCACCCACCGCCGCGCAAATACAACGGAGCGCAGCAGATAGCCTATTCGTCAATAATTCTCATGGGAGTCGGCTCGATAGTAACTGGTCTTGCCATCTACAAACCAACGCAGCTATCGTGGTTGATCTACACGCTCGGGGGATACCAAGCGGCCCGCCTTGAACACTTCATTCTCACGATAGGATACATCCTCTTCTTCGCTGTCCACCTTGTCCAGGTGATGCGAGCTGGCTGGAACAATTTCCGTGCAATGGTTACCGGAGTTGAGGTCATGCATTCAACGGAGGAGGACCATGCCTGAAGACAAGGCAAAGGGACGACCAAGAACGACGGGACGCGTGCAGACGGTGTCCGACGAGGAATTCGAGCGATGGATGTCGGCGCGGTCGCGGCGATCGTTCATGGTCGGTGGTCTCGCTCTCCTTGGAGGCATCACGGGTTGGACCTGGCTGAAGACGCGCGATCCCGAAGGTGGGACTGCATGGCCTCTTCGCCGCGCGCTCGATCTGAACGAGCGGGTCGCGCGCGGATATTTCTCTGACGACCATCGCGCTGAAACCTACCAGGCGTCGCTGGCAGACATGCCCCGCGTCAATGGTACCGAGGGGCTCGCGTCGGATCTTGACCTGGAGGCGTGGAGGCTTCGCGTAACGGGACTCGCCGATGAAGAGATATCGCTCTCCATGGATGACCTGCGCGCTCACGCGCGGGTCGATATGGCTACAGAGCTCAGATGCATCGAGGGCTGGAGCTCCGTCGTTCGCTGGGGGGGCGTCAGATTCTCAGAAGTCATCGCCGGGATCGTGCGCGGCGCGGGGTCCGTGGACGACGTCCGCGAGTCATTCCCGTACGTCGGGATATCGACGCCCGATGGCGGATATTTTGTGGGACTGGACACGGCCAGCGCCTTCCATCCGCAGACGCTTCTCTGCTACGAGATGGCCGGGAGACCTCTAACGCCGGCCCACGGTGCCCCTTTGCGACTCGTTATCCCAGTGAAGTATGGCATAAAGAACATCAAGCGAATCGGGACAATTCACTTTTCAAACGACCGACCACGGGACTACTGGGGAGAACGGGGATACGACTGGTATGCCGGGCTGTAGGCTGTTATCTCGCAACGACAAATCGTCGTATCACGACAACGTCTCCGATATTCAGCCGACAGAAGTAGAGCCCGGAGCGAAGATTCCGCGCATCGAAGCGGTGCGTTGTATTCCCCCCCTCGACGGTTTCTGTCCAGGTAACCGCCTCCCGTCCAGTCTCGTCAATAATCGTCAGCCGAGCAATCGCCGAACGTGATAGCGTGATCTGGACCACGACTTCCTGACCATCTACCATCACGGCATAATCAGATAGCAGCGCATCATCAGAGATTCGGTCAACCGACGAGACATACGCCGTTTTGAAGTTCCAACGTGCTGATGAAAGACCATCGATAGAGCCATCCGACGGGGTCACGCGCCAGTAATATCGCGTGTCCGGATTCAGACTATCGAGCAGGTATGTGGTGTCCTGGAGGTTTTCCTTTGTCTGGAGAATCTCGGTGAACGCAAGCGAAGTTGCAACCTCCAGCCGGTAGGCAGTGGCCCCAGCGACGCCGTTCCAAACGAGTGGCGCCGGTCTTGCTGTGGACGTATCGCCATTTGGCGGACTCACCAGTGCCGGCGCTGGCATGAGTGTCGAGAATGCGAACACGTCTGACCATGGCCCTCGTCTTCCCCCATTTGAGGCCCTCACCCGCCAGTAATATCTGCGCGGTCCCAACACCAGATTCCGCAATGTCGCGGTCGTAGATGTTAGAGAATCGTTATAGAGGAGGGACGCGAACTCGGGCGACGTGGACAATTGAACCTGATAGAGAATTGCTCCGGGAACTGAGTCCCATTTCGCCAGGATGGATGTATTGACGCGGGTCGTGTCGTTTCCCGGTGCGACGAGAAGTGGGGCTGTCGGCGTAGTGGTATCCGTGCCGGTCCGCACTATCGTCATTGCGATCTTCTGTTGCGGCCGTTGCGTTCCACCCACCACCGGTGACATCACTATTGTGTCGACAATATCCATCCCCCGCAGCACACGTCCGTAGATCGAGTATTTCAAGTCCAGATGCGATGCGGTCGCAACACACACGAAGAACTGGGATGTCGCGCTGTTCGGATCAGTTGCGCGCGCAGCCGATAGTATTCCGCGGACATGATGAAGCGTACTGAATTCCGCTGAAACCGGCGTCTGCGACGGATCTCCGTACCCCCATGTATCCTCGGACCCACTTCTTGAATTCGGATCTCCCCCCTGTATGACGAATCCAGGAACCACCCTGTGAAATGCAGTCCCATCGTAGAACATGATCCGGACAAGCGAATCAAAATTTGCAACGTGTTTCGGTGCGATATCGGGGAACATCTCGATATCGATCGTCCCCAGCGCCTCCCCTCCACGCGCCACAGAAATCGTGTACAATGGTTTTCCGGTCTGAGCGCTCAAGACGCCCGCGAGCAAGAGGATTGCCGTGGAGGCACAGAGTAGATTCTTCATGAACGTATCGGGTGTCAATATCGAGTGGGGCGATTCATCTGTTGATGTCAACCTCTAGATCCCTGGGATGCTCTATTGCGAATGAGAACGTAATCGTCGCCTCGCGCCCCGGCTCAAGTTCGAGCGTCCACGTGACGATTCCCATATCGTCTACATCGTCGGGCGGGGGCGACATTTCCCCTGTCTTGACTTTTATCGACTCATGCCGGGATACCGGTAACTGATCTTCCAACGTAACCACGGCATTTCGCGGAAGGAGATTGGCGACCGAAATCGCGTAAGCGAACTCGACGCGTTTTGTCGATCCGATCATGGCCTTCGATGTACGCCGCGAGATGAGTCGTCGGTCGACCTTAACTCGATCGTCGACGCCGAGTTGGAGTTCAAACTCCTCCCCGGGGGCTATGCGATCCAACTCCGTTTTCCCTACGTAGTCCGATCCATGGAAGAGGGTAGCAACGGCCGGCAGGAGAAGAAAGTCGGTACTGTTGACGACGGTTGCCCTTAGAAATGCATGCTCGTCCTGTCCGGGGACCGTCAGGTAGTCCAGTGTCGGGAGCAGTTCCAGCCGGGCAATTGTCACTCGAATCTGAGTCTTGTCAGGTGGGATCGTCGTGGGGCGCTCTATCCGGTAGGTGACGCTTGCTCCCTCGGCTTCGACGCTTGCGTGCTCATATGGCAGTGGCGGAGCAAGGGCAGCGGCCGGAGCGTACGCTGCACCTCCAAACTGCGGGGAACTCCTTTCTATCGGAGACTCCACCGCGAACGGCGGGCGTGGTTGAACGCGATCGACGAACCATGGTTCGAGTTGCGGGAGCTGCATCGAAGGACGGGGTGACGCAGTCGACAAACGTAGATGTGCGTTCTCCCAGACCTCTCCAGTTCCCTGCTGAATCGTTGCCAGGTAGTGCAGCTCGAGCCGCTCGTCGTTCAGTCTCACCTCGTAGTGGGGCGTCCACGATGCGCCATAGATGTCGTACGTTACCTCCAGCTCCACATCACAGTCCATCTCAGCGTGGACGGTAACCATCACACGCCTCAACTCCAGTCTCTCTCCGATCCCGTACTCCTCCAACCGCCGTCGTAGCGAGTCGATTCTCTTCTCGATCTTGCGTTGCTTTCGCGCGGTCTCACGCGATCGACCCCGCGATGCCTCCAACGATGTAGCAAGGAAGTCGGAAAGGCTCTGAAGCGCTTCGATCGTGGTCGTACCGCCTGCAAGCCCTCGTGTAAGATTCCGCCCGCCCGACTCACCCACACGCTCCAGGAAGCTCCGTCGCGCAGCCTCGATCTCCTCTGCGTCAGTCAGGAGTTCCTCCTTCTCCAACAAGCCCTGCAATTCGGTCCTGAGTTCGGCTGCATCACCACTTCGTTCACGAACGCGATGCACGTGCCGTACCTCGAGTCCAACGATCCGCACTCCATCGCCTCGTCCCGATGCGCGCACAGACGCGTCGTCGATCGAGTCAGGGAGATCGGCAAACTCGATCACCTGCTCACCCTTCACAAGGTGGATTCTCTGGTGACGCGTCACTCGGGCGCGATCGGAAAAGAGGGTTACATCAATCATGTGGTCAGAATCAGCGACGTGGCTGTGATACCAGCTACGCGTTGTGAAATCAACTCGACCGACAGCGGGGCTCACAGGTGGGTGGACGAATCACGCAAATGTCGCGGGCCAACCTTTGTCGGCACCGATGACGAAGCCAGCTACCCTCCGGATGGTAGTGCATTGTCTCCGACGAGATAGCGGTACGCTGTCCAAGCCATCACGGCACTACCAATAGGGAGGATCGATTCGTGGATCGAGAACTTCGGATTGTGAAGACTCCCCATACAACCCTGCTCGGCAGTACCGGCACCGATCCACCAGAACGTGCCCGGCACCTTCTCCAGATAGTAAGCGAAGTCTTCAGCACCCATCATCGGTGGCGCGTCAAATACTGCCTGAGGTCCCAGGATCTCTCTGGCCGAATCCTGCGCAAACGTTGTCGTGTCGGGGTCGTTGTGGAGGGCCGGATATCCAACGCGGATTTCCAGGTCGTAATCCGTACCGTTGCCCAGACAGACCCCCTTCACGATATCCTCGATCTTCGCATGTGTCTGTCTTCTCCAGTCCTCGTCCATGGCGCGTAGCGTCGCTTCGATCTTCACGTCGTCCGGGATGATGTTCGTAGCCGACCCCCCGTGAATACTCCCGACTGTAAGGACACCAGGACGGAACGGGTCGATGGTTCGACTGACGACCTTCTGCAACGCAATCACCAACTCGCTTGCCGCAACGATTGGATCGACAGACAAGTGGGGGGCGGCGGCATGACCACCACGTCCCTTTATGGTAATGTAGATCTCGTCGGCCGACGCGAACATGTTCCCAGGAACAAAGCCACACGCTCCGGCAGGAACCATCGGCGCGACGTGCTGACCAAAGATCACGTCAACCTTCGGATCCTCAAGCGCGCCATCCGCGATCATGACTGATGCGCCACCAGGGAGCTTCTCCTCGCTCGGCTGGAGGAGGAACTTCACAGTTCCAGGAAGCTCCTCCCGTATCTCGGCAAGGATCATTGCCGCACCAAGCGCCATAGCTGTATGGGAGTCGTGACCGCACGCATGCATCTTCCCGGGGTTCCTCGACGCAAAGGGAAGACCCGTCTCTTCGTGAATCGGGAGTGCGTCCATATCGCCCCTGAGAGCGACGCAGCGCGATTTGCCGTTCGCCTTTCCGCCACGGAGCACACCTACAACCCCGGTCGTGGCTATACCGGTGCGGGTCTCGATGCTCAATTCCCCCAACGTTCTCTCAACGAGCGCCGACGTCTCAAATTCTTCAAACGCGAGCTCGGGGTTCGCGTGAAGCGTGCGACGAATTTCAACCAGACGCTCCGCATGACGACGGGCCCGTTCGAGGAAATCTGTTGGAGAGAGCATGTAGTGTTTGGGAAAAGGGAACAGGAGAACGGAACGAACGAGATCGCGCCGAAATCGGCGCAGCAAATCGGGAGTTGAATCTAGGGATTCGCATGCATTCGAAGGGGGCCAAAATACCGGCGGGACCGGGTGCACAGCGATGGCATGACGTTCCGAAATGCGCAGTGACAGGTGTTGGCAAACAGAGCGCGAACGCCGATAGCCCTCGTGCGACACCACAGATCATCAGACATCTACACGTGACCCGATCGCAGCCTTCTCCCTCTACCGCACGCAGACGATGGGTACACTTCGGCGCTCGCCGTCGGCAAACATCACAACGCAGCGATACATACCAGAGGGGAGATCACCCGCATCGATGTGGTACGTGGTTACTCCCGCAGCGATGTTCCCCGATGCCACCGCTCGGACTTCCCGACCATCCACATCGTAAACCGCGATGATACCCTCCCGTTGTTGCGCCAGTTCGACCGTGAGTTCAACCACGCTCGAGAACGGATTTGGGTTGGCGCGCACTGTCGCTGCGTCGGCCGACCCAACCCCTGTGGAGACGCTCGCTGGTGGAGCCGGCTCGCAGGCAATCGATCGCATTACCGTGCCATCGAAGTTGACCAGGTAGAGGTATGGATCCGCTGGGTTGTACGCCGCTCCAGCGATAGAGACCTTCCCCCACGAATACGGGGGGAAGAAGAGCGTTGAGTCGAACGTGTAGTGGAGGTCTGCGGAGCAGATCACCTGTGGATCGTCCAGACGCATCAGCAGGGCGGCCGACCCGCGGGGACCGTAGTCGAATGAAAAGTCGTCCATGATCTGCCAGAACGTTCCAGGCTCGGGACCGGGAGCAAGACCGGCCGGACCCAGGAAGAGTGCACGTGAAGGTGCGTAGCTCCGAATCGTCGAGCCGTCAAGCGGATCCATTACAAAGAACTTTTGCTCTCCAGCAAGATCGCTGACAACGAGTATGCCACTGGCCCGATTTGAATCAGGGAGCCAGACAATCCCCGTTGGATACCCTGCCGGGGATGGTAGGGCGCGGAGAAGCGTGCCATCACGATCCAGCTCCAATATCCACGCCTGACCATTCCCGTCAGGATCCGTATGTGTTACGTCGCACAGGAAGAACGTGCCGCGAACAGGATCCCACGCCAGCCCATTGAAGTTTCGGTACGCCGTGTCAAACGTCAGGGGAATCTTCTCGAGCGTGGCGAGCGTCGCGGGATCGATCTTCAGTAGGAAACGGGCTCCGTAGACGCTTGATGCCCACAGGTAGGTCCCATCGTGCGTCAGGCCCCAGAGCTGCGTCTGCTTCGAATCGTATGCGACAACCTGTCCCGGTCTTCGCGACATGACGGTGAACGATCTGCTTGTTGGAGCGATCGTGGAATCACTCAACACGCGTAGTCGGATGCGGGCCGCAATTACCGTCGTATCCGGCACACTCCAGTCATAGTAACCGCCGGAAACTCTCCCGTCTATCATCGACCACGTGGAGCCATCATCAAGCGAATACTCGAGCACCGCGTCACCGTCGACCCCGTTCCACGAGATTCGCTGGCGTGTCCCTCCATGCCATTGTTCGCCCCCCGTCGGTGTCGTGATGATGGGCGTCACCACGGTATCGCCCAGGTCGATTTCCCACATCGACCGTCCGTGCGTAGCAACACGCAGAAGACGTCTGGATCGGTGGATCTCCATGTCGGAAACCACCACACGCGGCAGCCCGTTCCCGAAGTCGTACCACGTGGACCCACCGTCGCTGCTGGCAAGCACACCGATGTCGGTCCCGGCGTAGATTTTCCGTTCGTTGAGTGGATCGACGACAAGCGTGTTGACGGGTATGTCCGGGAAGGTTGTCCCCAGCGATACCCACGTAAGCCCTCCGTCGGTCGTGCGGTAGATGTGTTGATTGTAGAATCCCGAGAAGGCGATCCAGGCCGTCAGCGTATCGCGCGTCGACGCGACGATGTCGGTCACACTCCTTCCAGGAAGGCCGGAAGCGGCCTCACGCCAGGTGTCCCCCCCATCCGTCGTAGCGCGAACGGTCGCTCGAGACGATCCTGCGTAGATAACACGCGAATCCAAAGGCGACACGCCTATTGCCGTCATCGTTCCAGCCACCGTGTCTGAAATCGCTCTCCAATAGTCCCCTGGCTTCATGCGATATACCCTCTTCCTACCGGTGAAAAGCGTGCGCTGGTCACCGGGGTCTATCAGCAGGGGTGCAGACCAGGATGCCTGCTCGCTCAGGTCGAGTCCGCCGTTGAGGTCGGACGTTTGTCGCGACGGGATGATGGTTCTGAGGATGTTGCCGTAGAAGATTTCGTGATAGAGAACCGTCGGATCGAGCGGATCGACAATGCACTGAAACCCATCGCTCTGGTAGATGAACCCCGGATCGCTGTAGTCATACGTCTTCGCCTCCGTCGTCACCGTTCCGTTGTCTTGAGTGCCGCCGTACGTCACGTCGTCGACTGACTGGTCGATCGCCATGCCGTAGTACTGCGTTATCGCCAGCCCGGATGTCTTTCGAAGAAACGAACTCCCCCCCTGGTCGCTCCTATAGACTCCTCCGTCGTTACCGGCATAGAGTCGATTGGGATCCGTTGGATCGAACACGAATGCATGGTAATCGGGATGAACGCCGGACCCTATGAGTGTCCAGCTTGCGCCTCCGTCTGTGGTGCGATAGGGCCACACGCCTCCCGCGACAACGACGTTTTCGTCGTCTGGCCTGATCGCAAGCGTGTTGTTGTACTCCCCCTGCGGGAAGCCTGGATTGTTCAGGAAGTTCGGCGAATTCAGAAAGAGCGTCTGCCAGGTGAGACCACCGTTGCTTGTCCGGCAGATCTTGGTGATATGTTCGGCACCGTCCAGACTGTACGTGTGCACGCACATGAGCGCGTACAGGATCGAAGGATTCGATGGGGCGACTTGAAGAGACACGCGACCGATCCCGGAGTCACCGGTAACCAGGCCGTTTGCGGTCGGAACGAACGACCGTCCTCCATCCTGCGAGCGCATAACGCCGGCACCCCCACCACCAACCCATAGCTCACTTGGATTCACCGGATTGATCGTGATATCGGTTATGTCCTCCGTGAGAATCCGCTCCCACGTCCTGCCTGCGTCGGTGGACCGATAGAACCCGGCGTTGTTGTGAATCGTGGAGGCAAAGATGATGTTCCCATCGCGGGGATGTACGACGATTCGCGAGAACGCGAAAACACCCGTCAGCCCGGTCACCTTCCAGCTCTCTCCGCCGTCGGTACTCTTGAACATTCCGGCGCCATCGTACGTGTCAAGATTGAACGCGGGCTCACCGGTGCCCACGTAGACAACATCGGGGTTGTTCGGATCGACGGCAATCGCGCCAACCGTGATGGCGTTCTCATAGTCCATTACCGGTCTCCACGAGTCCCCCCTGTTTGTCGACTTCCAGACGCCACCAGCCGCGGCGCCTGCCCAGAGCGTCTTCCCATCGGTTGGGTGAACTGCGATTGCTGTGATGCGACCGGACAGGTCGTACGGTCCTATCGGACGCCAGACGGCCTGACTCTGCAACGCCCCCGACCGCAGCTTCCCCCGCTTCGCAACCCAGTCGAGAGCCTGCAACCTGAGGTCCCCCGGTATCCTGCCGAACGGCCACGCCCTCATATCATGAAAGTACTCTTCACGACCCCGCATCGATCCCTCTCCTTCGTCATGCTCCTGTCCAGACGTGGTCAACACGCAGGCAACGAGTAGCATGGGGAACATCCACCATGCGCCGGTGAAAGCGTTGACCGATATCGGTAAGCATTGAATGAATGACGCGATGGTGGTCGCGAGCGAGACGTGGGTGAAAGGGCGGGGTACACCGTGCGATGAGTGTGACATAGCCTGCTCCGTGGTTCTATCTCGATGGTCAGGACCCCAACTTATTACATGCGGAATTCATAGGAGCCCTCTTGACGATTCGTCGGTATCTTCATGGGG
>CAYWXV010000037.1:0-16121 GCA_964462535.1 uncultured Alphaproteobacteria bacterium
CTCCCCCCTCTCTCAGAATTGAGAGAGGGGGGCCGGGGGGGTGAGAGCCCGGGGCCGGGGGGGTGAGAGCCCCGAGCAAGGATGAAGGATCAAGGATGAAGGATCAAAGATGAAATATGAAGACCCCCTCTTCCTCCCCCCTCTCTCAGAATTGAGAGCCCGGGGCCGGGGGGGTGAGAGCCCGGGCCGGGGGGGGTGAGAGCACAGACCAACCTCTTGTCGGGAATCGAACCACTCTCCCCGACCGAACGGCATCAAATCCAACATCACCGCATTACTTTGTGCCTCCTTTGAGCGACGGCACGTGTCCAACCGCGATTGAAGCGAGGCAGAGCGCCGACCTTGTCGGAACACCCCGGAAGAACTCCATTTCCTGCACCGAACACCGAAGACAGACATGACAACGAACCTGACGAACACCATCCGTGACGAATGGGACAGCCTATCTCCGGGATGGGAGGATCAACGCGAGTATCTGCTCGAAATGAGCCGCCCCGTCCATGCGTGGCTGGTCGACAAGCTCGATTTGAAGGATGGCGAAACGCTTCTGGAGCTGGCGGCCGGGCCAGGTGACACCGGTTTTCTCGCCGCGCCACGACTAGGAGCGACAGGTCGACTCGTCTCCACCGATATCGCACCTGCGATGGTCGAGGTTGCTCGTCGTCGCGCGCAGGAACTTGGGATCACGAACGCACAATTCGAGGTGGTGGACGCACAGGCGATGCAGTTCCCGGACGCGTCGTTTGACGCTGCAATCTGCCGTTGGGGCTACATGTTGATGCCCGATCCTGCCACCGCACTGACCGAGACCCGACGCGTCCTGAAACCGGGTGGACGTCTCACGGTTGCGGTGTTCACCGGGGCTCCGGAAAACCCTTGGGCATCCGTACCTGCACGACTGATGGTCGAGCAGGGGCACATCGCGCCGCCAGCACCCGGGACGCCTGGAATCATGGCCCTTGCCGACCGTGACCGACTTGAATCGATTGTCCGCAGTGCCGGCTTCACGAACGTGACGATCGAGACTGTCTCCTTCGCCTGGCGCTTTCCGAACCTTGCGGACTACTGGTCGTTCCTTGTCGACATCACGGCCCTCGGACCGACAATCGCCGGATTTCCCGATACGGCGCGCGATCAGTTCCGCTCTGCGCTCGCCCCACTCCTTGAGCCATTCCGCAACGGCGAACAGGTGAATCTCCCGGCATGTTGCTGGATGGTGCTGGCCAGCTAGGCTCGAATCAGTACTCGTACGGTTTGCTGATGAGACCCCGTCCTTCTGCATCTCTAAACGCAACCTGACAGGATGACGCCTCTGCGTACCTCAGCGTCCTTTGCGTTAAAATCCCTGCCAACAGAGACGAGATGAGAATCGCATCCACATCGATGGACCAACACTATTCTCCATGACAACACTCCGCGTCGAACATCCGATTCACGATCTGAAGACCTGGCTGACGGCGTTCGGCAGATTCGCCGATGCGCGAGAGAAAGCCGGTGTCCTCTCCTACCGCATCCATCAGCCGGTAGCCGACGACAAGTACATCTTCATCGATCTCGACTTCGACACGGTCGAGCAGGCCGAACGCTTCAAGACCTTCCTGGAAGTAAACGTCTGGTCATCGCCGACCGCATCGCCCGGTCTGGCGGGGACTCCGAAGGCTCGGGTGCTGGTGAGCGTCGAACACCCTTCATCTGCTTCACAAGAGACGTGAGATTGTGATAGTGATTCGTCGTTTTGACATAAGGAGAACTGGATGCCACTGAACTATGTGGCCGCTTTGTCGGTTGTAGTCTTGACAGTCGGGCTCTCGCTCGGGCGACCACGCATCGGGCCGGTCCGCATACACCATAGTGGCGCCGCACTCATCGGCGCCGCCTTGACTGTGCTGCTCGGCATCGCGTCACCCCACATCCTCATAGTTGCCGTCAAGTTGCTGGCCGCGCCCGTCGTGACCATCGTCAGCCTGATGATCATCACACAGGTCGCCGAGCGTACAGGTCTCTTTGAAATCCTGGGCGCGGCGATCGAGCGACGGGCTGGAGGGAGCGGGCGACGTCTCTTCACGTACATCTTCTTTACCGGGACGCTCGTCGGCACGGTTTTCACCAATGACGCGGCGGTTCTGATCCTCACACCGATCGTCTGCACTCTTGTCGAGCGGGTAGGCGGAACAACATGGAAACCGGAGAACAAACTCCCCTACTATTTCGCCGTTCTCTATGTCGCCAACCTGGTGGGTGCGCTCGTGATTGCAAATCCAATCAATCTGGTCGTCGCCGGATTGATGAATATTGGCTTCGTGGAGTTCGCGGTCTGGATGGCCCTTCCCGCGGTCGTCTCAATCCTGATCAGCTTCGCCGGGATCTGGTTTTTCTTCCGTCGCAGCATCCCGAGTGGCTTCGTCCCTGGAGCGCAGGCACGGCAGGCCGATGACGGGAAATTCGCTCGGATATCGTGCGCAATAATCGTGGCACTGACGCTCGTGGGATTCTTCACAGAAACCATTACGGGAATACCGACGTGGATGGTCGCACTGGCTGGGGCGCTCGCTTCCATGCTCATGCACAGGGGGTTGAGCGGAAAGGAGCTGGGCCCTGTGGTACGTGGTGTCAGCTGGGACGTGATCATTTTCATGGGGGGTATGTTTGTCGTCGGTCTGGGGCTGCGTGAAGCGGGCGTCACGCACCTGCTCGGCGGCTTTATCGAGCAATTGAGCGGCGGCAGTGCGAGTATCATGCGGATGTCGACGGGACTTCTAGCGGGAACGTGTTCGGCAATTATCAATAATCACCCGACCGCGGATCTTATGGCCTTCACCATCCAGGGCCTGACAATTCCGCATGCGGAGAAGAAGCTGCTGGCGTTTGCTGCACTGATCGGTGGCGACCTGGGACCAAAAATGCTCCCTATCGGATCTCTGGCGGCACTGATCTGGTTCCGACTGCTGAAAGATCGCGGCGTAAACGTCCCCTACTCCCTCTACATCCGCGTCGGCGTTCCGGTGACCCTGATCGCCCTTGTGGCCTCGCTCCTGGCAGTCGAACTCCAGCACTGGATCGCGACGACGATGCAGCTGATGGGGCCAGCAGGTCCGTGAGGATCACGTCGGCACCCCCTCGTCCGCGTCTCCGCGCCTCCGCGTGAGATATTGAGAAAACGGAGCACCGACCGATACATCGGCGATAAGTGCAGAGTTGTCATTCGATCGATAAAACAGAAGTGGAGCACCATCCTGTCTAACTCAATACACGCGCTCCTCTTTGACCTCGGTGGAGTCATCTTCGAAGTCGATTTCAATCGAGCGTTCTCCCGTTGGGCGGCACACTCGGGAGAGCGCTCGGACAGCATCAAAGAGAGATTCACGTTTGACAGTTTCTACGAGCGGCATGAGCGGGGGGAGATCGACGCCTCGGAGTACTTCGCATCCTTGCGCACGTCGTTGGGCATTGACATCTCCGACGTGGCGTTTGTTGAAGGCTGGAACGACATTTACGTCCGTGAGATCCCCGGAATGATGGAGCTACTCCAACGGGCAAGCACGAACGTTCCGCTGTACGCATTCACCAACTCGAACGACACACATCAACGCGTGTGGTCTCAACGCTTCGCAGACATCCTGAGGCACTTTGACAACGTCTTTGTGTCATCGGAACTCGGCAAGCGCAAGCCAGAGCCCGAAGCGTTTCATGCTGTCGCGTCGTCAATGGGAGTACCGCTGTCGCGGATATTGTTTTTCGACGATGTGCTTGAAAACGTTGAGGGGGCGCGCGCAACGGGCATGCAAGCCGTACAGGTCAGATCGATCGCGGACGTTGAGGACGCTCTTGCCGGTATCGCTGCATGACTGAGTACTTCTTGCAAAGCTCCGCGTCTCCGCGCCTCCGCGTGAGATTTTCAAGACAGGGATCCATAATCCCTATCATCCTCGCGAATCAATAGGAACTCCCAGGCACCACGCACCTCATGCGAAAACTCATCTACGCCACCTCCCTCTCGCTCGACGGCTATATCGATGCCGCGGATGGAGACCACAACTGGGTCGTACCCGACGAGGAGCTCCACAGTCATTTCAATGAAATCGAACGTGAGACCGATACGCTCCTCTATGGTCGCCACATGTATGAGTTGATGGCGGGCTACTGGCCGACCGCCGACCAGGATCCTTCTGCGCCAGCTGTCATCGTCGAGTACGCGCAACTCTGGAGGCCGGTCCAGAAGGTGGTCTTCTCTTCAACACTCGAGAGCGTAGACTGGAACTCGAGACTAGTGACAGGTGACGCCGTTGCCGAAGTGGCGCGTCTTAAGCGCGAGCACGACGGCGGACCCATGGGTGTTGGTGGCCTCCGCCTCGCATCCGCGCTGGCTTCGGCCGGACTGATCGACGAGTACCGCCTCTACTATGTGCCGATCTTCCTTGGAGCAGGGACGGCAGCTTTCTCTCGCGTGCTGAAGCGAGTTGCACTCGCACCTATCGAGACACGCACGTTCGCGTCAGGAACCGTCCTTCTTCGATGTGTCCCGGTCGCTCAGTAGGCCGTATCATTGGTCAGGAAGCCGGGAGCGGGAGGCTATGCACGCATCATATGCATGGGGCTATCGACAACCCGGACCACCTTCGACATATCCCCAATGGCCGCAACACGAGATTCGTGGAACAGAAACCCTCTACCCGAGGCCCGCACGTCGCTCGGCTTCGAAGCATCGTACACCGCGGAGGAGTTTGACCGCATCAAGCAGGGATTGATACCGCAGGTAATGGAGGACAAGTGGTTCGTCTTCTACGAGGAGTCCTGGCTCTATTTTCACCGCAGTTGGACGGGCATATGCATCTATGGTGTCCGCTTCCAAGCCGACGCTGCGGGCGCAACCGTGGTTGAATCCTGGGTCAGTGGAGACAGCAGTGCCTACCACGCGTCGCCGGTCGATTACGAGCGAGCTCTACTAACGTTCCTGATCGATGCCCTGCTCCTTGGGAAACACGCAGCGTTTCCCCTCCCAAGCGACGATGAAGGGAGTGCGCTTCCGGGCTTGTACCAGCATCATGTTGTGGGCCGGGCATATCCGGAACAAGCCTTCCGCGCAGAATTGAGAGCCGCGCCGTCGTTCTGGGAAAGGTTCAGACAATGGATGCGTGGCGATGAGTGATGTAGAGCATCATTGAGTCTACTCATAGCGCGGAAAGCTCCACTGGTGCTGCAGTGGCATCAATGAACTGAACAGCAGCACCATCATATTGGATCAGTATCGGAGGTAGTCCACATGCACACGTCAATTCTGCTCTTGTTAGTCCTCACGTTGTCCGTCTCCAAGACGACAGTCGCACGTGCGCAGGAAACGGAGTGGCTTTCGCTCCTCGACACAGCATCCAGGTTCTACGATCAGGGGAGGTACGACAGCGCGTTGGCTATTGCGAATGAAGTAGTGCAGGCCATTGAACGGGCGGGAGTCACTGATCGACCTCTATTGGGTGTGGGGCTGCGCCTCCTTGGTGCTAGCTACTATCGACAACGCCGCAAAGAGATTGAGGACAACGCTGCCAAGCAACAGCAGGAGGACGTCGAGTCGATGCTAAGGGGTGACAGCTTGCGCGCGCTTGCGGAGCGGGGTCTCGACAAGCGACTCGAATATGAACGCAATGTGGCGGCAATGTGGGATCGGGTGGATTCATTGTACACGCGCGCGCTGGCAATTCAGGAGAGGTCTCTTGGTTCGGCTGACCCCCAAGTGGCACGCACGCTGTTTCAACTCGCGTTGCTGAACTTCGATCGGGGACGGTTCGACGAGGCTGAATTGCAGTTCAAGAGAACGCTTTCAATACAAGAGAAGACGTCAGGGTCAGACGAAGCGCGCCTTGCCCAGACGCTACTCGCATTTGGACGCTTCTACAGATTTCAGGGCCGCGCCTCTGATGCGGAGCCACTATTTCGGAACGCAGTATCTCTTCAACCAAAACTGGTTGGCGTGGATCGTGGCATGGCCACTGAGGCACTAGAGGAGCTGGCGATACTCGTCTACAACCAAGGTCGATTTCAAGAAGCCGAGCCGTTGTGGAAGGAACTCGTGGCAGTCCAAACACGAACTCTCGGACCGAAGAGCCTCGGAGTCGGAACTGCCCACGAAACGCTGGCTGACATTTACTACGCGCTGAACAAGTACGCTGAGGCGGTCACCCATTACAAAGCAGCTCTACCGATCCGACAAAGGTACTTTGGACGTGGAGACAGCCGCGTCATTCGGATTCTCGAGAGATTGGAGAGCATTTATCGAAATACTGGCGAGAAGAGAAAGGCTAACGCTTTGCGCAAGCAAATCAACCAGGCGCAATCGTTGCGATGATGAGAAATACGCAGACTACCTCATCGCTCGAACTCGGCTGGGATGATTAGCCTGGCGCATGCCGGTGCTCGTCTTGGGGAACATTCATGAGTCCCGTCGCTCCGTGCTGACAGCGGAAGGCTAGTCGACTAGCAGCCACCCGCGGAGCGCCACGCGCTAACGATGATTCCAGTGGGTTCGCGCTATGGATTCAGGCATGACGCACGATTGATCGCCTCCTCCTTGACGGCCTCTGGAAGAGACACGACCGCATCATGCGGTTCCGGCCGGCTTCGAGCCACCGATTTGACAGTGGAAACGACAATGAACCTTGTGCCCACCAACAATCAATCTCAAACCCAACATCACATCACATGGAAGGAGATACGCATGCCAAACACCCTACGGCTTCATCGAGTATTGACGGCTCCTCCTGAGCGCGTGTATCGCGCGTTTGTCGACGCGGACGCACGCTGCAAATGGCTACCCCCCTACGGCTTCACCGCTGCCTTCCAGCAATTCGAGCCGAAGGAAGGGGGCGCTTATCGCATGTCGTTCACCAATTTCACCTCTGGTAACAGTCATTCGTTTGGGGGCACACACATCGAGCTCGTCCCCAACGAGCGCATACAGTGGACAGCACGATTCGACGATCCGAATCTCCCCGGGGAAATGACAACAACCGTGGTGATACGTGCGGTATCGGTTGGTACCGAGATCGAGATCGTCCAGGACGGTATCCCAGACGTTATCCCTATCGAGGCGTGCTATCTCGGTTGGCAGGAATCGCTGGCGCAACTGGCGCTTCTGGTACAGCCAGAGATCCCAGGTTAGGAAGCGGACCGCAGCGCGCGAACGCAACATCGCGACCCAACCCCTTCGCTTCCGCATGTCGTTGTGCTGACCCTTCGCCTCCCGCTCCCCATTGCGTTCACCTTCCGTCGGCTGATCCCCACACTCATTCTCCAGACACATGGCTGACACGCCTGACTCTCCCGAGGATATGCTTCGATCATTGATCGAGAGATTTGATCCTGCAGAACAGAAACGCATCCGCGCCATCCGGGCAGCAGTGCGCAAACGACTGCCGACATCGAACGAGCTTGTGTATGACTACAAGACCTTCTTTGTCATCGCGTATGCGCCAAACGAGCAACCGACCGATGGCGTTCTCTCAATAGCGGCACGACCCGACGGCATGAGACTCTACCTGATGCATGGCCCGCAACTCCCCGACCCGAAGAGGCTCCTGAACGGTTCTGGGAAACAGGCACGCTACCTGCGGTTGGAGTCAGCGAAGGATCTGAAACATCCGGATGTCGAGGCCCTCATCGTGGCTGCGGTGAAGATGGCGGATGTCCCACTCCCCACGCAGGGTCGCGGCGGTCTGTTCATTCGCACATTCAACGGAAAGCAAATCCCTCGAAGAAAACCGCCGAAGTGACTGCGCGCTCGCGCGTGCTAACGTCGAGCAGAACCAACTCACGCTCCGCGGCTCCGCGGCTCCGCGTGAGATATTCAGCGCATGGCCACCAGCCCACCAGTAACCTGTCTCGGGGATCAAGAACGTGGGACCACTCAATGCTTCACGCTGCACGCTTGAGCCGCTGACGACATCGCATGCTCGAGAGATGTTCAGCCTCCTCTCCGACCCAGCCATATACGAGTTCGAGAATGAGCCTCCACCATCGGAAGCCTGGCTCCGCGATCGGTATGCGTGGCTTGAAGGGCGTTCATCGCCTGATGGTCGTGAGGTCTGGCTTAACTGGGTGATACGTCTTCCCAGTGGTGAGCTTGCCGGTTACGTTCAGGCAACGGTGCGCCAAACGGGTGTTGCGTTCGTGGCTTACGAACTGGCAAGTCAGTACTGGCGGATGGGTATAGGTAGCAGTGCTGTAGAGGCAATGCTGGAGGAGTTGAGAGTAACGTATCACGTCAGGTTGTTCGTGGCTGTCCTGAAATCGGCGAACTACCGATCAATGGGATTATTACGCAAGCTTGGATTTACGCCCGCCACCCCCTTACAACTGACCGATGTTCCAGTCGAGTCGGACGAGTCATTGATGGTCAAGCAAGCCGATTCGAGGGGAGAGACGGAATAGTCTCCGTAGCCCCGTTCGCCTCACAGTCGACGCTGCGCGTTGTCGCGCGTCGCGGTAGTACTTCATATCATCATAGGAGAGGTGAGTCATGGTTATTCGTGTTGTTCGGTTCGTCCTCCTGGTGGTTCTTGGACTTCTCGTCGGATCGATGTTCGGGATATGGGCAGGGTACAATCCATCCACCCTTTCAGCAGCCGCATTCATTGAGCAACATCAGAATGCGGTTGGCGGGCTGAACACCCTGCTCCCCTTGATGGGGGGAAGCTGCATTGCGTTGACGATTGTCCTGGTGGCAACATCCGGCAACGATCGCCGCACCCGATACCTGCTGATGATCGCTTCGCTTCTGATGGTCGCTGCCGCGCTGGTAACGCGTTTCGGCAATCAACCGATCAATGCTATTGTCATGACATGGAACGCCCAGTCCCCCGGTGCTGACTGGACACAGCTGCGCGATAGCTGGTGGCAGTGGCATATTGTGAGGACAGGCTCCGCTCTCGTTGCCTACATGTTGGTTGTGTTCACGACGCAATGGCCATCGAAGGCTTCAACACTCCATCAGCCTGCGTAGGCTTTCCCGACACACGGTTCTGTTGAGACCTCCTTCTCCAGTCTCGAATTCAGGTGACCAGATCATACGAGTGACGATCATGACAACGACTTCCTCCGGCGGCGACCCGAGTCATGCGGCGCCTGTGGCGTTGGGTCCGCAAGACTTCTCCGCCGCAAACGACTGGCCCGGTTACTTTGGATCAGTGCTCGGTAAACCGCCGCGTGACACGCTCCTGGCTGCTCTTGCCTCATTCGAGGACGAAGGGATGACGAGCGGATTCGCGGTCGATCTGGCCGCGGGAGAGGGACGGGACACACTCGAGTTGTTGAATCGTGGATGGCGTGTTCATGCTACGGACGCCGAGCCGGCGGCATTCGAGTTCATGATACCACGCGTACCAGAGGATCGTCGTGATGCGCTGACGACAGAAGTGGTCAGCTTCCAGGAGACAACGTTTCCACCATGCGATCTCGTCAACGCAAGCTTTGCACTCCCCTTCTGCGAACCCGCGCATCTCCCTGATTTGTGGGAACGGATCGTTGCCGCAATCCGTCCCGGTGGTCGATTCGCCGGGCAGTTCTTCGGTGATCGCGACTCGTGGGCCTCGCGCACTGATCGTACACATCACTCGCTGGACGAAGTTCATGAGCTCCTCACGGGGTTCGACATCGAGATGCTCCGCATCGAGGAGCGCGACGATCAGCCGGATGTCCGGGAGCCGAAGCACTGGCATCTCTTCCACGTCGTTGCCCGGAAGAGATGACAGGCGGCTGGCATGCGTGATCGTCCACATAGCACGCGATCCATGTGATGCGAGCGAGTGGATACTGCGGGAATCCGAGTTCCTCTGCCATTCAACATCGTGAGTACGTGATCGCAACTCGGCGCACGGAGCTCAACGCAAGACCTACGCGGCTCATGGTCTGCGTGCGATCTCTGCGTTGCGCTCCAGAGCACGCGTATTGAGCAGCCCCATGATCTGAGAATTTTTCAACAGTCTGCCAAGGTGCACTATGCCGAAACAGGGTGATGAAATTGTCAATCCCCGCACCGGACAACGGATGGTGTTCGTCCAGACAAGGCACGACACGTCCGGTCAGCTCCTGAGAATCGAGACGGTCAATCCCGCACATTCCGCACCCGAACCCGAGCACGTCCATCCCTTTCAAGAGAGCAGCTGCGAGGTCATCTCGGGAAAGCTCCGCTTCAGCATCGCGGGCAGGGAGCAGGATGTCGGACCCGGTGAGATAATTCGAATTCCAGCGAACGTTCGACACTTCTTCTGGAACAACGAGGGCGAGGAGGCTCGAGCGATTCAGGAATTCAAACCGGCCCTGACGATTGCGGAATTCTTCGAGACCTACTTCTTCCTTGCACGCGACGGCAAGCTCAACGATAAGGGGATGCCCAATCTGCTTCAGATGGCCGCAATGCACAGGGTCTTTGACCGGGACATCCGTGTGACGAAGCCTCCCCGGTGGGTACAGGTTGTCGTGCTGGGACTTCTGGCGCCGGTAGCAAGAATGCTGGGATATCGAGCACGTAGCTAATCGACAAGGAGACGTTGCCACGCGACGCCTGGCACCACGCTTGAACCGATCGCTGGGATGGCGGCTTCACGAACGCGTCGTTCATAGTCGACGAGCGGTCTTGCGAGTCTGAAGCTGGCGGGCGGCAATCCAGGATCTGTACCATGTCAGTCAGCACCATAGGACTCTTTCTTATCGCGGCATTTGTGCTCTTCCTGGTAGGGGCTGCATTCTGGCTTGTGCAGGAATTTGAGCAGCCACTCGAGTTGCGACTGCGCGCAATCGCCGTGCGACGACGCCGATGGGTGTGGATTCACGCGTGGATGCTTGCGGGAACGACGGTGGGCGTTGCAGGCGCGACAATGCTGGCACGCACCTTACGCGACGCGGGCGATGCATGGCCGGCAACTGTGGCCCTCGTCGTCTTTGCTTCCGGTTGTGTCGGCTTCATAGTGGCGCTCCTCATCAGCTTGATCCGCACGCCAGCAGCGGCGAACGGGACCGCGCGAACGGGCATCGTCCCCGAGACGTACAAATCGACCCACCGGATGGTCGGATTTCTACATGCCGTCTACATGATGTCCGCCTACGCCACATTCGTAATGCTCGGAGTCGCTTTTCTGGGCGTAGACTTCATCCCTGCATGGGTTGGATGGGTGGGAATTGCGGCGGGTACGTCGGGGTTGATCGGCTACCCCTTATTCCGGGGCGGACCATTTGCTCCGCCAATCATCGCGCACGCGTACGGTTTGCTGGTAGGAATCGTGTTTGCGCTTGGATAGTGCGACACGTCGTCGTGTGCCAACGTTCGTGGAGACTCGAAGCCAGGTATCGAATCAACTCACATCTCTTGCACACACACCCAGTCGGCCTCTCCCACTCTACCCGATTTGCGAAGCCACATCATTGAGAGAATGGACATCACGAGAGCAGACCTGCGACGAATCACCTACGCTGAATTCGGAGAGATGGTAGAGGCGCTTACCGATGCCGTTCGCGCGGCTTGTGAGAAAGAGAACATTCGCATTGAGACCGTCGCTCCCATTCTTCGCAGTGGAGGCATGACCGGGTGTCACCTTGCATCGCGTCTCGGAGTGACATCAATCATCCCCGTCTGCTATCAACACACGTACAACCCAGACCATCCGATACGGCGCGGGTTCGAAATGCCAGACCTGCCTGACGCCCGGCTCGAGCCGGCCGGAATAGTGCTGGTGGACACGAACACCGTCACAGGAAGCGTTGCTACACATGCTGCGCTGGAGATTCGCAAACGGTGGCCATCCAGCACTATCGTCTTTGCATCGCTCTACCTTGATGCTTCTATCGACACGCTTCCCAACATCGACTTCATCATTTCATTGCAGCGGACAAACGAGCGGAGGACGATGTCACACGCGCAGGCGCTGGAGTTGGGCGCAACCGAGGACATCATCATCTTCCCGTGGGAGGATCTCGAGGAGCAGTGGGACGCCATTCAGGCAGCTCATGTCACACATACTCCCTAGTCCGCACCCACAACATGACGTCGCACGCGTGAATGCTCTGGACGGAAGTTCCGAGTCTGGTGGCAGCACGTTGGAGCCTCCGAATACCGCAGCAAGGTTGTTTCAAGCGGCGTTCTTCGATCTCCAACTCACCTTTGCCAATAAGGTGTGTTTGATCAGCGGGCACCCTATTGGAAGCGTTCTGCTGGACTACACCAATCTCTACGTCCGCTTCGGTCTTGGACGGGAGTTCGACCCTGCGAACGAACGATGGCTCGCATACCTCAGCGGCCTGCAATGCGCCGATGACCAGCGCGACTGGACCTATCAATTCTATTGCGCCGACGCAGAGGCCCACACCACTCCTTCGGTTGTAGCGACCGTTGGGTGTTTCTCGTTTGGCTTTCTTCCCGACAGGAGTATCCGAATTCATTTTCGGAACCCTCCGCGACGCGATTACTCTCCCATCGGTCGCACGCGCGATGCCGAACGGAGGGAGGAATTGAGGGCCCTCGCCGCACACATGCGAACAACAGCGAAGCCAGAAACAATAGTACGCGGAGCGTCGTGGCTGTACAACCTCGATGCGTACCGGCGGCTCTTCCCGACCGTCTACATAGAATCGCGACGCGTGGGCCACGGTCGATTTCGGTCGATGACGCTCTGGGGTCAATTCCTGAACTACCGTGGAGAACTCAATCGCTCCGTTGCCGATCACTTTATCAGCGCGCTTGATCGCGCGTCGACCATGGATGACATCGAAGCATGCTTCCCGTTTCCCGTCCTGACGCTGCACGCATCTGTCGCGGACTTCTGTGCTTTCTATGGTGCGTGATTCTCTCGCGAGACGATAGATAGGAGGACCTGCAATGCGATTTGTCCAAGCGAATACAACAAATGAGGCCGGTTCCCCTCTGCGTACCTCTGCGTTGAATTCCCCGCACACACTTGCACTCAACTGAACAATCGCAAACAACGACACAAAATGATTGCACACGCACTGACGCCGATTCTCAACGTTTCCGATATGCAGCAGAGTTTCGAGTGGTTCGAGAAGCTCGGCTGGAAGAAAGGCTGGGATTGGGGAGATCCTCCGTCGTTTGGTGGAGTCTGCTCGGGCGAGTGCGAGATATTCCTCTGCCTGGACGGTCAGGGTGGCCGCGGTAGAGGTGAGAATTCGTCCACGTTCAACGAAGCGGGTGGGCAGTCGGCCGACAAGGGTGTCTGGATGTCGATGTGGGTGGACGACGTTGATGCCATACACGAGCACTGTGCGAACCAGGGTATCGAGATACTGCTCAAACCCGAGAACATGCCCTGGAACGTCCGCGAAATGCACATTCGTCACCCCGATGGACATGTGTTTCGTGTGAGTCAGGGACTGCGCAACGAATAATCAAGCTCGGCCAGCATCTTGCCCCCAACTGCAGAACCTTCGTGACAACCGAACCCGCAACATCGAAGTGCCGGATGTGCGTGTGCGCTCCGCGAAGTTCCGCGAGTCACACTACCTGGACGATTCCGCTATGACAATGAAAGAGCTCGAGGCTGGTTCAGCGTTCGAAAGCGCGTCGTTCACTGACCTTCTCCTCGACGGCGCAACCGTTCGAGAAAAGGAGTTCGAAGCCTGCGCATTCGCGGGTTGCTCGCTGCGTGAGGCTAGGCTCAACGAATGCCGTTTCATCGATTGCACCTTCAGTAATTGTGACCTTACCGCTTCGTCCGTAACTGACACGGCGTTCAGGGGGGTGACATTCACCAGCTCGAAGCTCGTCGGGATCGGTTGGGATCGGGCGGAGTGTAGTCTCGGCTTCGGTGTTCGCTTCGAGGATTGCATCCTTGACCTGGGATCGTTTTCCGGCATGAGATTGTCCGACGTCGAGTTCGTGAATTGCCGCGCGCATGAGATGTCGTTCGACTCGGCAACGTTCAAGGGCGTGACGATTCGAGATACTGATCTGAGCCGCAGCGACTTCTCACGTGCCGATCTTCGAGATGCAGATCTATCTGGCGCCCTCCTGGCCGTCGACCTGTCGTCGTGCCGAATTGGCAACACGACGTTGTCTCTCGATAGCGCACTCTCCACGCTCGCCGCGATGGGAATCACAGTCGATCTCCCATGACAGCAATTATCTTCGATTGCGACGGAACCCTTGTTGACAGCGAGGTACTGGGGAACGAGGTGTTGGTCGAGATGGCGGCTGATCACGGGCTGGTGATATCGCTGGAGGAGGCGATGGCCGATTGTCGTGGTAGGAAGATGGCCGAGTGTGTGTCGATGCTCGAGGCACGACTTGGTCGATCGCTGCCGGCAGATTTCGTTCCTCGGTTCCGCTCGCGGATGTCAGCCGCGTTTCGGGATCGTCTCCGTCCCGTAGATGGAGCAGTCGAACTTGTTAGTTCTCTTCGGCAGCCATTCTGCGTGGCGTCGAGTGGCCCCCGGGAGAAGATCGAACTGAGCCTTTCGCTCACCGGCCTCCTCCCATATTTCAGGAATGCGATATTCAGCAGCTACGAAGTGGGCGTCTGGAAGCCCGATCCCGGACTCTTCCTCCACGCTGCGCGCGGCATGGGCGTCGTTCCTTCGGACTGCATTGTGGTGGAGGACAGCCTTCCCGGAATTGAAGCCGGAATTGCCGCGGGGATGCGAGTTATCGCATACCAACCGCACGAGCCGGATGATCGAATTCCGGACGCCGTAAGCATCATCCAACACCTGTCCGAGTTGACAACACTAGTTTGACCTACTACGAATTCAGAGACTCCATACGCGGTGCACTCCTCCGAGACGCAAACGGGAAGACGTGGAAGGAGTTGAAGGCTGATCTGAACCTTCCATACAACCAACCATGCCCGGAATGGATCAAGGCGATGGAAGCAGATAGCGGGTTGATTCGGCGCGACCGTCGCGGAAGGGCCCTCGTGTGGAGAATCGAAGAACGACCGGTGGAGTAAGCACTCTTCTCGTACATGTCCGGCTCACGTTCCATCACGCCCGAAAACGCATGCCGAAGCAACACCTCCCCGCTACTATCGATGCCCTCGACGAGTTGATGCGTAACATCCCCCGGAACATCGCGGCGGCGTTCGCGGAGCTCCGCGAAATCATCGAGGGAACGATTCCCGAGGCCACGTGCAGAGCGAATCTGGGCTGGAGGAGCCTGAACTTCAGCCATCCCGTGGTGGGGTACTTCTGCGGGCTCTTCCCTTTTCCCGACCGCGTTGATGTTGTATTTGAGTTCGGCGTCCTCCTACCCGATCCCGACGGCCTCTTCCACAGCCTTCGAACACAGATAGGTGTGGTGCGGGTTGAATCAGTCCGCGACATTCGCAGGCGTCCGTTCAAACGGATGCTCAATGAGGCGGTATTGCTTCCGGAAGATCGGGCCACACGCCTCGCCCTCGTCAGGGTGGCGGCCAAGCGGGCACGGTAGCCGTGCCCCCCCCTGTCCAACTCCTTCAACAATTGGACCCAACTATGAACATGTGCCTCCGACGTACCAAGCTCCTCCTCTTCCTCCTTACCATGCCAGTGGTCGTGCTTGCGCAGCCCAACACGCCTGATGCGGGGAGCGACGGACAGCCGCGTAACCTGACGAGGGTAACCGGAATTGGTGGAGTATTTATCAGAGCGAAAAATCCCGCGATGCTCCGAGCGTGGTACACGGAACACCTAGGTATCGATGTGGAGCCGTGGGGAGGAAAACCGTTCCGCTGGATCGATAGCGCAGGTCAACCGACGGGAGGAACCACCGTCTGGCACATCGGAAGCGGAAGGAATTTCGCCCCGAGCACATCATCATTCATGATAAATTTTCGCGTGGCGGATCTGCATGCACTACTTGACGCGTTGCGTGCGGAGGGATGTGAGGTTGTTGGAGACCCCGTCGATTCCGAGGACGGCAACTTCGGCTGGGTGATGGATCCCGAGGGGAACAAGATTGAGCTGTGGGAGCCGCCGCCCGGGCGGTAGGCGACGCTGAGTTCGCACTTCCATTCGAAGGTCCCGAGACTCAGGTGACAACGCACCTCAGGTACGCGATCCAGAACAAGTCAAATCAGAATCAACGTCGCATGGAAAAACATCGCATCTATACGACGAGCGTCGCCAGTGTCTATCCCCACTACATCGCG
>CAYWXV010000037.1:16221-25555 GCA_964462535.1 uncultured Alphaproteobacteria bacterium
AAAACATCGCATCTATACGACGAGCGTCGCCAGTGTCTATCCCCACTACATCGCGAAGGCGGAGAAGAAGGGGCGCACCAAGGAGGAAGTGGATGAGATTATTCGCTGGCTCACTGGGTACAGTCAACGCGAGCTCGAAAAGCACCTTTCGAATAAGACCGATTTCGAGACCTTCTTCAAGAAGGCTCCAGCCATGAACCAATCGCGTGTCTTGATCAAGGGCGTCATCTGCGGAGTGCGAATAGAAGAAATCGAAGAAGAGACCATGCGTGAGATCCGATACCTGGACAAGCTGGTCGATGAACTGGCGAAGGGACGGAACATGGAGAAGATCCTTCGCAAGGCATAGGAGACTCGAGGACACCGTGAGTGCAAGACAGGAGTCGAGACACCCCCACGCCACTAGCACTGGATTGGCCTCTATCGTGGACCTTCGTTCACACAAGCCTCTTTAAATGTGTCCCCCGACGGCGAGACACGAGAGACATCCTCACGCCCGGATGTAGTACCCTCACATGGAAGACCCTGATTCGAAAGTCATTGTGCACATGGTTGCCAGTCTGGACGGGTTCATTGCGCGACGTGATGGATCCGTTGACTGGATGGATGTGACTAGCGAGTATCCCGAGGGGGTGACGTTGGCCCCGGAAGACGTCGACGCGTTTCTTGCAGCGGTCGATTGCTACGTTATGGGCTCGCGAACGTATGAGACGGCTCTCCGGTTCGAGACTGATGGGATCGGGTGGGCATACGGCGAGAAGCCAACTATCGTCCTCACGTCGCGAGATCTCCCCTCTCCCCACCATTCTGTAGAATTCTATTCGGGCGATCTCACCGAACTCATCGACGGAAGATTGCGGAAGTCATATCGTGAGATCTGGGTCGTGGGAGGTAGCAACCTGACGACAGATTGCATTAGACGCGGGCTGGTGGACGAAGTCCACTACGCCATTCTCCCAATCCTGATTGGTGAGGGCATTCGGTTCTTTGAACCCGTGGAGAACGACGTCAACCTGCAGTTGTGTGGCTCAACGTGCTACCAGAACGGCATGGTCGAATTGCGGTATAGAATTCCTCGTATTTCGCAAGGGGTCTCCAGTAAGAGTGTCGAGGCGTAGCGAGCGCTGTCGGATACGATGGTGGTATGCTCAGGCAGGCACACACGCTGCGACCTTCGCTACGTCACGGGATTCTCGATCCACTAACGAATTCCAGCACCTGACAGACTGTTGACTACCTCCAAGTTCACGAAGCTGTCCACAGCGCGCGAGGTCAAGGTGCGCGACGAGGAGCGCAACGTAGCGGACGCGCGTATTTCAATAGCCTCCTGGAGCGATGAATCGATTTCAGACAGTCCTGGTTTCCGGCACCAGGAACCCGTATGTGACATGGGTATTTGTTGTTGTGCCCCCGGAGCTGGAGGCGGGATGGGGCCCGGGAAGAAAAGACGTCCGCGGCAAGATTAACGGCCATCCCTTTACCGGCACGGCATCGCGAGGAGAAGGCGTTCTCCGCATTCCCATTCCCAAATCGCTTCGTGAGAAGGCAGGGATCAAACGAGGGGATCGGGTGGAAGTCGAGCTCGCGATTGATACCGATCGTCCGTCGGTGCCGATCCCCATCGAGCTGCAAAGCGTGTTCAATGATGACCCGGAGGTGGCGGCACTGTATGACCGGCTTCCTCCGGCACATCGGCGTGCATGGGCTACATACGTTGGCGAGGCGAAGCGGCCGGAAACCCGTCTGGAGAGAGCTCGACGCGCGCCAGATGGTATTCGTGCTCGAGTGTTCCCGCGTTAGCATGCTCGAATCACCAATCAGGAATCGAGAGAAGACCTACACCATGCAGTCAGATGTCCAAGCCGATATCCAATAGTCAAGCTGAAATCGAGGCAGTGATCGGTCGCACGACCGATCGCGCCGAGCGGTACGAACTGTTGATGGCGACCGCGGCCAGGATCTATCAGTCGAATCCGTCGGAAGGTCTTGATCTGATCGCCCGCGCGAAACGTCTGGTGGCATCGTTAGGGGACCCGTCCCGATACTCCCGCTGCGACAGGTTGGCGGGTGACTGCGAATTTGTTCTTGGGCGCTACGCAGAAGCCCTCAAACGCTACAAACGTGCTTTGAAGGTAGCGCGCGACGCCCAGTTCCCAGAGGGTGAAACCGAGGCCCTCCAGGGAATCGGTCGCATTCAGACTACCAGCGGTGAGTATGTCAGCGCGCTGGAGACATTGAACGAGGCGCTTCGAATTGCCGAGTCGATCAAACGGAGCGCGGTGATGATGAGCATCCACAATGCGATGGCGATCATCTTCAGGCACCTAGGTGATCACGGACGCGCCATTGCCGAATGCCACGAGGCAATTGATCTGGCTGAGGACACGGGATCGATGGGGCTTTCCCCGACCATCACGCTGGGCGTTGAATACCTCACACTCAAGGACTACGAGCAGGCCCGTCTGTCATTCGAACGGGGAATCGAGATCGCGATCCAACTGGGGAACCGGCGGACCGAGGGAATCGCGACGGTCAACCTCGGAAACGTGATGCATCACCTGAAGGAGTATGACGAGGCACGACGTCACTACGAGCATGCACTGACCATCATCCGCGAAATCGGTGATCCGGCGCTCGAGGCGTACGTGCTCCTCTCGATGGGTACGCTTCTCCGCGACACGGGGCAGTATGATGAGGGACTGTCGATGCTGCTGACGTCGCACGAGATAGGAGATCGAATCGGAGATGCGACACGATACCTGAGTCTCGTGGCTATCGGCGAACTCCACGTGGCTCGCGGGAATCTCGACGAGGCCGAGAAGTGTCTCTTCCATGCACTCGAAGAGGTCCGTCGACAAGGGGACCGTGACGGCGAACTACCTATTCATGAGTGCATTGCGGGTCTGTACGAGAAGCGGGGAGATCTCGCGCTTGCCCTCCGACATCACAAGGCGCACGCTGAACTGAAGGAGGAGATCCTTGGTCGCGAACACCAGCGCGAGATGCATCAGATGCGTATGCGGGCCGACCTCGAGCGGGCGGAACGGGACAGGGAAGCCGCAGAGCTTCGTGCTCTGCAGCTAGAGGCGGAGATGGAACGGAAGACAAAGGAGTTAACTGCCATGGCGCTGCAGATGGTCGAGAAGAACACGTTCCTGGAAGAACTGAAACAGGGAATCAGCGATGTTGCAGTCCATGTGGACGATACGGCTCGGCCGAAGCTAAGGACGCTGGTGCGCAGGGTTGAGGGGAGCATCAACGCAAAGGAGGAATGGCGGGCGTTTGAAGAGCAGTTCGAGAAGGTCCACCATGGATTCCTGAGGCGGCTGGCGGCGCGGCATTCTGATCTGACCCCGACCGAGCTGAAGATCTGCGCCCTCGTGAAGCTCGATCTCCCCACCAAGGAGATAGCCGACATCCTTCGCTCGTCCGCCCGTACCGTCGAGTGGCATCGTTCGAATATTCGCAGAAAACTGGGCTTTGCACCCGACGCCAACGTCACTACGCATTTCGCGTCCTTCTGATCGCCGTCACGTCCCGCCCGCAATCCGGACACCACCACAAACAGGCCAACCCCGTGAAATCCCCGTAGCGATGTCGCTCGCGGGAGAGACTATGTTCTCTTCGTAAACAACCGAACGCCCGAACGGGGCTATCTGAGGCGATCGGCCTCTCGCTTTTCGGGTTCGTCGCCCACACTCAATCAAACGAATGGTGACCTCGATGAGACCGACAATCCACACCACATCGAGATTCTGGGGAACATATGCGTGCATAGCGGTGATCATGGCCGTCCTGTCGCCGGACGCCGGCGCGACCGGTCACATTGACGCCAGCACCCTGGTGAGCACGTCTCATGGAACGTTCAACGGAGTCAACTACACACGCTACGAGGCGATGTTTGCCGGCACCACCAGCAACAAACGGCCATATCGCGTCCCCTGCCAGATCATCTCTCCCACAAATCCAACTCAGGGGAGCAGGCTGTTGCTCTTTGACTGGCTCGTAAAATCGACTATTCCCACGGCTGTTGGTCAGGAACAGGCCGACGCCCGATACACGATGACCGACGCCTTTCTGTTTGGCCGCGGCGTATCGTATGCGACCGTCCGATGCGACAAAGACGGAATTGGCAAACGCTCCTCCGTCAGCGATCCGACGCGACCCTGGTCCGACGGCCTGCTGAACACGACTTCGGAGTTTATCACGTCCGCGGGCGATGAATTCGATATCGTCGTGGATTACGTGAATGCGCTCCGCTCCGACCCAACAGCGTTGGCGATACTCGGGCTGATCGAGCGTCGCGCGGCGTTCGGCTACTCGGCAGGGGGCTACCGACTCCGTGGGCTGCTCCGACTGCCGATGGGACAGGGACTATTCAACTTCTCTCTTGTCGGTGGGACCGGGCAGGGATACGTCCACCCGACCGGGAATAATGTCTCGCAATCGAAATCCGAAAAGGCGCCTCCGGCGGGAGCGGGCTTGGAGATCGATTTCCAGTCCGAGACCGACATTCTTATCGGCGATGCCCACAAGACACGACATGAAGAATCCAATTATCGCGTATATCAGTTTGCGGGTGCAGCGCACATTCGCGACATCGACGCTGCGGAATTCGGTCTCGCCGATCCCGAAAAGGCCAACCCCGCCGAGTGGACACCATTCTTCCGCGCCCTCTTCGCAGCCGCGAATGACTGGTGCGACGGAATAGCACCACCTCCGACCATCTGGCTCGGCGCACCGAACGATGCATCTATAGCTCGTGATGCAAAAGGAAATGCACTTGTGAGGTACGTCGGTCAACTGCCGGTTGCCTCCATGGAGTACAGACTCCCCGAAGTCGCCATCGGTCAGAATCAGTATATCCCGCTCGACCCGTCATACGACGACGGCACGTTCCTTGGCTTCCTCCGCGTAATTGGAGGTGGGCACGTCGATCTGACGGGAGACTTCACCGATCATGATGACTACGTGGCGCGGATAACATCGCTGGCACGAACGCTTCAGTCACAGCGATACCTTCTGGAAGAAGACGCGGACAAGATTATTCTGGAGGCCGAGAATTCAGAGATCGGTACTGCTACCCTACTGTTCTACTGATCGAGCAGGTCGCCGAACGATCTGACACCGTGCCACACAGCGAATGGCGGCCAATCGCGGGAGCATCACATGCACCGCGTGGCCGCCATCGTTATTTTCAGGCACACTTCCGCGGTCCTATGGCAACGGCCACCGGCCCACTTCGGACTTGATTATGACTTCCGGACGCCACAACGATTACTACTGGATTGAATGGCACGGCGTGATGCTTTACACGCTGCTTGATCGCTTGCCCGATATTGTTCTTGACCGCTATCTGATCAACACCAGTTTTGACAGTGGTCGGCTCACCCTTTCGGACGAAGAGCGCCAGCAGGGATGGCATTCCGACGGATGGCTCACATATAGCCCACGTATCAATGATGTCCAGTCGCTCCCGTACCATGAGTTCGACGAGTGGCTCGTATTCCCCAACCCCACAGAACTCGACGCGTGGGAACCGTTCGTCAACTATGCCGAATTCTCTCTCGTTGACACTCGATATGACTATGATGAAATCCGAGAGGAGTTGTGGAGGAGGATGGAGAATGTTCGTCCGGAGTCGTATCTAGCCGCGGGGGATCGGTTGATATACATCACGATCCGAAGGGAACTCTTCGAACTCGCCCGCGACATTGCTGAACCCCTTTGAGCGGCGACGGGCCCAGCCTGGCGACCCAACGACACAACGATGGCTGCTCGCTACACCTGATCGCAGACGATTCGAGGGTCGGCCCCGGCGCAGCACACCAACCGTATTTGACCTGCCATCCACGTGAAGAAGCTCATTCCATATTCGTGGCGAATCAACGCCCGTCGAGCGCACCGATGGCTGCTGCTCCTTCCCAACCGTCGATCGTTTGCGCGAGCGCACGTAGACGATCCCTCCCGCTATTCATGCGAACTGACCAGGCATACGTCGAAACTCATCCGCAACGTTGACGAGAAGTGGCTGGTGTTTCAGGAGAACAAGGTCCGCAATCTGGAGCTCGCTTGCCAACGGCTGGACGGGCTGTTGATTCGTCCTGCGGAAGTCTTCTCGTTCTGTCAGACGGTGGGAAGAACCACACGGGGCAAGGGATACCTCGACGGTTTGGAAATGCATCAGGGAGAGCTTGTCGGAGCACCTGGTGGAGGTCTTTGCCAGATGGCAAACCTTCTCTACTGGATGGCGCTCCACCTGGATCTTGAAATCGTGGAGCGTCATCGGCACGAAACCGATCTCTTCCCGGATGATGAGCGACGTGTACCGTTCGGAATGGGGGCGACGGTCTTCTACAACTATCGAGACCTCCAGTTCCGAAACACGCTTTCGCAACCGCTTCTACTGAAGGTCTCTGTGGAACGGCCACTGCTATGTGGATCAATCTGGTCGACGGAGGACATACCGTTTTCGGTAGATATCATCGAGACTGACCACAGATTCGTCAGGAGAGCGGACGGGTCAGTGTGGCGTGAGAATCGAGTGGCGAAACGCGTTACGTATACCGATGGACGCCCGCAGCTGCAGGCGGAGATCGCGCATAATGTCGGTCGCGTGCACTACGATGTTGAGGAGGATCGTATCGGTGTGGATGTAGATCGACCAGCAGGCATTATTAACGCAGAGGAAGCAGAGGGTCGCAGAGAAAATGGGTGATACCGAGTCTCCACGGCGAGCTTGATGAACCACCGGCGAGGTCATGAATTCAACACTCGAGGGTTACGATTGCACAGATCGCGACCCGATTGACGAATGGCAGCCGCACACCTGCTGGATGCGCAAGAGCTAGATGAGCGAATGAAAATTATTGTCCCCGAGTACTCATCGACGGTTGTTGGGCACGTGGTTGAGGACATTCTCCACTCGATCGAGGGCTCTCCGTGGGACGACATCGCGGAGCAACTGAGTCGCTTGTTCGTATGGGAGTTCGAGAACTACCAACCGGCGTCGACCTGATACCCAGCCACTCGCATGCCCAGCATTCTTCCCCCACTCACTAATTGGGTTCGCTCCTCCACCGGCGGCCTCCCCCCAACATTCTGGTACCTCTGGGTCGGCATCTTCATCAGCAGGATCGGCAACTTCGTCATGCCGTTCCTCAGCATCTATCTCACGACGCAGCGGGGGTTTACTATCTCGCAGGCGGGCCTGACCGTTGCCTCGTACGCGGCAGGTGCTATGGTGGCCACGCTGGTCGGTGGCACCCTTGCGGACCGCATTGGCCGCCGTCGCACACTTCTCCTTAGCCTCCTGGCAGGACCCGTATTTCTGATGGGTCTACCATTCGCCGAGCATCCGATTCTGATCGTGATGCTGACGTTCGCCGTCGGCGCTATCTATGAACTCTATCGCCCGGCCGCGATCGCTGCCATCTCCGACGTCGTTCCACCGACGGATCGACAGCGCGCCTTTGCATTGCAGTACTGGGTCATCAATCTCGGCTTCGCAATCGGTGTCTCCCTCGCTGGATTTCTCGCTACCAACGGGTACATCTGGCTGTTCGTCTTCGACGCGCTCACCACGTTTCTCTATGGCATCGTGGTATTCCTCAAAGTGCCGGAGACACGTCCCGCAACTGTCACGCCCCGTCCATGGTTGATGCATACCTCCATACCATTCAGACAGGGGGCGTTCGTCGGTCTCTTCCTGATTACCCTGGCACTTGCGAGTGTACTGAACCTGTCGCAGTCGATACTCCCGATCGAGATTACCAACGACGGGTTGTCTCCTGATCAGTACGGTCCACTGATTGCCCTGAACGGCATACTGATCATTCTCTTCCAACCATTCGTCGCGGCTCTTTCACGTCGATTTCAGATGTCGAGTGTTCTTGCCGTTGCGGCACTACTCCTCGGTATCGGGTTCGGGGCGACAGCGATTGTCGACAACATCCCCGGTTACGCCGGCTCCATTGCCCTGTGGACGTTCGCGGAAATGGCCTGGCTTCCGCTCAGCTCGACACTGATCACCCACCTGGCTCCATCAGATCTCCGTGGTTCCTATCAGGGCGCCTATGGCCTCAGTTGGGCGATAGCGGGGGGCATCGGTCCCTCGCTGGGCGGTCTTGTGTTGGAGCATCTTGGGTCGGGAGTTCTGTGGGGGAGCTGCATTCTTATCGGCGCAATCGCCGCGCTCGGCTTTCTCCGTCTTGGACCATCGATTCGAGCTGCAACCCCGACCCCAGCCTGAAGCGTCGTTCGTCACGCACCCACGTTCGGGCGTTGCGAGCTCGGCCGGTTGTTGATACTATTGTTCCATTCTCATGTAGAACACCCCGTCGCCCCGCAGCCCAAGACAAACTGCGTCATGACTGAATACATTCTGCTGATACACGACAACACGGTCACCCCATCCACTGCAGAGGAGTGGGATCGCTTCTTCGCGAGCGCGCGACAGAGCGGAATGTTCAAGGGTGGGAGTGAGATAGGAAGGCGAGAGACCCTCGGTGGTGGAACGGTCACCGGATCGTCGGCTCATATTGTCGGATACATGCGGTTCGATACCGACGATAAAGGGACTCTCCTGGAATTGCTGACTCAGCATCCGGTTCTGGTGCATGGCGGCACTGTAGAGTTGTGCGAGCTTCCGAGGTCGTAACCCTGAGCGCCTACACGATCCTTGGTATTCTCAAACGCAGAGGGACGCAGAGGTTTAGGAAGCAGTAGTCTCGTTGGTTTACAATTACTCGCCTTCTCAAGTGGATAAAGCAGATATCGCCGGCATCGCCCCGTTCTTCATCGTCAGGAATGTTCCAGACGCGCTGTCGTTCTATCGCGACCAGCTGGGGTTCGATATCACGTATCAGGGACCAGACGCCGATGACGTTTTCTTCGGCATTGTTCAGCGGGGCGCCGCGATGATCATGCTCAAGGACGTTGACGTCGATCCGCTCCCGAACAACGTGTGTGGCGCCCAGCGCGGAGAGGCACGTTGGGACGCTTACCTCTACGTTCCCGATCCAGACCGACTGGCGGAAGAATTCGCATCGCGCAACGTCGAACTCTTCCAACCAATTCAGGACTCCGATGACGGCCTGCGTGGATTCGAAGTAAAGGACATCGATGGATATGTTCTCTACTTCGGTCGCCCACGCACGTGACGAATTCATGAGCAATCCGAGAGCCGTACCGCGGACGGTGCCGCCCGGCTCGAATGCCTTTGCTAGCAACACCCCGACATGAGCGCGACCCCCTCTCCCCACTCAGACAACACGCTCCACATCAGCGCTATCTGCTCCGTTGCACTACTGGCAGCGCGCGCGTTCCAGTGGGA
>CAYWXV010000038.1:0-20010 GCA_964462535.1 uncultured Alphaproteobacteria bacterium
GAGCGAATGAGGCGTACCGGAGGTACGCCGCAGTGAGCGATGAGGAGCGCAACGCAGAGATCGCGCGTATTTCAACAGCCTCCTGGGCCGCGCAATGATACGGCAATTGCACAAACAGTCCGGGCGCGCACTGGTGGCGATCACTTAGCGAAGCACTTCAGCCGATTTGCGCAACGGCGGAGACGCGGTATCGATAGTATCGGTTCGACGGAGGTTCACGCGCACGCGAGTCGTCGACGCGTTCACGATCCGACCACCTTGATCATCTGACGAATCGCCCCCAGATGATACGCAGTGTGGACCACGATACCGATCGCCCCCCCGATCTCTCGCTCACCCCCCCACGACTCCTTCTCCATGACCATTGTCTTGACACGACCATAACTCTCCATCAGTCGCGCCTGTATTCCCATCCACTCGTCATCGGTCACGGTATTGACCGTTCTCCATATTTCCCCCCAATCGACCGGACCGAACTTCCTCCCCTGGACGAACGCCTCCAGGACATCCAGGTAGTACCTGATATGATCGGCATGTGCCGCAATCGAAGCGCCTCCGCCTACAATTGCCCGCGATGCCTGTTCTGCCGAGAGGCTCGAGAGAGTGGGCAGAAGCGAGGTCCCCTCGTCCAGCACCATGCCATGATGTGTGTCGAAGAGTTCGTCCAGGAGAGCAAGGACCGCGCTTCTAAAGACCCGTGTCGTCTCATTGTTGTTTGAGTGGTCGTCGGTGGCGTGATCGTTCATCGCTGTCTCCATTGCTCGTTGTTGGTTCGATCGCTCATGTCATCTGGAGCAGGACGGAGGTCCATGCATTGTGGAAGGCCGATATCGTCGCATAGCGCCCCCCACGATCGTTGCAGCATGCCCTTTGCAGGACCGTCATCAGCCCGACTGGGCCGCGGAGGGCGTCAGGGTTCAAGGTGCCGTCCGAGAGGAGGACGAGCGCGGTTCGGCCCATCACGAAGACCGATGTGCGTGAATCGATCGGAGAGCCCATTGCAAACTCCTCTGGTGCCATGAATCGACTCGATCCGAACATCCTCCCCATGTCGTTGGTTGACTCACCGAGCCTATATGAGTCGATGTCGATCACAGTCAGACGATCGGCCGCGAAGTCGTACATCAGACATCCATCATAGAAATCGACGGGCGCCCATCCAACCTGCTCAAGCTCCACGTGAAGTTGATAGATGTCAGTCAGATGGCGAATAATCGTGGAAGAAGAAAGGGCTCGGAACCTCTGCAACGAGGAGTCGGATGACTCACGCTTCGCGCCGGGAGTGTAAAGGAGTTCCCCATCGATCCACTCGTACACAAGCATCGGCCCGAGCGGTGATTCGACAACTGTCAGGAGCTTCGCAAGCAGCCGGTGCGGGCAACTCGTGTAAAGTCGAACCGCATTCCTGAGGTATTCGACCCGTGCCGCGTGATTGAGATAGGGTCTCGCGTTCCCCGGATCCCCGGCAGTCTTCACAAAGAATCGCTCGCCCCCAATCATCACACCGTACGAGACGTTTCCGGAGTCCTGCGTCTCCTCGCCAAACTCGGCAAAGACAGTCCCCGCCAGGGTAAGCCAGTCGGCTGGGTGCTGGTTGATTGATTCGGGAAACACGTCTAGGGGAAGTATGGGGCCGATGGAATCGTTGCACGATGCCCCGGTACGTGGCGGCCCTATGCATCAGAAATCACCTACGATCGATCGCCACCAAAATACTCCAGATACCACGCGCTCTCGTGATGATCCAGGTCGGGCATTCCGGGTGGAGGTTCCGCACCGAGTTTGTGATACAAGAGACGGAGCGTTCGGAAGTCACGTTGACTGAGGACCCGGTACCCGTTGCGAATCAGAAGGGCGGCTGCCACACCCGGTCCACGCTGATACTTGCTCGCATCGCGACGTCCGTCATAAATCACCTGGGATCCGCACGCGGCGCTGATGTCAAGTAGGATGGCAAGGTGTACGTCGTTGCGTCGGGCGATCTCCAGCATCGCCTCCGCCCCAGCAATTGTCCCGTCCGTCCAGTCATCCCCATCATCCGTCAGGACGCGTGCACGTCCGTCCAGGACGTCGAAGCCGTTGCCGTCGTAGATGTTGCTGAGGTCGCGCGGCGTACCGAATGAATGATCTTCGGGACAGCAGTGAACCACATGGAGATTTGGCAGCGCCAGGAGGCCGGCGATCGGAGGATACCCCCCAAAACCCGATCCATCGTAGGCACAGGCAGTACCAAAGAGGCACCCACTCATCACCACCCGCATGGGGTCGTCACGAGTAAACGCCTGAAGAGAATTCAGCCAGGTGTCAGTCGGCAGATGCTGAGGAGACGTCATCGTCGTCATCGATCGAGAATGGGAAGATACTCGCGCCAGGGACCGACCTCCTCCCTGTACTGTTTTGACATTACACGGGCAATCTGGGCGATGTGACTCAGGTCGTGAGCGACCCATGCGGAGAGCAATTGCCGAAGCGTTACGGGACCAAACGCAGGATGCGTTCCCGTTCTCTCGAGATACTCTGGCGTGAGCTGCATCGCTCGCAGCTCCTCCAGGTTCGCACGTCGACGGGTAGTGAACAGGTCAAGAAGCTCGTCAATCGTGTGATTCGCGAACATCTCGAACTGCGCAAATCGGTCGAACGGGTCGAACGGCCTCCCTTCCCCGTGCCTTAGTATTAGGCGCGCGCGGGGAATCCAGTCAGTCTCCTCACCATATATAAGATGACCGACTATGTCGAACGGAGACCAGGTCTCCTCTCCCTCGTTGGCACGGAGCCATTCGTCTCGGAGTCCACTGAGCATGGATCGGAGCGTATCGGGCGTCCGGTTGAGTATCGCGATCGCGTCGTTGATGCTGAAATCCATGCAAGACTCCTGGGTGGTTGGGCCCCTGGGTGGCTGTTGGCACACGCCCCATCTCCACGGTGCTCTCCCTCGTCGCGCGGCGAAGATGCGACAGATGCCGGGAATCGTCAACGGTCGCGGTCCATCTATCAGACGACGCGACGTGCCACCAATGCCGCTTCGGACTGCATCGCGGTTCCGACGGATGCAGCGTCGGGACTGCCTACCCCGTTACTATCCACCCCAAAACAAACTCTTGTATAAACATACAAGAAGCTGTATAATTATTCAGTTGAGACTGAACAGAGATTCAGTCAGTCGCGCACAACAGGTAATTGACTCGTAGGGACGCACACCCTTTGCCTTTTCCCCTGCACATATCGATCGTCGGAGCGTCGGGGTACTCCGGCGCGGAGCTCGTCCGCATCCTCCTCGGGCATCCCGGAGTGGTCGTCGATTCGCTTTTTGCTGCGAATTCGGCGGGTCTTCGGGTGGACGAGCTCTATCCCGACCTCCGCGGTCGATGTGACCTGGTCTACCAGGAATACGACGTAGTGGCTGCGGCCGCAAGCTCGATCGTCTTCGTCGCCCTCCCATCTGGACAGGCCATGACGATCGTACCGGAGCTGATCGAGCGGGGGACCCGGGTTATCGACCTTGGCGGCGATTTTCGCCTGAACGACCCGAACGCCTACGCTCAATTCTATGGGAAGGAACATGTGAGCCCGCAATTGCTGGGAGAGGCCGTCTACGGACTGCCCGAATGGAATTGCGCCCTCATCAAGGAGGCTCGCCTGGTAGCCAATCCCGGGTGCTATCCCACAAGCGCCATACTCCCTCTGGCACCTCTCGTGAAGCGGGGGATCATCGACACGGGACGGATCAACATCACGTCGATGTCGGGTGTTTCAGGCGCTGGTCGGACCTCCAGCGTCGGCTACTCCTTCACAGAGCTCTTCGGCAACGTCAAGGCGTACAAGATCGGGCGGCATCAGCACATTCCCGAGATCCGGCAAACTCTGGAGACGATAGGCGGTACGAACGTGACGCTGAGCTTCGTACCCCATCTGATCCCGGTCGCGCGTGGCATTTACACAAGCATTACAGCTCCGTTGCTGACTGACATCGACGAGCAGGGCGTGAGTACACTCTACGGGGAGGCCTACGCGAGTGCCCCCTTTGTCCGGTACATGCCATCCGGAACACCTGAGCTTCGTGGTGTCGTCGGCTCGAATTTCATCGACATCGGTGTCCATGTCGACAACGACGCCAACACCGTGACGATACTCTCCACGATCGACAACCTTGTAAAGGGAGCGGCAGGACAAGCCGTTCAGAACATGAACCTCATGACCGGCTTCGGCGAGACGGAGGGTCTGCTGTGAAAAAGATGAACGCAGTTATTGTAGAAATAGATGGTGGCGTCACCGCACCGCAGGGATTTGTTGCCGGCGGGTTCCATTGCGGCGTACGTCGCTCACGCAAGGACCTGGCGCTTCTGGTGAGCAGCGTCCCTGCAACCGTCGCCGCGGTCTTTACGACGAATCGCGCCGCCGCTCCTCCCATCCATGTCTGTCGTCAACAAATCGCTAGCTCGGAAACCGCACGCGCACTTGTCGTGAACAGCGGCAACGCGAATGCCTGCACGGGCGAGCGGGGCATGAGTGATGCCTGGTCAATGGTTAATGCGACCGCAGCGGCACTCGGCCTTGAGCCGTCGCAGATCCTGGTCTCGTCGACGGGAGTTATCGGCGAGTTCCTTCCGATCAAGAAGATCATTGACGGGATCCTCTGTCTTGCACCAACGCTTTCGGAAGATGGGGGGAGCGACGCGGCCGAAGCAATCATGACGACCGACACGGTCAGGAAGGAATATGCGGTCGAGATACCGGTAGGCGGCACGACGGTCACGATCGGCGCGATGGCAAAAGGGTCGGGGATGATCCACCCGAACATGGCAACGATGCTCGGATTCGTCACGACCGATGCAGCAATCTCCCAGGCAATGCTTCAGAAGGCTCTGTCAGAAGCAAACCGCGTCACCTTCAACCGCATCAGCGTCGACGGTGACACCAGTACCAACGACATGGTGACGGTGATGGCCAACGGCATGGCCGGCAACAAGCAGATCGTGGATCAGTCCGAGGAGTGGAAGCAGTTCCAGGCTGGTCTCGAGCATGTACTTGCCGTTCTAGCCAGGAAGATTGCGGCTGATGGCGAAGGGGCGTCCAAGCTCATCGAAGTCGTTGTTGAAGGGGGTGCGACCGAAGCAGAGGCCGAAGCCGTGGCCAAGGCGATTGCCGGATCGGCACTTGTCAAGACTGCTGTGCATGGGGCGGATGCCAACTGGGGCCGAGTCGTCTGTGCCGTTGGCTACTCGGAAACAGACGTCGATCCAAGCGAGATCTCGCTCTGGTTCAACAGCGTGCCGGTCCTTCGCCCCGGGTACGAGATCGTGGTTGACGAAGAGGCGGCAACCGAGGCCTTGAAGTCAACTGAAGTGACAATTCGGGTAGACCTTGGACGTGGCGAGTCGGTCGTCCACTACTGGACGTGCGACCTGACGAAGGAGTACATCCACATCAACGCCAGCTACAGGACGTGATACCAGACTCGCCCATATCGAATCATTTCTACCTCAGCGACTCGCTGGCGCCGATCTCGGTCAGGGGGAAGACCATCGTCATCAAGTATGGCGGCTCGGCAATGGCCTCGATCGAAGCATCCACATTCGCCCGGGATGTCACGGCGTTGAAGCATGCCGGTGCGCGGGTCGTTGTCGTCCATGGGGGTGGAAGCGCAATCACCTCGACGGCAACCCGGCTCGGGGTCGAGACGATTTTCGTCGACGGGCAACGCTACACCGATGCTGCGACGATTGACGTCGTGATGATGGTCCTTGCCGGGAGACTCAACAAGCAGGTCGTTCGGCTTCTTTGTCGCGCCGGTGGGTCGGCTGTCGGGCTATCCGGCGTTGACGGCGATCTCCTCCAATGCGTCCGCTCGATTGATGACGGAGTCGATCTCGGATTGGTAGGGAAGGTGACGGCGGTCCGCACGGAACTTCTTGAACTGTTACTCCAGGCCGGGCAGATACCGGTGATCGCGCCGGCAGCGGTCGACGACGACGGGACAATTCACAACGTCAACGCGGACATGGCCGCATCGGCAATCGCAGGTGCCCTTCATGCTGATCTGCTTCTATTCATGAGCGACGTCGCAGGGATCCGCATCGACGAAGAGACCGTCGCCAACATGACGTCGACCGACGCGCGGAGCGGCATCGTCCTGGGATCGATCAGTGGCGGGATGATTCCGAAAGTCAACGCGGCGCTGGAGGCACTGAATGCCGGTGTCTCGCGTGTCCGCATCATCGATGGTCGGGTCGAGGGGATCATCCGTCAGGCTTTCATCGATGACGATATAGGGACCGAGATTGTGGGGAGCGAAGTGTAGGAGTCGATCCACATTACCAGCAACGTTCAACGACAAATCAGTATAGAGTCATGCCTCATTTCCTTTCACTTTTCGACATCGATCCACAGGAGCTGGACGGCCTCTTCTATCTGGCCGACGAGCTCCGTTTGAGCGATGCCTATCGACCGCTGGAAGGGATCGAGGCAGCGTTGATCTTCCAGAAGCCCTCGCTTCGGACACGGGTCTCATTTGAGGTCGGCATCCGGCAGCTCGGGGGAAACGTTGTCAATCTGGTGGACGAAGGGATCGGCCTGGGGAAACGGGAGTCGGTGTACGACATCGCGAACGTTCTCTCGCGCTTCGTCGGGCTCGTCGTCGCCCGTGTGTTCGAGCACTCCCTGCTGGAAGAGCTTGCGGAGCACGCATCCGTTCCGGTTGTGAACGCCCTGTCAGATCTCTCCCATCCGTGCCAGATTCTATCGGACGTCTACACGATGCGCCAGTACAAGAAGCTGATGCCCGGCGTCCGTGTCGCGTTCATCGGTGACGGGAACAACGTTGCCAACTCATGGCTGGAGATGACGACGCTCTACCCGATCGACTTTGTCCTTGCCTGCCCGGAGGGGCACGATCCCGATCCCGACATCCTTGCGCGCGCCGAATCGGCATGCCTCGGCTCGATTTCGATTGTCCGTGACCCATGGATCGCATCGCGCGACGCCAACGTCATCTACGGTGACACGTGGGAGAGCATGGGGATGGAGAAGAGCGAGGACCGCAAGAACGATTTCAAGGGCTATCAGATCAACGAGCGACTGATGTCTAACGCCCGCCCCGACGCCCTCTTCATGCACTGCCTGCCGGCACACCGAGGTGAAGAGGTTACCGCCGGCGTCATCGATGGGGACCGTTCGATTATCTTTGACCAGGCAGAGAATCGCCTCCACATGCAGAAGGCCCTCCTGGCACGATTGATCGATCGGGCACGAGCCCAGGACGGAGCAGAGCATGTGGCTGTTGACCACATGCGTCTTCGTCGCTGATCGTGAATAAGAAGAGTCGACACTTCGCTATCCGACAACTTGTCGTTCATCAACACATCGCCAGTCAGGACGAACTGCGACGATTGCTGGAGAGCGAAGGGTTCGAGGTGACGCAGGTGACGCTCTCTCGCGATCTGCGAGAACTGGGGGTTGTTCGCTCGCACACCGCCGACGGACCACGCTACACCATTTCGGCTGAGAACGAAGAGAGTCGCCTTGCGCGGCTCATCAGTTACGAGATCGAGTCGATTGATTCGAACGAGTTCATGATTGTGATCCGGACACTGCCCGGTCGTGCGGCAGGTGTCGCCGATATCATTGATCGGTTCGGCATCGAGGGTATCCTGGGGACCGTCGCTGGTGATAACACAATCTTCATCGCCCCGAAGTCAACCCGTGATCTAACAAAAGTGATCGACGACCTGAAGAAGATCGTCGTTGCTGAGTAGGAAGGTCGAGGGAGAGCGCGCGAACAGACCGTATGGGTCGCCGCTGTCGACCACCGACCTCGACCTATCTACTGTCAACAACTACCTACGAACTACCAACTACCAATGAATCGCGTCGCCCTCGCCTACTCAGGCGGTCTGGATACATCCGTCATCGCACGCTGGCTTGTGGAGAAGTACGGCGTTGAGGTCATCACCGTCACCGGCAACCTTGGGCAGAAGAAGGAGCTTGTCGACATCGAGGCGAAGGCAAAGGCCGCCGGTGCGTCGGGCTCGTACATTCTCGATCTGGCCGACGAGTTCGTCGACGACTACGTCTTCCCCGCGCTCAAAGCTGGCGCCCTCTACGAGGGTATATACCCGATGGCAACGTCACTCGGTCGTCCACTTCTTGCCAAAGGTCTCGTCGAGATTGCCCGCAAGACCGGATGCGACGCAGTGGCACATGGATGCACCGGCAAGGGGAACGATCAGGTGCGTTTCGAGGCTGCGGTCTCCGCACTTGCTCCCGATCTGGAGATCGTGGCCCCTCTGCGCGAATGGGAGTTCACCTCGCGCGAGGACGAGATCGCCTACTGCGAAAAGCATGGCATTCCGGTCGCGGCGACACGAAAGAGCCCCTATTCGATTGATGAGAATCTTTGGGGTACAAGCATTGAGTGTGGGGTGCTTGAAGATCCACGTGTCTCCCCCCCTGCCGACGCCTGGCAGTCGACCGTCAGCCCGGAAGAAGCCCCGGACGCGCCGGTGGAGATCACGATAGAGTTCGCACAGGGGATTCCATTCTCGCTCGATGAAAGGAAAATGTCGGGTGTCGAGCTGATAAGCAGATTGAACGACCTTGGGGGTGCCCATGGGATCGGTCGCATCGATCTGGTTGAGAACCGACTGGTCGGGATCAAGTCGCGGGAGGTCTACGAGGCACCGGCTGCAACGATCCTCCACGCGGCTCACGACGAGCTCGAGCGACTGACACTCGACCGCGACACGTCGCATTACAAACGCAAGCTGGCCAATGACTACGCCGATCTGGTGTACAACGGCCTCTGGTTCTCCCCTCTCCGCTCCGCCCTCGATGCATTCGTACAGGCAACCCAGGAGCGCGTAAGCGGAACGGTGGTGCTGAAGCTCTACAAGGGGAATCTGACGGTGCAGAGTCGCTGGTCACCGTTCTCCCTCTACGATCCCGAACTTGCGACATACACCGACGCCGACACCTTCGATCACAAGGCAAGCGCCGGCTTCATCAAGATCTACTCGCTTCCGCTGAAGACGTATCATCAGATCGGGGACTAGCTGGCTGTTGAAATACGCTCGATATCTACGTTGTGATCCGTGTCGCTGACTGCGGCATCCCGCACCTACGACCCGTTCGCTCCTGGTCGCACACGTTGACGTTGAGCTATTCGAACGGCCATATGCCGCGAGAATTGTTCGACAGTGTGCCGGGATTCCGGGCTTGGAAACATGTCTACTCACGACTCAATGTCATCGCACGCTTCTCACCATCTCTGGGCCGGTCGCTTCACTGAGTCGCTTTCCGACATCGCGCTCCGCTTCTCCCAGTCGATCGACGTCGACGGGAGACTGTTTCGCGAGGACATAGCGGGGAGCATTGCGCACGTCAACATGCTGGCGGCACAGGAGATCATTTCTGCCAAAGAGGGGCGGGCAATCGTCAAGGGATTGAAGGAGATTCGTGAAGAGATCGAGCGTGGGGAGTTGACCTTTGATCCGTCGGCCGAAGACATCCACATGGCGATCGAAGGGAGGTTGATCGCGAAGCTCGGACCGACCGGTGGACGCCTTCACACAGCCCGGAGCCGTAACGACCAGGTCGCACTTGACGAGCGGATCTGGCTACGCACTACCGTCGATCGTTTGACAGAACGGTTGAGAGCCCTCCAGACTGCATTGGTACGTCAGGCAGAGCGACATGCCAGGACGTTGATGCCGGGCTACACGCACATGCAACGGGCGCAACCGGTTCTGCTCGGTCACCACCTCCTTGCCTATGTCTCGATGTTCGATCGGGATCACGAGCGACTCGAAGATTGCCGTCGACGTGCCAACCGATCCCCGCTGGGATCAGCCGCACTTGCCGGCACCTCATTTCCGATAGATCGAGCCGCTGTCGCGCGCGAACTCGGTTTCGATGGGATCGTCGAGAACAGCATCGACGGTGTCAGCGACCGTGACTACCTGATAGAATTTGCCGGCGCTGTCGCTATCACGATGACCCATCTCAGCCGCATGGCCGAGGAGCTGGTGCTCTGGTCGACCGTTGAATTTGGGTTTGTCGAGCTCTCCGATTCCTACACCACCGGTTCGAGCATCATGCCGCAGAAGAAGAACCCTGACATGGCTGAGCTCGTGCGGGGGAAGAGCGGAAGGGTGTACGGCGCTCTCGTGGCCCTCTTGACGATGATGAAAGGGCTCCCCCTGGCATACAACAGAGATATGCAGGAAGACAAGGAGCCGGCGTTCGATGCGGCCGACACGCTCGACTCCTCTCTCGCGGTCATGGAGGGAATGATCGGTGGCGCGCGATTCAACGCGGAACGGATGAGCCAGGCGGCATCGGGCGGATTCTCGACTGCTACTGAAGTCGCTGACTATCTGGTTCGCAAGGGTCTCCCCTTCCGCAACGCCCACGAGGTGGCGGGGGGCATTGTCGCCTACTGCGTCGAACGACAGTGCGAGCTGCTCGACCTCGACCTCCCGACGCTACGTACGTTTTCAACCCTCTTCGAATCCGACATCGCTCCATATCTTCGCTCCGAAACAAGCGTGACGAAGAGAGCCTCGGCCGGAAGCGCCTCACATCGTGAAGTCGCACGGCAGCTGCGGCGATGGAAGAAGAAGTTGGATGTCAAAGCGTGATGATTGAAATCATCGTGTAGATCGCTCCTTCCTTCCCAGACGGATATAGGCTCCAACGTTCCCGGCCAGAATGCCTTCCCCCTTGCGGGATTTCTCCTACACCCTTCCACCCCCTCTCCTTGCTCTTCCTTGCTCTGACGGTCATCAGTTCTGTGTTGACATCCGTCGTTATCCGCGTGAACGAGGGTCGCGGAGGGAATCGTCTTGTGGTGGCCGCAGCGAACTATGTTGTTGCGGCGGTGCTCAGCTACGGCATGCTCTATGTCGATGGTGGAGTCATTGACGGAGAGTGGGTGATTATTGGCTGCGCTCTCGGAGTCGGGTTTGTGGCCGGGTTCCTTACGATGATGAAGGGAATCAAGGAGATCGGCGTTGCCATTCCGACCAGCGCCGCGCGTCTCTCCATGTTGATACCGGTTATCGGTTCGATTCTCCTCTTCGACGAACGCCCGGATACGATGAAGGTCATTGGGATCTGCACGGGCCTCGTTGCATTCGCGCTCCTCGGTATGTCGCAACGGAAATCGTCCAGGGTGATCGAAAAGAGTGTCGGCGTCGGTGGTATGGTCATTCTGCTTCTTCTCTTTTCGATTGTGGGCACGACCGATTTCGGAATGAAGATTTCCATTACCCACGGCGCCGACAACAACGTTCTCACCTTCGTTATCTTCGCTTCTGCTGCCCTGCTCTGCTGGATACTGGCGTTGGCGAGACGACAACCGATCGCCTCACGTGACCTCCTGCTCGGGTCCATTCTGGGGATTCCCAACTTCTGCAGCGTTCTCTTTCTCCTTCTTGCGCTTCGGCGTCTCGACGCCTCGAGCGTCTTCCCGGCGGTTAGCACCGGGGCAGTGGTACTCATCACGCTGATTGGCGCGATCGTGTGGCGCGAGCGTCCGAATCGCCTTGCCGGAATAGGCCTGGCGCTCGCTGCACTCGCCGTTGCGTTACTGGCGTAGGCACCTGCAAGCTGCGCCTTGTTTGTTGCGGGGGAGAACGGTTCGTGACGATCCGGTGAATCGCTACCGCTATCACGCTGGTCTCAAGGGTAGCCCCGAAGTCGCACCCAACAGCTCTCCCGCACAACAGCAGTAGAAGCCAAACGAGACGTTCCCGGGTCCGCCACATCTGGTCCCCGACTGCCATTCGGGCCAGATCATCATAACGCCGCATCGTCGGAATTCAGATCTCTATCGTGCCCCTGACAGAACTCGCGCGCCGTCTTGAACTCCCATTCCTCGAATGGCATGATGAGCTTGACTCAACGCAGGACTATGTGCGAGGCATCGCCGAGCAAGGGGGGGCGGAGTGGTCGATCGTTGTCGCCGATCATCAACGGAGGGGGCGAGGACAGCATGGTCGCGTCTGGGATGACGAGCCGGCACGCGGACTGGCCTTTTCGATTCTCCTTCGCCCACGGAGTGCGGAGGCTCTTGCCGTCCTTCCGATCCGGATTGGACTCGCGATAGCGCGGACCCTTGTCCGCCACGTTGCCCCTCCGTCCAGCATCATGCTGAAATGGCCGAACGATCTGATGATCGACAAGCCGGGGTGGTCGGGTAAGGTTGGTGGCGTCCTTTCCGAAGCGCAGCTTCGGGGGAGCGACTACACGGCCATCGTCGGCGTCGGACTGAACGTGTTCCCCTTCAGCGTAGACGACCACCAGTACGGTGAGCCGATCGCATTCCTCCGGGATCATGTTGTGGGAGATATAAGCCGGACCGGCCTGTTTGAGCTGGTGGTCGCTTCCCTCCGCAACGGATTGCGATGGACCGATTCGGCTCTCACGTACGGTGAGGTCATGGAGTACGAACGGTACGACTGGCTGCGCGGACACCGCATCACATCGCCGATCGTTGGAACAGCATGGGGCATCACACGGACCGGGGGTCTGGTTGTTCAAAAGCCAAAGGGGGGATGGGAAACGGTGCTGACTGGACGGGTGCGGAGGGATTAGATGCTGCGCGTTAGGTGCACGCTGCGCGGACGTTGCAATCAGAGGGGAATAGCGCGGTTATCGACACTGCTTTCCCCTTCGTCGATGTCGTAGTGTGACGACGGTCGTAGTTGGGTGATCGCTTGTCGCCCGCAGGTAGGGTAACCACCACAACCACATGAAGAGTAGGACGATGGCAGTGTTCGTCGTGTTCACGATCTCGACTTCCTGGAACGAAGCTCGTGAGGTCGTTGACCGCTTTCATACTCTGAGCGCCTCTGCGCCGGCACGACGTGATCGTACCTGCTGTTGGCAGATTCGAAGCACCGCCGCAGCGTGCATGTCCAACATCGCCGAGGGCTTCGGGCGACTCTTGACCGGCGACTTCGAACGTGTTCTGGAGATCACTCTCGGCTCCGCGTGCGTCGAGCTGTCACGCATCTTTGTCGGGCTCTTTCAACACGACATAAACGTCAGCACGTTCGACGAACTGCATGCGGTCATTGGGCGACTGACGGGAGAGACTCGAGGTCTCCGCATGTACCTGCAGAACCAACGCGATCGGTAGGCATCGTAGCCCGTCGAGGCACAACGCGATCCAGTGCGAAGCATCCACCATCTTCCACCGCGTACCATCTAACAACCTTCGACACACGCCACCCCATCGAGCGCCGCAGAGACGATGCCGCCCGCATATCCAGCACCCTCACCGCAGGGGAAGAGCCCCGGCGTCGTTGGATGCTGCATGGTGGTTGGGTCGCGAGGGACACGGACGGGAGAGCTTGTGCGGGTCTCCACTCCAACGAGCACCGCGTCGGTCGACAGATAACCCTTCATCCCCTTCCCGAACAGACGCAAGCCATCGGCGAGCCGGGCTGCGATTGATGCCGGGAGGAGTTCGTGGAGCGGCGCCGAGGTCAGCCCCGGTCTGTAGCTCGAATCGGGGAGCGTACTCGACGTCTTGCCGTCCAGGAAATCGAGCAGGCGTTGCGCAGGCGCCCGTTGCATTCCCATCCCCTCTCTCGCCGCCATCGTCTCCAGCTCCTTTTGGAAGCGAACGCCGGCCAGCGCTCCGTGCATCTGGAACGGGGCCAGGTCTTCCTGTTCGATCGATACGACCATGCCGGAGTTGGCAAATGGAGAATCGCGTCGAGAGAGCGACATACCGTTCACAACGACTTCATCACTCTCGGTTGCGGTCGGAACAATGAAGCCCCCCGGGCACATGCAGAAAGAGTAGACACCGCGATCGCGGACGGTGGTTGCAAGACGATAGCTGGCTGCCGGAAGGTGTTCGTTCCGACGACGGGTGTGATACTGAATGCGGTCGATGAGCGGCTGCGGATGTTCTATCCGAACACCCATCGAAAACGACTTTGCCTCGATAATGATCCCGCTGTCAATCAGAAGCTGAAAGATGTCGCGAGCCGAATGTCCCGTCGCGAGAATCACCCCCTCACCGATGAACTCCGATCCATCCAGCGTGCGGACGCCGACAACACGCCCTGACGTGTCGCGCGAAAAAGCGATCACCCGTTTCTCGAAATGGATCTCGCCTCCGGCAGTAACAATGCTGTTTCGGATGGCCGCCACAACCTGGGGGAGCCTGTTCGATCCGATGTGGGGATGGGCATCCACGAGAATCGATGGGTCGGCGCCATGTGCGACAAGCGTTCGGAGTATGGCGTTGACATCTCCTCGCTTTGTTGCTCGTGTGTAGAGCTTTCCGTCGGAGTAGGTCCCGGCCCCTCCCTCACCGAAACAGTAGTTGCTGTCGGGATTCACGTTGCCGTAGCGCTGCACTTGCACGAGGTCGCGACGACGGGCTCGCACATCCTTTCCCCGTTCCACGATGATGGGACGAACACCAAGCTCGATGAGCCGAAGCGCAGCAAAGAGTCCCGCCGGACCAGCGCCGACGACAACCATGCGACGGTTCCCCGTCACCTCCCGATACTCTGGACGCGGCCCCTCTTGATCCCCGGGATCCTCGTCAACAAAGACGTCAACCTTCAGACGAATCAGCACGCGCGACGAGCGCGCATCAATCGACCGACGGCGAACCACGACAGCACGAATTGCGGATGGATCAACGCCAAGATGTGCCGCAGCGTGGTTGCGATGCGCCCTGGCATCGTCGGCAGCCTCCGGGGCAAGAGCGATCTCGAAATGGTGCATCATACGGATGGCGAAGGTACGCGGAACTTTTTTTACGACACGTGGGAACCCCACCGTACGTGTCGGCTCTAAGGAACATAGAGGATAGATAGCCGGGTGATGAGGGTGATGCGTGTGAGGGCGGCGAACTAAACCGGGGGTTGAAATAGTCGTCTTGTGTGCCGTGAAATGGGAGAGGCCACTGACGGCTGTGCTGCAAGGCACGACATGTCGCGCAGTCATGTACCGAAGTGTCCAGAGAACTGCACCTCCGCGAACAAGCGCGCGCAATGCATGCGACTGCGCGGCATGTCATGCACCAATATCTTCGACATAAAGACTGTACTAAACCAGTTAGGAAGAAACCATGAAGACGAAAACACTTGTCTCGACGATAGCGATCGCCGCCGTGGCGATGATGCTTTCTGTATCCCAGGCTGAAGCGCAAGGACGACGGGGCGGAGGACCGGGGGGACACCGTGGCGATATGATGGGAAAGGCAATGGACAAACTGAATCTGTCGCAGAGCCAGAAGGATCAGATTAAGTCGCTCCACGAATCGTTCAAGTCGGCGAACCAGGCGAAGCTCGACGAGATGAAGTCTCTTCAGGAGCAGATGCGTGACAAGATGAAGAGTGGTGACAAGGAAGGAGCGAAGGCGATCCGCGAACAAATCAAGGCGAAGCGTGAGGCGTTGAAGCCCGCACGTGAGAAGCTCCACTCAGACGTCCTGGCAATTCTTACTCCGGAGCAGCGGACCCAGTTGGAGAAGATGAAGGAAGAGGCAAAGGAGCGGCGAAAGGAGAATCGACGTGGTGGCAGAGGCAACCCAGGCGCTGGGCGTGACCAAGATGGAATCGACTGACCCTTACAAACGCTGTAGTCCACAGGCGCGTTCAACGAACGCTGAATTATAGATAAGGCCGGCTTCATGCCGGCCTTCGTATTTCGTGCATGGCCTGGTGAACGCGCTGCACCAATGATCTATCTCTCGATTGTCGACTGCATTTTCGGCACGCTGACGATCGAATCGGATGGATACCGATAGGCCGTGAGAGCACCACCAAACACGCACCCTGTGTCAATGCCAATCGCGTAGTCGTTCCGATAGGGCTCAGGATAGATCTGATGTCCAAAGATCACGAGATCGGGTCCCATGTAGTGCGGCGCCCAGTCGACTCGCTCCGGGAAACCCTCTGCCGTCTTGCGCCCCGTTGTCGGTCCATAGAGAGCATATCGTCGCACACGCTCGGGGCTGGGATCGATATGAAGATCCGCGTGCCACGCAGCATGCGCCACGAGGGCACGACCGGAGTCCAGACGAAGAGCCCACGGAATGCGGGTGAAGAAATCCATAAGCTCGAGCCTCCACGCCCGTCGCTCCTCAATCGGGAGCAATCGGTACTGCTCGATGCTCGCTTCCAGTCCGTGACGAATGTAGACCGTCCGTCCCGCAAGCCATCGATGAAAACGTTCGTCGTGATTCCCAAGAACAGTCAGGGCGTGACCCCGCTTCCAAAGTCTATGCACCAGCCGGAGCGATTCCATGATGCCACTCCCGCGGTCAACGATGTCACCCACAAAGATCACACGAGGATGCTCACCCTTGCCGGCTGGCGGAATATCTGGATCCAGCAGGTCATCGTGCCCCAGGCGCTTCATCAGCTCGACCAGCTCATCGTAGCAGCCATGCACATCGCCGATCACATCGAACTCTCGTAGTTCGTCGTGTACCTGGATGTGAGAATGCGTGGACATACGTGGTTCGTTGGCTTCCTGCCGGGTCGGCCGATCGTGACACTACTCGTCTACGGCCCGTCGCGTGATCGATGGCGAATGCTTCGCTTGGAGGTTTTGATGCGAAGCGCGAAGAGCCGACCGAATGATACGCGATTGTCCACAAACGGCACCGGCGTCCCCATCTGAGGTTCGCGCTGCCTTCGACCATCTACAGTATATTCGGCGGTGCATAACATCGACGTATCCAGTCCCATCGAAACAACCCGGCAACGCCCGCCTGTCTGGGTTCTTCTGGTCGCCACCGGGCTGCTTCTTGGGCTAGCGTACCCTCCCAATCCAGTTGGTCTCCTGGGATCGATTGGACTTGTGCCCCTTCTGATCGCGGTTGAACGGGCCCCCACGTGGAAGGTCCTGTTTCCGTGGACCTACCTCTCATTCCTGATCTTCTCGGCCCTCTCCACGTGGTGGGTTGGGTCGTGGCAACCTAATGCCGATCCGTTCCTTCAAATCTCGTGCGTCCTTCTGGTTCTGATTCATCCCCTCTTCTTCGTCGTACCGATTCTCCTCTACCGATTCGTTCGTCGGCGCGCGGGACTGTTCCCGGCCCTTGCGTTTCTTCCCTTCCTCTGGTGTGGAGGTGAGTACATTCACGCTCTAGGCGACGCCAGCTACCCGTGGCTGACGCTGGGGAACACGCAGACCTACAACCTCTACTACATCCAGTTCATCGAGTTCACGGGGATCTGGGGGGCCAGCTTCCTGCTTGTCCTTCATAACGCCCTCTTCACGGCCATGATCCTTGCCCTCTCACTCTCAACGGGGGAGCAACGGAAGATCTTCAGGGTGTCGACGTTGATACTTGCGCTGTCGTTGATCATCCCGTTCATTCACGGCTTCGCCGTCATGGGAGAGGCTCGAAATCACGTCCCGTCAAGGACGATCACAGCAGGGATCGTGCAGCCGAACGTCAATCCGTGGGACAAATGGAAGCAGGCAGACACAACCGATCACATCAGGATGAACGCAGGTCTATCGCAGCTGGTGATAGACTCCGGGCTGAGACCCGATATGTTCCTCTGGTCGGAGAACGCCATTCCCTATCCGATCACCTCCCCCGAATTTGCCCCGCGCAAGGAGATGATGTACCGTGCGATTGATTCCCTCGGAGTGCCGGTGGTTACGGGGTTTCCCGACTATCGTGAGTATCCGCGTGGGAGCGAGCCACCAAGTTCCAAGATGTATCCCAGATCGCGTCGTGATGGTGGAGTGGACACCATACGCTACGACTACTACAACTCGTCGGGACTCTTCGTTCCCGGTGCGGGACTGGTAAGCGCCTACCACAAGATGCAGCTGGTCCCGTTCGGTGAACGCATACCCTTTGTCGATGCCGTACCCTGGCTGATGTCGATGTTGTCGTGGAATGTCGGAATCTCAACCTGGGCAAAGGGTGACTCGGTCGTCGTACTCCGATTCACATCACGCGACTCGATCGACGTGAAGATCGGCGCCGTAGTCTGCTTCGAAAGCGTCTACCCCGGACTGGTAAGAGAGTTCGTGGAGAAGGGGGCGAACCTGCTTGCCGTCATAACAAACGACGGTTGGTATTTGAAGACACCCGGACCACTACAGCACGCTCGGTTCGCCGCGCTTCGCGCAATCGAGCTTCGGCGCTCCGTCATCCGCTCGGCAAACACCGGGATATCGTGTGTGATCAACCCGTATGGTCAGATCGTTGCCGAGACGGACGAAGACGTGCGGACGACCCTGACCATGCCGGTTGAACTCCGTGACGACATGACGTTATATGCGCGATGGGGAGATTGGTGGCCGCAATTCTCACTTGTCGTTGCGTTGGCGTTCCTACTACATGCCTGGTGGAAGGGGCGAATGAACAACCGCCGCCTTAGCTGACAACGGGCCCCGCGTTCCATGTACCATCTCTCCTATTCCTGTTATGGTCGATCTGCTTGCGATAGTCGCTCATCCTGATGACGCCGAACTGAGCGTATCCGGTGTTCTGTTGAAGCAAGCCGATCGTGGCGGGTCGTTTGCGATCGTTGATCTGACGCGAGGCGAACGGGGGACGCGCGGGTCGGCCGAATTGAGAGCCGAAGAGACACGCAGGGCGAACGAGGTACTCGGTATCGACGAGAGTCGGCGGTGGAATCTGGAGATCCCTGATGGAGGGATCACAGAAACGGACGAGCACATCGCACGCGTCGTCACGGCAATACGACACTTCCGGCCACGCACGCTTCTCCTTCCGTGGCGCAAGGACAGGCATCCAGACCACCAGGACGCACATCGTTTGATTCATCGAAGCCTGTTCGAGGCCGGGCTGACCGCGAGAGTCACTGAGCATGACGGAAGGACGCAGGAACCATTCCGCCCACTGCAGAGCTATTCCTTCTTCCACACCTACGAGACCACGCCAATGCTCGTGGTTGACATCACCGACCAGCTTGACCGCAAGTTGGAGGCCATCGCGGCCTACGGGTCGCAGTTCACTGTGCCGGGTCGCTCTTCGCGTTTCGACACTGACCAGCCGCACACATTCATTTCTGCTGAGGGCTACATCGATGCGCTGATTGCGCGCATGCGTCACTGGGGGTTCATGGCTGGCGTTCCGTACGCTGAGGCCTTCATGACCCTCAACGGTCCCGTCGTTGCGCAATCGATTGTCGACTAATCGGATCGAACCGGTCATATCACAGAGTAGAAGGGCACAACCACAATGCTGATACTCGGAATCATTCTCGTCGCGCTCGGCGCTCTCCTCCTCTTTCTCCGCTCCCGCGCCTTGAGCCATCTCCTGGAAATCAAGACGGCGGAGAAACTCACCGTTCACGACGTCATCGACACACGCGACGCAATTGCAGGGTCCGTAGGGCCAGGGGGATTCAGTCAAGTGGTGTCCGTGACCGGGACCCTTGTCTGCGATCAACCCCTCCACGGGGAGCTGTCGGAGCGCGAGTGCGCCTACTACACGATGCGTATTGAGGAACGCCACGAGGAGGAATATTGGGAGCGCGACAATGAGGGGCGCGATGTCAGACGGACACGGACTGGGAGTACGACGGTTGCCTCCAACAGCAACGCAGCACAGTTCTTTGTGGAAGACGGGAGTGGCCGACTGGAGCTTGACGCCGATGGAGCCGACATGGATCTGGAGACGGTGGTGGACCAATTCCAGCCAGCCTCCGTGGGGATCTCGAATCTGTCATTTGGGAACTTCTCGCTCGACTACTCACCGGGGATGACGACGGGAAGAAGGATTCTGGGATATCACTACTCCGAGCAGATACTTCCGATCAACAGAAAGGTGTATGTCATCGGTGACGCGAGCGACCGAGGTGGCGAACTCAAGATCCGTCGACCCGACGATCGTGGGAAGCCGTACATCATCTCGCTGAAGAGTGGCGACGAAGTCGCACGCGGGATGGAGTCGAAAGCAAAGTGGCTGATGATCGGCGCGATCGCCTCGTTCGTCGCTGGCGCAATTGCAATCGCAGCCGGCGCAATGTCCAAATAGCCGTTTGT
>CAYWXV010000038.1:20110-25326 GCA_964462535.1 uncultured Alphaproteobacteria bacterium
CTCCCCCCTCGCTCGGTATTGAGAGAGGCGGGCCGATGGGGTGAGGGCCCGGCGCCGGTCACCAGTCGACACTCCAAGTCTCCCCCTCAATCCACCACGAACCCTTAACTTGGCCGGATGTTTTTTCGAGTACGGCTTCTTTTCGGCCTGATTCTGACGCTATCAGCGATTTCGGCGGTGCGTGGGCAGAACGCAATCTCCCTGGAAGACCTTCAAACGCGCATTGATCCGTACTTCGCGCCCGAGCTTTTCCAGGATATAAAGGACGCACTTCCTCAGGCAGGCATCGATGTCTGGGGCTATGACGTAGGCGACTATTCCGGTGATGGAGCCAACGACTTCGTCCTTGCGTTTCGACAGAAGGGAGATGGTCGGAAAAAGGTGAACGTCTACTTCTTCGTCGACGAAGATGGCATCGTGCGGCTGATCAAGGAGATGCAGACAGACTTTATCGAACTCCCAATCGAAGTTGGCGTCGCCATTACCGAAGGGAAGGCGATCACCACGAAGAAAATGAAGGAGGACAACTGGGAGATTCTCGGCTACGCCTACCGTAACGGTGTCGTCATGCTGGTTGATCGCTTCACCACCGAGAAAATGGGACAGATGGTCTATGAGACCTACCGAAACTTCCAGTCGCTGGAGGGCTACGAACGCTACATCAACTCCGTCGACACGACCGTTCTCTTCCGAAGTGATTTTCTCACGATCCCCTCCTACACACGTGGGCGCGATGTCAGTTCGGGCTATCAGGCAACAGCCGATGCGCATCTCTCACGCTACATCACGCGTGGCAGCTACTACTGGAAGGACGAGCGCGATCTGACCCTCTTCAGCAGGAGCGCCTACGATGATGACTATCTCTATTTCAACCTGATCGTCCGCGACGACGAGGTTGTGACGAGCGGACCGAATACCCCCGACTCCACTGCCGACCGGCTCGAGCTCTGGTTCGACATGTATTCGCTCGGTGATCGCTTCCGCGTCGGCCGCCGTGCGCGCGACTTCAGGATGAAGACCGACTCAAACATCTACGCCTTCAAAATCTCTATCGGAGATTTTGTCGATCAGCAGGCTCGTGTTACGATCGCAAGCTCCAACAACTTCGACGAGACGCAGATGAACGCCCGACTCCTGATCAAGGCGGTCGCGGTAAGAAGCGATAGTGGATACGCGGTCAAGCTCAAGATTCCGTTCGCCCTCTTCGGATTCAGCGGCCCGCCATTCGATGAGCGGGGTGTCACCCCTTTCGGAGTCAACGTGGTAGTCCATGACGTGGACAATCCCTACCGTCCGGAGGAGACGACGACCGTGACGACCAGCCAGAACTTCGACAAGTCGAAGCCGGCAACGTTCGGCGCTCTCGTTCTGGTGCCGAAGAACGAGTTCTACGGTGAGTCGACGAACATCTACCTGGGTGAGATGAAGGAGCGTTTGCAGGAGGTGGGGTTCTGATTGCTGCTGCCCGATGAACGTTGAAGGGACACACGCCGCGGATCCCGATGTGCGAACGATAGCCGTTCGTCACGAAGCGATCACACAGACGATGCTCGAGTCGTGTCGACGAGCAGGGCGCGATCCGGCGAGTGTAACGCTCGTTGGCGTGACGAAGAGGAAATCTGTTGACGTGGTTCGCAATGCCATCGCCGCCGGCATTCTTGACATCGGTGAGAACTACGTGCAGGAGTTGATTGAGAAGGCGGAGTCAATTGGACCTGGACCCCGCTGGCATTTCATCGGTCATCTCCAGCGGAACAAAGTGCGTGTTGTCCTTCCGCACGTCCATATCATTCATGGAGTCGACTCGGAACGCCTGGCGATCGAGATAGACCGGCAGGCGAACGAGCTGGGTCGAAGACTCCCAATATTGATTCAGGTAAACACGTCGGAAGAAGGTTCCAAATCAGGCGTCTCCCCCGCCGAAGCAACTGACCTTGCGACTCGAATACATGCGCTACCGTCAATTGATCTGCAGGGATTGATGACGATACCGGCACCGACCGACGATCCCGAGAATACGCGACCTTTCTTTCGCGAACTCCGCTCACTTCGCGACCGCATCGCAGACACAATCTCGAAGCCCCTCCCCCATCTAAGCATGGGGATGACGGACGATTTTCACGTTGCCATCGAAGAGGGGGCGACGATTGTCCGCATTGGAACGGCGTTGTTCGGGAGTAGGACGTGAACGACAGTGGGCGTATCCGCTTCAGTTATCACAGTGACCAGCGGGCACAAGCAACCACCGGCTGACACCTAATGACCGCGCGGAACAACATGGACTCGGAGATCACCCTGCCGACACGGACATCCACAGGCACCGTCTCCGGCGCCACGGGAAACTGGACCGGGGGGCAATGTGATCGCGCTGCGATTTGCCCAGGAACCGGATGTACAACGTGAACTAACAGGAACCAACCCCCAATACATCGATGCTGTTTAGAACCACCTTGCTGCTTCTCATCGCCTTGTCGGCGATACCCGCGGCGGCACAGAAAAGCCCCTACAAGACGAAGACGTTGAGCAACGGTCTGCAGGTCATCGCCATCGAGGATCCCACGGTCCCTCTGGCCACAATTGCGATCGCGGTCCGCACCGGCTCGTTCACCGAGCCCGACGAATACGCCGGCCTATCGCATCTCTACGAGCACATGTTCTTCAAGGCGAACGCGGTGCTAACGTCGCAGGAAGCATTCATGGATCGCGTCCGGGAACTGGGGATCGTCTACAATGGATACACGACCGACGAAGTCGTTGCGTACTACTTCACCCTCCCGTCGAACAACCTTGATCCGGGTACGAAGTTCATGGCAGATGCCATCACCTCTCCCCTCTTTAAGACGGATGAGCTTGTGCGCGAGCGGGAGGTTGTTATCGGTGAGTTCGACAGGAATGAAGCGCGTCCCAACTTCGTTCTTGGGTACGCGATCGACTCCGCCGTGTGGATGCCCTATGTCAGCAGGAAGCAGCCACTTGGGCAACGCAAGGTGATTCTATCGGCCACCAAGGCACAGATGGAAGAGATACAGCGTCGGTTCTATGTGCCGAACAACGCAGCCCTCATCTTCTCCGGTGACATCAAGGCCGAGGAGGTCTTCAGGCTGGCGGAGAAGTACCTCCTTGTCTGGGAGCGGGGAGAAAACCCGTTCCCGAAGTACACTCCCCCCGCATTCCCGCCGTTGACGCCAAAAGTTGTGGTGCGGGAAGTGAAGGTCCCGTACGTCACGTACGATGTCACCTATCATGGTCCCAGCCTGGGGAAGGACGATGTTGGCGGATATGCGATGACGCTGATCGAGACGATGGTCAATCAGCCCACTTCCCGTTTCCATCATCGACTGATGGATAGCGGGCTTGCGCTCCACGCCGCCTTCAACTACGATCAGGCCGTAAACACCTCGACTGTCGGTGGCTACGTCTCGGCTACGCCAGACAAGGCACGTGCGGCGTGGAGTGCCTTCCGCGACGAGCTCATGGCGATGACGCGCCCAGGGTACTTCAGTCCAAAGGAGATAGAAGTCGCAAAGGAGATTGTTGCCAACCGGCAGATTTTCGAACAGGACAACGCGCAGAGATTCGCAATGGGAACAACCGCGCGCTGGTGGAGCCGCACGTCGCTTGACTACTATGTCTCGTTTCCCAGAAACGTTGCCGCCGTCACCGAGCAGGATATTGTCAATGCGGTCCGCACGTACATCGCTGGAAAGCCGGGCGTCCTCGGCGTCGGCGCAGAACAGAGCGTACTCGATCAACTGAACGTTACCGTGGAGGATCTGCCGTGATGAATATCAAATCGAGTTCGCTACTCCCCCTCGCCTTTGCATGCGCGCTAGCGGCCACATCGACGGTCACGGCGCAAGAGCGGGGCGAGGTGAAGGAGTTCACTGTCAACGGCATCAAGGTCTTGCTCCACCCCACATCGAACGAGCTTGTCTCGACGATCATCGGATTCGAGGGGGGACTTGCCAGTGGTGAGACACAGAATCCGGTTTTGGGTGAGTTCGCAGCAGACCTGATCACATCGAGCGGTTCGTCGACGACGCCGAAGGATGAGCTTCGAGCCTACCTCTCACGAACGTCCACATCACTTACGGGTGATGGGGATGTGCGGGGAATTCGGTTCGCCATGACGTCGACAAGGAAGAATTTCGAGAACGGCTGGAACCTCCTTGCCTCCCTCATCAACTCCCCCCTCTACGATCAGAACGAATTCCAGAACATCATGGAGGGACGGATCAATCGCGTTCAGCGCCGTTGGTCCAACCCGGACGACAACGCCGAGATCGTGGCTGACTCACTCCTTTTCCTCACGGAGCCGGTGCTCGGTCGTGTTGTTCGCGAAGACGACCTCCGCGCCGTCACCATTGATGCCATGAAGGACTTCATGGAACGCGTTCGGCAGAAGGCGAAGATGATTGTGGTGGTCGTTGGGAACGTGACCGAGGAAGAGCTGAAGGGGATGATGGACGTGTACGCCTCGCTTCCCCCCGGCATGATGATGCCGGCAATGACCCGTGTCGTGCCGTCCCCAACCGAACCCCGCGTGGTGGTGGTGAATCGGAAGAGCCCGACGACATATGTCTACGGTCGCTTCGCTGGCCCACCAGCCGCAACCGACGACTACTGGCCGCTCCAGGTGGGACTCTCGCACCTCCGAAACGTTCTCTTTGAAGAAGTCCGAACGAAGCGGAATCTCTCCTACGCACCTGGTGCATGGCTGGGGTCAACGCTCGGCGCGAGCTATGGCAGCATTTCCGTCAGCTCAACACGACCTGACTCCGCGATCGGAATTATGCTGACAGAGTTGAAGCGCATGAAGACGACCGAGGTCAGCCAGAAGGAGTTCGCCGGAGCACGTGCCGTCTTTATCACCTGGTACTATCAGCGGCAGATGACAAATGGCGGCGTTGCGAACAACCTCTACAGCGCCTGGCGGAACACCGGCACATGGCGAACAGCCTTTGCTCTGGATCGAATTCAGAGCGTGACGCCAGCCGATGTGAAGCGGGTCTTCGAGAAGTACGCCCGCAATCTCCAGGTTGGCATTGCCGGCCGAGAGTCGGACATCACACCACGGAAGTACTTGTTTGCCGAGTAGACGGGGGGGACGGGGGGAGAAAGGATCAAGGATCAAGGATCAAGGATGAAGGAGCAAGGATGAAGGAGCAAGGATGAAGGAGCAAGGAGCAAGGAGCAAGGAGCAAGGATGAAGGAGC
>CAYWXV010000039.1:0-24390 GCA_964462535.1 uncultured Alphaproteobacteria bacterium
TGAGCGAGGAATCCGGTCTTGCCGCCGCCGGTGTGCGCGCGGTCGAGACCACGCTTCGCTTCGACGCTTCATTGCTCTACATCGAGCCGAATCAACCGGGCGTGACGGTGCTGACTGACAGTGCTGGATGGAAGCGTGTGCGCGTCGAACAGGCAGTTCCATCAGTCGGTGGCGAAGCAGCCGGTGTGAACGTTGTCGCGCTCCTTGGCAAGGCGGATCGCACCGACATCCTGATCGACGAGACGCGGTGGCTCGATGCGAACGATCAAGCGATCCCTGGCATCGCGACGACGATCGAAGCAGGCGAGTTCGTTCTGGACGGCGTCTGTCGTCAGGGGAGCGATCGTCATGTCGATGGCCTGGGCGAGTTCTTCCTGCGCCCCGTCATCCCGACACCGACGCATGGCATTGGAGAGATCGAGTTCGGTATCGTGGAAGACGGTCCGGCCCGTATTGACTTGATCGACATAAATGGTCGACAGCTTGGCACGCTCCTCGATGCTGCGCCCGGACCGGGTGTCTATCGCGTGACCATCGAGACGCGCGCGCTCAGCGCAGGCCGCTACATGGTGGTACTTCGATCGGGGCGTGGCGTGGAGTCGGTCGTGATGGTGGTGGAGTAGGGGGAGTGGTTGTGATGGGGCTTTTGCCCTCGCCCATCGCATAGGGCACTTTTAACGCGTTCCTTCCGACTGAGATCCCGATCTTCGCTGAATACCTGCAACTATGTCGGCCATCGAGACCTCTCCCACCATCACTGCTGCGTTCGATTCCGGAGCACTCCTGGAGTTCAGCCAGCTCCTGAACACGCTTGACGACCCAACGGCCATCTATGGGAACGTGCTTCTTGCGCTCATGGGGAAGATGGGGCTCTCTTCAGGCGCAGTCGCTACACGAATTGGTGATTCGCTGCACGTGACGCTTGCCAAGGGGAGCGCCTCGAAAATCAAGGAAATGACACTCGACTGGAATCATGAGAGGAAGGTCGGGCTGTTTGCGTTGCGAAGCCTGGAACCGAGTGAGTGGGTGGATCGTCTCTGTGACCAGGGACTGGAGTATGCGATTCCGGTGTCATTCAGCGATGAGCTGCTCGCTGTCATTGTGGTTGGTCGGTCGCTGACCAAGCGCACTTTTGGTCCGCTCGAGGAGGCGTACGCCCAGCTGGTTGCAGGCATCGCCGCGATTGCCGTCGATGGGTGTCGCGCTCGCAACTCCCTTCGTGATGCGAACCGGAGGCTCGAGCGACGTATTCATCGACTACGATCACTCTTCGAGGCGAGTCGCGAATTCAACGCGCTTCTCGCTCCCGAAGCGATTCTCCGTCTTTTGGGATTCTCGTTGATGGGAGAGATGGCGATCCGGCGCTTCGCGGTCGCAATCTGCGATAGTGGTACTCCGTCGATCGTCGTTAATCGATTCCCGGAAGATTTCCCGCCCGAGCTGCTTGACGCTGCCACCGCCGACGGTTCCCGTATCGTCGCAGTGGATGCGATCGAGGAGACCGACCGACAGCTGCATGCTCTTGGCGTCCGTGCGGCAATTCCGATGGAGGTGCAAGGGAAGATCCGCGGTCTTCTGCTGGTGGGCGAACGCCTACACGCTCCGATCGATTCCGAAGACCTTGAGTATCTGGCTTCGCTGTCGAATCTGGCAGTCGGCACGCTGGAGAACATGCGGCTTCTCGAGGAGATCATCGTCAAGCAGAGAATGGAGGAAGACCTCCGTATTGCCGCCGAGATCCAGAAGGGACTGCTTCCATCGGTTCTTCCGGTCATCCCTGGTTTTGGACTTGCTGCACGAACGATCCCGACGCATCAGGTGGGTGGCGACTTCTATGATGCCATCACACTCGATGACGGGCGAATACTGATCGCCATTGCTGATGTCTCGGGGAAGGGCACTCCGGCCTCCCTTATCATGGCCAACATTCAGGCGGCTGTTCGCGCGCTCAGTGGAATTCAGATTGACCTGGCCGATCTTGTGGCCCGTGTCAACAACCTGCTGTATCGGAATACCGCAAGCGACAAATTCGTGACGGCGTTCTTTGGCGTTCTCGATCCTCAGACGCGACTGCTCTCGTTCGTCAATGCCGGTCACAATCCCCCGTTCCTCTTCCGCAGTGGTACCGCAACACCGCTCGAGCAGGGTGGGCTTCTTCTCGGTATCATGCCTTCCGTACTTCCTTACGACGTCGGGGAAATCATCGTCGAGCCGGGCGACCTGCTTGTTATGTACACAGATGGTGTAAGCGAGGCACTGAATCCGGACCATGAGGAGTTCGGCGAAGATCGTCTGCTGGAACTCTTCCTTGGCAGCCCGGCGCCGGAACCGACGATTGCAATCGATGTAATTCGGGACGCCATTGTTGCCTTCACCAACGGCGCGCCTCAATCTGACGATATCACTGCGGTGGTACTGCGGGGCGAGTGAGGGTGTGAGGCGATCCTTCGTATCTTCTCGCCCCGGTCTTCCATTCGATTCATTCCATCTCTCCTGTCCGAATGACTGTAGGTCAGCGACTTCGCGAAGCTCGCGAAGCCCGTCAGATAACGCTCGGCGACATTGCCCGCCGCACCTATATCCAGGGGCGGTTCCTGCAGGCCATCGACGAAGACAACCTCGCCATCGTCCCCGCTTCCCATCTACGTCTGTTCGTTCGCGAGTATGCCCGTATGGTCGGTGTCGATCCGAACGAACTGTACGACCTGTTGCCGGATACCATCTCTGCACCGGCACCTGCAGTTGTCGCATCTCCTATCCCTGAAGTCTCCACCGTATCCATCGCGGACATCGGCGAGGTCGATGAGGATGAGCGCCGGACGAATCGCGCCATACTCAGTCGGCTCTCGGCCGGTAAGGGTGTGAAGCTCGTGAGTGGGGGTGCATCCGCCTGGATGCTGCGCGGGGCCGTGGGGCTTCTCGTGATTCTCCTGGCGTATTTCGGTATTCGATCCATGACCGGGTCACGCTCCGGTGAGGCCCAGGATGGCGATCCCATCCCGGGGGATTCCCTCCAGACGCAGATCCTCCCACGAGCCGATCAAGACTCAAGCGCAGCGATAGCTACCGAGGATGGAGATAGCCTTACGTTGGAGGGAAGGGCGGTTCGTCGTGTGTGGTTTGCGATCGTCGCCGATGGGAAGAAGAGTGAGCAGGGTACACTCGATTCAGGTGACGTGAAGTCGTGGCGTGCCGCCAAGGATTTTCGCATCTCGTTAAGCAACGCCGGCGGTCTGGAGCTGCTGTTGAACGGGAAGTCGCTTGGAACGTTGGGACCGCTCCGCACCTCTGTTCGGAATCAGGTCATCACTGCTGACGGTCTGCAACTCCGTGGTCCCACGTCGCGAAGAGCAGCGCCGACCACGACGGCACCGGCACCTACACAACGTCAGAACACGACGCCATCGACCAGTTCGCAGCGCCAGACAACACCGCGTCGAAGCACGCCACCTCCGCGCCGCCAGCGAAGCGAGCCGTCCTCAAGCAGATCACGACGCCCGCCAACCCCAACGCTCACGCCGACGCAGCCCCGCGGACCACTCACCCCTCCGTAATTCCTGCACGCGTCGGCTGTCGATTGTCAACAGGGCAATGCGTCGCGCCCGGAATCGAATCCATGCTCGCTGGAACCCCCACATTCATGAGTACTCTGTCGAGATCACTCCCACTGCTCGCAATTCTGATAGTTGCCGTATCGCCGCGCGTGATCGGCCAGCTGGCGACCGGAACAGTGGAGGGGCGCATCACAGCCGACCGACCCGCGGGTGGCGATCTTGTGGTGGAGTTGATGGAAGGACGCCGCGGCGAGGTGGTCCAGGAAGGAATCGTCGATCGGGATGGACGGTTCGTCTTGCGCGATGTCCCGTACTCCCGATACATCCTCCACGTCCGTCTTGACGAAGCAATTCTGGCGGAGGAGGAAGTCGAGGTTACCAGTGGCGTTGCTGTGAGCATCACGATCCCGTCGCTGAAGCACTTTCAATCCGCTGATATTCAGGTCACGGCGGACCTCCTGCGCCCAGATCCCGGTCAGACAGGATCGAGGACCTTCTGGGCTGCGTCTGACATCGCGCGTATTACGTCGTCGACCTCGGAGCAGCGGGTCGAGGGAGTACTGCTCAATACGCCGGGTGCCGTCCCCGATGAGGACGGGCGACTCCATTTCCGCGGTGAGGACGCGCAGCTACAGTACGTGATTGACGGAATTCCCGTCACCTCTAACCTGACACGCATTTACGGCAGCCTCTTCAATGCACGGCTCGCACGTTCCGTAGAGCTTCGGACCGGAGGGCTCGATGCCGAATACGGTCGGTCCACATCCGCAATTGTCGCCGTCACAACGCGATCCGGATTTGATCGTCCCTGGTTCGCGCAGGCGTCAGGAAGTGTCGGATCATTCAATACCCACGATCTCTCCCTTGGAGTCGGAGGCAACGTCGATGGACGGGTTGGGATCTTTGTTGCGGGTGCGATTGGGGAAACCGATCGGTACCTGGACCCGATCGCGGAAGGGGATGCAATCCACTCCGCAGGAGACTGGCGTCACCTCTTCCTCAAGACCGACGTTGCGCTCGGTGACGGAGTGGATCTGGATCTCCTCGGGAGTTTGAATCGCACCGAATTCGAGGTGCCAAACGGGGCGATCCGCACACCAGCACAGGATCAGCGTGGTATTCTGCACGATCGGTTGATCGGGGGTCGCTTGCGGTTCGACCTCAATGCGGACGTTGTGCTATCACTGGTTGGCTACAGCCGGCTGGGCGAAGCGACGGTCACCAGCGGGGGGCTTCTCAGAATCGTTACCACGGCGGATTCGCTGAAGGCTCTGGCAGAGAATGAGAAGTTTTTCATCGGGTCCCAACGCTCGAACAGAGCACACGGACTTGCGATGCAAGGAGCCTTTCTCCTGGATGCCCTTGGCGTACAGCATCAGGCGAAGGGAGGAATCGGCGGGGAGCGAACACCAGCCAGTGAGTTCTTCACGTTCGCAGTCACCAATCCCGCGATTTCCAATCCCGACACAGCGGGTGGAGATGTTCGCTACCAACGCCACGACCTTACGAGAGGATCGTCGCCGATGATTGTTGACGAACATGCGGAGGGGAGCGGCTTCTACGCCTGGATCGACGATCGCGTACAATTGGGTAGCTGGACGGTTTCGGCCGGCGTCCGCTACGATGTCTTTGACATGGCCGTGCGGGAAACAGCGATCTCCCCCCGTCTGAATATGGCTTGGGCAATCAATGGCGATCTCGTCCTCAGGGGCGGATACAACCGAATCGTCATGCAACCGCCGACGGAGAATCTTCTCGTCTCGTCGTCGGAGCAGGCGGCACTTCTTGCCGGGCGTGAACAGGAAGGAACCCCAACTGATGTGACCAGCGAGCGATCACACGTTCTGGAAATGGGTGCCGCCTGGAGGGTAAGCACGTACGCTGCGGTCGATGTGTCGTTGTACGGAAAATTGATCGAGAATTTCCTCGTGAAGGCCGAGCTCGGAAATTCAAGCGTGATATTTCCGATCAATCTGAAAGAGGGAATGGTTTTTGGCGGCGAGGCTCGCGTCGATATCAGAAACTGGAATCGTATATCCGGATTTCTCTGGCTAGCCGTGACCGATGCTCGCGGACACATTCCTGAGGACGGCTCGTCACCGATCGCGGCCGGGCTGATACTTGGAGAGGAGGGCCAGAATTATTCCCACCCATTCCGCGGCGAGGATGCCTTCCCGACCGAGCACAATCAGCTTGCGACCGCCGCATGGCAGGGCACCTACAATGCCCCGGAGGGTTGGTATTTCATGTTGGGTGGCCGATTCGACTCGGGACTTCCGTTCGATCTGGTCGGCAGCAACGGACAGGGACTTGATGAAGAGGAGTCCCGCGCCGAGCTGCGGAGTCGTGGCTACAGCGACGCGGTAATCGACTTGCTGGAACTGGGTGTTGAGCTCCCTGGCTCACCCGATAAATCGGTCGCGCCACACCTGACGCTCGATCTTGGCGCGGGTGTCGATTTGAAGAAGTCGCTGGGTATTCCGCTCCGTCTCGGTGCTGCGTTGATGAACGTATTTGACACTCCCTATCTCTACAAGTTCGAGTCGAGCTTTGGTGGCACACACTTCGGCAGACCACGCACGTTCAGTCTTGAGGTAACGACGAGTTTGTAGCGCCCTCGCAATGCCGTTTGGGGCGTGTGCATTGCGGCGTGGTTCTGGCAATTCCTGATGCGGGCCATAGATCGCTTCCCGACTCATTATTCGTCTGTACTGATTCCTCATTCTACTCCTCTCGGTTGTGGCAAAATCTCGTTCACGATTCGTCTGTCAGCAATGCGGCGCCACATCACCTCGATGGCTGGGGAGATGTCCGGAGTGTGACGCATGGGAGAGCTACGTTGAGGAGGCGCTTGCGCCGGAACCATCTGCACGATCTCGTGGTGCTCGGTCAAGCAAGGGGAAAGGTGACGTTGTCCGTCTGGATGAGGTAGAGGCAGGCGCGGAGAGTCGGATATCAACCGGCATCATCGAATTGGATCGTGTCCTGGGGGGCGGAATAATGAAGGGATCGCTGGTCCTTGTTGGTGGTGATCCGGGTGTTGGAAAGTCGACGTTGATGGCGCAGATGTGCGGAGGCGTCAAAGGTGGCTCCATCCTCTATATCACCGGCGAAGAATCGCTCCGCCAGATAAAGCTCCGCGCCGAACGTCTCAGTGTTGTCCCTGCGGATCTCCGCTTGATGGCCGAGACGAACCTGACGCTTATCATTGAGGCGATGCGCGAACTCTCTCCGGATGTCGCAATCATCGATTCAATTCAGACAGTCTACATCCCGGAAATAGAATCGGCACCCGGATCGGTGGCGCAGGTGCGGGAAGGGACGGCTCTGTTGATGCAGTTCGCAAAATCCAGCGGCACGTCGATCTTCATTGTCGGACATGTGACCAAGGAGGGGGCGATAGCTGGGCCAAAGGTTTTAGAGCACATGGTCGACACCGTCCTCCAGTTCGAGGGGGAGCGAACACATCTCTATCGAATTCTCCGGACGACCAAGAACCGGTACGGCTCCACGAATGAAATCGGGGTGTTTGAAATGGAGGAGAAGGGATTGGTCGAGGTGGCGAATCCAAGCTCCGTGTTTCTTGCAGAGCGGAGCTATGGGGCAAGTGGATCGGCAGTAGCAGCAACGTTGGAGGGGACGCGGCCGATCCTTGTTGAGGCTCAGGCGCTTGCGACACCTTCGAGCTACGGTGTGCCACAGCGCTCGGCCACCGGCTTCGACTACAAGCGTCTGCAGATGCTTCTTGCCGTCCTGGAGAAGAGGATGGGTCTTGGTCTGGGGGGATACGACGTCTTTGTCAACATCGCCGGTGGCGTCCGTGTTGACGACCCGGCGGTTGATCTCGCTGTCGCAATCGCTGTCGTCTCCAGCTTCCGCGATATACCGGCCGACTCCAGCATCGTCGCCGTGGGCGAAATAGGGCTTGGTGGCGAGATCCGTCCGGCGGTGCAGATAGATCAGCGCGTTGCCGAGGCATCGAAGCTCGGCTTCAAGACAATCCTGGTTCCGCACGGCAACATCGCCAGACTCTCGAACCGAGAAGGCGTTGCCGTGCGCGGTGTCACCACCGTAGCCGATGCCATTGCAGCATCGATCTAGTAGGGTGGGATGGGAGACGTTGGAATGAGGAACTGGAAATCAAATATGAGGATTGAGGGGGGAAGATGGGTGGGGGACTGAGCGCTGGATTTTCGCAGAGGGACGCCCGCTTTGTGGAACCGACTGGGCGGGTTCGCGACGGGATCCGTACGTCGCCAAGCACCGGGAACGCGTAACTGAAGACCGACAACTGACAACCGATCACGATGAGCATCGCGATAGCCATCTTCCTCGTTCTCCACGGGATAGCCCACCTGCCGGGATTTCTAGTCCCATGGAAATTGACAAAGGACGCCGACAAGGTGTACAGGACCACAATTATCGGCGGCCGTGATGTGGGGCCGACGGGAATTCGTTTGATTGGAATCTTCTATCTCGTCCTGGCGGTTGCGTTCATCGCGATGGCGTATGGGGCGTACACCCATGCCCTGTGGTGGCCAAAGTTCACGCTCTTCATCTCGGGCATGTCGCTCTTCATGTGCATTGTCAACTGGCCCGACACAAGGATCGGACTTGCACTGAACCTGGTGCTCATCGTCTATCTGATGATTACGGGGGGATAAATGCATCCGAAGAAGAAGTACGTCGCTTCGCCGCCACGCAAGAAGGGAACCAGAATCGAGTGGACGAAGGAGCAGGACGCAATCGTCCGAAAGAACTACACGAAGCACGGTTCAGTCTATACGGCGGCCCTCCTCGGTCGGTCGAAGGATAGCGTTCAGCACCGGGCGCTGCGCCTTGGTGTGCCCGGGCACGGCATTCGACCTTGGACAAAGAAAGAGATAGCCTACCTGCGGCTTCAATACGAGAAACTCACGGCAATCAAGATAGCCCGCGTTCTTAAGCGGACCGAGCAGAGTGTACGTGGAAAGATTCACAGTCTGAAGTTGGGTGGCGAAGGGTCCCGCCCCTGGACGCGAGATGAGATCGAATTCCTGCGCAAGCATTATGGGACCACACGCATTGCGGAGCTCGCACAGGAGTTGGGTCGAACCAGAGATGCCGTCGAGTTGAAGGCGAGCCGACTCGGTTATGGCCGGTCGCCCGCGAAATTCAGTCCAATGCAGGAGCGGTATGTCGTTGCCCACCTCGGTGACGAACCCTTCACGGTGATGGCCAGGAAACTTGGCACCTCACTCCACCACGTGATGCAGGCCGCTGCGCGACACGGATACAAGAGCCGACCGACCTCGCGCCCCTGGACAGCGGCCGACGACGATCGCCTTCGTGCGATTTATGGCACGATGTCCAATAGCGACGTGGCACGGGAGCTGGAGAGGACGGAGATCGCTGTCGTTGTCAGGGCAAGAAGTTTCGGGTTGCGAAGTACGTTTCGGGAGAAGCGGCCGCGAACGAAGCGCGTTCTCTGGACGCCACGTGAAGATGCCCGCTTGCGAAGACTCTACGCCTCCCATACGCAAATCGAGGTGGCTGAGAAACTCGGCCGAAGCAAAGCCTCGGTCGGGGGGAGGATCAAGAAGTTGGGACTTTCCAAGAAGTGAACGACAACCGAACATTCTGTTCCGCGCAGGTGCTCTTCGGGCGCACTCGATGCTGCAGAGTCGCATTCGAGGTGCACACGGCGTCTCGCGCTATCGGTGCACGACGCCGTATGCCACTCGCGATCGTCATCGTTGCGACAATACTCTCCGCATCCTCCATGCTCGGACGAACAATTGTTGTCGACGCCGGTGGTGCTTATCCGACATTGGAGGCCGCAACGGCCGCCGTCACGCCGGGTGATACGATTCTCTTCGCTCACGGAGTTCACGCCGGCGGCCAGTACGTTGCCAATCTGCAAGGGACGAGTGACTCCTGGATCACGATCGTGGCTGAGCCTGGTGGAGAGGCGATCATACGAGGTGGATCCAACGGCTGGCAGCTCGTGGATGCAGCATACGTCCGCATATCCGGCTTCATCATTGAGGGGCAGACCGGCAATGGTTGGAACTTCGACGATGGCGGCACATTCGATACGCCTGCCCATCATATCGTCATCGCGAACTGTGAGTGGCGTGGGATAAACGCGACTGGAAACAACGATCTGCTGAAGCTCTCCGGAATCGACAGCTTCGCGGTCCGCGACTGCTGGTTCAGTGACGGCGCGGCGGGAGGAAGCATGATCGACATGGTCGGCTGTCACGACGGAACGTTTGAGGACAACGTGTTCGAGCGGGCCGGGTCAAATGCGATTCAGGCAAAGGGGGGGACGCGGAGAATCAGGATCGAGCGGAACAGATTCATCGACGCCGGACTTCGGGGAATCAACATTGGCGGGTCGACCGGCCTGCAGTTCTTCCGCCCGCAGGGAGCGAAGTACGAATCGGCTGAGATCTGGATTTACAGTAACCTCTTCGTTCGCTCGCAGGCCCCGATTGCATTTGTTGGCACCGTTCAGTCGCGGGTGATCAATAACACATTCCTCTACCCGGAGAAATGGGCGATCAGGATTCTGCAGGAAACGACTGACTCGGGGTTTGTTCAGTGTGGTGACAATGTCTTCAGCAACAATATCGTGGTGCTCGGGAACGAGGCGGCAAATCCGACCGTAAACATTGGGAGCAACACACGACCCGAAACATTCACGTTTCGGAACAACCTCTGGTACAATGCCGACAATCAAAATTGGGGGGGACCGAATCTCCCGTCGACCGAGACAGGAGGCGTGGTCGGTTCGGAGCCGCGACTCGTCGCGCCACCCGATGATATCAGGCTCGGTCCCGGATCGCCCGCCATCGGAGCGGGCATCGATGTGAGCGATCCGATCACAGATTTTCGGGGGATGCCATTCCTTGCGCCCCGGTCCATCGGAGCGGTCGAAGGGGGGGCGTCGACCGTCTCGGTCGAGCGTGACAGGTCGAGCGGAAAGCGCATGGACCTGAGTTCGCATCCGACAACGCCGCCTCGGCACGGACCAATCACAGCGGAGGACACATGGCATTCGCCCAGACGATAAAGCTCGTGCCTCGTGTACCGATACTATCCGTATTGGAGCGTGCTTTGCTGTGGATGCGAAAAATGTCGACGGGTGCGCTGTGCCTGGTCGCGCTCGCGTCTGCAGGCTATGCGCAGGACGATGGGGTCGATTCCGGGTCCGTATCTCCGGAAATGGGGGGGGCGGGGTTCGAAGCGATCGCCGCGCGCGACGGATGGTCCACGGGCACAATCCGTTCAGACATGTACGGATATGTTGCCGATACAGACGCGGTTCCAGGGGGAAGCATCACGCTGTCGATGACGACTGGTCCTCTGACACTACGCGCATTCGGTAAGGGTGAGGCATACCAGTCCACTCGTTTCGTTACTGGCCTGGTATATGAGTCGCTTGTGGGTGTCAGTTCGTTGGATTTGGAAGTCCTGCCCAACCTTGCGACCCACTGGAAGGTGGATTCAGATGGGACGACTCTATGGTTCCGAATCGACCCACTTGCCCATTTCGCCGATGGAATGCCTGTTACCACCGACGATATCCTGGCCACGTATAAGCTGCTCGTCGATACTGGAATCGAATCGCGGTTCGTCAACCAACTCTACAAAGAATTCGAGACTCCGGTCGCAGTGAGTCCGTACATATTCACGGTGAGGGCAAAGACCGTCAAGTGGGAGAGTCTCCTATCATTTGGTGGAATGACTGTTCTCCCGGCGCACATCGTAGGCAGTATGACGGGCAAGGAGTATTTGTACAAGTGCGATTTCGATATGCCATCCGGATCGGGACCGTACATGCTCGCCCCCGGGAACAACAACATCGACAACTCGATCGTGCTGATTAGGAATCCGGCATGGTGGGCGAAAGGGAGTTTTCTGGCAAGAGGGATTGCGAATTTCGACACGATTCGGGTGGAGTTCCATTCCGATGGCAGAGCGGTATCCGGACTGTTGACGGGCAGAATCGACGTCTCATCGACAGAGTCGTCCACGGTTTGGAAACGCGACCTGATGAATGACCAGCTGGATAGGGGACTTATCCAGAGGCGCGCCATCTACAACCTTGATCCTGTTGGGTTCTCAGGAATCGCGTTCAATACCCGCCACAAACCTCTCGACGACGAACGAGTACGGGAAGCACTGATCCGTCTATTTGATCGAGAAGGGATAATGAGGGACCTTCATCTCGACGACTTAGAGGTGACGACGTCATTCTCGCCAAACACGCCCTACGAAAATCGAGCCAATCCCCGCTTCAATTTCGACCCGGAACGAGCTGGGAAGCTTCTTGATGACGCAGGATTCAGGCGCCGAAAAAAGGACGGAATGCGCGCCAGAAAGGGGAGAGTATTGAAACTGGACTTTCTTGTGTCGAGTCTATCGCCCAGGTTTCTCATGAGCTTTGAGCGCGAATGCGCCGACGCCGGTATTGAAGTGCAATTCCGCAACGTCGAAGATCACGTGTTCATGCCCTCCGTATGGAAATACGATTTCGATCTGGTCTGGATCGGTTGGGGGGGGCTCCTCTTCCCAAATCCAACATCTGCCTACCACAGTAGCCTTGCTGAGGGTCCGAACACGAACAACATCACCGGATTGCGGAGTCGACGAGTCGATGAGCTGTGTGAATTGGAACGGACAACGGCAAGTCAGTCACGCCGCACGCGAGTACTTCAAGAACTTGACAGCGTCCTTGTGGCGTCCAAGATCTATGCGCTCGGCTTCCACCGTCCGTATAAGAGAATCGCGTTCGTCAACCGATTTGGTCATCCAGAATGGTATGTCGGGAGAATTCACGAATGGACGTCCATTGCGCTCACATGGTGGGTCGATCCCGTAAAGGATTCCCTCGTTCATGCCGGACGCACAGACTCATCTATCAGACTCGATCGCGGTACGGAGGATGTTCGATTCTGGCTTGACTACGAACGACTTCAAGAGGAGGGAAGGGAAGATGTACGTGACGATCCCCGTTGATGAATCCATCGATTCCTTCGCTCCCCTCCCTCTCACCGCACCGTCACCATCACCGTCCCGATGACACGGCCATCCAGTGCCGCCACCACGCGGTAGGCTCCCGCGGGCGATCCGCCAACATCGATTTCCCATTCGAAATCACCTGCAGGAAGAACGGCGTCAATCAACCGTCGTTCCCGTTCACCGTTGATCGAGTACAGATCGAGCTGCAGACGACCTTGCGTTGGGAGGGCCAGGACGACTCGACCCTGGTCGTCCAACGGGTTGGGCGCAAGGCGTAGTCCAACGTTGTCGTTCGCCTCTCCGCCGCCGCCATTCACACTACCAGGTCCCTGATACTCAAACGCCCCTATATCAAGTCGTCCGTCGTTGCGCGGATTGCCGTCGAAGTCGATCGATGGAGTGAATCCCGGAATATCAACCCCTGCGTTGATGGCCGCACTCCCGGCTCGCGGACGGAGGTTGATTGTCGCATAGTTCGAGTCCACGAAGAGAGTTGTCGCGTCGAAGACCACGATGCTGTTCGAGTCCTGTCCCGACATTCGCGTCCACTCGCCATTCTGAAAATCGGTCATTGACAGATCGATCAGAGGGTCGGCGAACATTCGTCCAGGATTTCCGCAGTGGAAGACGTTGTTGTCGCCTGTATATACACCACGCTCGAACAACTCTTCTGTTCGTAATCCAACCGTTTCGCCACCTGCCAGAATGCAATTGTACATATAGAGTCGGCAGCTGTCGGTCTGGATCCAGATGTTGTTCGTTACGCCGTTGAAGAACGTGCAGTTGTAGAGACGTGCGGTTACCGGAGGGGACTCGCCGACGTCGAGCTCGACGTTTGCACCGGCGTTGTACCCAATGCAGTTGATCATTGTAGGGTTGGTAGCCCAGAGCTTGTAGTTCCCTCCATAGTAGGTGTCGTGAGCGACGCAGCGTTCAAGAACAATATCCCGCCCGGAGATATCGAAGCCGTCACCGATGTTATACGCCTCGCAGTTGATAAAGCGGACGTTGCGGACGTCCTGGAAGCTTCCATATCCGGTGGCATGTCCCAGTCCGAAACCATCACAATTCCCTCCACCACCATCGTGCGACTTGCTGTTGCTGATGACGCCATTGTAGATCGGTGTCCCATCATGCGATGTGGCATCGAATCCAGCACTCTCCTCCGCGAAATGATGGAGGTCGACGCTGTCGATCAGGAAGTCGTGATCTCCCTGGAAGAGTGAAATGCAGTTTCCACATTCATAGACCTCGCATCCACGGATCGTGAGAAATCCAACATCGGCCTGAGCCCAGATTCCCGTGTCGGGCCACCGCCGAACTTTTACGCCGACGACGGTGATATAGCTGTTGACGATGATGAACCCATTTCTTCCATCGGTGATTCCCGTTCCGTCGATGTAGGCGACTTCGCCCGGAGCGTTCATCAACGTGATTGGGGCCCCTGGGGCTCCGTCACGGAACGTCTGCACCAACTGATTATAGACACCTCCGCGAAGGAGAATTGTATCGCCCGGTTGGGCCAGCTCGAATGCGTGGTTGATCGTACCCAGTGGGCTTGCGATCGTGCCACTGTTGCCGTCATTTCCGGTGGGAGCGACATAGAGAAGATCGCTTCGAGCGGTTGCAAGCGAGAGGATCATCGCGATCATGGGCGACGCGATCCTCCGGAGTCGTGTGGTAAGCATGGTACGCTCTCCTGATCGAGTCCAGCTCGATCCATTGTTGTCGCGTGGCGTGACGCTCGGTGTCGTCCCGCAAACGTATCGCTCAACGTCGACACCGGGAATGACATCACACAGCTTTGGCACATTCGTCACGCCGATCAGACGATTGACGAGCGACAGGGAGCCGGCCTGACTGTTACATGCAGTCGGAGGGGTGGTTCGATCAGGGATGCGCGATCACGAGGAGGGCGGGGGAGCGTCGAAAGACGCAATCAAGTGCATTGCGGAGCGTGGCCGGATCGAGGGCGCCGAAACTCTCGTCCAGCACGATCAGCTCGGCCTTCTGCAAAAGCGCTCGAGCAATGAAGAGACGACTCCGCTCTCCATGTGATAACTGCCATCCGGTTTCGCCCACGTTCTGCATGAGCCCGGCCGGCATCCTCTCCAGCAGTTCGCCCAGACCAAGCTCGCGACAGATCGTCTCTGCTTCATTGATATCCTCTTCCGTCGGGGGCCAACGTCGACCCATAAGGAGATTGAAGGCAAACGTTCCCATCAGGACGTGATTCTCGTGGAACTGCGGGGCGGCGACGATCCTGCGCCGCCAGGCATCCAGCCCTAACGACTTCCGGTCGAATCCATCAAGAAGGAGCAGCCCGGAGGCGGGCTGACGCAGTCCGACAAGGAGCGAGGCGAGTGTAGACTTACCGCCCCCCGACGGTCCTTCCAGCAGAACTCGGTCTCCTCGATCGATTGCCACCCCGCACCCTTGAAGGACGGGCTCCCCCACGTCCCGATAGCGGAAGACGATATCGCTCGCCTCCAGTAGTCGCGTCGGTCGTTCGTGTCCGTTTCGAAGACGCATCATCCGAGAGGCGACCAGCTCTGCAGATTGGCTCGGATCGCTCCCACGGGAAGCTGCGTTGAAGAGAAATGACATCTGCTTCCATGCGATTGCTGCACCAGCCAGATTCGATATCCCTCCGGTCAACTTCCCAAGTGCCATGTAGGCAAGCAGGAGGCCACCAATGGAGACTGCTAGAGGTCCGGGTTCAGTCTGTGCAACAAATGCAGGGACGATAGCAATCAGCCCAACGAGGATCCATCCTCGCGGTATCAACCCTTCCAGTATCGCTGCCGTTCCGTCGACGCGTTTCGATCGCTCCAGATACTCCTCGATCTCTCCATCCTCTTCTCGGTGCCAGGTGTCAGGACTCTCCTGCGCCACACGAGTTCGATGACCCATCATCCGCTCGACCAGGGAGTGTGTGATCTCCAACCGTTGTTCCGTCCACTCCAGACGGCGCCGATAGTAGCGTCGTCCCACGACAATTGCGACGAGGGTCCATAAGAGGAGGAGACCCGCGGCAGCGCCACTCCCACCCGCGGTCATCACCACGACAGCCAGCGCGATTTCGATCAGCGAGACCAGCCCCATGAAGCCACCGCCGAGCGCCATTCCTTCGATGGCCTCCGACTCGATGACTCGTCCCAGCAGTTGACCTGATCCAAGATGTCGCGTCTCCTCGGGATCGAGATTGAGGGCGCCGTTCAGCAATCGTTGTTTGAGTAGTCCGCCGGCACCGATGGAGATTCGTCCCTGCAGCCATGTCTCGAGCATGCGAAGCGGAACGATACTCAGGAGGATGAGTCCCCAGGCTGCAAGCCAACCGGAGTCGATTCGTCCACCCAGTGCTCCTTCACCGATCACCCACCACGCGGCAAGCCAGAGGACATACTGTAGCAGGTGGGAGATGGAGAGAAGCACCACGTCGCGCTTGACGAATGTCTCGCGGAGATGCTGGCGAAACGTTGCGTTCGGTGCGGGTCGAACCATCCAGATACCGGAGAGGCGTTGTCCCGAGAGTCGTTCCCGGAGAAGCGCACGACGTGCCCGCTCCACCTGTCGCCCTTTGACGCCCGCCCGCGACAGCATCCCATCCACGTCGGAGGAAACGGGATGCTCGATGTGCTGGCAGATGACGTGCACGAGCTTTTCAATGGGGTAGCTGTGGACGATCCCATCGCGTGACAGGAGGAGTGCATTTGATCTGCTGGATCCGAGAAGTGCCAGGTGCAAGCGCTCACTGTCGGTCGCTAGGGGGATCAACGCCGGGCCGCAATGCCGGAGCATGTTTTCTGCGTCAGCGTACGACGATTCAGTCGACTCCGCCTCGAGCCCGCGTGAGCGGGCCAACCCCACTATCCACTCACCCAATCCATCATCGTCGCTCAAGGTAGGCGCGGAGTGTGGGGATGCCGCGATTCCCGCTCTTTTCATGCCGCGCCGCTGCGCGAGGAGATCGATCGCCTCGGCGAGTTGCGTTGCCGGCCACGACACCTGGAGCAGATCGATCAAGGCTCCACCTCCGCGATGACCTTTCCGTCCTGAATTCTCACGCGACGCCACGTCTGGGACGACCACGCGGCATGTCGGACGGCGTCATCGGCATCGAGCAGGGCTCTGAATTTCGAATCCCCACGCTCGGCGAGCAGAGTGGGCGCGTCGTCCTCGACTATTCTACCGTGATCAAAGAGAATGACGCGTGGAAACGACAACGTGTCGGAGACGTCATGCGTGATGCAAAGGAAGGTGGCCTCCCTCCAGATATGACGGGCATTCTGAAGTAGTAAACGGCGCCGCTCCCGATCGAGTCCACGGAACGGTTCATCGAAGATCACCAGTCGAGTACGCGGTCGAAGAAGAGCCCGTCCAAACCGGACGCGTTGCCCTTCTCCGCCGGAAAGGAGCCCACCCCCCTCCCCGAGTGTCGTGCCAAGCCCGTCGGGGAGACGTTCCAGCACGCCACGGAGATCTGCGGCGTCGATAGCCTGCGGAAGATCCATTGCTGTCTGTTCGGCGCCGTAGGTGAGGTTCGTGATGAACGACCGATTCCATAACTGTACTGACGGATCTACCCATGCCGTTTCGGATCGAAGTTGATGAAGCGAGTCGCGATCCAGCGCGACGCCGTCGATACGCACCTCCCCTTCCATGGGAGTCATCCATCCAAGGAGGAGCCCTGCGAAGCTCGACTTGCCACTCCCCGAGTGACCAACGATCGCGATGTGACTCCCCGCTTCGATGTTGATATTGATATCCTCCAGGATCGTGTGCCCTGAGGCGACGACCCTTACGTCATTCATCGCGATCGCAACGCCGGGCGCCTCTGATTTTATCGTTGGCGGAGGCAAGGCTGATTCATCCGCAATCGTGACGCCGAGAGGCTCCAGCAACCTGAGTGTGAGGTTGCGCAGCGTCGGGTACTGACGTGCGAGAAGCCCGATCGTCTGGCCGAGCGTTGGCAATTGAAGCGCCCACCACGCCAGAAGGAGGAGGCCCCCGTCCGCTCCGACGCGCGCCACGTGGTCGAAGATGATCCAACCAGCGAACCCGAGACCGGCGATCCCCTGCAACCCCTCCAGCACAACCGCACCCCTTTGAAGGCTGTAGCTTGACCTCGCCCATTCCACCAGGAGACTCTCGTGCTCCCGACGCACACTCGATTCCGCACCGTGCGTTCGGATTGGCACAAGCCCGAGAAGGGCGTCCAGGTAGAATCGGGACAACGCTCCCACATGTGTTCGGGCTTTCAGATCACGCTCGGCAAGGAGGGGGTTGAACAGGAGGGGAAGGGCGAGAACGATTCCGCCCCCAATGGCTGCCATCGGAGCGGCAGCGGGATCAATCCAAACGATGCCGACGATAGTGAGTAGGAACTGGAAGAGAGTTCGAATGAACTGCCCACCAAAGCCGGGGAGGAGCCGGATACTCTGAATGCTGTGACTCCGCTCCGCCATGTCGCTGATGGGCCGACTCTGGAAGTATCGATCCCCCAGGAGGGGAATCCTCTCCATGAACGCCAGTCGCAGCCTCACCTCCAGCCGCCGTCCCATCCTGAGAAGTGCGCGTGCGATCGGAAGATCGACGGCGAGGAGGAGCCCGATAAGGAGCACAAAGAAGCCGATGGCGATAAGGCGATGTTCGGGTGGCGCAAGACGATGGCCGAGGTCGAACAGTCCCCGAAAGAGAAGAGCCTCGAGTGCGACGCCGGCTGCGGCAACCAGGAGGGAGCCGACAAGAATGAGTAGTGTCAGGAGACCATCTACGCGGAGAAAACCAAGCAGACGTCGCGCGGGATGGATTGCCGGCTCGTCGAGGGCACGTGCCAGATCGGGAGGGAGCTGAAGTGTCGCGTCCGTTGGCGCGTTGGCGTCATCCGAAAGCACGCCGTTGACGCGTACCATTACGGCACCACGGAGCTCCACCTGTTCATTCCCCTCGTCGTCTGGAGTTGCAGGGCGCACGGACCAGTAGTCAGTTGGGATCGTCTTCGATTCCGCGACACCCTCTCGCAGTGTCGTATCGAACAGGTCACGGAGCAGCGAACCTGAAGCCCGACCGGAAGCGATCCCTCCGGCGTCGATTACCGATCCAACCATGCGTGTCGCAGCGTCAAGCGCCGCCAGCGTCTCCCATCCAGCGTCGTTTAAACCTCGCGCAATCAGCTCCTCCTGGATCTGCGGTGAGAGGCCTCCTCGCTTCATGAGAATCCTGAGACCGCCAAGGAACTCCTCCCCTCCAGCATATGTGCGCCACGCCTGTGCGCTGACCGGCATCTGATGGACGTACAAATGATCGATGAATCGTTGCGCACTCGCCCACTGTCTGCCGGTGGCGGGATCCATCAGTTGCACGAGCCGCCCATGTGTTCTCCAGAGAAGGACGAAGTGGGTGAATCCGTTGGGCTGGCGAACGACGACGATTGCTGGTTTTGGTGTGGTGGGGAGGAGGATGTGGTCGACGGGAGTCATGACCTGTTCGGCATCAAGGCCGAGCATGCGGGCAAGGTCTTCCATCGTGTCGATGGAGCTTCCGTCAACGTCGGTTTGGCAGGCTTCACGGAGCCGTTCATACCCCACCTGTATCCCGTATCCCTCCAGCAACGCCTTCAACGAGGCCGGGCCGCAATCCATCGCCGATGTCTGAACGACCTCGGGGACAAAGTAGGAGCGTTTACGGCGCTTCGATCCGGTCATCGAGTGTCGGTATGGGTGGACGTCCCGTCTGATCGGGACACCGGTGAGTCCAGGTACCTCCCTATTGTGCGGAGGACGAGCATTGCCGGCGTGACGCGATCCACTTCGATTTCGACAGATCCGGGGAGTCCGTGTTGCAGAGGAATGTTGACAGAATGACTTCGGTCGATCTCGAGTTCAACACGTACGAATCCATCACGGACCTCACTACCAACGCTCTTCACCATCGCATGCACACCCCCATATTCGGTCCAGGGGAATCCAGCCAGCCGCATCGACGCGTGCTGGCCGATGCTTATTCGTCCAAACACCGACGGCGGCGGAAATGAGGCGACGACTCGAAGAGCACCCTCCGGGACGATAGCTCCGATTTTCTCCCCCTCTTCGACGACGGCGCCAACGACGACGTCGCCAACCTCACCTATCGTTCCATTCCCTGGGGCGCGAACGACATGTCTGTCGATCTGCTCTTCGATCTGCTTCATCGATGCGTCGGTCGTTGCTACCTCCCCCTCGAGTGATGCAATATCATGTTCGAGACGTTCGATGTCGACCTGCCGATCGGAGCGGTCAGTCACTTCCTCACGCTCGATGCGCGCGAGCTCTATCCGCCTCGCGTCTGCAGCGCTCCGCCTGCTCCGAGCCTCGGAGCGATAGCGTTGCAGATCGTTGTCGGAGACGTTCCCGCCCGCCGCAAGCTTCTCCATGCGGGTGGCCTGCTCTTCGGCAAATCTGGCGTTGGACTCCGCTTCGTCATACAGAGCGCGTGCCTGTTGCGCCGTGACTGAGCCAACACTCGATCGCGCGGTCAGTCCACGCCGCCGCGATGACATTTCGTTCCTGAGCGCTGCAATCTGCTTGACGACTCCGGCCCGATGGGCCCTCAACGCGTCCAGTTCTCTCCGCTCCGGTTCGGCGTCCAGAACAATCAATACGTCTCCAGCGTGGACTGATCGACCGAGGACCAGATTGGATGCCACCACGCGTCCTGAAACGACCGCTTGCAACGGGAACGATGCGCGCTCCACTTCTATACGCGCAACGTCGGTCGACTCGTACAACGCCACATCAGCTCCAAAGAACCAGATTCCCCATAGAGCAAGAAAGAGCATGGCAACAGTGAGGATCCGGTTCGTCAGCGCGAACCTGTCCCCCTGCATCGCGCGCATCGATCGTGAGAATGTTGTGGACATACGGTCATTGAACGTCGTTTGGGGCCCCGGGACTCGCAGCCTGTTGAAATACGCGCGATCTCAACGTTACGCTCCTCGTCGCTTATTGAGGCGTACCTCGGGTACACCCACTCCGGTCGCCGTGCGCCTTGACCTCGCGCGAATTGACCAGGTCCGTGATCTGAGTGTTGCTCGAAAGTCTGCCGGGGCTGGGGGTTACGGCTGGCGGCCTGTGACGACGATAACAGTGGATAGAGTCCGAAGTTAGCACCGTCCAGTGTTCGACTGAGGTCTATGCTCAAGGTTCTCTCTGACCGCCTTCAGTTTTGGGTGATCAGGATCCAGTGTGGCTTGGAAGATTTCGATCGCGCGACGGTAGAGCGGAGTGGCCTCGTCGCCCCGACCAATGTCGTCGTATAGGAAGGCAAGATTGTTGAGGCACATGGCGACGTCGGGATGATCTTTGCCAAGGATGTTTTCTTTCAGTTCGAGCGACGCCCTGTAGTAGCGTTCGGCCTCGTCAGTGTTGCCGCGCGCGTGATGGAGCGATCCAAGGTTGTTGTAGTTGACTGCCATTTCATAGTGCTCGTCCCCGTAGATGCTTCTGAAGACGTCGAGCGCGTGGCGATAGAGTTCCTCGGCCTCATCAAACTTCTCAAGCTCCTGAAGGATGCCAGCCAGAGCGGCCATGTCGGCTGCGACGTGCGGGTGATCGGGTCCAAGCGCCGCCCGCCGGATCTCAACCGATCTGCGGGCGTGAGGTTCTCCGTCGGCGAAACGTCCAGCCGCGTGATCGAGTCCCCCAAGGTTGTGATAGATGGTTGCCACCTCCACACTATCGGGACCAAGCTCCCGCTCGATAATCGCGAGGGCGCGACGATAGAGGTCGCCCGCCTTGTCGAATTCGCCACTGTATTTGTAGAGTACTGCAAGGTTGTTCAAGCCCGAGGAGTACTCGAGATGATCGGGACCGAGCCGTTGCTCGATCAACGCGAGCGATCGGTGGTGGAGCGGCTCGGACTCGGCATAGCGTCCCTGCATGCGATAGAGATCGGCCAGGTGTCGGAGCGATTGCCAACGGATCGTCTCGATTGCCAGTTCCTCTTGCGTCGGGATCTGCTCCATGATCGCGACGGATCGGGTGAAAGCCTCCTCGGCCCTGGCATAGTCCGCCTTCTCCACATAGATATCCCCAAGACTGTTGAGAATATTGGCGACGTCCGGAGAATCGGGACTGTCGTGCTGCTCAAAGAGTGCGATGGCGCGGAGGGTCAGTTCCTCCGCGCCTTCCAAGTCACCATCCGCACAGGCCTGAATGCCCTGGTCGTGGAGGTCGCATGCGATATCGAGTGGGTCGGGCATTGGGAGTGCGGGGTTAGATGTCCGCCGCGGCGGACGTTAGATGCTTCGCGTTGAGGCGTTCCGTGAAAACATCAGGGCTGCTGCCATTTCGGCGGCGGAGATCCTGAATGACGGAGTGCATGTAATGAGAATGGAAGTGCGTCGACCGGCGGTCTACACGCCCGCGGCAGCCGTCGGCGAATACCGAGGGCTGCCTGCGGACGATTCTCTATCCACGCCTGATTATCGGACGCACGCGGAACGGAGCCGGGTCGAGACGCTGCCGTTGTGATTCATGTGCGTTCCGCCGGCCTTGACGGTGGAGCGAATTCGCAGGCACACATTGCTATTCAGATGGGTGCCACCAGACCGGACGCGTGCTCGAACGTGGAACACGGTGTTGTGATTGATATGTGTTCCACCAGCCTTGGACATGGAACGGACGCGAAGTCCCTGGGTGTGATTCAGGTGCGATCCACCGGCCTTGACGGTGGAGCGGATACGGAATCCCTGGTTGTGATTGAATGCGACGCCCCCGGCCCTGACGGTGGAGCGGATACGGAGACCCTGGTTGTGATTCAGCGAGAGTGCGCCGGCCTTGAGATTGGTTGTCGTCTTCATGTCGTCTGTGATTCTGTGGGTTAGAGTTGCGTGTCTGATTTCGACGGACGCAACATAGACAGACGACGAAGCGGCATCCTTACTCATTAATTACGCAGGAGGGGAGTTGGTTGTCAGTAGTCAGTTGTTCAATAACCTCCAACCCCCAACCTCCAACCTCCAACGGTCAACCTACTTCTTGCCCAGCCCTGCGAAGTACGTGCTTACGTTGATGTCATCCGGCAGGCCGAGCTTCTTGCGGATACGGTAGCGATGATTCTCGGCGGTGCGGACGGAGGTGGAGAGGATGTCAGCGACTTCCTTGCTCGACATGTTGAGCTTCAACAGCGCGCAGACTTTCAATTCGGTACGGGTGAGGGAGGGGCAGACGATGGCGACCTTGCTCAGGAAATCGTGATGAACGCTTTCGAACTGGGCCTCGAACGCATTCCAGTCCCGCTCGGTGTGAAGATTCCCATTGACCTTTCTCAGAAGATCCTTGACGGCTGTCTTTCCCTTCGCCCCCGTCGCCTCCGTCACGCCGGCCATTTCATTTTTCAGGGACTGGAGAAACTGATTCTTCTCGATCAGGTTCAGTGCCATTGCCGTAAGCTCGGCGGTCTTGTGTTCCATTTCCCGTTCGAGTCGGAGTTTCTCGAGTCGGAATATCTCCCTGTCTCGCTCGGCCCGCTCTATTTCCCCCCGCATTTCCATCTCGATAATCCTCCGCTGCTCGTCCTGACCCCTGATAATATTGTTCAGTTCCGACTGGCGCTTGTGATGATAGAGCGCGGTGGCTGTATCGCCAAGGGATTCATAATAGGCCGACAATTCTTCGTGGATAAAGCGCCTTGTCGCCACATCCTCGATTCGCTCTGCCTCGGCAGAGGCAGTCTCAAGGCTGAGCAGTCCTTCGCTGATGTGGCCGGTGCTCAGGAGCAAGCTCCCCAGGCTGGCTTCAATTGCCACTCGTATCGGGTCTTGAATGTCTATTGCGATATCCAGCGCACGGCGTAGAGTGGCCAGTCTCTCATGCTTGTCGTCGGTGAACTGTCCGATCAGATGAAGCGTGTAAGCCTCCTTCGGACGCATTCCCGCCGACCGGCACAGATCAAGCGCACGCATGGCATGTCGGTGCCCATCCTTTTTGCGGCCAAGACGGTACAGCGATGTAGCCAGATTCGTCTCGAGAACCAGTCGCATCCAGCCGTGGTCTCCGTCGACCAGCAACCCGATGGCCTTCCTGAAGTGCTCGAAAGCTCTGGGAACGTCTCCGATCGTCAGATAAATCGTGCCGATGTTGTTAATCGCCCATATGATTCCGACGCCATTGTCGTGTCGCTCGCAAAGGCGCAGGCATTCCTGAAAATGACCAAGGGCGCGTGCATTATGACTGATCAAGTTGTAGACGACGCCCAGTGAATTGTTCACGGTCGCCTGTCGGTATTCGTCGTCAAGCTCGCGCGCAATTTCAAGACTCCGTTCCAGACACTCGACCGCGGCGGGATAGGCGCCGGTATTTGTGTGGATGATCCCTCGCTGGTGAAGGATTCTCGCCTCGACGTCAGCATCGCCCACCTCCAGGCAAAGGGACATCGCCTTGTCCAGGCTTCGAAGGGCTTTCGTATGGTCGCTCAACCGTTCGTGGCACGCGGCAATCGAGGCCAGACTCTCTGCCAGGCGTCCCTTGTCACCGAGGGATGTTGAAAGGCGCAACGCTTGCTTCGCCAGCCGCATCCCCTCGTCCGGATCGTTGTCAACGACGCGAACGCATGTGTGGTTTAGCTGGTCTATCTGTTCGCGATGAAGCGCTTCCGCTTCAGTATTGTTCTTAGCGCGGGTATTCTTCTTGCGCATAGTGTCCGTTCTTCTCCAATGGAGACCTCTCCCGGGCGTTCGAGGGCGGCGGGCAATATGCGAAGCGTTTCAGAGCCCGATAACCGGCGAGCACGTCGCGCCGTTCATCGACTATCGGAACCGGGTTCGCGTGCAGGGAGTAGCAAGCGC
>CAYWXV010000040.1:0-24113 GCA_964462535.1 uncultured Alphaproteobacteria bacterium
TCGCTCACTGCGGCGTACCTCCGGTACGCCTCATTCGCTCCTCGTCGCGCGCCTTGACCTCGCGCGATTTGAACAGCCTCCTGATCCCAGAGTAATTCAACAGGCTGCTATCACCTTTACCGTTCGGAGATTGTTATGGCTGATATTCCAGCACAGGTTCGTGGAATTGGAACGGTTGTCGTCGGTGTTACGGACATCGATCGCGCGCTCGCGTTTTACAAGGACACCCTTGGCTTCACAGAAGGTGAGCAGATGCTATCGCCCGGGGTGACGCTCGTGGCGGGTGATGCGAATATCTACGTCGTTGGCGGTCGTGAACCCGGACAAGCGCGAGACATTTCGCTTCCCCAAATATCATTGATGCTCGTCGTTCCTGGACTGAAGCTGGCGTACGAGGCCCTTGTTGCGGCTGGTGTTACAGTCGTTGAGGAATACGATCAGCCGAGTGACTTCTTCGCCTCGTGCAGCATTGCAGATCCTGACGGAAACGTCATCGAGCTTGTCGGAAAGCCCTAGGAGACTGTTGAAATACGCGCGATCTCTGCGTTGCATTCCTCGTCGCTCACTGCGGCGTACCTCCGGTACGCCTCATTCGCTCCTCGGCGTGCGCCTTGACCTCGCGCGATTTGAACACTCTCCCGAAACATGGGCAATTCAACAGTCTGCTAGCATGGCCCTTATTGAAGAACTCGAGGAGACAGGCAACTGGCTCTTCAGATGGAGGAGCTACCTCCCCTTGTTGATGATCGCACTCTACATCGTGGCGATGTGGGAGGGGGAGTACACTCCGTCGCATGGTAGCTTCGACACGGTGTGGGGTCTTGTCTGTCTTGCGGTCGGATTGAGCGGACTGTGGGTCCGTGCGATAACCATCGGCCGCACCCCACGAGGTACGTCTGGGAGAAACACAGATGAGCAGATCGCGGAGTCCCTCAACACAACCGGCATCTACTCTGCCGTTCGCCACCCTCTCTACTTCGGCAACTTTCTCATGGGTCTAGGACTTGCGCTCTACGCGCATGTCTGGTGGTTGCTCCTCCTTTACATCCTGATCTTCTGGCTCTACTACGAGCGAATCATGTTTGCCGAAGAGGCGTTCCTCCGCAGGAAGTTCGGTGACGTCTACCTGGAGTGGTCGAAGACCACCCCGGCATTCATACCCCGATTCCGAGGGTGGAGGGAATCGTCACTCCCTTTCTCGATGCGAAACGTATTGAAGCGAGAATACAACGGCTTCTTCGCACTCGTCCTGACAATGGTGATTCTACATGTCGCGGGGAACTTCATCGCCGAGCGGACCTTCCGTGTGGAACTCCTCTGGCAAATTATTCTCGGTGTCTCGTTCGTCATCTGGATCACGCTGCGGACGTTGAAGAAGAAGACCTCCCTCCTCCAAGTCGAAGGCCGTTGAATGCTGACCGACTGGCGATGGCGAGGGCACGAGAACGAGCACCGATGAACCACGAAAGATAAAGGGACAGCCCTACCCCCCCGTCTCTCGCAATTGAGAGGGGGGTGGGGGGAAGAGGGCCCGGGCATACAATCTTTACCGATTCTCAGATCGCCGCAGTTCATGTGCGCTTCGGCATGGTTCGCCCGATCTCATCTTGCGGTAGTACCTTCGCGCGGCTGTCAGCTCACAGCACGTGACTCGAATTCTCTCAATGGCGTCGCAATCGTCCTGATGGTGGTGAATTCACCTGACTGGTGGAGAACGCGGAACGGAGGCGGGGGGCCAACTGACGCTGGGAGTGCGCCGGGTGGTCGACGGCTGCAATCGATTGCTGCGCATCGTGCAGCGAGTCCGAAGCCCGTCGAGGGGGGATACGGGCACTCAGCAAAACCAACAAGCAATCACCGTTTGTATGAAATCGATCGACAAAGTTCTGTGCGAAAACCCGGTGCGCGAAAAGAAGCCGATTCGGATTGATCGCTGGAAATACGATGCCGTCCGGAAGGCCATTCTCTCATCGCTCTCGCGCAAGGGTGATGGCGTCCTCTTCAGCGAACTTGCGTCCCATGTAAAGAGCCGTCTTACGAATGACGTCCGTGAGCGCATCGGTTCCGTGGCATGGTACACAACCACCGTGAAGCTCGATATGGAGGCGAAGGGGGAGATCAAGCGAGTGAAGGGCATTCATCCGCAACGACTTCTGCGCGTGCTGTAAGAATTATGCGTCCACTAATCGCACATGTGATGCTCGTCGTCGGGGCGGGCGTTGCGATGCTGCTGATTCCATCATGCAGTGTGGTCTACAAATGCGTTATGACAGGGCGGGTCGAGAACGTAGAGCTGCTGGGGGGAAGGAATCTGAGGTTCACATTTGAACCAGGCAACTACGACAATCATCACGTGGCACCGGATTCGATGGACGTCCACGCTGATGGCACATTCCGACTCCGCGCCTACTTCAGAAACACGTATCCCGAATCGTTCTCGGTATGGGCTGGCGATAGTATCGTCGCGCGATATCGATTGTGGAGGTCGAGGGATTCAATTGCGTTCATCGATCCCTTCACCGGGGGCCGAGTTGCATACGAGTTCGATGGATCGGACGACACGCCGATCAACGGATTTGTGGTGGTCCCCCGTCTCCAACCCGACGCAATTGCCATGTACAACGTCGATGAGTTGTTGCGCGAGATCCGTTACACCGACTCGGCGCTGATCTTCACCTTCTCTTCGATCCCCCCCCCGGGGAGCTCGCTCTTCCTGTATGGCGGCACGTGGAATCATGACGAGCGGGACACAACGGTGGCAATTGCCGGCGCCGTGGTCACCGTGAGCAACCGGCTATTCTGGCATGCAGATTCTAATCGAGATGTGTTTCTTGGCGGCGCGTTCTACACGCCCTATGGGTGGCATCGATCGTTCTTTCGTCAACAGGTCGTTGGATATCGTACGAGATAAGAGAAATGAAACCCGAACTTTTCTGGATCACGTCAATAGACCAGATCCGACTTGCAATTATACCGCACCCGCGAGCGGGCGACTGGCTCTCCGATGAGATTGGAGGCTGGCGTAGCGCGGGCATCAAGGTCGTTCTCTCGCTGCTGGAACCGCACGAGGTTCGCGAACTGGGATTGCACGACGAGCAGGATCTGTGTTGGGAAGAGGGGATCGAATTCATTTCGTTCCCGATCCCTGACAGAGGGGTTCCCTCGTCCATTCGATCGATTGAGTCGCTCCTTGACAAACTGGTCGACAAACTCCGACATGGTGTTAACGTGGGAATTCAAAGCAGGTCCGGGATCGGGCGGGCCGGCGTGGTGAGCGCCTGCCTGATGGCCCGAATGGGTGTTCCATTCGACGAGCTATTCCCCACCCTGGCTCGCGTGCGGGGAGTCCCTGTTCCGGATACCGATCGACAGGTCGAGTGGGTACGTGAGTTCGCGGCTAAGGCAAAGGGTCCCCGCGATAGGAGCCTCCCGGCGGAGAGCTAGCAGTCTGTTGAATGATTCTCCGATCGCGGTACTGTTCATTTCGCGCGATAAGGAGCGCATCGTGGAGATCGCGCGTCTTTCGACAGCCTCCTGGCGGCATCGCAACGTCTATTATTCAAACTCCACCCATATGCTGTCACGGGATGAGAGCAGAGGAATCGCGCGCTCGATGGCACGCGAGGCAATGAGCGCCGGGCGACCATTTGAGTGGTTCGAGCGTCTTTACTCCATGGCGTCGCGTGGCGAGCTTGTTATTCCCTGGGCTGATGGCGAAGCAAACCCCTCGCTTGCCGATCTGTTCAGTCGTGCGGCTCAACCGGTGAAACCCAATGGCCGGGCACTGTGCGTTGGATGCGGGTACGGTGACGATGCCGAATGGCTGGCCTCCCTCGGATTACAGGTCACGGCCTTTGATATCGCACCGACAGCGATCGACGAATGCCGCGCTCGATTCCCCGAGTCGTCCGTTGACTACGTCGTTGCCGATCTCCTGGCACCCCCTGAGTCTTGGGTGGGGCGGTTTGATCTTGTGGTTGAGTCGAACACCATCCAGGTCCTTCCAGTCGATCTGCGTGAATCGGCCCTCGAGGTTCTGGTGAGCTTTCTGACGCACGGAGGATCCCTCTATCTTCTGGCCCGTCTCCGCGACGACGACGAGTCCCCTGGGGATATGCCGTGGCCCCTTACCCGCGACGACCTGACCATCCCCATCCACGACCATCGTCTCATCCCGGTCGTGCTGGACGATTTCGTCGACCCGGAAGAGCCCTCCGTCCGTCGCGTCATGGCCTGCTTTAGACGCTAACAGAGTTTTATTCAGCACGACTATCATGACGAACATCTCGTTGATTGCGGTGGCCTCTCTTTCGCTGTTGCTGGCAGCATGCTCGCATGCGAAGAAGACAGAAGGTGGTGGCGGAGATGCCCGCGTGGAGTACTACTCCGGGCGACAGGACGTTGCGCTACCGACAGGGCGAACGGTGCGATCGTCCAATGTGCTCCTCAGCCGCACCTACGATCCGTCGCGAAGTACTATTGAGGATGTGACCTACGACGTAAACACCGATGACTCGACATGGGCGCACTACGTCGTCGTGCTTACCGTTTCTGGGAACAGCTTCCGGCTGCGCGAAACGACGGGTCAGCTCGAGGGGGAGGGGACGTTGCAGGGGGAGCCGTGGAAGTGGACGAACTCGTCGTCAACATCGCGCGCCTCGCGAGGGAACGTGATTGAATCAAAAGGGAATCTCAGCGGCGACACGCTCACCTCGCAACGGCTGGTGAAGACATCCGAAGGTCAGGTTGTGGTCAAGGTTGCTGAAACGCTCCTTCGGATCACCAGGGAGGAATATGAGCGGAGGGTAAAGGAGTTCGTCGTGCCGGGTAAGGAAGCCCGCTAGGAGACGGTTGAACAACCATAACATCCAAGAGGCTGTTCAATTCGCGCACGGTCAAAGCGCGCGACGTCGACCGAACGAGGTGTACGCGATATATGCCGCAGTGAGCGACGAGGAACGCAACGTCGTGATCGCGTGTAGTTCAACAGCCTCCCAGGACCTGCCGTGCCGTCACAGCACCACCTTCTCTTCCTTCCATTCGCGCACAAGACGCTCGTACTCAAGCGCTAGTTGTGCGGACTTCTCCTGCCGGTCGGTCTCGACGAGGATATGGAACAGGGGGCGTTCCTTATCGGGTATCAGGAGAGCCCAGTCCTGATCCATAAAGATCTTCACTCCGTCAACCAGGATGCGTGGATAACCCTCGCTGTGCTCCATCGCCCGCCGCATCACCTGCCCCTTCAGTTCCCACGGGCACTCGATCGTCCGATCCACCACCGAGCGACGCGGCAGGTCCCGGTGGAGTGAACCAATTGTCAGCCCTGTCTTCGCCATCATCTCCATCAGTTTTCCGATCGCATACATTCCGTCGATCGAGAAGATGAAGTCGGGGAAGATGAACCCGCCACGAGTACCGCCAACGAAGCCAATCTCCTTATCGTTCGTGGAGTCCATCATGGCAGAGTGGTTGTTCCGAGTATAGGTGAGCTCCACACCATATTCGGCCGCAATCATCTCCACCTCTGTAGAGGCAACGATCGGCACTGCAATCTTCTTGATTCCCGCTTCCTTGGAAGTCTCCAGGAAGAGCTTGGTCATGATCGTCAGGAGCCGATAATTGTGGATCGGTTCTCCGTTTTCATCGACGGCGGAAATCTTCTCAGCACCTGGATCGATGATGATGCCAAAGTCGAATCCCAAAGACGTCACCACCTCGCCCAGCCTTCGTGCAGCTGCTTCGACCTCCGGTCGCTCCCGTGTCATGCGCCGCGGATCGAGATACGCGTTTAGCGAGACAACCTCGGGTCCCAGTGAACCGAGAATGTTGGGAAGGAGAGTCGATGCGACTCCGTATGAGAAATCGATTGCAAGCTTGAAGCGAGCATTCCGGATCGACTCCGTGTCGAGCGACTCGAGGAAGCGGGCGATATAACTCTCGTTCGTTCGCTCGGGGAAGTAAATGCTCCCCACCTCGTCGTACGGCGCGCGTTGATACTCTTCACCGAAGAAGAGACGCTCAATATTCTTCGTCTTCGACGGAGGCATGTCCTTACCGTCAGCACTGAAGAAGATGATGTCACTCTTGCGACGGTCGTTTGGCGACTTCCGGACGTGGACGCCGGCCACCTGACGACCACTTCTCAGCTCCGCGCGCGTCAATGGGATTGGCGTCGTCTGCAGATCGTTCACCAGGACCCCCGCACTCATCAGTCCAGTCGAAATCGAGCGGTGGATCATTCGCGAGACATTGTCGGTATCGCGACTTATTGCCACCGATCGTCCCTTCCCGGCAAAAGCACCCAGAGCAGCCCCGAGCTTCGCACCAAACTCCGGATTCATTTCGATGTTCGAGAGGCCAGTGATGCGAGCGTCGGTGAAGAGTTCTCGCGTCCATTTGTCCGCCCAGACGAGGCTGGTCGACAACGTCGCCCGCGACTCGACTTCCTTGTCGGGCCAGAGCTTGATATTGGCGAGCAGACGAGCGCCGTCGCCAACCCTGCAACCATCTGCGATGAACACATTTTCGTTGATGACGACGTCGCCACCTACCTGAACGTCGTTGCAGATAACATCGTCGGAGATATGCGCGTTCCGACCAATCTGTGACCTGGACCAGATAACCGAGTTCGTCACGGATGCACCTGATTCAATCCGGCATCCATCCCCGACAACTGTGTCGGCAAGCCGGGCTCCATGCCCCACCGTCACATTATTCCCCAGCACTACCCTCCCCGCAAACTCGACGTCGTCTGCGATCAGCGTCCCCTCACCGACATGAACGTTGTCACGTTCCGTTCCCGGGAACTCCACCTTCACGTTCCCACGGAGCGCATCCAGGTGGGCATGCTGATACTCCGTCAAGTTCCCAATGTCCCTCCAGTACCCGTCGGCGATGTACCCGTACAGACCAAGATCCTCGGCAAGCATATGAGGATAGAGGTCTTTCGAGAAGTCGAACTCCTTCTTGTAGGGAATCAGATCAAGCACCTCAGGCTCCAGAATGTAGATGCCGGTGTTGATCGTGTCGCTGAACACTTCGCCCCACTGCGGCTTCTCAAGAAAGCGCGTGATCTTCCCGTCGTCGTTTGTCATGACGACACCGAACGAGAGGGGATCGGGGACGCGCGTGAGAACGATTGTTGCCTTCGCTCCCTTGGCTTCGTGCCATGCGATTGCCTTCTCCAGATCGAAATCCGTAAGGACATCACCGGAGATGATTATGAATCGCTCGTCCAGGAATTCGTAGGCGTTCCGCACTGAACCGGCAGTGCCGAAATCAGCCTCGGACTGCACGTAGTGCATGTCGATCCCAAACGCTGACCCGTTGCCGAAGTAGGAGGAGATGGCTTCCGGTTGATAGTAGAGAAGGGAGAGGACTTCTCGGATACCGAGGCGGGTAAGGAGGCGGACGATGTGGTACATCATGGGCCGATTGACCATCGGGGCCATCGGCTTCGGGATGTTGCAGGTCAAGGGGCGGAGACGCGTTCCGAACCCGCCCGCCATGATAACAGCTTTCATAGACGCATGGCTGGATGTGTGGCGGGGAAGGTAAGAAGAAAGGGAGTAGCCGCGTCACGGGACCCGATCGTTGTATCTCTTCGCGGGGTGTCCACAACGTGTTGACACGCCCGTACGAGTCGAAGCCGCCAGGCGCAAGCGTCACAACGGGACGGACGCTGTCGAAGGAGCGTGTTGCCGCGGCGACCCCCGTGAACACGCCGTGTTTCAGCACTCTGTTTGAATCGCGCGTCGTCAAGCAGCGCGACGAGGAGCGAATGAGACATACGGGTAGTACGCTGCGGAGACCGACGACGAATGCAACGCGGAGATCGCGCGTACTTCGACGGGCTACTGGCAAGCGTCCCGATGTCGATTGTAATGATATCGACATCGGGACGCTTCTCCATCGTCGAATGGTGGTGCTTGTGTACGGTCCCGAGTTCGGTTGCAACCCAGCTCACGCTTCCACCGGTCACCGTTCCAACACGACTCCTCCCTCCGGTACCATCGGTGGCGCGTCCGGCATGAGGGTGACTGTCTCACCGTGCTGGCTCAGGTCCAGTCCCATCAGCTCGTGTTCAAGCGAGACACGGATGGGTGTCACGAGCTTTGTGACGTGGAAGAGTGCGTATGACATGCCGAAGATGAGCGGGCTGACGACTACCAATGCAATGCCGTGACGCGCCAGCAGGTCGAAGCTCCCCGTGATCAGACCACCAGAGGTTGCGAAGACAGCGGTCAGGATCATTCCGACCATTCCACCCACACCGTGACAGGGGAAGACGTCGAGCGTATCGTCGATATCCGTCTGTGTCTTCCAATGGACCGCCACGTTGCTGACTAGCGCGGCAATCGCGCCGATCAACAGGCTTGATCCCATCCCAACCAGACCGGCACCTGGGGTGATGGCCACCAGCCCGACAACCGCTCCAATACAGGCGCCCAGCGCCGACGGTTTCCTTCCCCTTGCCACGTCAATCAACATCCACGTCAGCATCGCCGAGGCAGATGCCAGGTTCGTCGTCACGAACGCAATGATTGCGGTTCCGTTCGCAGCCAGCGCCGAACCGGCGTTGAATCCAAACCAACCGAACCAGAGGAGTCCCGTTCCCAGAATGACATACGGGATGTTCGTCGGCGCTTCCTGATGTCCCCTCGCGTGGGAGTGACGTCGGCCGAAGAACATTGCGCCGGCCAGCGCGGCGAGCCCGGCAGAGACGTGCACGACCGTTCCACCTGCGAAATCGAGCACACCCGCCCTGGCCAGAAGGCCATCCGGATGCCACGTGGCATGTGCCAGCGGACAGTAGACGAAAATCGTGAAGAGGGATACGAAGACGATGTAGCCGGGAAATCGTACACGCTCTGCAAACGAGCCGGTGATCAAGGCCGGGGTGATGATCGCGAACTTCAGCTGGAATGCGGCGAAGAGAATCAACGGCAATCCACCACCAATGTGGGGATGGGGCGCCGTCCCCACATTGCGGAAGAAGAGGAACGTCCGGGGGTCCCCGATGATTCCTCCTACGCTGTCACCGAAGGCGAGGCTGAATCCCACCGCATACCAGATGATGCTGACGACACCGAGTGCGACGAAGCTCTGGAGCATCGTCGAGATCACGTTGCGTGTGCTGACCATCCCCCCATAGAAGTAGGAGAGCCCCGGAGTCATTAGAAGCACAAGTCCGGAGGCGGTCAGCATCCAGGCGATGGCGCCGGTGTCCAGCGGTCCACTCCCCTCCGGGTGTGCTGCCGGAATGAAGACACCGGCAGCACAAACGCCGAACAGCACGATCGCGGCGATCACGGCCAGACGCTTCCGTTCGGTTACGTCACGCGAAATGCCGTTCGGGTTCATAGGCATGGGATGATTGTAGTGGTTCGAGAAGTGCAATGACGTCGGCATGCTTTCCGCGCCGGGCGTCATCAAGCGGAGTGTTCCCCCATCGATCACGCGGATTCGGAGCCGCCCCTTTTGCGATGAGGATCTTCACGAACTCCGTGTGACCCTCCGACGCTGCCAGATGCATCGCCGTCCTTCCATCGTAGTCCGCGGCGTTGATGTCGACGCCACGTGCAAGTAGATACTGGAGCTCCTTCGCGTCACCTTCGGCTGCTGCATAGCAGAGAGCGATGACGTTGTTGATTCGTCCGTCGACACGCTTCAGGCGGGGGTCCTTCTTCTCTACCACTCCAGCTGTAAGCGAGTCGTAGACATGGAAGTTGTAGTGCTCTACCATGCGCGAGCAGAAGTCAACACCCCGGACGGAGTTGCCGATGCGGTCGAGCGCTGGTGACCAGACGGCCAGACCCAGCAGGTTCGGGACGATCACCATCAGCCCTCCACCAACACCCGACTTCGCAGGGAGACCTATTGTGAAGGCGAACTCCCCCGAGAAATCGTACATGCCGCACGACGAGAGGAGGGAGAGACAGTTCTTCACGGTGTCGTTGCGAAGGACTCGCTCTCCGGTCAGTGGACAGATGCCACCGTTCGCAAGCGTTGCTGCCACCACCGACATCACGTCCGTCGACATCTCGATCGAGCAGCACTGGAAGTAGAACTCGAGTGTATCGACGAGATGAGTATTGGCGGGGAACGCCTTGTTCTCCCGCATGAAATAGCCGAGCGCAAAGTTCCTGTCGGCTGTCTGGCGCTCGCTGAGGTAGACAGCGTTGTTGAATCCGACCGGACCACCACCACCCATTCTTCGCCACGTATCTATCACGACGTCGAAGCGATCGGCCATATCCTGCGCCGGGCGGATCAGCGAGCACATCATGATTGCTCCGGCGTTGATCATCGGATTGTGGGGAAGACCATTGCTGTTGAGCGACAGACTGTTGAACCCGATTCCGCTCGGCTCGCGGCCGACGTGGCGATGGACCGTATCAGCGCCGAACTCCTCCAGTCCTATGCAGTAGTTGATCGGTTTGCAGATCGACTGAATACAGAAGGGCATCTTCGCATCTCCAAGGGAGATCCTTTGCCCGTCGATCGTGCAGACCGATGCGGCGAAGTGACTGGGGTCAATGCGGCCAAGTTGAGGTATGTACGTCGCGACTTCACCCCCTCGATTCAATGTCGCTGCCTCGAAGATCTCTTCGATCTCGTCGGCGAAGCTTTCGAAGTCGGGGATGATCAACTGCCCCTGGAGCGCATCGCGGATCAGGGTGCCGCGGCTGGTCTGCGTGAACGCGAGGAATTGATCGAACGTGATCGTCGTCGTGCCGATGTCACGCGTATCGGTCAGGCCCAGCGCCCGCAGGTTCAAACGAGGATCGGAACTCGAAATCCCCATACTCTTCAGCCTGCTGAAGAGAGCCCGTGCCGGTATCCGCCCGCTGTTCTCCAGGTCGAGACTTGCGAAGAGTGCCTCCTCATCACTTGTCCCCATGACGGGTGCCTCCTTCCCGTTTGCAACGGGCGGAGAATCAGTCGCTCCGTTCCTCTTCGAGGAGACGGAGCGACGCTTCGTGGTCGTCTTTGTCGACATCTGTATCCCTATCGAACAAAGAGGAGTTCACGGTACTTCGGGAGCTTCCAGAGGTTGTCGTCGACCAGCTTCTCCAACTGATCCCCATCCTCCCGGATAACCTCCAGGAACGGCTTCACGCGGTTGGAGAGATGCTCTGCGGTCTTCTCCAGATCGTCGAGGGCGAATGCCTTGGTCTTCTCCTCTTCCAGAAGCTGAAGATGCTCGCGGAGACGATCGACCAGATGGAACATCAGCTCCGTCTCCTCGCGCAGCCGGTCGGCGGCCTTATCCATGTTCATCCGGGCAAGACCGTAGTGGTTGTCGGTCAGTTTCCGGATGTAGTCGAATGCTGCCGGCAGGATGTGGGTGCGTACCATTTCCTCGCAGACCATCACCTCGATTTCCAGCTTCTTGATGTACTGCTCCAGGAAGACGTGGTAGCGGGCCTCCAGCTCGTGCTCGTTCAGAATGCCATGACTTGCGAAGATCTCGCGTGCCTTTGGGGTAACCATCGCACGGAGTGCCTCCGGCGTCGACTTCGTGTTGGGAAGACCACGCTTCGATGCCTCCTTCTCCCACTCAGCTGAATAGCTGTCTCCATTGAAGATGATCCTCTCCGATTCGTTCAGATAGCGCTGCAGGACGGAGACGATTGCCTGCTGACGATCACCCTCGACCGCGTCGACATCGTTCTTGAAGCGAATCAACTGATGCGCGACGATGGTATTGAGAATGGTCAGTGCTTGCGAGCAGTTCATTGATGCGCCGACGGCCCGATACTCGAACTTATTCCCGGTGAAGGGGAAGGGAGAGGTCCGGTTGCGATCCGTGTTGTCCTTCTCGGCCTCGGGAATCTTCGGTACGCCGAGGTCGATGGTCTCCTTCCCCAGGTTCGACGACGCAGCCAGCCCCTTCTCCTTGAAGTCGTTCAACGTTGCCGCCATCTGCGAACCCGTGAAGACACTGATGATGGCCGGCGGTGCCTCGTTGGCACCCAGCCGGTGCTCGTTCCCGAGCGATGCAACGCCCGAGCGGAGGAGATCGCTGTTCTCGTTGATGGCGGCGATGATGTTGATGAAGAACGTAAGGAACTGGAGGTTTGCCCCAGGGTTCTCACCAGGCGAAAGGAGATTCTTTCCACGGTCGGTCGCCATCGACCAGTTGTTGTGCTTTCCGCTTCCGTTGATTCCGGCGAACGGCTTCTCGTGGAAGAGGACCTTCAGGCCGAGTCGCGAACCGACCCTCTCCATGATATCCATGCAGAGGAGGTTGTGGTCGTTCGCCTGGTTGAGTTCCTCGAACATCGGCGCGCACTCGTACTGACCGGGAGCCACCTCGTTGTGACGTGTCAACACGGGAATTCCAAGGCTCAGGCACTCACGCTCGAATTCGACCATGAACGCCTGGATACGCTCCGGAATGGTGGCGAAATAGTGATCCTCGAGTTGCTGATTCCGAGCCGGTCGACCTCCGAAGAGGGTTCGGCCGGTGATCATCAGATCGGGGCGCGCATGGTAAAGCGATGCGTCGACAACGAAGTACTCCTGTTCCCATCCAAGAGTCGTGATGACGTTGTTGACGTTCGGATCGAAGAAGTGGCAGACATCCGTGGCGGCGCGATTCAACAGCTCCGTCGACTTTAGAAGAGGCGTCTTGTAGTCGAGCGACTCGCCGTTGTAGGAAATGTAGACCGCCGGGATGTAGAGAGTCTTGGCGTTGGCGGTCTCGAGGATGAAGGCATATGACGAGGGATCCCAGATCGTGTACCCACGCGCTTCGGCAGTGCTCCGCAACCCGCCGTGGGGGAAGCTGGATGCATCCGGCTCGCGTTGAACCAACTCTGCCGCCGAGAGGTTCTCCATCCCTTGAACGGTGATGTCGAGTGAAGGCTTGAAGAACGAGTCGTGCTTCTCGGCCGTGGCCCCTGTCAGCGGCTGGAACCAATGGGTGTAGTGAGTGGCCCCAAGGTCGGTCGCCCACTTCTTCAACCCCTTCGCCACGTTCTCCGCCGTCTCGAAGTCTATCCGGGCGTTTCGTTGGATGGCGTCAACCATCCGCTTGTAGGTCCCCTCAGTGAGATAGTCCTTCATCGCGATCAGGTTGAATACCTTCTCGCCGAAGATCGTCGAGAGCTTCTGATTACCGTTGCGGGCGACTGCTTTGTCAGACGAGCCTGCCGTGATTGATCGGAGGGCGTCGTACCGGATATCGGACATGGGATAGCCTGTGTTGTGTTTGGCCTGCGATACTGTTTTCGGTGGCCGAACATACCCTCCCCTGCATACCCATAACAGCCGTGTTCCGGGTAGTAGATGAAAATCCCCTGTTCACGTGAGAAACCTACCGTGAACAGGGGATTGCATGTTTGATTCTTCAGTGCGATTCACCCGCGGCAAAAGTCGCGCCTACCATGAACGTGGTATTCGCTACCGTTTAGCTCCTATTCGATCAACCGATTCGTCAGCGCATATCGGACCAACGAGGCCGTGTTGTTGACGTTCAGCTTCTGCATGATGTTCTTCCGGTGAGTACTGACCGTCTGTATCGAGAGGGTGAGATCGCGCGCAATTTCCGGACCGGAATACCCCTGCGCGATGAGACGCAGAATCTGAATCTCCCGTCGGGTGAGAGCGGTCACTGGATCTGGCGGCGCTAGCTCCACCGCCTCCCCCAGGAGCAATGCAGTTACGTCGTGGGCGAAGTACTTCCGCCCTCCGCGAACCGCCGCGATTGCCTCCACAAGCTCCTCCGGTGTCGTGTTCTTCAAGACGTACCCTGCGACGCCCAGACGGACCATCTGCTCGACGAAGAGTCGCTCGCCGTACATCGAGACGACGATGATCTTCACATCGGAGTGGCGTTCACGGATCTGTTCGGCAACCTTTATGCCGTTCATCTGCGGCATCTGGATATCGAGCATGACGATATCTATGTAGCGCGACTGAAGCTTGCGAAGCACCTCGGTTCCGTTCGAGGCAATACCGACAACCTCGATCCAGGGAACGCGCTGCAGTAGTTCGCGCACTCCCTCGACGAAGAGTTTGTGATCGTCGGCAAGGAGGATCTTTACTGTTTCGGAGCCGGCATCATGATCTGTCATGGGGAGTTTGATCGTGAATGTCGATGTCGGATTCGGGCACGGGAATCTGTACGCGGATTCGTGTTCCCGTCTCGTTTGAAGAATGGATGTCGATTGTTCCTCCGACCGCATGAATGCGTGAATGAATGCTTATGAGTCCCCGTCCGGCCCGCTCCTCCGGGAGGGCGCCAGGGGAGAAGCCGCAGCCGTTGTCCTCGACGTCTAGTGTGAGAACTGCGTTGGACTCGATCAGCCTCACGGTTGCACGTGTGGCCCTGCTGTGCCGCGCGATATTCGTCAGAAGTTCCTGCGCGATTCTGAAGACGCATACCTCGATCGCGTCGGGGTATCGGGGGCTGTTCGTCTCGTCCTGGAACTCCACCTGGATGCCGAACTTCCGTTGCAGAACCTCGGCTTCGCCTTTCAGCGTCGAGGCAAGGCCGAAGCGCACCAGACTCGCCGGCATCAGGTTCCAGGCAATCGTCCGGAACTCATTGACAATCGTGTCTATCGAGACCAGCGCATCGTCGAAGCCCTCCGCGTCCTCGTCCCTTTTCAGACTTGCGATGTTGAGCTTCAGCACAGCAAACATCTGCCCGATCCCATCATGCATGTCGGCGGCGATTCGGGCACGCTCACTCTCCTGTGTGTCGATGATGGTCTGCAGAAGCTGCTTCTGATAGCGTCGCTCCCTCTCTTCGGCGGCAACCTCGCTCGCAATGTTCCGGACGAACATCACAACGCTCCGCCGCCCGTCGACGGTGTCGAAAAACGTCGTTGTTGCGCGGAAGGGGATCGCCCCGTCCGCCAGTGGTAGCTCGTACGTGAAGGTGTGGGGCTCGAGCGTCTTCAGCGTGGTCTGTATGGCACCAAAAAAGAACTCGGCCTGTCCGGGAGGAAAGACATCGTGGAGTCGACGTCCAATCAGCTGGGCGCGGTCACGGTAGAGAAGGTGGTCCGACGACGTGAAGATATCCGTGTAGACTCCATTCTCATCAAAGACGATCGTGAGATCCGGGTAGACTGAAAGAAGCCGTCGCATGTTCTGTTCCGAGAGATCGGTCGCTCGCGTCGCCTCAAGGAGTTCTTTGTTCGCTCGTGTGAGCGACGCGATGTAACGCTCGATCTTGCCTGTCATCGGACGAAAGACCATCAGCCACTCGGCGATCAGGAGCGTGAAGAGAACGATGAACGCTCCAATGGCAATCACGCTGAGACGTTCCAGTCGCTGATCGGCCTCCCTCTGAAACTGGTTTGTGATCCGCTCCTGATAATCAAGGAAGACCGGCGTTGACGCTTTCATCGTGGTGATTGCACTCGCCATGTGCGATGAATCGAGTCTCGGTGCCGTCGCAATCGCACGGTACGAGGCCAGCATTCGCTGGAAGTGTGGATCCTGATCCCGCAGCATGCCCGCGACAGTGTCACTCCGCTCCAGCGGTCGCGTGGAATCCCCTCCCCGAAGGTATCGATGTGCCTCTTCCCACTGAATAACCAGATCGGCGATCTCGGCCTGATACCTTCTGCGTGAGGTCGAATCACGTTCGTCCGACATAAGGAGAAGGACTTTGAAGAGCCGCTGGCTCAGCATGCGCTGTCGACCGGAGATGTTGACGACATGAGCATCGTCGTTCTGGCTGGGGATGATGTTCAGCATGGCCCCGGCGAAGACCATCAGGCAGACCGCGATCAGCGAAAGGGCTGCTATGTAGGTGACTCGAAGACGGCGAATCGTGCTTGTGTCGGATGCCGTCGTCGTCGATGAGGACATGCTGCTCCAGGTCGGTTAAGAGAGGATGCGAAGATAGGCGGTGACTTCCAATCGACACGTCGGTTTCAAACTCACGACGGATACGTCCTCCGTTGCGTGCCAGAGGGGACGGGTGCGCTCCGCGGGGCCAAAAGCAATCCGGCGGCGGAGTGTGGTCTCTCCGCCGCCGGGAACATCTACCGAAGTGGAATCGATATCGATTACTCGACGACGATCCTTGTCACGGCAACTCCGCTCGCTTGACGAATGATACAGAGGTAGATCCCTGCCGGCAGTGTACCGACGTTGATCGTCGTCGTCCCAGAACCACCCTCGTGGGTCATTGATCTCACTGGAATAACCGGATGACCCAGGAGGTCGGTCATTGAGAGCTCGATCAAGCCGGGCGAGGTCGTTGAGTAATGGATGTCAACGCGGTCACGAGCCGGATTTGGCGTGGCGGTCAGGCTCAGTATGCCCGTTACACCGGCACCACTCCAGACTCCGCTGATCGAGCTATCGCGCTCGACCGTCAACAACGCCTCGCGCGTTGTGTCGCTACCACAGTCGGTCGTGTAGATGGCGCGGTACCGATTACCGTTCATCGCCAACGTGGCATCGAACAGCCTGAGATTCCGGAAAAGGGCGTTCGGAACAGCGACCCACCCCGAGCCGTCGTTGACCTCCCAGAAGACATCCGGGACGGGGAACCCCGATGCGTCGGAGTTCAGTTCGATCGTCTGCTTCTCCTTGATCGTAAGATCCCGGGGTTCCGTCGTCACGACAGCGGCCGCATGGATCTCGAAGTCATCCTCATTCACGCCGTAGGTAAACCCGGGTGGGAGGAGTACGCGAATCTTGAACGTCGTGCCGACCAGGCCAGCGGGTATGGCCCACCTGTACGACGTTCCGGTGACATTCCCGTCAATCAGGGTCCATCCTGATCCACTCGTCTGCGAGTACTCCAGCATGTAGGGACCGCTCGTGCCGATCGCCTCCCACGTGACGTCGATCGTGTCTCTGCTGCAGAAGATCTCTTTGCCAACGGGGGAGCGGAGAGAAATACCGGTGACGGTCAGGAGGCCGCTCGAGGTGGTGTCACGACCACAACCGTTCGAGAAGATCGCCCTGTACCGTATCCCATTCATCGAAGTGCGGAGGAAGTCGAATCGCAGCGTGCGCGACGTGGCTCCCGCCAGGTTCGACCAGCCGTTTCCGGAATCCGCCTGCCACTGAACGCTTGGCGTAGGCGTCCCGGTGGCTTGCGCCGTGAAAATCCCGACGCCGCCTGCCGGCTCGGTCTCATTAGCCGGATTTGCCGTGACGATCGGTTTTGCGTTGATCGTGATGTCTAGATCTGTGGTGTCAGCTTCGGTCCCGCTCGTCGTTGTCACGCGGATACGATAGGTCGTATCGGGGCGGATGTTGGCTGGAATCAACCACGGGTAGCTCGACCCATTGACCGCCACAGCCAGCTGATTGAACGACCGGCCCTGGTTGTTGGAGATCCAGATGTCGTACGTCACCTCGGGCGACCCGTGCCACGATATCGAGTCCAGCGTTCCGGCACAGAGTGACGATCCACCAAGGGGATGGAGGATCTCGAGAATCGCGAGGCGTGTCACCACCACATCGGTTGTTCCCGCATTTGCGATCTGCGTTGCGTTCGATGTGAGAGGGTAGTCCGTTGACGAAGTTGTCCCAGCCGCGATGACGTCACCGCCGGGGCCAAGGGCGAGGCCCACGAGGTTCTCGAGTGCTGATCCCCCCAGATAGGTCGAATGGATCAACCCGTTTCCATTGGCTGTGACACGGGTGATAAATCCATCGCCATTGCCGCCGTACGTCCCCTGGTAGCGACTGGGTGAACGGGAGAAGACATTGCTGAATGTCTGACCGACAACGGTCGCTTCCCCACGTCCGTTCACTGCAATCCCGTTCCCAACGTCGTATCCCGCACCGCCGATATATGTCGAATAGACAAGGGCCGTCCCTGTCCGATTGACACGCGCAATGAAGGCGTCGTTGGTGTCATATGGCGTTGGTCGGTATGCATTCGCCGTGGTCGGGTAGTTCTTTGCGCTCGAGTTGCCGGTGACATACGCCTCGTTCGAGTCATTGACCGCGATACCGTTGATGATGTCATATCCGCGACCGCCAAAGAGTGTTCCGTAGACGAGCGTGTCACCGTTGCGGCCAAGACGGACGATGAAGCCGTCATCCGATGTGGAATCCAGAACACGCTTCAGTACACCGGCGGTTGTCGGGAAGTCGCGCGAGACAGTGTTCCCGGCCACAAAGACCTCGCCGATTCTGTTCACCGCGACGCCATGCGCCTGGTCAATTCCACTCCCCCCCAGATAGGTGGAGTACGCGAGTGACGAACCATTGATGGAGAGCTTGGTGACGAAGGCGTCGAAGCCTGCCTGGTCCAGTGTCGTATCGAACGCGCCAGTTGTGTGGGGATACCCACCGCCCGTGAATCCAACGACAACCGGACGGGTGCCGTCAAGGGCGATACCTGTGGCTACGCCGCCGCCGATGCGAGCCGACCAGACGAGTCCGGTTCCGTTTGGCGCCAACTTGGTGACGTAGACATCTGTCCCCGACCCACTGCTGGCGTACGCCCCCTGCGTCACCGGATATCCACTCGCCCCTGTTGCGGCGATGTATGAATTCCCATTGACGTCAACGGCGATTCCGCCGGCGGTACCCGGACCAATGAACGTTGAAAAGACCGGTAGCCCTCCGCTGGTCGTGTTGATCCTCGTGACGAAGATCATCTCCGGTGGGGAGAAGAGGGTGTTGTAGCCCCCGACGAGCGTGGGGAAGTTGACAGAGAACGTAGAACCGACGACCCACGCATTCCCCTGACCGTCAGCAGCGACGCCGGCCGCCTTCTCGTTCCCCGCTCCCCCCAGATATGAGCTGTAGACGAGCGGATCTATGATGAGTGGGCGACTTCTGTCATACTCGCCCAGGCGAAACGCAACGGTGCCGTCCTGCTCAAGGTGGAAGGCGCATGCAACCGGTTGATCGATACCATGAGTCGTCTGCCAGGCGCGAATGCGGCCCTGCGTAACGTCGCCAATAGACGTGCCTATGATCAGCTCGCCTTGTTTGCCGATCCGGAGTCCGCGTGCCCCGTCAACCGCGATACGGATGCTGTTGGGATCCGCATTCGGTGCGACATGGAAGTCGTAGCGGGGACTCCCCTTCTCGTTCATCGCGACCAGGTCAACGCCGGGATAGACGCCTCGAATCGTCGCGCGGTCGTATCCGTTCGCGGAGACCGAGCCCCCCTCTTGAATCCAGTTCAGTCCGACAAGCGCCTTGTCGATCCCCTGGACGCATGTCCCCGGTTCAGAATTGACGAATCGGAGTCTGAGAACATGACCCTGCCGACCCTTCTTGTTGTCCACGTGGTGGTCGAAGATGAGCGCATTGTCTGTCAGCCAGAAATCGACGCCGGGTGAGCGCGAGAGAAAACGAGCGTTTCCTGACCATTGGCCACGGTTTTCCACAAAGAGGGGTGGGAGCGTCCCATTCTCCGTTGTCTGACTGAACGATGGCAGGACCATCGAAAGAAAGAGAGGGACCAGGAGCACGATGTCAAAGAGTTTCATCGGGATATAGCGGAGAGAATTGGCGCCCGCGACGTTGCTTGCGGGTCGTTGCATATCGATGGGGAGCGACCCCTGAATAATGCGATTACCGGCGGTTTCCGTGGGGTGACCGGGCCTTTCGGCAAAGCGGGGACAATAATACGGGGTTGAACGTGGGGTTGAAAGTCACAAAAGAGCTTGAGCGAGCCGAGACGGTTACGTTTGGTGATTGCATTCGCCCCCCGCAGGGTCGTATTTTCGCCCGGAAAAATCCTCGCCAGGTCACCTAATTCCGTCTCCTGTTCCCTCACCGGCCTTCCTTCCGGGAACGGAGAAACATCTCTTGCCGCCCTACGACCAGGCCAGTTCCGGCATCCCCTCTTTCTGCACCGAGCGCATCCTCACGTAGTTCGTTCTTCATGAAATTATCCGATTTCCGTTACACAGCTCCGAAGTCGATCGTCGCCAAGCATCCCGCTGATCCGCGCGATCAATCAAAATTACTCGTGCTCGACAGCAAATCGGGGGAGACCGAAGACAAGGTCTTTTCCGACATCGTCGAGTATTTCAAGAAGGGTGATTGCCTGGTCGTAAATGAGTCCCGTGTCTTCCCAGCCCGCCTTATTGGCAAGAAGGAGAAGACCAACGCGCAGATCGAGGTGATGCTGTTGCGCGAGCTCAAGCCCTCGCTCTGGGACGTGATCGTCGATCCTGCCCGAAAGGTCCGCATCGGCAACAAGATCTACTTCGACGACGGGAAACTCTATTGCGAGGTGATTGACAACACCACGTCGCGAGGACGGACGGTCCGGTTCAATCACACTGGCGATCTCTATAAGACGATCGAGCGCATCGGGTTGATGCCGCTTCCGCCGTACATCAACCGTGAGCCGACGGATGACGATCGCGAGAGCTATCAGACGATCTTCGCCAAGACAAATGGTTCAGTCGCCGCGCCGACGGCTGGTCTGCACTTCTCCAAGAAGCTCATCGCCCGACTGGAGCGAAAGGGGGTGAAGATCGCCCGCGTCATGCTCCACATCAATCGCTCGACATTCGACCCTGTCGAGGTGGAGGATCTGACGAAGCACAAGATGCACTCGGAGCAGTTCGAGATTACCTCGACTGCGGCCGAGACGATCAACAAGACGATCAAGTCAAAGGGGCGGGTCTTCGCCGTTGGGGCTTCCGTGGTGAGAGCACTTGAATCAAGTGTGCTGACTGTGGGGATGGTGAAGCCGAACCGCACCTGGACCGACAAGTTCATCTATCCGCCTTACGACTTCAAGATCGTCGACGGATTGATCACGAACTTCCATCCGGCCGAGAGCACGGTTCTGATGCTGACGGCGGCCTTTGCCGGTCGCGAGCGCCTGCTGAAAGCGTACAAGCATGCCATCAAGGCCGGCTATCGCTTCTACTCCTATGGCGACGCGATGCTGATTGTGTAGTGGTTCAAGTACGAGGGGTGGTCATCGCCCCTCGTACTCCACGTCTTGTTGCAGATTCGATCCCTGACTAGCCGCCACCGCCAACACATCGCAGCGCTCATTCTCGACGTTGTTGTTGTGACCCCGCACCCAGCGGAATTCGACCTTGTGCTTCTCCAGAAGAGGGAGTAGCCTCTCCCAGAGATCGACATTGAGCGCTGGCTTCCGATCTGCCTTCCGCCACCCCTTGCTCTTCCAGTTGTACACCCATCGCTTATTGACAGCGTTGACCACGTACTCCGAATCGCTGTAGACCACCGCCTCACACGGCTTCTTCAATTCTTCAAGCGCAACGATCACCGCAAGAAGCTCCATCCGATTATTCGTCGTCAGACGAAATCCACCCGAGAGCTCGCGTCTGTGACTGTTGTAGAGGAGCACGACACCGTATCCACCGGGGCCGGGATTGCCGCTGGCTGCACCATCTGTGTAGATCGTTACGGGGATGACATTACTCATGGTTGTAGTCGGCGATCCGGGCATATCATGGGATTGACGGTTGCACGTTTGCTGTCTACAGTCGATTGCACTGATTTATCGCTGTTTGACGTCGGGACGGCATGTCGCCGGTCGATTCGCCGGTCTCCCGGCGGGCTACGTGCACTGTAGCTAATGGTGAAGAACCTCTATCGTCCAAATCAACACTCGAATCTGAATGTCCGATACAGCGCTTCCGCATTATGAGATCAAAGCCCGTTTGAGTGACGGGCTTCGTGTGACCGTTAGCAACGGTCGCCATGAATGGTACGCGGATGAACCGATAGCCAAGGGAGGCGAGGAATCCGCACCGAACCCGTACGAACTCCTTCTAGGGAGTCTTGCGGCATGTACCGCCGTTACGCTCAAACTCTACACGACGCAGAAGGGCATTCCACTGGAATGGGTCGAGACTACGTATGAGTTCGACCGTGTCCACGCCGACGACTGTGCGGAGTGCGAGCAAGAGGGGACGGGGTTGATCGAGAGGATCAAATCGCACGTCACGATCGGTGGGACGTTCGATGACGCCCAGCGTAACCGGCTTGCTCAGATCGTCTGCAGATGCCCGGTGCATAAGACGCTGGCCGCGGGTGTTCGGATCTTCGACGACGTCGCGTTTGCAGACGCCACCCTGGAGCGCTCCATCACTGATTGAACCGAGGGTCATTCAGAAACGTGTGGTCGGTCAACGACTTGAGAAACGCGATCAGATCGGCCCTCTCTTCATCGGTCAGATCGAAGCGGTGAATTGTCGATGACTGGTTTGGATGTCCCTTTCCGCCGCCAGCGTAGTGATCCACAACGTCTTCAAGGGTCGTCAGCGATCCATCATGCATATATGGCGCCGTGACTTCCACGTTTCGGAGCGTGGGGACCTTGAATTTCCCCAAGTCTGAAGCCCGCTCTGTTACTCGCGCGCGTCCACTGTCGGCATAGGTCATGTACAGGCCGTTGTTCTGAAACGTGTTGTTCGTCAGGTTGAAGCCAACGTGGCAGTGAAAGCACTCAGCCTTCTCCCCGAAGAAGATGTTCATGCCTCGTCGCTCGGAGGCATTCATCGCCGACGAATCCCCACGATTGAATCGATCATACCTGCTGTTGCCGCTCACCATCGTTCGCACGAACGAGGCGATTGCCTTTGTTACCCACTCAGGCTTCGGGTCTGAACCGTATGCCTCGTTGAACATCTCGACGTACAACGCATCGGTCCTGACGCGCTCCACGACGCCCTGAAGTGTCATGTCCATTTCGAGCGGATTGATAATCGGGGCGATCGCTTGCTGCTCGAGTGTCGGAACACCTCCGTCCCAGAAGAAGCTGGTGTTCCACGCCATGTTGATCAACGCCGGGGCGTTCCTGTTCCCCACCTTCCCGTCAACACCACTACTGAACTGTCGCGGGTCTGCAAATGCATTCGACTGAAGGTGACACGTGCCGCATGCTACGTCACCGGTGCGTGAGAGCCGTGTGTCAAAGAACAGGCGCTTTCCAAGCCGCACACGTTCCGGCGTAAGCGTGTTGTCTGGTGGGACCGGCATTGGAGGAAACCCGCTCGGGACCTCGACGACGGCCGGGGAGGGCTCATTGGCCGGGTTGTCGCACCCCGCAACGACCGAGAGGAGCAACGCAAAGAGTGAAAGCGATATGATGATTCGCATCGGTGTTGTGGACACGTCTTATCGTGCAAGCGAGAACACGCCCGACTTTGCGATGTTGTTCGCAACGGTGTCGGCAATGGCACCACTGTTTGCAATGCGGTCAGATAGTCCCCCACCGGGGTTGGGAGAGACGACTCCGCTTGGGGTGACAAACATTCTATTGACATCGAATCGGATCGACACTCCGGTGGTCGATGTCTCTGATATCGCCAGCGGCCCCGCAAGTTGAATGTACATGAGTCGCCGATCCTCGCCGACGTGATAGTAGAACGGGGCATCAGTGGTGTCGATTCTGCTTCTCCCCTCAAGCTTGAAGTGAATGTATCCCGCCTTCCAACCCCAGTACATGTCGGCGTCCACGTTCAGAGGGTATTCGTTCGCCGATGCGTCCGAGTGGTTCAGCGTGTCTCCGCTCGGCCCGATAAGGGGGACGCCGACGACGAAGCGCAACTCTCGATACATGCCCGGGCGGGCCTTGAACCGAATCGTGTGCGACTCCGGTCGGTCCAGATCATAGAGCGATAGGTTGAAGCGAAGGGGCGCGCCGACCGAGTCCAGGAGCTGTAGCGACGTCTCCAAACCAGCAGTATCAACAAGGACGGGCGAACCGATGTAGTAGCGGAGAAGGGTCACCTCGTAGTCCACACCGTTCGGAGACTGGTATCGCAATCCGGGTCGAATCGATTGCGCGCCGGACACGGCCTCAAGGGCAAGGCTCATCGTGACTGCCGTCGTGTCGGGAAGGTTTCCTCCACCCGGTCCCGTGGTCGAGTCGTTCGCACAGGAGAGGAGAAGAAGTAGGCCCGGAAGGGCCGGTATTAGATTTCGCATGCTGCGTTGCGTTTACCTAATGTGTGCCGTTCTGTTCTGCTTATCATTGGCGCATCGTGCGTGGGCGAGTCCTTCACATCGTGAAGCGATGTATCCCACTCCCCGGCCACCGCCCCACTCTCACACTCGTACCACTTGGAAGCCCAGGGGATCTCGCAATATCCTCCGCGGTGACATTCCTGAAGAGGGTCCGTCCTCGCGTGCGTCGTCGTCGAATCTCGATCCTTGCGCCTTCA
>CAYWXV010000041.1:0-23326 GCA_964462535.1 uncultured Alphaproteobacteria bacterium
CAACCGGTTCACGCTATGGTGCCCACCCCCCACCCAACAGTTCGATTTCCGTCTCGGCGGGTACGCCAACAGTTGAAGTATTGGATGAGCAGGGCGCAGTTATCTATTCGCAGGATTTAACGAACACACCGCTGGAAGCTGGGAAATCGTACACCGTCTTCCTTTCGCGTGGTGTCGACGGTGCCTCCTTGCTTCTGTTTGCGCTGACCGAAGATTTCATCGCTGTCAACTAGAACCGCAGGCCCCCTCGTATGAGCTATCAGGTAGCTGTTGTCGGCGCCACAGGATTGGTGGGACGAACAATGGTCCGAGTCCTGGAGGAGCGTCGCTTCCCTGTCTCCCGCCTCTCACTGCTCGCCTCATCTCGCTCTGCAGGAACACGCATCCCGTTTTCTGGAAAGCGTGTTGCGGTTCAAGAGTTGACGGCCGACTCGTTCCATGGAGTTGACATCGCACTCTTCTCCGCCGGGGGGAGCGTCAGCCGGAAGTACGCGCCGATCGCGGTGGAATCCGGGTCGGTCGTGGTCGATAACTCCAGCGCCTGGCGTATGACACGAGGAGTACCGCTCGTGGTTCCCGAGGTCAACCCCGCCGCACTGGAAGGCCACAAGGGGATAATTGCCAATCCCAATTGCTCCACAATTCAGATGCTGGTCGCGTTGAAGCCTCTCCACGACGCGTTCGGCATCGTGCGTGTTGTTGTGTCGACCTACCAGGCCATTTCGGGGGCAGGGCAGGCAGGAGTCGATCAGCTGATGAGCGAGTTGAAGGGGCGCGTTCCCCAGAACCGCAAGTTCTCTCGTCCTGCAGCGTTCAATACTCTGTTCCACACGTTTCTTGAAGGAACGCCCGACACGGATGAGGAGGTGAAGATGATCCAGGAGACGAGGAAAATTCTCGGTATTCCCCGCCTTGCGATCTGCGCCACATGCGTACGCATTCCCACCACGGCAGCTCATGGCGAATCGGTGAACATCGAGTTTGAAAGCCGTGTCACGCCGCATCAGGCCCGACGAGTGCTGGGCAAGGCTGCGGGGATCACCGTGATTGATGATCCAGGCGCTGACGCATATCCGTCGGTGAGGGATGGAGGTGGTCAGGACAGCGTCCTTGTCGGGAGAATTCGGAAAGACCCGGGGCGCGACAGGACACTCAACATGTGGATCGTTGGCGACAACGTCCGCAAAGGGGCCGCAACGAACGCCGTCCAGATTGCAGAAGAGCTTATTCGGCGCGATCTGCTGTAACGAATGAGGCCCCAGCGCGCGACATCAGGAACACATCGGCCACCACGAGCAGCGCCATTGCCTCCACGACCGGGGTCGCACGCACAACGATCGTGGGATCGTGGCGCCCGTCGATTTGATGTTGCGTGACTCCCCCGGAGCGAAGCCCATGAGTCTGGGTCTGAGCGATGGAAGAAGGGGGTTTGAAGGCAACGCGGAAGGTGATCGGCATCCCGTTTGTGATCCCACCCTGAATACCGCCAGAGTTATTCGTTGAGGTCGCCAGTCTCTCCCCGGCTGACACGAACGCGTCGTTGTTCTCCGACCCGCGCCGTTCGGCGACGGCAAAGCCGGCCCCTATCTCAACCCCCATTGCACCGTTAATCGACATCATCGCGGCGGCCAGACGACCGTTGAATTTGTCGTAGACCGGTTCTCCCAGTCCGGGGGGTAACCCGGTGATGCAGGCCGAAACCACCCCCCCCGACGAATCCCCTCGACTCCTTAGATACTCTATGTGGCTCAACATCAATCGCTCGGCCGCGGGATCATCACAACGAACGGGCGAACGGTAAATGTTCTCCGGGCTCATTGACTCCACCGGGCGACTCGAGACGATCGGGCCGATGCGGGTCACGGCGACGCGGAAATCGAGTTCAAACTCCGTTCCGAGCATCATTCTGGCAACAGCTCCCCCTATCACACGGGCGAGAGTCTCGCGGGCAGAAGCTCTTCCTCCCCCACGGTGGTCTCGCACTCCATACTTCGTATCGTACGTGAAATCGGCGTGGCTTGGTCGGTAGATATCCTTGAGGGCATCGTAGTCCGAGGATCGTTGATCCCTGTTCTCGACGATGATGGCGATGGGCGCTCCTGTAGTGGTGTCATTGTAGACGCCGCTCAGGAGAACGGGTTCGTCGGTCTCATTTCGAGTCGTCCCCTGCGATCCTCCCGGGCGGCGGCGCGCGAGGTCTCTACGAAGCAGGTCCACGTCGAACCGCACACCGGCGGGACAACCGTCAATCACGGCCCCTACCGCCGGTCCATGCGATTCCCCGAACGTGCTCAGGCGAAAGAGCGACCCGAACGTATTTGACATCTCAGGCGTCTCCGGCAAGACCATCCACCAGCATGCGGACGGCCGCTACATATCCGCGCCACCCAAACCCTTCCAGTCGTCCTCGACAGACGCCGGCGATAATGGAGACGTGCCGGAAGGGCTCACGCGCGTGGATGTTGGAAAGATGGACCTCAACGACAGGGATTTCCACGGCAGCGATGGCGTCCCGCGTCGCGATCGAGTAGTGCGTGTATGCGCCGGGGTTGATAACGATCGCATCAACGTTCTTGTCGTAACGGGCCGAATGGATCAGGTCAATGATGCCACCCTCGCTGTTCGATTGCTCAAACGATAACTCCACGTCCAGCTCCGAGCAGGCGGCGCGAATTCGCTCGTTGATCTGCTCGAGCGTGTCGGTCCCATATACGTTTGGCTCGCGTCGTCCGAGCAGATTCAGGTTGGGACCATTGATGATCTCGATTCTCACGTAATACCTCGTTCAAGAAACATTGCTGTGAAAGCTCCGCAACGCCAGTAGCGCTCGCTGGAGCGCCCCTGCAATCTCATCGGCGTCGGATGCCGCGACGACCTCATATCCCGTTTCCTCCCTGGGCAACACCAGTCGGAGCACTCCCCTGCGCGACTTCTTGTCCGACGTCATCGAGTGAAGCACACGTGGTATCGAAACGTCAAGAGGCTCTGCCGGCCCAAACGGGAGAAGAAGTTCGTGGAGGTAGTCACGCCGCCGTTCCGAAACGATCCCTCTGTACAGCGCGACTTCGGCCGCGGCAATGATCCCCAGTGCGACGGCCTCCCCATGCGAGAGTACCCCGGGAAGGACTGCCTCGACGGCATGACCGAAAGTGTGCCCCAGATTGAGCGATATCCGTTTTGAACGGTCGTTCAGGTCCTCGCGTACCACATCCATCTTCGTGGAGACGGAGAGGCGGATGATGTCGTCGATAGTCTCCGGTATCTCTCCGCGAATCACAGAGGCGCGGGCAGCAAACGTGAGTTCCCCAAGGGGACGTGAGCTGGTGATACCCATCTTCATAGCCTCGACGAATCCCCCACGCAACTCGCGCGCCGGCAGACTGTGGAGGAATCCGGACGCGATGTAGACGCGGTTGGGATGCCGAACAGTACCAAGCAGATTCCTCACACCGGCCGAATTGACAGCGGTCTTACCGCCGATAGCGGCATCGACCTGTCCGGCGAGCGTTGTTGGAACGTACGTGGTTGCGATTCCCCGCATATAGACCGACGCAAGAAATCCAGCAAGATCCGTCACCACTCCGCCTCCGACAGCAACGATTGCTCCATCCCGCCCCATCCCCCGCTCAACCAGGACTTCCGCGAACTCCTCGACAGAAGAGAGCTTCTTCGCGTGCTCTCCCTGTTCAAGCGTCAACAGGATTGCGGAATCGTCGCCTCCGTCAGGAACGATGAGCTCGGAGTGTGCCTCCAGAACACCTGTGTCGGTTACTATCGCATGACACCTGTCCGCCAGGCGACTCCGCGCATCACGCATGGCTACGAAGGGCGACTGGTAGCCCTCTATCGAGCACTGTTCTGCGTCCTCGCGCTCGATCGACATACACCAAAGGGGGTTCATCAAGCGTCGAACCCCCTTCAACGTCTCCGCGACGACGCTCTCCAACGGACCCTCGGAATCGATTCGAATATCTGCGTCGCGATACCACGCGTGTCGTCGTCGATACAGACGTCGCCATGCGGCGGCAGGATCCTCTTCGAACAGGAGTGGCCTCGCCTCTGGTGACTCACTCAAACGGGTCATCGCGACCTCCTCGGAGACGTCGAGGAAGACACGCAGGCCGGTCGACCTGCAGATTCTCCGTACGCCCCCTTCGGTGACCGCCCCTCCGCCAAGTGCCACGACCAGATTGGAAGGGCGCGACTCTTGAAGCGCAACCAGCGCGTTCCACTCCATGGCCCTGAAGCCCTGTTCCGACACCTCGCTGAAGATGTCGAGGATGGCGCGACCCTCACGCTGTTCGACAAGGCGATCGAGGTCGACGAACGGCACTTCCATGCTCTCCGCCAGCAGGGCGCCTACGGCCGACTTTCCGCTTCCGGATGGTCCGTGGAGCCATATAATCATGCGATTCGCTCCTTGCTCTGTTCGACGAGCTGTCGCAGCATCTCCTCCAGTCCAACAGCCGAGCAATCAATGCCAGTCCACCTATTGAACGCTGCAACCCCCTGGGCAACGAACATAGCCAACCCCCCGACGGATGGGACTCCAGAATGCATCGCGTCTTGCATGAGGGGCGTTTCGAGTGGCAGGTAGTTCATGTCGAAGAGGAAGCGTACGTGTGCCAGGTCAACGCCTTCAAGGGGAGAGCGAGTCTGGTTCATCCCTCCTGCCGGCGTGGCGTTAATCAACAGGCCGCACGCATAAGGCGCTTCCGTTGATACCACCGTGTATCGACCGTCGGCGAAATCGGAGAGTCGCCTGCGCCCCGCATCGACGTCCCGTGACCTGAATTCAATCGTATCCACGCCTGGATATCCCAAGGCAGCGATGGCTGCCGCTCTCGCTGCGCCACCAGTGCCGAGAATCGTCACGGTAGTCCCCGGCCGCAACACTGACGCATCAATTGTAGCTCGTACGCCGACGATATCCGTGTTGTCTCCGACGAGTCGTCCGCCGCGGACGAAAAGGACGTTCACGGCCCCGATGCGCCGTGCCTCGACCGTCAGCTCGTCGACTAATTCGACAACAGCCTCCTTGTGTGGGGACGTCACGTTGGCACCCGTCAATTCGCCACTTCGAACCCGTCCTGCCGCGTCAGCAAGGCCCGCGCCGTCGACGTCGATCAGCTCAAAGGAGGCGTCCAGTCCAGCGCGTCGCGCAAGTTCCGCCTGCAGCGCCGGCGAGAGCGAGTGAGCGATGGAACGACCAATCAGTGCAAGGTGAAGTCGAGGAAGGGGCATGGCGGCGAAAGATAGCAGTATGAAACGCGTCGGATCACGACGGTGCGTAACCACTCTCCGTATCTTGCGTCCCGCCCACATCCCCAACAGACCTCACACGCAATTCCTCATGGAGAATCCAAGTTCCGGCAATCGACAACAGCCCCCTCCAAACCCGTTCACAATGGCCTGGTTTGCAATGTGGCTGACGATACTGCTGGAGAACATCGCCCGCATATTTCAGGGCGACGGCATGGAACGGAAGGGTCTGGGTAGCTCAGGTCCGACGAGGCGGCCGCTCTCCGCGTCATCGGTACCAACGCACTATTCCGAGAGGCGATCTATCGTCTCCTACATCAATTCGGGGCTTTCGAAGGTGGAGCGTGCTCGTCGGAGTGGAGCGGTTGCGAAGCAATTCGGCAACTCAATGCGCACGATCAAGCTTACGAAGAAGGCGATCCGCTCTTCACCAAAGCGGACCCGACAACTCTTCTCCGGCTATCTCGACGTGTTGGCCGGGTCAGGCGATCGCCTCAGGGGCTTGTACAACGAGTTGCGGGAGACGGAGCGGCATATGAAGACATATGACATCCACGCGATCGAGGATGAAATCGCACGGATGGAGCGCTCATCGAGGGCGAATCCAGACATTGCGGCCACGATAGAGGCTCGGCGAGAATTGCTGGAAACAGTGAAGCGCTTCGATGGACGCTGGGCCGACATCGCCAATCAGATCGCGTCGATATCGGCTGCGCTGGAGCTGAACCACCTGCGGATTCTGTCGATCGTGAACGGTCCGGGGGGAGGGAGTGATTACCTGCGGGAGAGACTGGACGAGGCGACGGAGCAAATCGCCGTTCTTGAGGAAACACTGAGAGAGCTCGCATAGGCCGGGTGCTAGTCCAACAGGCTTCGTGCTGCTTCCTCACCCGTGACGATTGCCCCCTCCATGAACCCCTGCCAATCTGCAAGGTGTTCACCAGCGAAAAGAATCTTTCCGTGTGGCCGGGCGAGCAACGGTCGAACGCCAAACCACTGTCCGGGTCCATACAGCGCATAGGCTCCCTCGGTATATCGATCCCTCTGCCATGGGAACGATATTATCTCGCGGGACATTGACGCCGCACGTGGGTCGATCGCCGCCAGATCGGACGTAATCATTGTCTTGCGCCGTTCATCGTCTCTCGCCGCCAGGACATCCGCCTTGTCCCCAATTGCATAGCTCGTGAGGATTCCGTCCACCCCCTTCTGTCCCTTCGTCGCATGGAAGTAGTAATGGGTAGTCTCGTCGCTGACCACCGAAAAATCTTCCGCCCCCCAGAACCGTGACGTGAAGTGGATGGAGCTCTTGATGATTCGAGCGTACTGGAGCGATAACGCTCCTTCGAGTTGTTGCAATGGAAGTGGAGGGTCGAATCGGATCGACGAGAGAGCTCGAGCCGGGACGGTGCAGATGCATGCATCGCCATCAAACGACTCGCTCCCCGCCTCAACAGTCACACGTCCCTTGCGCTGCCTGATTCCGGACACCTGAAGACCTGTCCGCACAGTGGCACCAGAGGCGCGCGTCATCGCATCGATCAGACGCGAATTCCCACCAACGATCTTGAAGTCCATCTCGTTGGCTGGCGACGACTCGAAGTACTCGGCTGCTGCCATGAGGGCCGATACATGGCGAATCGATTCTCCGAAGTCGGTGCTGTCGAACAGATCTCGCAACCGCAGGTCGTCCTGCGTGAAGCCGATGCGTTCAAGCCAGGTCCACCAATCCACGCGATCAAGCGACCTCTTCTGCTTATCCGAATACGTCGCATACTCCTGCCGAAACGTCTCGAAAGCCCGCTGAGCCTCCTTCGAGTAGCTCCAACCGTCCGGAGGAACAAGCCGACCGTTCTGAAGAAGCGAGGCTTGAAAGCGATGATCCGACATCTCCAGGTCGAATTCACGACAGAGAGCCTGAATCCGCTCGTGACTTGCGCCGATCCACTCCGCCCCAACCTCGCACACCAACGGTCCCGACTCGCCGTCAATCTTGTGCGAGAGGACTCGTCCACCCACGCGACCGCGTGCTTCGACGATTGTGACGCTCCATCCGCGAGTCGTCAGAACCCGCGCGGCCGCCAGCCCGGCGAGCCCGGCACCCACAATCACGCACGTCGGCGTCCGGCGCGGGAGAGATAGTCCAAGAGGGAGGAAGGCCGAGGCAGTGAGAATTCCGGTGCTTCGAACGAACTCGCGACGATTCATGGAGGCCAATGGTATACGACGTTGCAAGTACGCAGCCGACGTCTACGGAAGGTCCAGCTGCATGACGCGGATCGACGGATCTCGGGCATCACGCTCCCCAGAGACAAAGTAGGCCGTCGAGAGTGTATCTGCCTGGAACGCGGTCGGCGCGATGACTGTGGTGCTGAGATGGCTGCGGGATGGCTCCCCGAGCGAAGGGTCCATGATGTGCCCAAATCGATGGGCATTGTAGACAACAACGGTGTTGTAGTTGCCGCTGGTAGAAAGACCCTGATCGCGAATTGTCGGTGCGCCCCAGAGACCGTACGCAACACGCGGATCCTCGAGGCCGATCGTCCATCCGTCGGCATCGGGAGGAGATCCTATGGCGTAGTAGTCGCCGCTCAATTCGATGAGCCCCCGTTCGACACCCATTCTTCTTGCGATCGCAGCCGCTCGATCAAGAGCGTACCCCACGGCGACACCCCCCAGATCGATTGCACAGCCCGATTGCGCAAGTCCAACGGCCCCACGTTCAAGAAGAATATTCTGATGACCAACTCTCGAAAGAGCATGGACAATCTCGGCGTCCGTAGGAGGATTCGGCCCCCTGTCCCCCCGGAAACCCCACAGTCGCATGAGAGGTTCAATGGTGAGATCCAACGATCCATCCAGCGCATACGATATCTCCAGAACACTCTGGAGTATCGCGAGTAGTTCGGGACCCACATTGACCGACTCTCGTCCCGCTGCTGCGTTCAGCCTGGCAACATCGCTGCGTTCGTCGTAGATGCTGAGTCCCCGCTCCAAACGACGGAACTCCTCGAATATGGCCGTTGCCGCGTTCGCACCGAGCGTCCGATCGTGAACGAACAACGTGACGTTGGCAATCTGCCCCATGACAAACGTCGAGTGGCTTACCTCGACAAGACGGTGGTCGCCGAGGACCTGGGAGAAGACCCTGTCGCCGGGGAGCATCAGCGCTGCGGTGCCTCCCAGCATCCCCTTCATTACGCGACGGCGTCCCATATCCATCATGCCGCCACCCCCTTCCTCTCCGTGCCGTCATCTGCACCGCGGCGTCCTGCAAGCTCCCTTAGAGAGAGAGCAACCATTGCATAGAAACAGAGTGCCATTGACGCAGAACTGAGCATCAGCAGGTACGAGAAGCCGTTGTGAACATAGCGCATCAGCCACATCGCGAAGAAGCTCGTCACGATGGCCACGAACGGTTCGACAATCAGGAACGAGCGGAGTCGCTTCGACGGTCGTTGTGCAAACGCGAACACACCGGCGGTCAACGCAAAGAACGTTGCCATCGAGAGTATGTGGGTGTGCGTGATGTTCAGCATTTCCGCAAATGACTTCTCGAACTGAAGTTCGGCGCCATCGTCGGCACCGTCCGAGGTCGGAATCGGTTGAACAGAATCGCCCGTCGTCGTCGGCTGGTTCCCTCGGTACCGATCGGCCACACCGGCCGGCGTCACGCCCGTCGTATGGTAAACGAAGAGGAGTCCGGTTGAGTATCCGATCGTGAGGCAGACGAGAAGCCAGATTGCGATCTGGCGGAGGGGGCCGCTTACTGTGGAGAGTGTGGCTCCATTGCGAACGATGGAGTTCATCGTAGTCGCCCCCCTTCCTTCAACACCTGCATTGTGGCCAGCAAGCGCCGGGTTCCATTGGTGACTGCGTTGCTCGAAATCGTCGCGCCGGAGATGTTCCTGATGCCGGCGCCCACGCGGACATTATCGCTTGAACGCTTTCCTCTGAACTGCCGCCGGAATGTCTCGTTCGCCACCTCTCCGCCGTAGGGCTCTCGATACGCCAGCACCTCAAGGTCGCGCACTGCCATGGTCGGATCGATCATGAGTGCGTACGTGATCAGCTGTGACTTCCCGCGCACATTATCGACAATCGCGTACCCAACCCGGTTGCCGCCCGACGATACCACCATGTACCGGAAGTCAGCGGCTGGCTTCAGCCCGCTCAACGCAGCGATTCTGGTGATGTCGTTTGTCGTCAATTGCAACGACACTGCCTCGGTGCGCGCTCCAGTGCCGAACACTCTCTGAACTCCCGAGGCCAGCTTCTGATCGACCGTCTGTGCCGGGAGGGACGTTGTGGCCGCAAGAAGGAAAAGACCGGCAATCCACCGGTAGTAGGTGTTGTTCATATCGTATGGAACGGGGGTCAAAAGTACGCCCAATGGGCTGCTATTCAAAGGAATCGACGTAACGAGTTTTTATTTGGACAAAGTTCAAATAGCGATTAGATTCGCGGCGCCTAGGACGAGAAGGCCGAAACGACGCGCCACTCCCCCAGCCTCGGCGACGATTCCACGTGCGCCGACTTCGTATCAGTTACCCATTTGCATCCATGAACGTCACGACCCTAGTACGCAAAGCGCTCACGGTGACATTCGCGTCAGCCATCGGTTTGATCGCCACGCTCCACCTGCATGCGCAAGACGAGTCAACAACAGTCGGTGGATATGGCGAGGTGCAGTATGTAGACGTCGAAGGGAGCCCGCGCGGCTCGGTGGACGTCCCACGCTTTGTGCTGTTCCTGGAACATACCTTCAGCCAGAATCTGTCGGTACTGGCGGAACTGGAGGTGGAACACACGAAGATCGAAGGGGGCGAGGAAGGGGGCGAGGTGGCGTTGGAACAGGCCTATCTGAACTACCGGCTCGGGGAACGCACCGCGCTGCGGGCCGGACTGGTGTTGATCCCCGCCGGTATCATCAATGAGACACATGAGCCACCGACGTTCAACGGCGTGCGACGACCGACGTTCGATCGCGTTATAGTTCCTGCGACCTGGCGGGAGATCGGCGTCGGCGTCACCGGACAACTCCCCGGCATGGAGGAGTTTGCGTATCGCGTCTACCTGACCAGCGGGCTCAACTCGGACAACTTCACGGCAGAGAACAGTATTCGCGGTGGTCGATACGAAGGGGCCGAGGCGACCCTCAATAACCTCGCCTTCTCAGCAAAAGTCGAATACATCGGCGATGGATATCGGCTCGGAGCGTTTGGTTACTATGGCGGCTCCTCGAACAACAACGTTGAGTTGGGAACCGGGCTCTTCGACGCCGGCGTGAGCATGTTCGGCATTGACGCGCGCGGCTCGATAGGGAACCTCCAGCTCCGCGGAGTCTTCGCATCGACCTCGATCTCGGCCGCAGACACGATTAACGGTATTCGACTCCGCGACACGCTTGGCGCACCCATCGGTTCAGCCGCGGGGGGCGGGTACGTGGAGGCTGCGTACAACGTCATGCCCCATCTGAGTTCGAACAGCGATGCGCAGCTGCTACCGTTCGTACGGTACGAGGTGTTCAACACGCAGTCGTCGATGCCGGCAGGATACACGGCCAACGCCGCCAACGATCGCTCGGTTGTCACGGCCGGCGTCACGTTCAAGCCGACATACAATACGGTGTTCAAAGTCGACTGGGCGATAAATGACGACGGCACTGCTGCCGACCTGCCGGGCGTCTTCGCCCTCGGAATAGGTTGGAACTTCTAGACGAATTGAAGAACACAACGAGAGAGGACTCAACCGTTCGGGACGGTTGAGTCCTCTCTATTTTCTACCGCACCCGCGGTCACCGGTCGGCCGTGCAGCCTACGATCAGCTCCCTACCGAATCGGGCTTGAGCATCGCCTCGACCTCCTCGATGTGCCCCGTCTCCTCGGTCGCCTGGGACTCCAGAAAGAGCCTGAGCCCTACATGGTCATCACCCAACTCGCGTGCAAGAGATACATACTGGTCGAAGACCTCCTTCTCGAGCGCGAGCGCCTGCCTCAGCATCTCGTCAAGGGTCTTGAATCGGAGTGCGAATTTTCCGGTCGCAGGTGTCGTCACCGGGTCCCCGCCAAACGCAGCGATCTTGTCACCGACGAGCGTCGCATGCATCATTCCCTCGTTCGATTGACTACGGAGCCAGCCGGTTATAGGGATTCGGGCGTGACCGTAGATGTAGAACGAGTAGTGGAGGTACATCATGGCACCGGCCAGCTCGTTTTCAAGAATCGACTGGAGTCGCGAGACGATTTGTTCGTTGGTCATAATTGAGGTTTGGTTCCAGATGTGATGTTATTCGGCAGCGACATTGATTACTCCGAGCTCCAGGCCCACACTCGTGAACGCGTCAATTGCGCGGTCGAGATGTTCGCGGGTGTGAGCGGCCGATAGCTGGACGCGGATTCGAGCCTGCCCCTTGGGCACGACGGGATAGAAGAAACCGATGACATACACCCCGTGGGCAAGGAGTCGTTCGGCAAAGCGCTGGGCAAGCGGCGCATCATACAACATGATCGGAACGATCGGATGCTCTCCGGGCTTGATGTCAAATCCCGCGTCCGTGAGTCTGGAACGGAAGTAGTGCGTGTTCTCCTCGAGTCGGTCACGCAACTCGGTCGTTCGCGATATCATGTCGATCACAGCGATGCTTGCACCAACCACCATGGGGGGAAGCGTATTGCTGAAGAGATAGGGGCGTGACCTCTGCCGAAGCATGTCGATGATCTCCTTCCTCCCGGTCGTGTATCCACCGATCGCCCCACCCAATGCTTTGCCGAGTGTCCCTGTGATGATGTCCACGCGTCCCATTGCGTTGCGGTACTCTACGCTCCCCCGCCCGGTGGCCCCCATGAATCCCGCGGCATGACATTCGTCGACCATGACAAGTGCGTCATACTTGTCGGCCAGATCGCAGACGTGATCAATTGGCGCGATCACACCGTCCATCGAAAAGACGCCATCCGTAACGATGATCTTGAACCTCGCCCCCGCGGCATCCGCCTCCTTCAAGCGCTCCTCCAGGTCCTCCATGTTTGCGTTGCGGTATCGGTAGCGCTTTGCTTTGCAGAGCCGAACGCCATCGATGATCGAAGCGTGGTTCAGCTCATCGGAGATGATTGCATCCTCCTCACCGAAGAGTGGTTCGAAGACGCCACCGTTAGCGTCGAAGCAGGCAGCGTAGAGGATCGTGTCCTCGGTGCCATGGAACTCCGCCAGTTTCGCTTCCAGCGCTTTGTGGATATCCTGCGTTCCGCAGATGAACCGGACGGAGCTCAGACCGTACCCGTGCGACGACAGGGCATCGCGCGCCGCTTCGATCACGGCTGGGTGGCTGCTGAGTCCCAGGTAGTTGTTTGCACAGAAATTGAGGACGGAGCCCTCGACACCCTGCACGGTAATCTCGGGCCCTTGAGGTGACGTGATAACCCGTTCGCGCTTGTAGAGACCGGCCTCGTCGATGGAGGCTAGCTCCGCTCGAAGTGCCTCTCGCATGGTATCGAACATGATGAAGGTCGCATGGATGGAAATGGATGCGCGGCGACGAGAACGAGTCAGCATCGACGCGCATGGTGATACGGCGCGAAGTTACAAAACTGGTCGATCGTCCTCCCTTCCTTGTGAATCAACGGCTGTGACTGGTAGTTTCAACGTTCTGATGTTGCTTCCATCCCCGATCGATTCAGTTGTCAGTTCGCCGTTCGAGCTTGCGGGCCCTGACGGCAGCCTACTGTTCGGTGATATCCGCCGTCCAGGCCTGTATCCCCCCCACGCCACGATCGTGTTCGTGCATGGGTTCCGTGCGTTCAAGGACTGGGGTCCCTTTCCCTACGTCTGCCGTGCGCTTGCGGCACACGGATTCAGCGTGATATCGTTCAACTTCAGTCGCAACGGTGTGGTTGGGCATGGAAGCGCGATCACGCGCACCGATCTCTTCGTCACCAATACGATTTCGCGCGAGCTCAGTGAGCTCAACATCGTTCTGGAAGCGGTGCGTGAACGCAGGTTCGATGAAGACGCCGGGGGTTCGCGATTGCTGGGACTACTCGGCCATTCACGCGGCGGAGCATTATCGATTCTGGCGGCAGCCGCGGATCATGACGTGCGGGGCGTTGCCGTCTGGGGAGCGATCGCGACGATTGATCGCATGACCGAACGTCGCAAGGAATTCATCCGGCGTACCGGTCTCCATCGTTCATCATCCCCTTCTATTCGTGTAACGCTGGAGCCGGGACCAGACTTCCTCGACGACCTCGACGAGAATCGGAGTAGGCTGGATATTCGACGTGCGGTCGAACGTCTTGCGCGTCCACTACTCGTTCTGCATGGGGAACAGGACCTGGTAGTACGAACGTCCGAAGCGCAGCTGCTTGCTGGATACGGCGATCCGAGACTGACGACGTTGAAGGTGATACCGCACGCAAGTCATACATTCGGAACCGATCACCCCTTCAGCGGGACCACTCCCCCGCTTGAACGTGCGATAGACGAGACCGCACGATTCTTTCTGGCACATCTCACGCAATCATAAACGACCGTTGAAGCGAAGATTTCCGTCCCTCATCGTGATCGCGGCTGCGTTCGCACTTCTGATACCAGCTGCAAAGGCGCGTGGACAGTACCTCCCCGGCTATGTGGTGAAGGCGCTCGACTCGGCGCTCGCCTCGATCGCGATGCGCCGCGATGATCTGGGAATGCGCTGGGACGCCGTCGCCGACGATCCGCACCGACTGCAGGTAATCAAGCGGCTGTTCGGCGATCCCCTCGCCAGCTTCTCCGTTGCGGATTCCCTTGCATCCGCTGGACTGTCCGACGTTCGCCATCCGCGCCAGCTCTTCACAACGGCTCTGGGGCTCCTCGATCTGGACCCGGATAACGCTGCTGCATCACGCCCCCTTCCGTCGGATAAGGATCTCCGCCTTGTCACGGGCGTCGATTTCGATTCGCTCGGATTTACAGTCAACATTCTCCTTCGCCGCTTCCTCTCACTCGCGGTCGCTACCGATGCCACGACAATCAGCGTGCGTGGAGCAATCGCGCCTGACAGACTCGCCCGCATCGTAGACTACTGTGATTCACTCCTTCTCCAGTCCGAGGGGGACGGCGAGGCCTCACCAGTAGATATGCGGCTGGCCGAGAGATATTCGATCCAACGCAACAAGCAACACTTCAACGTTGATCTAGCGGGACTCGACTATGGGCGACTCGCTGCCCCGGGAATCACGCAGTTCCTGATGGCACTCGATATCGCACACGGAATGGAGAATGAGGTAGCGAAATATCGCGACACGCTCAAGACCGTGATCCTGAATACGCCGCTTGGTCGTGTTGCGCTTGGTGGTGGGAAGGACGACTACTACGAAGGTGATTTCTTCCTGATCGTAGACCTCGGAGGGAACGATGTCTACAAACCACTTGGGAGAACGAAGCAGGAGGCATTTGATCATCCTGTCACGATGATTGTCGACTTCTCGGGAGACGATACGTACATCGGCGGTGATTACTCGATTGGTGGCGCCCTCTTTGGCGCGTCAACGCTCATCGACCTGGATGGCGACGACGACTACTCGGCCGGGAATATCGCGCTGGGAGCCGGCCTGTTTGGCACCAGCGTTCTATATGATGGGAGCGGAAGCGATCGCTATACCGGCGGGACATTTGTCGAAGGGGCGGGCGCCTTTGGCATAGGACTCCTGATCGACGTGGAGGGGAACGACCTCTACCATGCACACCTGACGTCTCAGGGCTTTGGCTACACACGTGGCATCGGAATGATCGTCGACGCGATTGGGAACGATCAATACATCGCCGCCTCGCCCTACACCGACTACCTCCGGTACGATGACCATTTCGAGACATTCTGCCAGGGGGCCGCGCTCGGTGCGCGTCCTGTAGCCTCCGCAGGAATAGGCATCATAGCCGAAGGGGGAGGATCCGATCTCTACTCGGCCGACATCTTTGGACAGGGGACGGGATACTGGTTCGGCCTGGGGGCGATCGTCGATCGAACGGGGAACGATATCTACAGCGCCTTCCAGTACGCGCAGGGCTCGGGTGTCCATCTGGCGTTCGGAGTGTTGATCGATACCGCCGGTAACGACAACTACATCTCGCACGGCGTCTCGCAGGGCTGCGGACACGATATCGCATTCGGTGGGCTTTACGACGCAAAGGGCGACGACAACTACGTTGTTGAATCACTCTCACTTGGTGGAGGAAACGCGGACGCGGTCTCCCTCTTTGTCGATGCGGGTGGAGAGGATGGCTATCTGGCGCGACGGGACAACACGCTTGGATACAGCGATCTCCGTCGCGAGTATGGCATGATCGGGGTCTTCCTCGATCTGGAGCGACGGGATTACTACGGCACCTCGCGCGGTGGGAACGATTCCCTCTGGACAGGGAGCTACTATGGTGTTGGCATTGATGGCGAGATACGACCGGCCGATAGCACCCCACCCCCCGCACCGGGCGGAGGCCCGCAGAAGACGCCCGAGGAGATCGAGAAGGAGCTTGCCACGGATATCCCCACGCTCTTCATTCAAGGCTCGGCCGCGCCGCAGAAGTATCAGTACCTCGTCGATCCAGCTCGCAAGCGATTGATCGATATGGCAGATTCCTCTCTCCCCTACCTGCTGACCATGCTGAACACGGAGTCTCCACGTGAGGCGCTGGCACTCGGCATTATTCTTCCGAAGATCGGGCCGCGTGCTCGCCCATTTCTGATTGACACCGTTCTCCGTGGTGATCCTTCACGAGTAGGTCGCGCGATTTATGCGCTCGGCGAAATGAAGGACACGCTTGCTGCAGAGGCAATCGCAAGCCGTCTGGTCGACACCGTCGCGTCGTGGCGTTTGCGTGGAGTGGCTGGCGAGGCAATTCTGAAGATCCGATCGCGAGCGGTGATCGATCAACTACGTGCGGCTATGAGAGACACCGTCGAGCTTATTCGAGGGTATGCGACGCGGGCGTTTGTCATGATCGCGGATAGCGCTGAGATTCTCGAGGGGCTGAGGATGCTGAGTGACCCCAGTCAGATCGTGCGCTACCAATATCAGCTGGCATTGATGCGGAGGAACATCGATAGTATCCCGGGGCCCTTCGCCTCGGCAGTGATGGCCGCTCCGAACGGATTCCCTCACCAGCTCATGATCTCGCTCGCTCGCTCGATGAAGACCTCCGCCGGGAGAACGATTCTTCTGACGACGATGTTGAACAGCACACGGAATCAGTATCGGAGCGAGGCAATCGATCTTGCGGCCGGGTGGGGCGACACCACATCACGAGGAGTTCTTGAAGCCCATCGGGTGCGTGAAAGCGACGCAGACCTGGCGCGTCGAATCGACCTGCTCTTGATGGCGGAACCAGTGAGGGAAACGGCACCAACCGAGGTTCCGAGGTCGAATCGTTCTCCGTCAAGCCCGAAGAAGCCTGCAAGCACGAAAGGGACCACGAAGAAGTCAAGCGCCAGGAGCGATCGCGACGGTGCGAAGCCGAAGAGAAAGAAACGGAAGTAGCAATCAGCGTTTCAACATCACTTGTGGGGGATCGATTCACGATCGATTCCCCACTTTCTTTTGCACGTGTGTAACCTATCGGCAAAGGCTCTGTTATTCGGCACATCATGCCCAGGGAGCTTGCGCAACTATCGGACGCAGATCTCTTCGCTCTGATGTGTCCGGAGGCGAAGGAGAATCATCGTGCCTTCTCCATTCTTTACGACCGGCACGCTCCCTCCATCTACCGGTATTGCCGGCGTGTGTTGGGGGATGGCCCGCTGGCGGACGATGTCTTTCAAGAGACATTCGCGCGCTTCTACGCAAGTGCAGCCGACGCGCGGACGATGACAAACGTCCACGGTTTTCTGATTCGCATTGCTCGGAATCTCTGCCTGAACGCCAAGGGGAGCAAGCACTACCGACTCTCATCGATCGACGACCTGGATCTCGTGTCGCATGGTCGGGCGTACGAGAACGACGAGCTGCTTGAACTCCTTCGGGCAACGATCGCGACACTTCCCGAAGACTATCGCGAGGCATTCGTGCTTCGGGAGTATGACGGACTCTCGTATCGCGAGATCGCCGCGCTGCTTGATATCTCATTGAACAATGTCAAAGTCAGAATACACCGGGCGCGAACCATGCTCCGTATGCAACTGGCCCCATACATAGCCGATCTCTAGGCCGACACGGCACAGACGGAAACGAACATGATTCACGACACACACGACGACGGGAGCGGCCTGGTGTCCGCCTTCATAGATGGCGAACTCGACTCGGCCGGAGAGATGCAACTCTTCGCTGCGCTCGCCAGCGACTCCGACCTCCGGTCTGAATTGAAGGAAGGGATCTTCGTTCGGTCGATGGTCGCTCATGATGTTAGCCACCTCCATCCACCTCCGGCACTCAAGGCATCAGTGGAGAGGCGAATCTTCCCACGTGCGACCGTCGCCTTACAGAAGGAGCCCTCCCTCCTCGTGTTCACGTGGAGCCGGGGGATGTGGGCAGCTGCGGCGATCGTTCTCACCCTCCTGTCGATATCCGTGATAGGCCAAAGAGAAATGACAACTCCAGGTACGCCAGCGATCCCGGGGCCCATGAGCTCGATAACGGACCTGGCAGCGCGCACGGCACGAGGTTGGGCGGCAACGGTCGGACGGGACGCCCAGCCTCCGCCGGCGCGATCGATTGCGGCAACGGCCCGATCATCGGCCCCCGTTAGGCAGGCCTCGTTCATCAGAACAGAACGGGCGCGCGTACCAACCGAATACGTTGCCCCATCCACGCGCTCGACGCTGGTATCCCCCACCTACCCGGAGCTTTTCGTCGCGCAGCTGCGTGCGGGACCGAACGTAATCGTCCTACCGGAATCGCGCACGACCACTACCGCCAAACCGCATGGTCCGGTCATCGTCGGTGCGATGGAGCCGACACTCTATCCCGAGCCGGAGGGGGTGCCGGGGCTTGGCTTCGGCCTTCATGGGATAGCCGGATCCTCGTTCCCTGCGGTCTCACTCCCCTCCGAATCTGGCGGGCTGGAGAACATTGCGGCGAGTGTTCGCTATCGACTGAACGACCGGACCGAGATCGGCCTGGAAGTTGGAAGAGAAATGTTCAATCAGGAATACGACGGGACAGAGCCGACAGCATTGACTGGGAATTTCACACAGCAACCACGGCATGTCACGTACCGTCAGGCGCCGGCGCTGACGTCGGTGGGTGTTCGCTACCGCGTGATGTTCGACGATCTGTTCAAGGGGGTACCACTTGCCCCGTATGTCGGCGCGTACGCCGGTGGGACCAGCGTCGGGGCGCTCGGGCGCATGGAGATAGGACTCCGCCTGTTCAACGACGATCGAACAACCTTGACGGCCGGAATGGAGGGTTCGTTGCTAGCCTACTCCTATCAGCAGACATGGTTCACGTCACGACGCGTCTCGTTCACCTACGGGGTCTCAACGCGTCTATGGTAACGCCGTTTCGCTCCGTGCGGTTGCTGTTGTTGGCGTTGCCGATCGCGCTGAGCACGATAACGTCCTGCACATCGCCCCTTGATCTGGACACGCCACGAGAGAGCATCGTCGACTCAACGGGGACACCGCTTCAGATCATCAGCTCGGCGCTCACTCTGGACGACCCCGATCCGCGTGACTACGCTTGCACAATCGAACGTGGCTCGGTCGATACGTCGAATGGCGTCCCCAAGGTCTCTCTCCGTCTGCGGGGTACTCCCGCAGCCGACCCGGTGAATCCCCCCACGGTGAGCGAGATCCGATTGTCGCTGCGAGACCTTCCGGCCGATGGGATAGAGCACGGCGTAATAGGCAATCCTGATGATGCCGAGGGTGCGTCGGTCTACGTCACGTCGGGGGTTATTGGAAATGAGTGGCATCAGTCGACAGGTGGCGACGATGAACTCCGAATTGCATTGACCCCCTCGACGGAAGGCGGAGTGATCGATGGCACCATCTCTGTTCGCTTGCTTGTCTTCGGGCGCCCCCTCATCATGCAGGGAACGATCACAATCCGATATCAGCACTGAGAAAGCCTCTCCGTCCGACCAAACGACTCCAATCGGCACGCAGCCGCCTGGAGCCAGACAAACGGAAAGGAGCACTGCATATGAAACGCCTCATCACACTACCCTCCCTTGTCGCACTCCTCGCGATCGGTGCCGGTTCTTCGGCACCCGTGACCGCCCTGGTTACCCCTCCGGAGAACGCGACGGTCGCAATCTGGATCTCCGATTCTACGGTCTTCGGATCGAACGACGTCTATCGTGCAACAGTGCGTTGGACGCATCCTGCCGATGATGCCGACCTGTTCATTGTCTACGCCCGCAAGCTCGGCGATGGCGGGTGGTCTGATTACCGGCCCGTTGCCGAAACAAAGGAGATGAGCTGCACGCTTACGCAGGCCGACATCGACATCTGCTGCGCGGCGCATGCCCTCTACGTCGTCGCGGTACGTGACAATCCGGTGCAACGCGAAGTGAGTGATCCGAGCAACATCGTCTCAATCGTCTGCGGAAGAGATTTCAACGACGGAGATTTCAGCAAGTACAACGGCGGCGGGGCCACCCGCTTCCTCACCGATCCCCCTACGCGGACGGAATACTTCAAGGAGTACCGATACGATCCGCAGGTCGCCGGGGAGTTCAGCCAGAACTCCTTCCTCAACGTCTCGTTCGCGGCAATCACGATTCCTGATGGAGCAACGATTGATGCAAAGAGCGGCGAGATCGTCTGGGTCCCAACGGAAGCGGGGTTTTACGACTTCATCATCGAGGCGCACGCCACCGGTGAACCGTCGGGTCGACAGGCATGGACACTCGAGGTGGTTGTGCCCGGAGTTGGTGGACCTGCGAGCGTTCCGGCCGCTGCGATTGAACCCCTCTCGATTGTACCGAACCCCGTTACCCAGACATCGGCGCTGCTGAGACTCGGCACTGTGGAATCTGGCACGACGTTTTCGGTTGTCGACCGACTTGGACGGAGACTACTGCGGCAGAGTATCGCCCAAGGGAACGATGTCGTCCGATCGATCGACGTGTCGGCGCTCCCCTCGGGTGTCTACTTCGTAGTCGTGGAGAGAGGGTCCGAGTCGCGCGCGGAACGGATGGTCATTGCGCGATAAGGGTGTGAGAAACCCACAATGAAACCCTGCATGCGGGGTGGAAGGACGTTCACGGAATTACCTGTGTGTGCTCGAACTACTTCCGCCCCGCAAAGGGTCGCCATCACTCAATCATCGTTCATACAATAGACTTATGATTCGCGTACCGATTCTATCAGCCCTTCTGTTCCTCATTGTGGGATCGAACGCAATGTCTCAACAGATCGAGTGGGAGCCACTGCAGGGTAGCCCGGGAATGCCCGGCGGACCTCGGTGCATAACGATTCTGAAGAGTGGAAGACTGATCGCCGCAGGAGTAGGGGGTGTCGCTAAGTACAGCGACGACTGGGGGACCACCTGGTGGACCTGCGACATCCCGCAAACCGTGACGTACGGTCCCGCCTACATCGGACCATCGGGACGACTCTACATCCCATCCGACAACGGTCTGTTCGTCAGCGATGACAACGCCGAGACGTTTCGCCCCTTCCCCGTGACCGACGTCCCCGGATATACCCCAACGATACTTGAGACCAGGAGCGGGACAATCTTCGTCGCTACCGACTACGCCCTCTATCGATCGACAGATGACGGGGCAAGCTGGATGGCCGTTGCCGACTTTTCGTTCGGTCTCTCAATAGGCCAGACGCCTTCGGGAGCGATACTCCTTGCTCGCGCCGACAGCGGTGTGTGGGCTTCACGCGACACCGGTACAACGTGGCAGCAGACGGCATTGAAGACGGAGTACGTCATCACAATTGCCGGACTCCCTCCAACAATCACGCTTGCAGCAGAGCAGGCGCTAGGGGGCGTTGGCTATCTCCTGCGATCGCCTGATGACGGACTCTCCTGGTCGACGACAACGCTGCACGATATTGTGGTGAACGTTCTCCCGCTACCGGGTGGGCGTGTCGTTGCAGTAGCCGCCAACTCAGGCTTCTATGCCTCCGAAGATGGGGGTGCTACGTGGACACGGATGAATAACGGGATCGGAGACTGGCGACTCATGAGCGTTGCTCTTCATCCCGACGGAAGGCTGCTTGTCGCAGATGTGTTCGGTGTGCTCTATCGAAGTGTCGGTGCAGCCGCGGATGTGAATGCGACGCATCACACCGATGAGCGACTCGATCTCAGTCAGACGTTCGATACAGTCGGAGCTGGAATGCCTGTCAGATAGGATAAGGGCTCGATCGAAGAAACCTCTTGGATTTATCAGACACTGCGAGTATGTTTGCCCTCGTATCGGACGACGCCGCGTCTTCACCTCTACTCCAAAACGGCGGCGGCGGTCGGTTCCCTCCTTTGTTTTCATACCCCCTTTACAACTGAAAGCTTCAGGCTCGGTGGGCGCAGTTTTCGAGCCTGTATGGCTTGACACCCTCATACCTGTTACCACGGTATTCGGCCTCAGCAATGGGCGCCTGCACAGCAAGGCCCGCACATTGTGGCGAGGGCAGCAGAGTGTTGAGCCGTCGGCGTCCTGGTCGTGGTGATCCGGGGCGCCGCTTTTTTTTGATATCCGCCGCCCGTTTGCTTGCGTCTATAGCCACCGGATTCTATGTTTGCCGCGCGTCCACTTCGGAGCCCTCCACCCTCCCCGGTCTACGCTGATCGTCCGTCAGGTCCACCGTCCTTCTCTACAATCTCTCTCGACCAGTTGCTCATTGCGCCGTGCGGCAGAGGGCGCATGCATCCAAGGCCCCGAATGTGGCAGGGGTCGCATACTGTCGCATGGTCGCAAGCCCCGGCGAAGACCTTCGTCGGGGTTTTTTTTTGTGGTGTTCCAGCGCGACCGTACCTTCGTCACATCCCACGTCCGACCATCGTCTCTCACCGATTCTCTACCGCCATGTATCGCCTGCTCACACTTGTTTTTCTTGCTCCACTTCTGGTGGCCAATGCCGGCCACGCACAGTCTTCGGACACGATTCGTGTTTGCACCTACAACCTTTTGAACTATGGTCAGACGGTAGACCCAACACGCGTTCTCTCATTTCAGGATGTGCTCGGATCGATACGCCCCGCTCTTCTGGTCGTTCAGGAAATGGAGGGTGAGATGGGGCTTCAGCTCTTCGCGCGTGACGCCCTGGCAACAACGCCATGGCTTGTTGCAGGTCCCTTCGTTGACGGCCCCGACTCCGACAATGCCCTCTTCTACGATTCCTCGCGTATCGATGTCATAGACCATGCGATCATTGCGACCCCTCTCCGCAACGTCGATCGTTGGCGGTTGGTTGTGCGCGCTTCGCGTGATACCGTCGATGTCTGGGGATTGCACTTGAAGGCGGGCGACGCGGACACCGATGCTGTGCAACGTGGTGTCGAGGCGTCTCTTGTCCGGGCGTCGCTCGATTCGTCGGAGAACGTCCATCGCATTGTTGCCGGCGATCTGAACGTCTACACGTCCACAGAGACAGCCTACTTCAATCTCACCTACTCAGGAATCCGTCCGGCTGGCGAGGTCATGGATCCGATCGGTCGTGTCGGTGAGTGGCACAACAGCGCCGAGTATGCCGATGTCCATACGCAGTCGACACGGGGACGTCAGTTCGGTGGTGGTGCGAATGGTGGAATGGATGATCGATTCGACTGGCTCCTGATATCAGGCTCGCTCTTCGCGCGCTATCGCGAAGGATCGTACACGACCTACGGCAACGACGGGAAGCACTTCAACGATTCGATCAACGCACAGCCGAACACTGCGGTGGATCCCGACATCGCACAGAGTCTGCACGATGCGTCCGATCATCTCCCTGTCTATTTCGATCTCATCTTCACCCGCGCAGCGTCGGGTGTGCGTTCGCGCGACGAGTGGATCGATCGCCTGGATCTGTCGGATGTCCCTCGTTGAGTAGGTGCCGGGAATTTTACCACGGAGGAAACTGAGGGGAAGTAGCCTCTCCCCTCCGTTTCCTCGTATGTTCGCGCCGTTCTGATTTGCCGTGATCGGGAGACTA
>CAYWXV010000042.1:0-23296 GCA_964462535.1 uncultured Alphaproteobacteria bacterium
AGCAGCCCAGCAGCCCAGCAGCCCAGCAGCCCAGCAGCCCAGCAGCCCAGCGGCCCAGCCCCCCAGCCGCCTCCCCACTCCCCACAAAAGACTTTTTGCCGTATATTGGCCGGGTCCAGCAGAGCACTACCGGTTCTGCGTCTCCCCAGAACAACTTTGGCGATCGCCGTTACCTGCGATTGTTGAACCGATGACGGAATGCTCGTTCATCGGACATCATACCCCTGTGCAGTGATGAGGTCCATCTACGCCGCTTGCCTGGGGCTTCTCCTCCTTGCCGCTATCGGGCGGGGACAGCCCACCATATCCTACGTCATTCCCGACATCGGGGCCGAAGGGCTCAACACGTACGTCGAGATCATCGGGCCCGCCGACAATCCCGGAAATTTCGGTGCTGACGGGCTCTATCTGAATCTCCCCGGCGATGCCGTCCGTGTCGAGCCCGGATCGACCGACGCAGGGAAGATCCTTGTCGGACCCGTTGTCGTCAGCTGGAACGGACGCCTTATCTCCACCCAGATCTTCGTCAAGCCCGGTGTCAAGTATCGTGGCCCCGTATCGCTTGCCGTGACGGTAAACGGCCAGAGCGTCACCGACCGCTCGTTCACGATCGTCGATCCCCAGAATCTGGGGAGCAATGGCGTCCTGAGCGGCGGCGGAGCTCTCGGCAGTGGTGGTCAGTTAGGGCTGCGGTCACCGCGTGGAGCTATGATCGTCGACAGCCTTATCCTGCGTGGCGGGAACTTCACGGTCAGCACAAACGATCCCGATGGAAATGCCGCCAATGGCAATCAGGGATACCTCCCCTTCATTCTCATCTCGCGCGGACCGATCGTCATTGACGGGAGCACGGTTCTTCATGTGAATGCGAACGGGTCCAATGGCGCGGCTGGCGGCGGCGGCGGTGGTGGTGATGTGTGCAACGGATCGGCTGGGAGCACCGGAGGGTCGGGATACACGGTTGGGGGCGCGGGTGGACGGAGGTCGGGAGCATACGCGGCAGATGGGGAATCGTCCGGCCCCGCTGGCGGCAGCCTCAATGGGGCCGGTGGAGGAGGGGATGGCAGGCCGACCTGTACCGATCCTACCTCAGCGGGCGGTGGCACCGGTCATCCATTTGGCTCAGGTGGAAGTGGATACTGCGCCGGCAACGTGACGCCCGGGAATGGTGGTGCGGCGGGAAATGCCCCCGGCGGAGGTGGTGGCGGAGGTGGCTACACCGACAACGGGAAGGATGGATCCGCCTCAACGTTCATCACAGGCGGTCGCGCTCACGGTAACATTGAGGGTGTGCCGGTGGCAGGCGGCTCGGGCGGCGCTGGTGGAAACAGCACCAATTCGAACGAGTGTGGAGGCGGTGGTGGAGGAGGCGGTGGCGCTATCGTCCTCTACTCGATGGAGCGGCTCGACAACCAGTTCCGCATTAACGCTGCAGGGGCGAACGGCGTCGCCGGAAGTGGCGCCGGGGGTGGTTCCGGTGGCTATGTCGCCGTTGGTGCCAAGACTATCGAGTCCGATGCCGGACGTCTTTTCGCTCTTGGTGGCTTCGCCTCTGGAAACGGTGGTGATGGCAGCCCGGGGCGTCTTCGTTTCGACGGGTTCCCATTTGATGGTGCCACCGGGAGTACCGGCTCAAGCCTGTACGCCGGTCCATCCATCGACTCGCTGAGCTACGTCGACGCCCGACTGGTGACCATAACCGGATCCGGCAACAGCTCGGACTCACTTCGCCTCTACTATCGTCGTGACGATACCGACTGGATGCTGGCGCCCGCCGTCACCTATACGCCGGGCTCGCGAAGGTGGTCGGTCATTATCGATTTGCCACCCGTCGAGGGAGACTACTACTTCTGTGCAGCTCAGAAGGGGGGGGGAGCTACGTCGCCCGGCGCCGTGCCGGATTGGGTACTCTCACAGGCGGCGGCCAACGTCGTCACGCTGAAGATCATCCCGAAAATGTCAGTCCCCGATTCGCTCCACGTTGCCGACTTGCAATGCGAAACGGAGCGAACGGAGAGACTTGTTGTGAAGAACGTTGGTGACGCAGTGTTGACGATAACGCCTTCACTCAGCGGCTCCCCCGACTTCACGCTGCTTGCTCCCAACAACTCGCCGTTCTCAATTCCCGCTCGGGACAGCGTCGCGCTCTCAGTTCGATTCGTTCCCTCCGGTAGCGGTACCTCAACGGCCTCTCTACGGCTTCAGACGAACGATCCGCGCACTCTTGCCGGTGTGGCTCAGGCCGATCGTTCCATTCCTCTTACAGGACGCAAGCTTCTCATCGATCCGCAGTTCGTTCCGTCGAGAATCGACCTGGGTGCAATCTGCCTCGGCTCCAGCCTCGATACGATTCTGCAGTTCCGATATCAAGGGGATGTGGATGGAATGGTGGCCTCCACCGATGGACTGAACGCGCCATTCGTGTTGATCGAGCCGAACTCGGCCACGATCCCCCGAAATCTGGGGCTGTCGAACAATGTGCAGGTTCGCATCCGGTTCTCGCCGACCGACATTGGAATATTCTACGACACGCTCGAGTTCAGAATCAACCCGTGTGATTCGCTCGTGCGCCTCCCAATCAAAGCGTTGGGCGTATCGCCGCGCGTGGACGTCAATCCGGGTTCGCTAGCATATGGAGAGGTGCCCCTTTCGGCCAGCGCCCCAATCAGGGTCTCCCTCGTAAATCGGGACACAATCCCGGTGACGATCACCAACGTCCGCATCGATCCGCCAAACGCAGACTTCTCAATCGACCCAGGGCTCATCGGAAGAACGCTCCTGCCTGGGCAATCGATCGAGGGCGATGTCATTTGGAAGCCGACATCTGTCGGTGCGCTTCGGCCGTCGCGCATGTGCGTGACACTGGGTGGCGTCTGTCAGGCGGAGAAGTGCCGCGACGTCTTCGGAACCGCCGTTCGCTCGCGTCTTCAGGTCTACCCATCACGTCTGGTGTTGACCGCCGATTCATGTCTGGACGATCCGATCGAGGATGTCCCGGGACGAATCATTCTGAAGAACAACGGTAGCGCCGTTGAGACGGTAACTGGGGTGTCGAGTGGGGCGAGTGATCTGACAATCATTCCGTCGACACCGCTCGATTCCGGGGTAGTAGTCGCACCGGGTGATTCCATGGCGTTTGATGTGGTCTGGGCCCCATCAGCGCACGGCGTGGTGATCGATCGAATTACGATTCGAACCGCGTCTTCCGACGCCGGTGGCGATCCGGTCATCATGCCGGTCGAGCTTCGTCGCGAGTACTCGGCGATTGCCATCCTTGATACCACTGGTGCGGCGCTCCCTCGCGAGCTTGAATTCGCACCAGACTTCCAGTGCATGGGGCCACAGATTCGCGCCCTATCGCTTCAGAACCTTGGAACGCTGGATGAAGTGGTGACGATGCAGTTCGCGCAGCGAACCGCATTTGCCGTCAACCCTGTCACGCCCGTAACCCTTCCCGCAGGGGCGACGCCATCACGTCTCACGATTCGCTTCGATCCGGGCGCCCCCGGTGTCTATTTCGACACGCTGATCGCGACCCTTCGACACTGCGATAATCAGGTGCGGATTCCGGTGCGGGGTGAGCGGTTCGAGCTCGCCTTCTCCGTCGGCGCCGTCAACTTCGGTCCCTCGCGAGTTGGATCGATCAGCATAAAGACGGCAGCGCTGAACAACACGAGCACGGGACCCAACAATGCCCGGCTGAAGATTTCCCAGGCATATATCAAGCAGAGTGGTACCCCGTTCTCGGTTGTCGGTACCAACCTGCCGACCGAACTGGCACCGGGCGAGGTAGCTGCTGTAGATGTGGCCTTCAATCCTCCGGCGCAAGGTGCCTACACGGCCGAACTCTGCTATGTCATCGACGCTCCGTGCCCGCAGGAGATTTGCCTCCCGTTACGTGGTACAGGCAGCCTTGCAAACATGATAGTGCGGCAGCGCTCGCTCAATTACGGTCCTCGGCTGTTCTGCGAGGACTCCACTCTCGACGTCGTTGTGGAGAACACTGGGACGTCGGCATACATGATCAGGGATATCCGATTGGAAGGAGCGGATGCCGTTGCCTTCCAACAGGGATCGTCGTTGACGTACCCCTACTCGCTTGGGGCAGGAATGTCGGTGACCATCCCGTATCGCTTCATCCCGTCGCGAGCCATGCATGATGGATTGAACACTGCGACGCTTGTGGTTGTCACCGAAGATCCGTTGGACACGGCCATCACTATCGACCTGATGGGTGAACGCCGCCGTCAGTTGCGCCCGACGCCGATCGTCCTGGACTTTGGTCTGGTAGAAGTCACCACGACCGTGGAGAAGACGGTGGTGCTGAGCAACCGAACCGGACGCGCTGTTACGGTCGATCGGTTGACGATCGATCCACCATTCGAGATCGTCTGGCCTACCGGCACGACGGTCATCCCTGCATGGGATTCATTGGTTGTCAGGGTTCGCATTAGTCCGTCCGACACCGCATCCCAACTCTCCGAGCTCATCGCGTGGCAAAGCACCCCGTGTCCTGACACGACGGTGGTTATCACGCGTGCCCAGGGGGGAATAATCGCGGTAGGTGTCGCGTCAATCAGTCTTGCCGCAGACGTGACCGCAAAGCCGGGAGCAAGCGTCTCGATTCCGATTGTGGTCGATGGTGGGAAGGATCTGAACGCCGCACAGGCGCGCTCCTTCAAGGGAGTCATTCGTGTCAACCGCAAGGCCCTCCTTCTGACCGGCGCGCGCGCCAGGTGGGAACTCGATACCACGATCTCGTCCCTCGGGATCACAGCCTCTTCATACGCTATCTCAACGGACGGGGAGAGCAGGCTGATCAACGTCGAAATGATGAACCCTGGCACGCCGAACGTCGGCGACACGCTCGGGTTCATTGATGCGGTTGCTCTCCTTGGCGACTCGCTTTCGACCCGCCTGATCATCGACACGCTCTACTGGACGGATGGCAAGGTTCGCGTCACACGTCGCAACGGTCTCTTTACGCTTGATGGGATCTGCACAGTCGGAGGGAACAGATTGGTGGAGGTGAGTGGCCAGTTCGGCATCAAGATGGCGGCCCCGAATCCGTTTAACCCGACGACAGACATCGTCTTCGAGACGGTCTCCGACGAACCGACGTGGCTGCTCATTTACGATGCGCGTGGAAACGTCGTATCGAGATTGATCAATGGAGAACAGATGACGCGCCAACCGCACGCCCGACGCTGGGATGCAACCGGCGCTCCATCTGGACTCTACTACGCGGTGCTCGTCACACCCGCTCGTCGAAGCATACAACCCCTACTCCTCTCGAAATGACAGGTCGATCTCTCATTCGATCGCTCTTCGCGACGACACTCGTGCTGACAGCGGTGCTGTCAACCGAGAGCAACGCGCAGGTCAGTCCCGTCGACTCGTCCCGCCTGGCACGGCAGCGAATGATGCCACGCATCGGGTTCTTCTTCGGTGGTGGACTTGTCTATCATCAGGCAGACTTCGCCGGGATCCCGGAGGCCCCGACCTGTCTCCTCTGTGACAGCGGGCGGTTCTCCGGTGGCCTGGGTGGTGGGATATTCGGAGGCGCTCTGCTCCTGGAGTTTCCGATCAACGACGTCTGGAGACTGCAGGCCCACACGGGGTATTTCTCCGTCGGTGCTCGGCAGACCGTTCAGCGTGAAATCGGCCCTGTCGCACTGAGTGGGGAGGACACCACCAGCGGCATTTCGGAATACCAGCTGAGTACACCGTTCGAGCTCGTCGGGGGGGGGATTCTTCTCGGGATGCAACCATGGGGCGCTCCTTTGAACATCCGATTCGGACCCGAGGTCGGTTACCTTGCCGCGCGCACGTTCAGTCAACAGGAGGAACTGGTGGCGCCGAGTTCAGGTGTCTTCATCAACGAGAAGGGGGAGAGGTCGCAGATCCGGAACGAGTTCACCGGCGATATGGAGCAGCCGGCACTGCAGATCGGTGCGCTCATCGAGATTGACTACGAGCTTCCGTTGAACAGGCGCGAGACAATGATCCTCGCTCCGATGCTCAGCTACACGTATCCATTGACCGGCGTCCGGAGCGATCTTGACTGGCGCATCCATCAGGCACGCGGCGGTGTGGCTTTGAAGTACTCGCTCCCTGTTCCCGACGTACCACCGGAACCAAAGATGCCCCTTCCTCCACCGCCACCGGTCAAGGAGCCGGTTCTTGCTGCCGTCCTCAGCGCCTACAGTGTGGCTAACGGGAAGGAGGTGGATGGACTCCGATTAACGATTGAAGAATTCGTGTCGACCCGGATGCATTCTCTCCTGCCGTTCATCTTCTTTGAAGAGGGCTCATCGGATCTTCCCGATCGGTACTCGCACATTGGAGCGGCGCAGGCGGATGATTATCAGCTTGCGCGACTCCACAACAAGTCGACGCTCGACGTGTACTACCAGACCCTGAACACGATTGGGTATCGAATGCGGCAGTACCCGAAAGCACGCTTGACGCTCATCGGAACAAACAGCGACCGGGGTGACGAGTCTGGAAACGTCTCGCTGTCCCGCAGTCGCGCGCAGACGATTAAGGATTATCTGATCGACGTGTGGTCGATCGATGCAGAGCGGATAGCAACGTCCGGACGGAATCTGCCGGTCAACGCTTCGAACCCCGACGACCCGGATGGGATGGCCGAGAATCGGCGTGTTGAGATCGTCTCAACTATGCCGGAGATCCTGGAGCCTGTCACGACCACGGATACCCTACGCACGGTCGATCCTCCTCTGCTTCGCGTGAAATCGCAATTGCGGGCGGACGCGGGCGTGGGGGAGTGGAAGATCAGTCTTGAGCAGGAGGGGACGCGGTTGAAGGAGTTCAAGGGGAGTGGCTCGCTCCCGCCATCGCTGGACTGGAACATGGCTGCGGACGACGGTGCGGCACCGAACGGTAGCGCTCCCATCCTGGCGACACTGGATGTGAAGGATGGAAGGGGGAAGGCAGTTCAGGCGCGCGACACGGTCAACGTCACCTGGATCAGCGTCAATCGGAAGCGCGAGGAGCGACTGGGCGATACGATCTTCCATCGCTACAACATGATCACGTTCGACTTCAATCGAGCGAACCTTACATCGGGCACGATGCGCATCGTTAACCTCATTCGAGGTGAGACAGCGGAGAACGCCCAGGTCGATGTGGCCGGTTACACCGACCGCGTCGGCGATGCCGCCCACAACCTGGATCTCTCCCGGCTCCGCGCGCAGAACACAGCCAGGGCACTCGGGGTACCCGTGGATCGCGCTATTGGGCTCGGCGAATCGGTCGAGCGTTTTGACAACGATCTCCCCGAAGGGCGATTCCTGAGTCGGTCCGTGGACGTGACGGTGAAGAAACCGATCAACGGGGAGTAGACAGATTCACGATGTGCGCATCCGTGGGAATCTCAAGGCGGTCGACGACGTGTTCGGCGCAATAGTCTCACTTCGTCCCGGCTCCATGCAACCCCGGTTGCGGAGTCTCGCGGCCTCTATTTGATCCTCGACACAAACGGCATGTCGGTCCGGTTGCTCGCCATCGATCTAACAGATGAGCGGCTTCCGGGCCGAGTGGTCGCCTGACGGCGAACGTGCTGGCCCACCAAGAATCGATCGGATCATCGCGGCTTGGTTGTTGCGGCCGCACACAGCCATCGGGATACACCTCCGGTGCGAAATCTCCATCACTCAAACGTCCAGGCGGAAAGCAGTCCGAAGCGTGTTGGGTGTTTACGGGTGGCTCGCGTTATACGCGGACGATGGTCGGTGAAACCGTTAGACAACGATCTGCGGGAACCGGCAGGCAGCGCCCGTCGGTCAATGTGGCGATCAGGCGGCCGATCAGCGAGGCGTAATTCGAATCACGACGACCATGCTGGATTGGTCGCTCCCGACCAACGATGCAAGCGGCGGCCGGCAGTGAATTGCGGTTTCCGGGATTCCGGCATCGAGCAGGTGGTTGCGAATCCCCTGAATGTACATCTGCAGCTCAGCTACCTCGTCGGATCTGTACGACGTTGCCACGAGTCCCTGAACCTCGATGGCGATTGGTGTTTCGCCTCCAACGCCCATCACCGCTACACTATCCAGGAATGCCGTAATAGCAGAGGCTGAATCGAGCAATGTGGCGTCGACGGGAATCGTCCGACTGTATCCAACGGGGAAGGGGAGCTCAAATTCGGCGAGCGCATCGGGATCGTTTCCACGTGGAGAGGCGGTCGGGCGGGGATAGAGCTTGAAAGCAACGTTGTCAACGAAGTCGCCCTCTCTAACCGCCCGAAGCGTGACGTGGGAGACGGATGGTTCCGACTGAAGACCCAGGGCACGCAACTGCGCCCGATCGACGTACGATTCGTACGTCCCCGCCGCAAGACCCATCAAATCGTACTCCCCGTTCGAGAACGTTGTGACCGTGTCGATCTTGCCGGTGGTGGTCGATTTGAACAGCACTCGGACGCCACCCTGAGCCATCTCGAGGGCCCCCTGCATTTTCGTCACCGCCCCTACCACCTCGCCTGCAACAGTTATTGGCACCGGTATTTCCTTGAAGCTGTTGGGGTCGACGATGACGTCGATCACCTTGAACACCGGTCGCCAGCTCAGGTACTCCAGGTTTCGAGGTGAAAGCTCGATACGGCACGTCTCGTATGCGGGGAGCTCAGCAATACGGACGATGCCATCCTCACCAGCCATAATCCTTCCTCCGTTCGCCTTCACCTCCAGGTTCTCGACGGCCGGTTCCCCTTCGTCAAACAGACCGTTCGAATTCTCATCGAGGAACGGGCGCAGCGTGATACAGCCCCTCCCCACGGCTGATCGATTCCCGACGAGCACCTCGGCCGCAGCGTCGTCATACGCGATCGTGCCACCGAAATTCTGATTCAGACTCAGGTTCCCTTGATCGCTACGGAGAGTGAGCCGTGAGCCTGCGAAAGGGAGATCATACTTGAAATCGAACTGGACGACAGTCCGTTTGTCGATCGTGGAGTAGTTCGCTGAAAGAGCCGCTTGCCCAAGTCCGAGAATCCCACGCTCGATACGAGCGCCAAGCCCAACAACGCGATTCCGGATGTAGTCGAAGCGGAGATTCGATCGGGCGCTGACCTGCCAGAATATCTGGCGCGATATGGTGAGCGTACTGTTGAGATCTCCCTTCAGGAACTCACCGCTCCACCGTGGTAGGGATCCGTTCAGATAGTATCCCAACGCGAACCCATGAAAGTAGAGACCCAGGTTCGCCTCGAGGGCGGCAACGGAGAATTCCGACGAGCCCCATTCGTAGGCGCCTGCTACGCCCGCCGTTCCCAGGAGCATCCCAAGATGAAAGGGGGACGAAAGGGCTACGCGCCCTTTGTGGAGTCTTCCGGACAAGCTGGAGGCGGAAGGGTCAGGATAGAGGACCTGGTACAGACCCTCGACCGACCGACCCGACGCACTAACATGGCTGGCACGTGCGGCAAGACGGTATCCGGCGGCATATTCAACACCGGCAAGTATCTCGTCGTTGACGCGCAGCGACAGTGTTCCGTACGGAAGCAGGAGTTTCTCCGGCCAGCGCGTCAGGTATTGTGTGCCAAATCCGACGGTGAGGTCGGGGAGGATCCCGATCTGCGCAACGCCCTGAGCCAGCCAGCGCGGCGACTCTTCTCGTGAGAGACCACCCGACACCGCGTACTCGATATTCCCTTGCGGCAGGAACGTGTAGGGGACGCGAATGAGCTGCTCCTCCGTTCGCTCCTCGCCCCATGGTCCGAGAAACTTCAGAGTGATGTTCGTCGACCCGTATGTGAGCGGGACCGATACCTGGTAGTGTCCGGCCGCGTCGGCTATCGTGAACGTTACGAGTTCGCGATTTACGTAGACATCGACGGTCCAACCGGGCTCCGTCTGCCCCGACACCAGGTAGGACCCAAATGACCTACGTTGGCGGACGGGAGAATTGGTCATGAAGAACCCGTCGATCAGCCCATAGGCCACCGGGATCGGTGGAGTAATGCCTCGCCCGTAAATCGTCTGGGTCAGGAAGCCCTCACCGGGATCAGCAAAGCGCCATTGCCAGTCAATGTCCCGCCATCCGACACTGTCTCCCATCGTTCTATTCAACCGTGCGCTCAGATCACCCCCCATCAATTCTCCACCAAGGGAAAGGTCGTATGTCTCGATGTGTCGATCGAACGATCGGCTGGACGCCAGTTGCCAGTCGAAGATGCTGAACCGAAATGCGCCGGCGTCGCGGTCAACCAACTTGTCGGCGATCGCCGAATCGCGTCTGAGCCTTAAGCGATCGTGCTCTCCATCCCGCTTCATCAGCCGAATCGCCGGAAAGTCCTCGGTAGACGAAATACGGACGTGGAGCGATCTGAAGTTGAACCGGCACTCCACGTTGAACGCCTCAGCGATCACCTGCGGCTGAATGTAGATTTCGGTCTCTGAGGTGATGATCTCGTCGTCCGCAAGCCATCGTTCATTCTCGCCAACGACGATTCGCTTTTCCCGGGTGTCGACGACGTAGGTATTCGACTCGTCAATGAAGAACCCCGAAACGATTGCGCCGCTACTCGTGCGCACCATCTTCACTTCAAGAAAGCGAAAGATCTCGGTGAGAGGAAGGAAGACCCGCTCGTCTCGGTAGAGTGCGGGAATGATGGTGGACCCGAGCCGGTCGACGGTGAGCTGCACCGCGATTTGTTCGGCCAGACTATCCGGCGGTGGAGGTGTTGCGAGGAGAGGTCCGGGACGCGGCACTATCAGAAACAGGACGCAGAAGGCAATCCCGCAAGCCACGTGTCGACGGGAAGGGGCGAGGGGGTGAGGGAGGATGAGGTTCTCGTTCGCCAAGGGGGGACCTGGAGCCTGTTCCTATGGTACGTTCAATTCTGCTCGGGCAAGCGTTACTTCTCTGTAGGTGGAACGGCTGCGATACTCAACGATCAGACGGCCGCCACTTAGGGTGGTACCGGGAGGCGGAGTCAGTCCAAGATGGAAGGCCCTTGAGGCGGAGGGTGGGTAGATCGCAACGCCGTTGAGTCGTCCGACCTGCACGGGTGAGCCGCTCGCCGGTTGGTACGTGACCGCAATGTCACCGTACGTCGAGGCCGTCCCCCAACGATTGATGTTGAGGTTCAGAATCGGCTGCGCAGAACTCGTCATATCAAGGTCGACCTTCGGAATGTCGACTGCCACCGTCACGTCACCGCGTCGCACAATCACCGGAACGATGATGCCATACACCGGTGTCAGTCGCATCGAGATGCCGTCTTCCCTCATCGAATCGACCTCTTCCTCGGCGGCGCGGGCCCTGGGAATTGCCCGCATGTAGATGTGAGAGCGGTACTCTCCGTCCGGAATTTCATTGCCGGCAACCAGTTGCAAGCGAAGCGTCTGCTCTTCGGCGGGAGCGAGTACCACCTGACGAGGGAAGTACCTGACTATGGCGTCAGCGAAGAGCTGTCCCGAGTCTGGTTGGGAAATCTCCTCCAACTTCCCCTCTTCCGTCATCCTATAGTTCCTCATGGTAATCACGTAGGCTCCTGTATCCGACCCGCGATTGATCAGGCTGATCGAAATGCTGCGGGTGCTCCCTTCAAAGACAGCGCGCGGCGGCGCAACGAGCAAGTCGTTGGGACCCTGCGCGGGGGCGGTTGTCAGAAGGAGAAGCCAAAGGAAGAGGCTGGTAGCAACGATCTGAATTGTCAGACGTGAATCGTGCTTCTTCGGTATTGAGTCCAGCTGGAGTGCGATGCTGCGAGGTGCTCTGGTGCGGGAGTACATGGCGATTCGATTCGGATTGTTCATGGGGGCTGCAACACAGGCGATGCGGGTGGCCCGCGCTCGCATTGAGCGGAGCCACCCGTGTGCCATCGTCAGGCATGGGGTGCTTGCTATCCTAGTCGTACGCGACGCCGACGTCAAACGTGCCGGTGTACCGGCCACCGGCCTGGTCGGCGGAAACATTCAGCGTGCCACCAGCCCACCATGTTTCCGTTCCCTGGCCGTTCAACTGGGGGCCCTGGTTTGACTTGGTGAAGTTGGTGATGGTCATTGTCTCGTTGTTACCCGTGGTGTTCGTGATCGTGACGCTTGTGGGAAGCGTGATCGTATAGGTGAAGTTCGGGTTACCAGTGACGTCGAATTCGGCTGATGCTGGCGTGTACCCACCTTGATCCGTAAGCGTCACGCCGCCCGTAGCTGAGCGTGTCGTTGAAGAAGCTGCCGTGACGACTACGGTACCAGCGGATGCGCTCGGAATCAACGCACCGAATTCAAGGTCACGCTCCTTGTGAATCGCAACGCCACGGATGACGAGACCCGACCCGTTCGTGGATGCAGCGCCGTTGGCCTGCGCAGACGCCTCGCTCGTTGTAAAGAGCGAGCCTGCGAAGACAATGCCGACCAGCGCCAAGAGGGAAATACGGTTGGACCTTCTCATGAATCACCTTGTTTGAGGTTGAGTTGTTGACCCGTTAGGACCCGGGCTGATAGACGGCGGATGGAAAGGGGGTATGTGGGCTCCCTCCCCGTCGTGTATTGGTTGCTTGTTGTTCAAGTCGACTTCTTCGAATCGCGACGATTCGATCAGAGCGCGCAAAAGCCGCGCCCTGTGACGGTATCATGATTTTTCGCCCGGGGGATGTGGGCTGCTGTTGGGGAGGTTGGTGTGGCGCTAGTGGCGTTTCAGCCTGGACCTAGCTGCATCGTGCCGATCGACTCACCGTGGACCTGGTGAATTCTTCGGCGAAGCAAAGATAGACTATTTGTCAGACAGATCAAGGGGTGCGTGAAATTTTTTTTCGTCCGGATCACTCTAGTCAGCGACGCAATATGGCGCTGTCAGCTCGCCAACGTCTCGTGCCCGTGCGGGCTCTGGTAGGCCCCAATCGCACGTGGCAGCATCTCGGCATGGCCAGAGGATAAGGGGGAGGGGAGTGGATGGTGATTGTCCCCGCTCTGTTCTACATTCCAGCATTCACTGCATCAAAAAGAAGAAGAGACACGACGCTGCCGTGCCTCTTCATTGTGAAGCGCGGACAGGGTGAGATTCGAACTCACGGAACCCGAAACGGGTTCAACGGTTTTCGAGACCGTCCCATTCAACCACTCTGGCACCTGTCCAACTTTCCGCGAAAGGACTGCGAATATACAATATTTGGGTCCCATGCCAGTGGCAATTGCAGCGGAAAGGGTGAAGGAATGTTCGCCCGGTTGTGATTACCTGTCCCCTGGGGTGTTGTACTAGGAGTATGTCGAGCGATCACTCACGGCTGTCTGATCTCGAGCTTTACGGGCGGATGAATGCTTCCGGCCGCACGGGGCGCTCCGCGTTTGAGGAACTCTATCGTCGATACGCGTCGAACGTCTACCGCTATTGCCTCCGGGTCGTAGGGGCCCGCGAAATGGCGGAGGATCTCTTTCACGAGACCTTCATCAACCTCTACCGGAGCGCGCACCGGGAAAAGGTGATGACTAATGTCGAGGCGTATCTGATGCGGATCGCCCGGAACCTCTGCTTGAATGCCAGACGAAGCAAAGCGAACAACACGCTCCCGCTCGACGGTATTGATCTAGGCTATCACGATCTCGATTTCGACCGACGTGAGACCCAGGCACTCGTGGTGATGGCACTGGAGAGTCTCCCTGATGATTATCGCGAAGCCCTTGTGCTGTGCGAGTACAGCGGACTGACATACGCGGAAATTGCCGAGGTTCTCGGCGTTTCTCTATCGACCGCGAGGATTCGGATCTTTCGCGCCCGGCGACGCCTGAAGACGATCCTTGCACCCTATATGGTCGATCAACCCTGAACACGGACCTGAATCTCTTCTCTGTTCTTCATGGACAATCCTGGTACTCTGTCGAAGCTGGAGCAGCTACACCTCTTCCTTGACGGCGAACTCGATCCGCACGAAGAGGAGGGACTGTTCAACGCGGTAGCGAGTGATCCGGAAATCCGGTCTGAACTTCGCGACGCTATGACCATGCGCCGTGCGTTCCACTCTGACGCCGTCCGGATACTCCCGGGAGACGCCCTCAAGATGTCGCTTCTAGCCGCCATCGATTCCGAGTTCGGTCCAGCCACTCCCCCGACAGTAGGGCGCGCGTGGTCGTTCCGGACCTCCGCGCTGAAGTACGTGCTGGTTCCGGCCCTGACCGGCATCGTCGGGCTCTATCTTGGCGCGCGGTTGTTCGGCGTCACGGACTCACCCTCGGGATCGTTGTCGAATACCGAGTCGTCGTCGTCGTTCGCCATCGGTATCGCGTCGGCGCGGGTCCTAAACGGTCCCGCACTGGCTGCAGGCAGTCCCCCGCCAGCAACGGTTGCCCCCGCTCCCATGAGGGTTCCAACACCGATTGGGAATCCGGTCGCAGTCGTAAATCAGGAACGTTCGACGTTGTCTCCGGGTCACAATCGGAACCAGACCACGCATTCCGCTGGTGATAGAGCAGCCATCTCGACGTCCCTCGTCTCAGTGCCACGTTCCCCGTCCGTGGAGCCAGTTCCGATGCTTCTCGGGGACGATGTTGCTCTAACGGACGTCTCCAGACCAGATGGGGCTCCGCGAGTAGATTCTCTCAACGCCACAGAATCGACGCCCCTATATCCTGCTGTCGACAGCTCCAGACCTCTCGGCGTGTCCCTTCACGTGCGGAACTTCAGCGCCCTTGCCTATCCCACGACGGTGCTCCCTTCGAACGCCTCCCCCTTGTTCGACAACGCATCGTTTGGAGTACTCTATGCCGTTTCGGATCACGGGCGCGCCGGTGTCGAGATTGGCCAGGAAGCGTTCCCTCAGATATTCGAGACGACGCTGGATGGGCAGAAAGTCCGGGTCGAGCAGAACCCGCACACATGGTGGATTGCCGGGACGTATCGTCTTCTTGGCGATCGCACGGGCATCTTGCTGGATGGTGCCCCCTTGGTTGAAGCATCGGCCGGTGCGTCCGGATTGGGAGCCATCGTTCGGGGCGGAATCGGGATCGATCTGGCGCCGGAAGAGCGATGGTCGTTCATAATCAGTCTGCATGGTTCGCTCCTGGCGTACCGATCCAATCAGACGACGTACGTGTCGCGCAAGGTCGGATTGCTGTATGGAGCGTCGGTTCGATTCTGATGGCGGCGGCGGTGTTTGGAATGTGGACGCGCGACAGTTCGCGTGTCTTGATGGCGGTAACGTCAAAATCGGGGATATGTCCTATGACGTGCTTCGCTTCGACCAGTCGAGCAGGGCGGGGAGTGCTCTTCGGAGTACTCCTGGCGCTTGCCATGGCGGCTGCATCGTGTACCGATCCATTGTCGGTCGACACGCCACGAAAAATAGACATTGTCGGGGGTGGGGGAGGTGCGCCCCCGTCGGGTCAGTTCTATCAGCCGGACGCTGTCCGCCTGATCATCGTCGACAACGGACTGTCGTGGCTCCCCATCTCCGCCCAGATCCGCAACGTCCTGATCGACACCACTAGTCGTCCCCCTCGCATTATCATCGAGGGCTTCAATGTCATTGGCGACGTCCCTGGAGGCTCGCTCCTCCGTCAGATGAAGTTCACCACGGACACGCTGATGGCGGATGCCATCACCGTCCCACTGGTTGGAGACCCCGCGATCGGCCCCGGCGTCGAAATGCTTGTCGACGATCCCGTATCCGGAGGCGAACGGGTACTGATTTCGAACGACGTTGATCTCCACGCTGAAACCTCGTTCGAGGTTGATCCCGTCCGTCGTGTGATCAACGGGCATGTTCAAGCCCGGTTCGATGATCCGAGCAACCCAGGGTCGCGATACACGGTGGATCTCTTCTTTCAGATTGAGCTGTAGCAGCCTGGTGAGGCCGTGGCGGTCGTATCGATAACAAGTTCCCAGCGGCAGCGGCGCAAGCGGGTTACCCGTGGGGACCAGAATGAAAGCGCCCCACGGCAGATAAGGAGCCGTGGGGCGCTTTCATTCTAGCACGTACTCGTCAGATCAAGACGGTGGCGATTCCTCGCCAATCAACCCGGTTCTCGTCAAGTAGCTGGTGACGTACCCCGGCAGCTTCCCCTGTTCCGACAGTCGACGCACTTGATGAACGGAGACATTCGGCAGCCATTCATCGCGCCCCTTGCAAATCAACTGGATCGTAACCGGATGACTCGATCGATCCACCATGATACCCTCTACCGGATTCTGCCCAAGGGTATCGACCAGATACGTCCATGCGACGCGTGGTCCATTCATACCACATCCTCCCCGCAATATTGTGCGTGATTCAATGTGTGGGCGTTGGAGTTTTGAGAGGGACGATTATTTCAAAGCCGGCTGGGGGTCGGTGGAGGTTCACGCAGCATGCCGGCTCAAGGGCAGTCGGGACAAGGTAGGAAGCTCGCTGGACATGTGAAAGGGGGGGCCGCCATCAATTTGATCCACCGCTCCCAATCACAAGATCGACGTTGCTGGTCGTCCAGCGAGGTCTCACGCGGACTGTTCCACGCCACGTGACAAACGTCTCCGCGACCCTCCAGGGAGCTGCTGATCCATAATCGTATTCCCCGTCGCCGTCGGCGTCACGAAAGGCCGTCACGTCGTATTCGCCCTCGTGAATCGCAGGAATTGACCATTTCCCGGCGGGTAGGTTCCTCAGAGTCACGGTCCTTCCCGTAACTCTCTCGCGGAGAACCAGGACATGCGCCGACGCGGGTTGCGCCGTATCAACGATGGTGCCCTCGAGCGATCCAAGCTGGCGAATTGGGAGGAGTGCCACCAGAATTCGTGCCGTAGAGTCGGCATGATTACCTGCGGCGTCCGAGAATCGACGCAGGTCGACCTCCAGCCATGCTCGGGTCGATCCGAACAGGGTATCGAGCGGTCGGGCAAGGAATTCCGCGGGCGATCGTCGTTCGAGCCGAAACGGCACCATTGACCCAACGCTGTCCCTCATTACCACAGCCCCTTCGATCTGCGTGATCTGCACCGGCTTGTCGAAGGCAATGCGGATCGAATCGGGGAATGTGTAGGGGTGAGTCGAGTCGACGGCGGTCGGGAGGAGGAGGGGAGGGACGGTATCGACAATCGATGAGACTGTGAACGTCGCAGTGGAAACGGAGTCGACAATACCGTTTCCCGCCGTGTCGGAAATCCCTGTCGCACGGACGGTTGCCAGACCGCCAACAGGCAGAGGATCGTGCAGCAACCCGACTGCCAGGCGGTTCGAACCCGACCTCCAGGCAGCGTAGATCGGGTACGTCGTACCGTCAACCGAGAGTGAGAACCTGTCCGGACGAATTCCGGCCGTGTCGATGGGCTCGCTGAATCTGAGTTCGCTCCGGTTTCTGTCAATCGACGAGGCCGCGTAGAGAGAAGGGTGCCCGACATCGTCGGGAGCTGCTCGTAGCCTGATGCGGACCCCGGTCGCGGGGCGATCCTGCGTTACGAGGGTGACATCTCCGGTTGGAATGCCGAAGGCATCCTCACCCGGAGTGAATCGCCGATCGGACGATGCATCAGTCACTGCTATGAGCCGAAAGATTCCCGTCGGTAGCCCTTCCAGCGAGAATCGTCCGTCATCTCCAATGGGGGCGATGAAATCGGGATCTGTCGAATCGGGTCGGAAATTGGGTGGAATGGTGCCGGCGACATCGCTCAGCCGCCATGCAAAGACGTACGCCGGAACCTTTGAACGCCCCGTTACCTCGCCACCGATCGAGCCCGAGTCGATGTCTGGCCCGGTGGAGAAGCGCAACGAGAAGGGACGACCCATCCGGTTGCCCGCATTGTCCGAGAGCGATGACCCCAGCGTCACCGTGTAGGTTCTGTTCGCCACCAGCGGCTTATCAAACGCCATGACAAGCGAATGTCCACTCCACGAGTAGTCAGGGGCCAGTGTCGGTATTGGAGTGATGGTGACCGATGCGGAGACGTTCGCCTCCCTGAGGTACTCGCTGAATTCAATCTCGATGTCTGTATCGGTCGGCACGCTTGTTGAACCCTGGTCGGGAATCGTTGCCACGACGAAAGGCTTCGAGGTGTCCGGGGGACCACCCGGGGGAAGCGTCGACTGTCCGCTGGCACATGCGGCGAGGGTGGCGAGCGCCATCGGCAGTAGATACCGAGCGCAGAACCATCGGGCGGGGAGGGCCTCGTGTCGCGTCATGTGTTCTTCATCCGCATCTGGAAAACGAAGGAGGAATTCGTTTACTCGCGCACCAATCGCTTGTACTTGATGCGATGTGGCTGCGATGCGTCGATGCCCAACTCCTTCTTTCTCCACTCCTCGTATTGCGAGTAGTTCCCATCAAACCAGATCACGCGCGAGTCTCCTTCGAATGCCAGGATATGCGTGGCAACACGATCGAGAAACCACCTGTCGTGCGAAATAACAACGGCGCAGCCGGCGAATTCCTGCAGGGCCTCTTCGAGTGCGCGGAGCGTGTTGACGTCCAGATCGTTTGTCGGCTCGTCGAGCAGCAGAACGTTCGCGCCCTCCTTCAGAGTCTTTGCAAGATGGACCCTATTTCGTTCACCACCACTCAGGGCGCCTACCCTCTTCTGCTGGTCACTTCCGCTGAAGTTGAATCTGCCGACATAGGCGCGCGAGTTGATGGATCGGCTCCCCACCTGTATCAGATCCATGCCCCCGGAGATCTCCTCCCAGATCGTCTTGTCGGGATCAAGCGGGCGGTTCTGATCGACATACCCGAGTGTGACGGTCTCGCCGATTTTGAAGGTACCGTCATCCGCCTGTTCCTGTCCAGTGATCATGCGGAACAGAGTCGTCTTCCCAGCGCCGTTCGGTCCGATCACGCCAATGATTCCCCCGGGCGGCAGGCTGAACGATAGATCTTCGTAGAGAATCCGATCGCCGTACCCTTTGGTAACGCCGTTCGCCTCGATCACGACGTCGCCGAGTCGAGGACCGTTCGGAATGAAGATCTCCATCTCCTCATTTCTCTTCTCGTGCTCTTCCGACAGCATCTTTTCGTAGGCTGTGATGCGCGCCTTGCTCTTGGCGTGGCGTCCTTTCGGATTGGTGCGCACCCACTCCAGCTCCTCGGCCAGCGCACGCTGTCGCTTCGATTCCTGACGCTCTTCGACTTCAAGCCGCTTCTTCTTCTGCTCGAGCCACGAGGAGTAGTTCCCTTCGAACGGAATCCCCTCGCCACGATCAAGTTCCAGAATCCATCCCGCGACGTTGTCCAGGAAGTACCGATCGTGTGTGACGGCGATTACGGTGCCTGGATACTGTGCCAGGTGAAGTTCGAGCCAGGCGACTGACTCGGCGTCCAGGTGGTTGGTCGGCTCGTCCAGAAGAAGAACGTCGGGCGCCTGAAGAAGAAGGCGACAGAGAGCAACGCGCCGACGCTCTCCTCCCGAGAGGACGGAGACAGACGTGTCACCTTCGGGACAACGGAGGGCGTCCATGGCCTGTTCCAGCTTGCTGTCCAGATCCCATGCATCCATGTGGTCTATCCTCTCCTGCAGCTTTGCCTGCTCCTCCATCAACGCCTCGTAGTCGGCGTCCGGCTCGGCAAAGCGTGCACTCACTTCTTCGTACGCCTTCACCAGATCCACGGCCTCCTGCATCCCCTCTTCGACCACGTCGCGTACCGTCTTTGAGGCATCCAGCTCGGGTTCTTGTGGGAGGTATCCGAAGGTGATTCCCTTCTGTGCCTGGATGGTTCCCTCATAGTCCGAATCCACACCGGCGATTATCTTCAGGAGTGTCGACTTACCGGCACCGTTCAAACCGAGCACGCCGATTTTTGCACCGTAAAAGAACGAGAGGTAGATGTTCTTGAGAACCTGCCTGTTTGGCTTGTGCGTCTTCGAGACGCCGATCATTGAGAAGATGATCTTGTTATCGGACATGGAGTCGGAAACGGGAAAAGGGGTGTAGAGAATAGATAGAAGGTCGCAAACTTACACTGCAATCGGCATGAATAACGTAAGGATCAGTTGGTATCTTTTTCGGTTGTCGAAGGGGTAGGCGATCCGAATCAATGCGGATTCGACGATGCCAACACCCCGCGGTTGACAGCCAGCTCCAACAACGAACAATCAACACGCTCCCATGTCCAACCTGGATCGTCGGTCATTTCTCAAGAATTCTATCGGGGCAACACTGCTGGCTGGATTGACCGGGCCACGATTGATGGCGAGGCTTGGCGATACAGCCCCGTTATCCACGGACGCCTCGATCTTTCCACAGCTTCTTGTGGATGGTGGAGATATCGTTGCCGCTGTTACCGGACAGGAGGTCTGGCGCGGAACGTCGACACCTGTATGGACGCTTGGCGGAACGTGGCCGGCGCCAACAATCACGGTCGACACTGGCGAGGAATTCAGTGCGCGACTCGTCAACAATCTGGACGAGCCGACCATCATTCACTGGCACGGGCTTCACGCTCCGTCGCTGATGGACGGGCATCCACGAAACGTGATAGGACCTGGTGAATCGTACGACTACCGTTTCCTGGTGAAGAACAGGGCCGGCACATACTGGTATCATCCACATCCACACATGGAGACGGCGAAGCAGGTCTACATGGGGATGGCGGGATTCTTCATTGTCCACGACGCGGAAGAACGCGCTCTGAGTCTACCGTCAGGGAAGTACGATGTCCCGTTCGCAATACAGGATCGTCTGCTGCTGGGAGAGCAGAAGATCTCGTACGAACCCGGGATGGCGGACCTGATTGACGGGTTGCTGGGTGATGCCGTCTTCGTGAACGGGTCGCCGACTCCTCGTTTTTCCGTGGACCGCGGACTATATCGAATACGCCTGCTCAATGGATCCAACGCCCGGATATACACGCTCTCTTTTGGGGACAACAGGACGTTCCAGGTTATCGGAACTGACGGTGGACTGCTCGACCGACCATATGACGTCACATCCATTGTACTTGCCCCTGCGGAGCGCGTCGAGCTGCTTGTCGATTTCTCGAACGATTCGAATGGCGCCAGTGTCGAATTCGCTTCATCCGGGTTTGGCGTAAGCGGGCGCCAGGCAGTTCCGCTGAGCGTCATGACCTTCGTGGTGGGACCGGACGAGGGGTGGCGACAGCCGTTTCCCACGTCGTTGACTCGAATCGATATGCTCGATCCCAATTCGGCGACGAAGACCCGCACGTTCCAGCTCCGCATGGAAATGAACATGGGGATGCCCCATCACTTGATCGGCACCGACTCGTACGACATGGAGAGGGTGGACGTCATTGCGAACGCGGACGGGACCGAAATCTGGGAGTTCACCAACCTCACGCCGATCTCCCATCCAATGCACATCCACAACGCCTTCTTTCAGGTGCTCACGCGGAATGGTGCTCCACCAACGGACCCAACCGATTTCGGGTGGAAGGACACCGTGAACGTCAAGTCAACCGAGTCGGTCCGCGTCATCGTTCGATTCGGGGCCGATACGGGACTCTTCGTCTTCCACTGCCACAACCTTGAACATGCAGGGCACGGCATGATGCTCAATCTGGAACTGGTCGATGGCGCGATGGGCGTTGAGCAGACGGGGAACGTCAGGAAGATGGACCTTCGCTGATCAACAGGTTGGTGGAGAGCCGTTCACGCCCACGCTCCAGCGTCTCGAGTTTCTTGCAGAAGCAGAAGCGGACCAGCTTGTCACCGCGGGATGGCTCCGTGTAAAATGTCTGCGGCGGAATTGCCGCAACGCCGTGCTCGCGTATGAGACGCCGGACAAACTCTATGGAATTGGTATCCGGTAGAGCGGAAATGTCAGCCAGAATGAAATAGCTCCCGTCCGGAAGTATTGGTGTGAGGGGCGTGTCCGAGAGAGTTTTGAAGAGGTGGTTTCGCCGCGCCTGATATTCGGTCGCTAGCGTCTTGAAATAGTTGTCATCCAGTTGAAGTGCCGTCGCGATCGCGTGTTGAAACGGGGTCGACGTCGCGAACGTCGCGAACTGGTGCACCTTCCGGATCGACTCGGTCAACGACGGCGAGGCAATGGTCCATCCGATCTTCCACCCCGTGAACGAGAAGCTCTTTCCGCCACTAGATATCGTCACCGTTCGTTCCGCCATTCCGGGCAACGTGGCCATGCGGATGTGTCGCGCCGGTGGATAGACGATGTGCTCGTACACCTCGTCGACGATCGCAAGCAGATTGTGCTCGATGCAGAGCTCAGCGATCCCCATCAATTCCGTCAGCGTGAAGACCTTGCCGATCGGATTGTGGGGAGTGTTCAAGAAGATTGCTTTGGTCCGTGGCGTAATCGCTTCGCGAAGGTCATCCAGATCGAGTGCGAAATCCGGCGGGCGTAGCGTTATCGGAACAGGCGTGCCACCAGCGAAGGTGATGTCCGGAACATATGAGTCATAGAACGGCTCCATCACAATGACTTCGTCACCGGCGTCGATGAACGCAAGGACGGTAGAGAAAATCGCCTCGGTGGCCCCCGAGGTCACCGTCACCTGCCGCTCCGGGTCGATCTCCATGTTGTAGAAGCGTCGACTGTGTTCAGCGATTGCCTGACGAAGTGGCCCTTCACCGCTGGAGACCGCATATTGATTCCTGCCGTCCGCCATCGCGCGGGTCACCGCGTCGATTATCTCCTGTGGGCCGTCGAAATCAGGAAACCCCTGACCAAGATTGACCGCGTCGAATTCGCGCGCAAGCGCGCTGATCTCGGCGAAGATCGTGGGGCCGATCGTCGAGAGTCGTCGTGAAGGCTTCATGGCCGCGAAGGTACGGAAGGACGTTAGATGTCTGCCCGCAGTGGTTGTTGGATCGCTGCGTGGTTGGACGCTACGCGGTTAAACGCATCGTGGTTAGACGCCAGGCGGTTAGATGCATCGTTGTAAAACGCTAGGTGGTTGGATCGCAACGTGTTGGATGTCCGGCTGGGGGGGCGTTGGATCGTATGCGATGATGACAAACCACAGAGCACTGTGTGTCGGGTAAGAGCGCGGATCGAATCGCTACGAGCAGGGGGTCCGCACATCGCGCATCCACCCCTCTCACCGTGGGAGCGGGCCGACGTGAGGACGATTCGCGAATCGCTCGTGGCACCCGTAGATCGTCCGCCTCCGGCGGAGATTGAATCGCTTCATAGTTAGATCATCCGCTGCGGCGGAATGTGCGATATCCTGTCGTTGCCGTTCGACATTTGACAGTCGACAGCGATCGGCCAACACTATCCGACATTGACCTCACTCACTCTTCAGTCACTCGTCCGTAGCGTCACGGAACTGTGCAAGATCGACGGCGGTTTGCGCGCCATTGTCGATCGACATGGTCATCCACCATTGTGGGGAAGACGTCCCGGGTATGCGACCCTGGTACGCATTATTCTGGAACAACAGGTTTCGCT
>CAYWXV010000043.1:0-16824 GCA_964462535.1 uncultured Alphaproteobacteria bacterium
ACGCGTTGGAACCCTGAACATCTTGCTGCCAACTAATTCCGCAACACAGTTGCTCTCAAAGAGGGGATGGGTCATTGCCTCCATGTGACGCCTCTGCCAACGGCTAACAGCGATCAACCAACTGTTTACCATCACCTGTCAACGTACCGTCGATGCCGACTATTCGCACCAGGTTTCTTCTCCGTATCCCTCTCCTCATCCTCCTATTTGTTATTGCAACCGCTGTGTCGTGGGGACAGATCGATGACAACGATTCTCTGTTGAGCGACACCACAGATATCGGCATCGATACGTCGGCGGTGACCGATCCGAATGGCGTCGACACGCTTGCTATGGACGACTCCAGTTTCATTCCGATCAGCAACAACGATCTCGATCTCGACCTTCCTGCGCCGACCGCGTTCTATTCAGTCCGGAACGGTGGCTTCGTCGGTGGCATGGTCGAGTTCTCCTCGATTAAGCCATCCGACCTGGACTCGCGTCTCTCGGGAGACCTGGTTGTCTTTGGCGGCGAAGGCTACTTCCTTTTGAGCGGGTGGATGATCGGCGGCATCGGGGCTAGCGCGGTTCTGTACGACCTTCCTTCGACCTACGATGAGTTCTCGCTCGGGTATGGCGGCCCAATGTTCGGCTACGAGCAGCAGTTCATGAAGACCCTCTTCTCGGCGCAGATCCGTTCGATGGTCGGTCTTGGTGGAATCCGAATGATCCGCAAGCGACCCGACATCGTCGATCCGGCAGGGCTCGAGATTCTGGAACGAGTTCGTGAAGAGAGCTTCCTTGCATTCCGTCCCGAGGTCAGTCTTGGTTTTCAGCCGCTCGGATTTCTCGAGTTCCGTCTCTCGGCGTCGTATCTGGCTCCTATCGGCGGATCTCATGTGAGCGACCTGGGATCGCTCAACTACGGGCTGCATGTCCTTCTCGGAGTCACGTACTAGGAGGCAGTGTGAATGGACGGATTGCACGAGTGCATTTCGTTTCCATGGGGCGGCAGCTGGGCTCTCCCCCCCAGCCCCACCTGCCCGCCGTGGCGGATCTCTCAACTCTGCGAGAGGGGGAGAAGAAGCGACGATTATTTGGCCGGGCGTGGTTTCGGAAGATCGTTGTCCGCGCAGCACGCGAACGAAGGGGAATCTGAATGGTGAATAATCCATGGACAACGGGGATAGCAACTTTTGGAGAGAGGAGGCGACGAACCTCGAACCTCCATCCGTGAACATTTGACCTTTGACCTTGAACATTCCTCCCATGAAACGCACAGTAATCCTTCTCCCGCTCTTCGCACTGATCGTTGTCGGGTGCGGGCACACCAATCGTCTCGTCGAGTATCCAGTCAACGGCAAGAAGGCGCTCTATCGCCAGTATGTCGCCCCCGAGGCTCCGAGCTCGTGGGTGATCGTCGAGAGTCCGACAAAAAACACCGTCGTTGATATCATCGCAGGCCTGGGGTCGGCGATCGCCAGTGACCAGGCGCGACGCAAACTCGATCGTGCCGTTAACGGCGATTCGGTGGCGAAGTATCTCGCGCAGGGGATTTACATGGCGACAACCGAATATCTGGCCATCCGACCCGTGGAATCGATCAATGACGATCCGGATCTGATCATCGAGACCGAGGTGAAAGAGTACAAAGTGGTCTCGGCCTCGACCGGCCTGGGGATCTATACCAGAGGGGAGTCCCGGATTATCGATCGGCGCACAGGCGTGATCGTCTGGGAGAATTCCGAGTCGCATCTCTATCCTCTCTCCAACACGCTTCTCGCTCCAATCGGCGGTCGGGCCATTTCATCAGGAGCGAGTATCTTCAACGCCGTTCAATTCTTCGCGATGAGCGAGGAGGACATTCGTTCCGTTGTTGGCAACGCATGCATAGCTACCGGCAGGGAGATAGGGGATGTGTTGCGCGAGGACGTCTCGGAGGCGGCAACGGGGAAATAGCCGACAATTCACAGATATGGGAGAGATCATATGCGGCGCATCCTGCTGCTCGCGCTTACGCTGACCATTCTGACGCCCGCTTTGTCATTGATGGCTCAGGGGACACCCGGAGATTCCACAAACATTCCAACGCGACCCGCCCCAACGCAATTCGATTCGGGATCCGTTACCGGAAAGGAGATAGCCCAGAAGCTCTCGTTCTTCCTTGGGCTTAACGTCGGGCTTACCTCAGGCGCGGGAATCGACGTAGGGGCGATGTTTCCTGTCGGGGTCGAGACACACGTCAACTTCTTTGCGATTTCGATCGGCGGCTACTTTCACTACAACGTTGGCGTCGAAGGGCGCTACGATCTCATCCGCAAGAAGGACTGGCAGCTCTACGCGCTTCTGGGTATGAGCTACTACAGCTCCGAGCTGCGGGACGACAAGGAGGCGGAAGAGAAACCGGGCAATCGTGTGGCGAATCCGTTTCGACTTGGGACCGGAATCGGTTACGGCTTCTACGCTGGCGATCAGTTCATCATTTCCCTATCCGGAGCGCTCACCGTCTTCCCGACCACCGGCGAGGTCCTTCCCATTCCACAGTTGAGTATGGGGTTCGTCTTCTAGGCGTCTGGGCTGGTGGGCGGCTAGGCTCGTGGGCGGCTAGGCGGACGAAGGAAACAACGTGAGTCTCGACAGGTGGAAATCTCCTCAGCGTACCTCTGGGTCCTCTGCGTTGAACAAACGCTGAGGCTCAGCATCCCACTGCGAATGCCTGTTCAATCGCTAGTCCGCCTTCGCCTTCTTATGAACCAAGTCTCCCAGCCCCACACCGCGGGCGCGGGCCATGATGGCGCTGGTCCGGCTTGGCTTGCTGGTCGGACCGAACACACGCGGATTGGGTAGCATAGATGCAAGCTGCGCGGCCTGACGCGGCGAGAGGTCCGAGGCCGATATCCCGAAGTACTTCTGCGCCGCCGCTTCCACACCATAAATACCGTCACCCCACTCGATCACATTGATGTAGACCTCCAGGATCCTTCTCTTCCCCCAGAAGAACTCCATCAGATAGGTGAATCCCACCTCGAGTCCCTTTCGGATGTAATTCCTTCCCTGCCAGAGAAAGACGTTGCGTGCGCACTGCATGGTGATGGTACTGGCGCCATAGAGCTTCGACCCGCCCCGCTTCGCAATCCTCTCATTCCGCTTCTGCGCCTGATCAACCGCCTTCCAGTCAATACCGTTGTGCGAAAGGAACCGTCCGTCCTCGGCGGCAATCACAGCTCGCAATAGATTCGGGCTGACGTCATCGATCGAGATCCAGCTCTTGTTGATGCCGATAAGCTTTCCGTCACCCAGCCTCTCCGTCGGACGGATGAGCATCAACGGCGTGATCGGGGGGTCGACGACGCGGTAGACGATGACCAGCGCTACCGCAGCCATCGCCATGAAGGCTATCGCTTTGAATATGAGCTTGATGATTCGCAAGGCGTGATGCGGGACCAGTGATTCAGTACACGGGTTGTCGGAACCAGGACGAAAGTAGGAAAGAGGGGGAAATGGCGTTCAGTCTGCCATCAATCGCTCCACCGTTGCCACGACGCTACCCGACAGACCATCCAGATCGTACCCCCCTTCGAGTGTAACGATAAGTCGATCATCGCAGAGGTCGTGTGCAAGCTGACGAACACGATCGGTCAGCAGGGCGAAGCCTGCCTCCGTCATCGACATCGAGGCAAGTGGATCGCGATGATGCGCATCGTATCCGGCCGACACGAGAATCGCATCGGGTTGGAATGAGGTGACCGCCCGCTCTACTTCCTCGAATGCGCGTGCGTAGTTGTCGTCGTCCGACCCGGATGGGAGTGGGATGTTCAGCGTCGTCCCGATGCCCTCACCTCGTCCCTCCTCGCTCCGCATACCGGTCCCTGGGTAGAGTGGATGCTGGTGCAGGCTGGCGTAGAAGACGCTCGGGTCTTCGTCGAAGATGTGCTGCGTCCCGTTGCCATGATGGACATCCCAGTCGATGATCGCGATCCTCGGCAGACCGTGACGTTCCTGCATGTCGCGCGCGGCGACGGCAACATTGTTGAAGAGGCAGAACCCCATGGACCGATCGCGCTCGGCATGATGACCGGGGGGTCGCACGATAGCGAAGGCGTTCTCCACGTCACCCCGCATCACTGCGTCGCAGCAGGCGAGGAGTCCGCCGGCGGCACGGAGGGCCGCCTGGTAGGATTGATGGGATACGGTGGTGTCTGCGTCAAGTCGAACGGGCCCCCGCGCTGATGCGATCCGCACCCGGTCGATCATCTCCCGTGTGTGGACACGCATCAACTCCTCCACCTTGGCCGGACGCGATGCTATCTGCGTCGTCTGGTCAATCAAACCAGCGCGGTGAAGACGCTCCACGATTGAACGAAGCCGGTCCGGGCGCTCTGGATGCCCCGGACCGGTGTCGTGTTGCAGGTAGATGTCGTCTAGAAGAATGCCGGTCTGCTTCCGGCTGTTCTCAGTCACGGATGATGCGATTATCGAGTGACGACGATTCGTCGGGTGACACTTCGTCCATCAAGAGTCACGCGGCACATGTAGTTCCCGGCCGGGAGGTCACGGACGTCGATGAAGAGATGACCCGTACCGGCAATGCCGGGATGCCGATCGATCGTCCGAAGTGTTCGCCCCATCATATCCAGAATGTCGGCAGCGACAGTGATACCGTCGCGCGGCATCGTCACATCGATGATCGCCTCGTCCGCGGCAGGATTCGGATAGGCCTGGCCAACGGCAAGCTCCATTTGATCGTTTCCGACGGACGTGGTAGACGTGTCCTCCGGCTTCACCATCGTCTGAATGCCGAACCACGGGGTCTTCTCGGTCGACAGGTTCAATACCACACGCCACGCACCGTTCGTACCGCGCGTTGCAGGAATGGAACGCGCCATCGGCAGACCGACGGTGTCGAGTGGATAGACAACCACGGAGTCGGCGGTGGTCGTGAACTGCGCGGCGATCGAAACTCCCTCCATCTGTGTGGGTGCGTCGCCCCATTTCTTCCCAATACTCGAATCGCCGTACTGCCAGACGGCGCCGGTATTCAGCGCGCGGGTGGATACAGTAAGGAGTGCTCGTTTAGTACTGTCGAGCGGTGCATCGTCGAGTGGCGTCAGCATGTACGTCACATGCCGCGCGCCCGATATCCAATTGACCGAGAGGTTGTCGGTCCGCACGGATGACACCTGTGAGATATCACCGCTCGCCGCCTGGAACTTCGGCGTGTTGACCTGCATCACACCCTTGGTGATGTCGAGCTTGATCTCGCGTGTGTCGCTCTCGATGTTGTCATCGGTCGGGATCGAGACGTAGTAGTCGTCCGCCTTGTAGTGACGCGATGCTGCGAACGAATCGACGCGGATCGACTGCGTCAACGCCACCACCGAATTGAGTGTCCCATCTATACTCCAGATGTTCCTTCCACCATAGAGAGGGAGGGCGCGAATGTCGGCGCTGTCGTACCAGAGCTTCAGCGTCCGTTCGGCCGGACTGATCCATCCGTTCCGGACCATCGCGGAGACCTGTGGCATCAGCGACATCACGCCGGGATCGGACATCATACCGTAGTAATCCGATGTCAGAATCTGACGACGATCGACGAGCTCTGCGTAGTTCCGGTCGTTGTAATGATAGTAGTAGAGCCCGCTCCAGCTATGGAGCATCGCATAGGCAGGGAGGAAGAGCATCATCTCGTTCCGATGAGCATTCGGAACGATGTGATAGTACATCTCTGCGATGAAGGGTTTCCCGCTGATCGCGCTTCGGGCAAACTCGGGGATCTTCTGATCGCGATACGTCAACACGGAGTAGTTCCGCATCACCCATGTGGAATCCGAATAGGGTATGCTGCTGGATGGGGCCGAGACGTAATCCCATGCCGCTGTCTCAGAGGTGAAGTCAAAGCTCTGTTGTGTGACCAGGTCGTTCAGATACGTCGTGTTGTTCACGCCGGCGATCGGTGCCTTTACACCGACCGATTTCAAGTGGCCGCGCATCGTCGAGTAGTAAACGCGCGCGATCGAGTCGTAGAAATCGACCTGATCGTACATACGGTTGAGTGACGTCTGCGGCATCTCGTTCCAGAGCTTCCGGCCGACGTTGTATGCCTCGAGTGATTCCTCCGCATCGAGTCCCTCACGCTGAGTCTCCTGCAGTGAGAATCCGTCGAGGAAGACGTCACCCATCTGCGCACCCATGTAGAGTCGCAGATAGGTGGCTGCAGTGTCGCCACCGGTCGCGCGGAATATCACCTCGAAGTTCTGCCACGTCTTTGTAAGGCTGGGTCTGAAGTCGAAGCCGAGATTATCGTATGGGGGGGCCGCACGATAGAGAAAGACCCGTATCTGTCGACCCGCGGCCGAATCGGTCTTCGCCTTGAACCGGAATCGGTAGATCCGATCCTTTCGCAGCGGGATCCCCCGTTGCTCCAGGTAGATGCGGCTCTCGGTGCCGTTCACGCGACGGATCACCACGCGGTAGGAATTCGCCCCCTCACCCGGCGCCACTTCAGCACCCTGCACCACGACGCCGTTACCCTGCGCCCCTTCGCCGATGGTCAACGTCCAGTCGTCATCGTACGACTCGAAGCCGGGGTTCTTCATCACGTTCGGTCCCACGATCGGCGATCCTTCACGATAGGCGTCACGCAATGCCGCCGTTGTGCCATAGCGCTTGCGGAGGAAGTTCGTATAGAGACTGTCGAACAGACGGGAATGCCCCCAACTCATGTAGCTCCGCGACACGTTCAGTCGATTGATCTGCCAGACGTAGAAGAGGGAATTCTGATCAGTGACGGTATAGAGGGCGATGACCGGATCGTCGGCGTAGCGCTTTCCCGTGTACGGGTTCTGGTGGCTCAGCAGCGCGGTGAAGTAGCGCTTCTGCAGAGCGATGTAGGCGGGGTGGAAGTAGGCTATGTACTGCCCGTTTACATACGTCGAATCCCATCCCCACACGCCGTCATCGCGACGCGGTCCTCCACGCGACTTCAGCACGAAGTGGGCATGAATCCCATTTATCTTCAACTGATAGAGGAACCAGTCGAGCCGGTCCATCTGCGAGGCCGAGAGCGTGTCCCCCTTATTGCCGGGGGCAAGCGTCGAGGCTGTGTTCGAATTGTGATAGTCGAAGTAGTCGAACCGCACAAGGTTGACCCCCATTTTCCGCAGACGACGAGCCGTCGCGATGGCGCCCAGGCTGTCGGGAAAACAGGCGGAGGCAATGATGCTCACACCGACGAAACGGGCCGGAGTGCCGTTCGCCCACGTGAAGCCGCCGGCCGACGTTGAGCGAAGCCATCCCATCGAGTCGATGTTCGAAACAGGGAGTGATGGTATCCAGGGGGATTGAATCGAGTCCCACGTGGGAAGGACCAGATCAAATGGGGATACAAGTGGTTGTGCGCGGAGAATGACGGTTCCGCAGAGCACAAGGAGAAGTGAGGCAGCTAGACGCTTCATGGAACGTGTGCATGTTCGCGCGGAACGCCATCAGCGGGTGATGACCGTATCCGAACGATCTCTAATTGGGTTTCGAGTTTGTGAGCGCGAGTTGAGCGACAAAGGAGGGAGTGCAGAGCGGACGTGTCGCGCAGTCCGGTTGGGGTGTCGGGAGAACCGGGTTGGAAAGATACGGATGATGGTGTTAGCAGAGGTAGGGAGGCCAGCCTCCCTCGGGGTGCCGACAACGCATCCCCCGAGGTGAAAATCCCGCCGCCGGGGGAATGTGTGGCGGCGACGTGTTCTACCGGTTCAACTTCACCGAGAAACTGCCGGAGGTGATGGAGACGGTCTTCGTCGTGTCGTTCGGATCGGCAAGGTTGGCGTTGAACGTTCCGTCGACGGTCGTCTTGTCCGTTGCGCTCAACGTGACCGAGCATCCCGTGGCGCCGATCGGACAACTGTACGAGGACGTACTGGAACCGTTGACTTCCGTGTAGATGATCGAAACGTCGGGGTTCCCCAGGGTCGTCGGGAACGTTCCGTTGTCGATGTCATGCGTGAAGGTGATCGAGAGCGTGCGCGACGGAGTTCCCGTGATGACGCCGGTGAACGTCCCTGTCTTCGTCGAGGCGTTGTAGCTGGGGGGGGAGACCGCGTTCAGAGGAAACGTGTAGCTCACACCGTTCACTGCCGCTTTCAGGACCGTTCCCGATCCCACGTTCGAGCTGACGGGATCTTCCTTGCAGGACGTGAGAAGAAGTAGAAGGGCGATGGGAAGGAGGAGTCTGCGCATCGATCGGAGTTGTCAGATGTTCGTGGTCTGTTGTGCCGGGTCAGGGGTCAATCGTTCACCGCGCTGACCCCGCTTCTTCAACGCGTGATCGTCAGCCTACCGCACCTCTTCCCACTCCTGCGAGAGGGAGCGATGGAAGAGAGCGACGGCGATTCCGTTGAGGGTCCACTGAAAGAGAACGCGAAGATAACCGTAGCGACGGAAACGGCGCGGGGACTCGTAGACATAGAGGTCATCCCGATGCCCGATGCGCCCGTGACGGGCAAGACGCTTGTAGAGGTCGAAGTCCTCGCCAGCTGCCATCGCGTCGGCGTAGCCACCGACACGACGGAACACTTCTCGATGAACCACCTGGCATTCGCCTCGCCCCATTCCCACACCCAGCGCATTCAGCAGACGAACGTAGCGGTTGAAGAAGGCATGGAAAATCCGATCGCTCGGCCGTCGTTCTACCGGGGCGACCTGCACCGGGCATGCAAACGCTACCACGCCCGATTTCCCTGCCATCATTGCTGCGGCGTCACGCAATCCAACGATAAATGTCTCTGCATCGCGTGGGACCGTGTCCGCGTTGATGAAGACCAGCAGCTCACCCGTCGCCGCATCGGCTCCCCGATTCCTCCCTTCAGCAATCGTCTGACGTCGTGCTTCCGTGTGCTCGACAACGACATCCGCCATTTCTCGCGCGATCTCGACCGTCCTGTCGCGACTTCCTCCATCGCTGACAATCAGCTCGAGATCAAGTCGCGCCCGCAGATCGGCGGGGAAGCATCGGAGGGTCTTCTCGATCAGCTTCTCCTCGTTCAGAGCCGGAACGATAACGCTGATCTTCCACGGGCTGATTCCCGGCTTACGTCGCTCGGAGACGACGGGGGGCGACGTCACCGGCCGACGACCAACCAGAAGGGGTGTCGTCTGCCCAAGGTCCGTTCGCATTGCCGCGGGAGAGGGACTTTGACTCACAGATGGAAGGGATAGAGGAGTTCGAACTTGACCGATGGCCACAGACGGAGTGCAGGTGCGGGGAGATGGAAGTAGTTCAATCCCTGCACAAGCCAGTTGCCAAACGATCCGAGGTTGGGGAGGAGCTCCACCAGATTGTAGTCGAGCGATAGGTGGAGTTCACGGTGTGGGGGGTAGCCGATAAGCTCGACATCGCGCGCGCCTGCGCCCAGCGCCAGCTGAAGCCACTTCGGCCAGTAGGGCTTCAGATTCTCGGGAAGGAGGTTGTGTACCCGGACGGAAAGCCAGACATCCTGTCGATCGTAGTCGTCCACCAGAATGCGCGAGCGTATCTGCGCCGCCTCACGTGCCGAATCACGTGGATTGGGACCGACCGACCACTTTGGGTCAAAGTTCTGCAGGAAGGGGACTCTCTGCTGCGCATAGAAATAGCTGGCACCGATGATGTTCGACAGCTCGTCCGTTGGGTCGAAGCCATACGAGAAGAAGCCGTCCTGTACTTCCATGAACGTCTGGAAGAAGAGTCCTCCTATGCTTCCCCACAGGGCCGCGTCATCGGGGGAGAGGCCACAGGCGACGAAGGATTCGTAGCTGCAGTAGGAGGACATCCAGCCCCCGAACATGTGGCCGGCCTTATCAAACTGCTTTGAATACCCCCAGTCTGTCTGCAGGTGGAACGGCGCCTTTGTGCTGTCCGGGTACCAGGCCTGCTGATACCACGTAATCGATCCGGCCAGTGCCAGCAACGCACCGCCGAACGCAACGGCCGTCCCGGTCTTCAGATGCGTTTCCCGGTACGGGAGTTTTCCCGACAACGTATATCGTGGTCCCCCGGCGTAGGTGTACTCGGACTCTCCGTAGCGAGGGTAGTCGTCGTTTGCCAGCGCGCTGTCCATCCTTGTCGGAATCGGCCTTGGGGGAGCCATTCCCGGAACAACATCGTCGCCCACCTGGTTCGCGTCTCCTGTCTGCAGTCCGTTGCTCGGCGGTGGCGCCGGGGATCCTGCATCAGATGTTGTGGCTGGAGGCTGCGCCGGTGGGGGAGTCGATGACGTTGGTGGGGGAGTGGAGGTTGTCGACGAGGAGAGTGATCCGGTGGCCGTGGATGGCGGAGTCCCTGTTGGTGCGGCCCCTTCGCTCGATACCAGCGAACCACCATTCTTGGCTGCCCCCCCTGATCCATCCGTGGACGGAGAATCGGAAGGAAGCTGGGCTAGAGCTGCAATGTGTGTCACCGCCGGCAGAAGCAGGATGACAAGGACGCGATATATGCGCTGACTCATCGGATCGTTGTTGAGAGACTACCGAATCCGTTCGATTTTCTGCTCGAACGATACCCCCCACTCGATTCCCTCCAGGTCCCAGTACGGCATCACGACTGATCCCTGATAGTTCCGTTCGAAGCCGTTTTCCGATAGTGAGACGGTTTCGATCGGTGCACGAACAATCGTGGGTGCACCAGATAAGGTCAGAACGATCCGGGCACCCAGCCACTCGTCCACCAACGCTATCGACGTGCCCGTTGATTCTCCGGAACCGTTCAGCTTCCCACCATTCTCCTTTGTCCTGACCCCATCCACCTCGTAATACCGATCTGGTTCTGTTCCGGCCGAGAGGGTGTATGCCATTTCAACGGCAAAGCGCCCTCGAAGAGGATGTCCATCGAGAGCGCGAAGTGCGTAGTCTACATGGAGCGTCGGGGAACCGTCGGTAATGCGGATCGTCTTGCGGAGGGCAACGGGGCGACGACCGACATGTCCAGAGCGTTGCAGGACGATTGAAGTCGACCGATCCGAGCGGGAATGCCTGATTTCGTACGGACGGTCGGCGAAGTCGCCGTGGTCTTTCAGCGTCCCCTCGACAATCCCACGAGCTGTCGGCCGGGCCTGAAAGAAGTGGTCCCGGAGCAGAGCGCGACGCCAGGGATCGTATACAAGGGCCCGTTCAAGCCCCTCCTCCTTCACCCTCACGATATCGTGAATGCTTCGCGCCTCGTCACCATTCTCCTCGTTGCGATGCCCGGGATCGGCGACGGTTCGCAGACGCTCGTGATACCCCTCCCGACGCCGTGTGACGAGGTTGGTGAAGTTATAGCGGAGGGGTTTGTAATCAAATTCGAAAATCGTCCCACCCTGTGCGGGAGAGGCGTAGAGGGCAATCTCGGGACTCTCATAGATCACTTCGTCGGCCCCGTCCAGATCATAATCCTCTACGACGACCTTCCCCTCCGTCACACCCTCAAGCCGATCGAGTGCTGCCTCGGCCGTTATCATCTCGGTAAAGACACGGGAGCGAATGTTGGAGAGGTAGATCCCACCGAACACGCCATGCCAGTAGGGGCAATTGCACTGCGAGGCCAGTAGATGTTCGTATGCCTCCTCGACCAATCCGCGGGCCATTGGATCGCCCCCGCGCCCCATGGCAGCATGATCGATTCGCTTCGAAATGCGGGTCATCTTCTTCTGCATGGCGTTGATTTCCGGGTACTTCACCATGAAGTTCCTCCAGAATCCCCCCCTCACAAAGGATCCGAATCGGTCGACCAGGTCATCCTTCTTCAGCTCGCGCTCGAACTCCTCGAATTCAATGAATGCTGTTGGGGAGGGGAGGGCCCAGTGGAGCATTTCGGCGTACGAGGCGGTGGGAAGGTAGAGCCTTCCTGCCGGGGGGACTGTCCGAATAACATCGCCGGGGGTGATAGTTCTCAGCCACGAATGATTTTTCTCAACAAGGCGACAGAACCGCTCCAGCCACTTCCCGTTGTAGACCGTGTCGTACGTGTCGGGCCAGATGCCGAATTTTTCTCCGTCATCGGCGAAAACGACCACCCGGTCGTCACCCTTGCGATCGAGTGATCGGAGGTAGTCGATTGTCACCTCGGGGGCTTCAAAGGGGATGGTATAGCGGAGACGTTTGTCGATTGGGAGCACAGCCAGCGGCATTCCCTGATCCTCCGTCAGGAAGTAGCCGTTGATTTCCTCATCGCGAAGACCGGCCGATCGGAAGTGGGTGTCGTCCAGAATGGTGTATCGAATACCGAGGGGGGCAGCGGTTGCGGGAATCGACGGTTCCCAGACCCGTTCCGCCAGCCACATTCCGGTCGGCGTCGTCCCGAACGCCCCTTCGATCCTCCGATTGAGCATGTCGATCTGCGCACGTCGGTCCCGTTCCGGAAGCATTGCCATGATCGGCTCGAAATACCCACCCGAAAGAAGCTCCACGCGACCCGATCCGATGCCGGCCGCGATCGTGCGGAGGAAGTCGGGTTGCCGTTCAGCGAACCAGTCGAGTAGGATACCGGTGTAGTGCTGGGCGAAGTGAATGGACCGGAAGGACCCCAGAACCTCCATCAACGGCCTGTAGGCACGGTCGAACGCATCCTGGAAGACCCAGTCGAAATTTCCGATTGGCTGGTGGTTATGGAAGGCCAGGACGAGTGAAATCATCTGAAGCGTGTATTTTTGACATTCTGCGTTGGAAGGGTCGCTCGCATCTCTTCCAACGATTTCTTTTCCACAACCCAGGCAGGCGAGCGACCCGACAGACAATGAGCCACGAAACCCTTACAGCACATCCTCAGTCCGCCGACGAAGCCGGCGAGCTTCTCCAGCAACCATGGGGAGTCGACGACGCCCGTCGTCTCTATTGCCTGGACAAGTGGGGCGCTCCGTACTTCACGATCAATTCGCGTGGAAACGTTGCCGTCCGACCCCTCTTCGATGCCGACACCGAAATCGATCTGCACGATGTCGTCGCCGAAATCCGGAGTCGCGGCGTCCAGCTTCCCGTCCTGATCCGTTTTCAGGACCTCCTCCGCAGAAGGGTCATCGAGTTGAACGAGTCGTTCCGTCGTGCCATGGACGAATTCGGCTATCAGGGGACCTACCAGGGTGTCTACCCCATCAAGGTCAATCAGCTCCACGAGGTTGTCGTGGAGATCCTGGAAGCCGGGGAACCCTACAACTTCGGACTCGAATGCGGTTCGAAGGCCGAGCTCTTCGCTACCCTCCCACATCTGCAGAGCGAGAACATGCTTCTGATCTGCAATGGGTACAAGGATACGACGATGCTCCGGGCCATGATGATGGGGAGGAAGCTGGGGAGGAACATTCTCCCAATCCTGGAGAAGTACAAGGAGTTCGAAGACCTCCTTACGGAAGCCGACGCCATGGGGGTCGATCCCGCATTCGGTGTCCGCATACGTCTCTCAACCGTCGGAACGGGTCGATGGGCGGAATCTGGTGGAGACGTCTCGAAGTTCGGTGTCTCCATCTCCGATACACTTCGGTTGATCGAGATCCTTCGTGAACGGAAACAGACCGACGCCTTCAAACTGGTCCATTTCCATATCGGCTCGCAGATTACCGACATCATCGCACTGAAGTCGGCGGTGCGCGAGGCGACCCGCGTCTATGCCAAGCTTGCCAAGATGGGACTCGGCGTCCAGTACATCGACGTCGGTGGCGGACTCGGTATCAACTATGATTCGCCCGAGGCAGGCCTGGAACAGAGTATCAACTACACGCTGCAGGAGTATGTCAACGGCGTCGTCTATACCATCAAGGAAATCTGCGACATCGAGGAGGTCCCCCACCCGATAATCGTATCGGAAAGCGGACGCGCCCTTACAGCCCATCACTCACTTCTTGTGGTGGGAGTACTCTCCTCCACCGAAAAGAGCGAACCAGACCATCGACCAGAGGTTGCGCCGGGAGATCAGCCGGTCCTCCGCGAGCTTAACGAGGCCCTCCAGGCCGTCGAGGAGTTGAACGCCGATATCACACGTGGCGCCGGTCAGCGGAAGGGACGCTACCTGGAAGCCTATCATGACGTGGTGGAAAAGCGACGAGAGGCCGATCTCCTCTTCTCACTGGGATATCTGTCGCTCGAGGAAAAAGGGAAGTGCGAGCAGCTCTACTGGGGGGCAATGCAGGGACTGTTCAAGGGGATACAGACACTCGATCCCAATTCCCTCCCGACAGATCTTTACGACGTCGAGGAGCAGCTGGTTGATCAATACCTATGCGACTTCTCGGTCTTTCAGAGCATTCTGGATCATTGGGCCATCGATCAGCTCTTCCCGGTGATGCCGATTCATCGCTTGAACGAACGTCCCACGCGGCGTGGAACGATTGTCGATATCACGTGCGATTCCGATGGCAAGGTCGACCAGTTCATTGGGCTCGAGGGTGAGCGCCCCTTCCTGGAACTCCATCCTCCGGAAGGGAAGGACTATTTCCTCGGGTTCTTTCTGATGGGAGCCTATCAGGATATCCTGGGCGATATGCACAATCTGTTCGGACGCGTGAATGAAGTTCACGTCTACGCGGACGAGGAGGAGCCGGGGAATTTCTATGTCGAGAATACCATCCCCGGCACGAACGTGACCGACGCTCTCCGTCTTGTGCAGTATTTCCCGAACGACCTGACGAAGAGAATGGATGCGATTATCCGCGAGCAGGTCAGAGCAAAGAAAATCAGACCGACACAGGGTGTTGCCTTCAGCGAGCAGTATGCGAAGGGCCTTCAGGAATACACGTACTACAATTTCTGGGAGAAAGGGAAACGTCGTTCATGAGCACTCCCCGATACTCGAAGGAAGAATATCTCGGGCGGAAAATCGCGCCACTCTCTCCAAAGGATATGCACCGTGTCGACGATCTGCTACGCGCCCTTGGAGGTTGCTCCTTCCAGGGGCGCGCTCTTTCGCGCTGTCTGGACGTGCTGGAGAACATGGTGCGGGATGACGAGTGCCTGATCGTCATGACGTTGGCCGGGGCGATGGTCCCCGGGGGGATGGAGGAAGTGATCACGCAATTGATCGAAAGGAAGGTTATCGACGCGCTGGTATCGACAGGCGCGAATATCAGCCACTCGATGGTCAATCATGCCGACCCGGAGAATCAGGGGCATTACGTCGGAGCGACTGCTGTTGACGATGTCGAGCTATATGAGCATCACATCAACAGGATCTACGACACGTTCCTCCCCGAGGAAGGCTATCATCAGGGGGAAGTCCTTCTGGAGGCGATACTGACGAAGTATCTGGAGCGCGAGGGCATTGACGCAGCCCAGGGGTGGTCGGTTCGCCCAAGTGAGTTGTTCCGGCTTGTCGGAACGGAGTTGCACGCGATGGGGAAGCGAGGGATCCTTGCCGCCGCCGCCCATCACGACGTGCCCATTTACTGCGGTGCGACAAGCGATAGCGAGTTCGCACTCAACCTGGTGAAGTACAATCTCCGGAACGGATGGAAGATCGTGCTCGACGAGCTGGCCGATGTTGACGTGTTCGCAAAGGGACTTCTCCGGACGGAGCGGTGTGGCACCTTCATAATAGGTGGAGGCGTCCCCCGCAACTGGGCGCAGCAGGCCTGGCCACTGTTGGAGATGACGGGAGCGACGGAGCGTCACGGATACGATCGAACGGTCAGGATCTTCACCGACTCGCCGTCGTGGGGAGGACTCAGTGGCTGCACGATCAGTGAATCGGTATCGTGGGGGAAGTACACCGAGAACGCCATCGCCGCCGAGGTTCAATGCGATGCCACGATCGCTCTTCCATTGCTCACTGTTGGTTTGTTCGAGAGACTTGGTGACGAGAGTTGACCGTTGACCGCCACCCTGCGCGGCGCAGTGTTGAAAGGACATCCCATCGATCGATCGCGAGCCATGCCCTGTTCTATTCGCGCAATCCACGTCGGCATGATACTCGTGAGTCTCTTTGTTGGCCCATGCGTCACGTCGATTCGGGCGCAACAGGAATCTTCTGATTCCACCCGGCAGACATCACCATCCGTTCCGCGCACAGTCATTGTCTCAGCGGCGCTCACAGGGGGGTTCGTCTATGGGCACGTCCTCTCGACGGACCTCTGGTGGAAGGGGGAGCGGTCGGCGTTCCATTTCGACTGGGAGCACGACTGGACCTACTCGCTGGGCGCCGACAAGCTGGGACACGCCTACTTCCCCTACGCCGCATCCCGCGTGCTTGCGCAGGGATTCGAGTGGTGCGGATATTCAGCATCAACAAGTCAATGGTTGGGATCCGGCGTTGCGCTTACCTATCAGACCTATACCGAAATCCGCGATGGGTTTTCGGCGGCGTGGGGCTTCTCGTGGGGCGACATGGGGGCGAACATCATCGGTGCCGGGCTGCCGATACTCCAACAGGAAATCCCGCACCTCCGGAACTACACATACAAGATCAGTTACCACCCGTCGGCACGATTCCGCAACGGTTCGAACAAGTCGATCATTGACGACTACGAGAGCAGCTATCACTGGCTGAGTGTTGACGTCGGTGGCCTTATGCCGGAACGTTGGAACATCAACTGGCCGCGATGGCTGAACATCGCAGTCGGACACAGTGTGAAGGATCTGGACGACATGGGGGGCGGGCGCCACGAGCTCTGGCTCTCGCTCGACTGGAATCTGGAGGGGCTCCCCGGGGAAGGCTGGTTGTGGAACGCGATGAAGCGGACGTTGAACGTGTATCACCTGCCAGCCCCGGCTATCCGGATCGTCGGCGGTGTTGCCGCATTCGTTATTCGTATCTGACGTTCAAACCTCTGAAGCCATGCTGGTTCTCGCCCTGCTCGCGTTGCTCGCTTCTATTCCCCTCTACGCCGGTGGATTGGACAGTCCACGCGATACCAC
>CAYWXV010000043.1:16924-20416 GCA_964462535.1 uncultured Alphaproteobacteria bacterium
TGCTCGCTTCTATTCCCCTCTACGCCGGTGGATTGGACAGTCCACGCGATACCACCGCAACCGATACGCTCGAAACGGAGCACGTCTTTCGAATGGGATGCGACGAGCGAGCAACACTGTATGGGGATCGACCGTTGCGAAGTACATATCTCGATCCCGTGCGTGCGACGGTGGTCGGAGCCGCCCTGACCGGGGGATTGATCTACTTTCACGTGACGATGAAGAACGCGTGGTGGGACCAGAGGACGTCGTTCAAGTTCAAGGACGACTGGGACGATGTACTTCAGATCGATAAGGCGGGACATGCGTTTGCAGGATACATGGAGTCGTACGCATTCACGGAACTGATGATGGGGGCGGGTGTGGGGTGGAGGAGTGCGACGGTGATCGGCGGATTGGTGGCGTTCGGATATCAGACCTACGTCGAGCTGGAGGATGGATTCTCTGAGGGGTGGGGATTCAGTCTGACCGACGTGGCGTCGAATGCCCTGGGAGCAGGTCTCCACATCGCGCAGGGATTCGTGCCGGCTCTGGGATATGTCCGTCCGAAGTATCAGTTCGTTCCCGCTGCGTGGCTTGACGTCCCCCGTCTGTCGACCACGTGGATCGACGACTACAACTCTTCGACGTTCTGGCTCTCCACCTCACCACGATGTCTTGCGGGAGATCGACTGGATTGGTGGCCCTCCTGGCTGAACCTGGCGCTCGGATATGGTGTGAATATCAACGGGGAGAATGATCGCAAGAGACGAGTGGTCGTGGCGCTCGACTACAATCTGGTTCAACTCCTCCCCGACGGCGGTCATGTCTGGAATTGGTTCCGTCAGACGCTCGATCACATCAAGTTCCCCGCCCCGGCAATCGAGTTCTCGCCCGAGCCGAAATTGTTTGTTGCATTTCCCTGGTAGTGAATAGGCAGTGGAGAGTGGGAAGTCGAACGTGGGGAGTTCTCTGCGACTGGCATCATCAAGCTCGTCATCTTCCAAGCGCGCATCGCCAAGCCGCGACAAAAACACGCGCCGCAATCATCTTCACGACCAACTGCAATCGCGCGGCGGGTTATCGAAATCGGCTCCGATTAGATTGTATGCATCATCCTCCACAAGGATATCACGCACACCATCACTATCGGAGAAGTCATGAGAGCCCGTTTTTCAGTACTCTTTTTCATTCTGTGTCTTGGCATTGCGGCTTGCGGCGGAAGCAATCCATCCGAACCATCGGGATCCGCAACTGTACTCCGTGTCACCAACAAGCTTTTGATTCCCATCCAGGTCAATGTCAACGGCCAGAGTGTGGGGCAGGTGCCTGCGTCCACGGTCGGCGACTTCAATCTTGGGTCGATCGACACGCTGAAGATGGATTGGGACATGGTCTGCGCGACCATGCCCGACGGAGAGCCGATCGGATATGAGGGAGGAGGTGTCTTCTCGACCATCAGGACGAGCGGTGGAATCAAGAACGTCACCATCGACAACGAGATCGGATCGTCCATCTACTTCTCGCCGGCGATCACCAACAAGTCGAGCGAGGGACTGCAGGTCGTTGTCAACGAAGGACTGACATCGCAGATCCAGTGTCCACTGGAGATTGCCTCCGGAGCACAGGGAGTGGCAATCGGATACTATCGACTGTACACCAACACGTTGGTCAAAGGCTACAAGTCATCCAGCAACTACAGCGGTCCGTCTGTAAGCTGGAAGTACGGTAGTGATTTCATGGTCTCTAGTCTCGAGGATGGCAGTGGACGTCTTGCCCTCAGCTGCACCAAGGTCACCGCCACCGTCGATCGCGCTAACGCCGGAAAGAGAGCCCCACGCACGACGTCGCACGATGATCTATCCGGCGAATCGAGCAAGTAGTCGAGATCCCAGGACCGATCATGAAAGCAGGGGGGCGGCAGGTGTGCCGTCCCCCTTTTGCTTGTGCGTGAACGCATGGCGCTAAGCGTTCATCCGGTAGCACCGATTGCGTGTGTCAGAGAAGCGCGTGGAGCCCTTCGTGCAGTGTTCGGTGCCAACTTCCGCGTTATTCCCTGCTCCTCACTACAACACCCAACACAACCATAGCCGCACCAATCGCCATCACCCACCCGGCCGAGACAGTGTTCAGGAGGAGATAGGGGGGATACAGATACCACTCAGGAGCCATCACAGTGGGGTGTCGCTCCCATGTTGCCAACGCCGCCACCGTGACGATCATCGCTCCGGTCAGGAGCGCGCAGAAGAGATCGCGCCAGACCGTATCGCACTTCGCGTCGCGTGCAGGATCATCGACCAGCGCAACAGCGTACCACGTTATCAGCGGAGGGAGGAGGATCAGTCCAAACTGCAGCGCCATGTCGTCGATACCGCGCCCGCTGACCACGTGTACGATCGGTAGAGCAACCGCGACCATACCGGCGAGCATCGGCTCGCGCTTCGCCCACGCAGACGCAGGGACCACCGGGATGCGACGGAGATGGGCAAGGTGGAGAACCAGAAGGAGGATGATGATGACCGGGAACCACGAGGTGTGGAAACTCCTCATGCGGAAGTGCGTCGCGTCGCCCACATAGTCGCCCCCGCGCGCGATTGTCGCTAGCGTTTCGCCGATAAGAGGAACGCCCTGCTCAAGCAGGCCGGTTCCGATCTGCGCTGCCTCCTTGCCCAATGCATCCCACGGTAGAATCGAACCGGTGTAGGCTGCCCCCAGGATAGCCACGAGTAACGCGATACCACTAAGTCGCAGACCTATCGAGCGCCAGACACGGCCGATGAACAACGAGAGAAGATGGAGGAGAGTGGTTGCAACAAGAAGCCCGGCGCTGAAGGCATGAACCGTGTGGAGATAGGCGGCTGGGCCGCTGGGCCGCTGGGCTTCTGGGAGCTGGGGACTTGGGACTGAGGCCTGGGGCTGGAGGCTGGGGGTTGAGGGCTGGGGGGTGGGGTAGACCGAGAGCAGGAGGCCGCTGCCGACCATCACACAAAGTAGTACGACCATCATGCTGGTCGTGTAGTGGCGGAGCGATGTGCGCCGTCCCAGGAGTGGTGGCTTGGTCTCTGTGCTCATGATTGGCAGTCATCAACCTCCAACGATCACGATCACCTCGTCGCCGCTACGCTCCGTCTTCAATCGCTTCATCGCGCTACTCGGCGGACCCTCGACGGGATCACCATTGACGTCGAATCGGCCCCCATGACAGGGGCAGTGAAAGCTGTCGTCGTGTTCCTTCCACGCAAGCGAACAGTTCGCGTGTGTGCACCGAAGCTCGAACGCAATGACATCTCCCTTCGCATCTTTCGCCACTGCTACATCGACATCGCCAACGCGTGCGACCTTCCATGCCTCTCCTTTGCCGCTGCCGATCGTGGGAAGATCAGAGGAGTTACCTACGCTCTGTCGACGTTGTGTCGGCGGGGGTGTCAGGTACCTCATCGCCGCTATAACGATCGGCGCTCCTATCACCACGGCCGAACCCCAGAGGAGCCAGGAAAGTGTGTCGCGCCGGGT
>CAYWXV010000043.1:20516-22454 GCA_964462535.1 uncultured Alphaproteobacteria bacterium
ATCTCCGTCTTCACTCCACCCACAGGGGCCTTGATTGCGTCCATGTAGGCTATCCGTTCCTGCAGGATATAGCCGTCTCGCTGACCTTCGGGAATAGCATCGATCTCTTCACGCGTTGGTCCGACGATCACGCCTACACCTGCAAACGAGTAAAGCGGCTTGAGGACGTAGTTGTCCAGATCGTCAGGAATTTCCTGCAGGTCGTTAAGGAAGCGGGCCGCCGGCACGGATGGGTGTTTGAGGAAGGGAAGTGTGTGCTTGCTGATCCGGAAGTACCAGTTGGGATGTCCGGCCCAGACTACATCGAGGTCGTCGTTCCAGTTGAACGGTATCTCCGTGCCGGAGCGCTGAAGTTCATCTACGATCGCGCGATTGAAAATCCGTCGGATCGGGACCAGACGCCCCCCGTTGTAGTAGTGAAGCACACGATCGACCTTTCGAACCGATCGGATATCCACCACCTGGATGCCAAGCAGATCCTGCAATGCGTGGAAGTCAGGATTGGTCTTCTGATTCCATGGATCAAGTTCCAGAAGTACAACGTTCTCCGTGTCCTCATCCGCCACAATCGCGCGTCGCATGATGTCGATCATTTCCGACCGTGTGTGACCGCCGTTCACGTAGGTGAGTTCCGGCGGGAGGCGCCAGTGTTCCTGTGCAAGCTCAGCGTAGTAGAGCTGAAACCCCATCAGCGAGGGGAAGCCCTGCATCTCAATGAGCTTCGGAATGATTTCACCGTTCTCGCCGGGGGTCATCGCAAAATCGACCGTCATGAACGTCGACCGATCCGACTCGCCAGCCACGGTGTACTCGGGGCGAAGAGTCGCTTCACTTCTCTTCAGACTTTCGGGACTGTGGGCCTGCAATGTCAATTCGATTGCCGCTTCCTCGCACACCCGCTGTACGTCCCGTGGGACGAAGCAGGGCGTCTCGCACAGCCGGAAGTGAATTGTCGTCCTGAAGCGATGATTCATCCGCTCCACAAACTGCTGGTACCTCCGATCGGTGAAGTTCGCGTTGAACTCCGCGCGCAATTCAGGAACCATGCTACATCACCCCCTGACAGTATCCGCCGTCAACGGTGATGGTGGCGCCGGTGATGTAGCTGGCACGTGCGGATGCAAGAAAGGCGACGACGTCCGCGATCTCCTCCGGCCGGGCCATCCGGTTGAGCGGGATGTCCTCGTTGTACCGCGCAAGTATCTCTTCGTGCGATATCTCCAATTCGCGCGCCTCCTCCATCGCAATATCATAGACGCGATTGGTCAGCGTGTATCCCGATGCGACGTTGTTGACCAGGATGCCGAATGGGGCCAGCTCGGTGGAGAGTGTCTTCGCCATCCCGACGACTGCAAGGCGGAGGGAGTTGGAGAGCATAAGATGCTCCAGCGGCTGCTTGACCGATATCGATGTGAGATTGATGATGCGTCCGTGCTGCATGTTCCGCATATGAGGGACCGCAGAGCGGATCAGGCGGACAACGCTCATCAGCACAAGATCGACCGCGTGACGCCAGTCGGGATCCTCGAGCGTAATGAACGAGCCGCGGATCGGACCGCCGTAGTTCGTGACAAGGATATCCACCCCACCGAATGCCACGCGTGTGGCATCGATAAGCATCTCGATGTCGTCGGCCTTGGTCAGGTCACATTGAACCCATTCTATACGACGGCCTGTTGCCGCCGAAATCTCCTCGGCGGTCTTCACCAGATCATCTTTGCCACGCGCGCAGACGACGACATTTGCTCCTTCGCGGGCAAGTCGTAGCGCGCAGGCCTTTCCAATTCCATGACTGGCAGCGGCGACAACCGCCGTCTTGTCCGTGAGTTCGAGATCCATACGTGAATGTGTGTCGGTAGGGAGTTGATCGGGGAGCCAAGATAAGAAGGATGGAGGATGAAGGATGAAGGAGCAAGGATGAAGGATGAGGGATGAAGG
>CAYWXV010000044.1:0-21785 GCA_964462535.1 uncultured Alphaproteobacteria bacterium
TATGAAACATGAGATATGAAGAAGGGCGGCGGTGCGGTTCGGTGGTGGCGGACTTGCCCCCTCTTCCAGAGAGGGGCAGCCTCGGTGGCTGAGCGTCGCCCCGTTCACTGCCCGATCGTGTTTGTCGGAGCCAGAGAGGTGGAAGTGGTGGAGTTGGAGAAAAAAGAAACGTGGCGGAGGAGTTGATTCTCCACCGCCACGTTGTTTGTTGATTCGCCGATATCGATTCGATTCGATCTGCTTCGATTCGTACGGACACGGCATGTCGTGTCACTATCGCCCGACTGGAACGGATACTGTCGCCTGCTCCTTCACCTGCGTTGCCACGCTGGTGTACATGCCCCCATTGAGCCGACATGCGTCGATCGGAGCCGCGAACTCGCCCCGACCGTCCGACGTGAAGTCCAGTCCCCAGGCTGCCGCGCTGTCCTTTTAGCCGCGCCTATCCCCCGCCTCGCTTCGCGAGTCTGCCCCCTTCCAGAAGGGGGCTTAGGAACGGTGTGATGGGAGGCCTGCTGCATTGAGGAAGGGCCTCGGTAGTTGGGCGAGCTCCACGACAGCGCTCGCTGTCTCCCCACTCCGCGGCTCGGCGGCTCCGCGTGAGTCCACACACAGACGGCCACCAACCCAACCCTCACCGTCGAAGAATCATCACCGCCACGGACCCAACGATGCTCCTTCCGCCCTCACAAAACGCCTCCGCCCACACTGAAATCAGCGTGGGCGGAAGATGGTAACAGGGGGAAGTACCCCGGGACTATCTCGCGATTCGCAGAGGTCGATGGAGGGCTCGACCATCCCCCACGAGTTGCACGAGATAGGCGCCGGTTGGAAGCTGGGAAACGTCCAGGCTGAACCGGTGATTCCCTGCCTCCAGTCCGATGCTTAATGGAAGACGAAGCACGACGTTTCCACGTGCATCCACCACCTCGATGCGCCCTTGACTGATCGCATTCGCGACGTGAAGTGCGATCTCCGCGCGGTCGTGCGCGGGATTCGGTCTGACCGCCATGACCAGTCCGGTCTCGCGATCTCCCGGCGCAGCCGTGACGCACTCCGGCAGGAAGATCGATAGCGTGTCACCGCAAACCACTCCCCCCTCTCCGTACGCTTGGGTCATCAGCGGGAGCAGTCCGGCCGCCCCTTGTCGGATACCGATCACCGCTCCGGTTGAGGTCTCCGAAGGAGGAACAGGCGTTGGTGGGACGTAGGGCGATGGATCGAAGATCAGGTTCGGGGTCTGCGAGAAGAAGACGATCGAGTCGACCCGCTTCCCGCTGTTGTTAACCACATCAAAGGTGAATCGGTAATCACCCGGGTCCCCAAGCGGATCGCAGATCACCTCGCGCGAGACGATCCGCACACAACCGGTGTCGGTGGTCGACGGGCAGTCCGGAAGCGTCAGCATGAGGATACTGTCGCACTGACAGAGGGCGCCGCTCGGCGATATACCGACCGAGATCGTGGAGCCGGGAGTACCGCCGTCGATCCGGAATGTGAACTGTCTGGACGATCCCTTCTCCAACGGCGTGATCGTCGTCGTCGGGGGAGAGATACTGACGCCGGTGGCGGGACTGGTGATGCGGGCTCCAACAGCCAAAGTCTGACAGTCCGCCTGATTCGTGAACGTGACCGTCCAGTCGTATCCCGGCTCGCCGGTCGGGGCCCGTCGACAGATCAAAGAGTCGGTGCGTAGATCGAAGCAACGCTCTGCGCAGTTCGCCAGGAAGACGGTCACGGTGTCGGTGCATGTGCATCCAGCGCCGTTGGCACGAACAACCAGATTGAGCGTGGTAGCGGTCGTCAATCCCGCGCCGGTGAAGGTCGCCTTCAGGTTCGTTGCCGATTCGAAGATCGCGAGCGCCGGTGACAACGGAATCGCCGATGGTGTTACCGTGATCCCGGCCGGACTTGCAACCGAGAGGCTGAGCGATGTCTTCGGGCAAGAATCGAGACTGGTGACGCTGAACGTCATCTCCTGCCCCTTGCCACCACCAGCAGGTGCTACACACACAATGGAGTCGGTGCGGAAATCGAGGCATTCGGTGACCACGGGAATGCAGTTCAGATCGAGTGTGTCGCGACACGCTATCCCACCAGCCTGGTTTCGAAAGACAAACTCGACTCGCGAAGAGCCGTCCGGGGCGTACATGCAGAGGCCGGCGAAATCGAAGTCGCCGTTTCCAAGCCCGCCCGTTATGATCCACGTCAACGCGCGCGCGGTGCGCGTGGCACCCCAGGTGACAGGCTGCACAGCTGACACGATCGTGTCTGTCGGCGACAACACATTCACCTGTATCGCGCTGATCGTCAGTCCGGCCTGGTCATTGGCGACGAAGAGATCGAAACAGCAATCATCCAGCTCCAACGCGTCAACGGTAACGTCGCACCTCTGCGCCATCGTCGGCACGACCCAGAGCATGAGAAGAACGAGGGGTATGGAGAGGCGGTAGAGAAGATTCATGACTACGGATGTTAAGCGCTGAAAATTGAATACTTGGAGTTTCGATCAACCACGTTCACCAGGGGAACTGGAGACGATCGAGGGGCACTATCGACCGTAAACGGCCCACTCGAATGACCCCCAACACCCCCGAAAGGCAACAACACACGACACGTCGCTCGCCAGGCACTATTCTTTCCCGTGCCTCACTTGCCACTCCCCTATCCCACTTCCTACTCCCCATGAACCAGGAAATATTTCGCCTCGGGATGATGAACCACGATCGCACTGGTCGACTGCTCCGGTTCCAACATGAACTCCTCCGATAGCGCAATACCGATGCGTGAGGGCTGCAGCATATCGAAGAGCTGCGCTTGATCCTCGAGGTTCGGACAGGCGGGATAGCCGAACGAATAGCGACTGCCACGATATCCCTGCGCAAAGAGCCTCCGTATGTCCTCTGCGTCGTCGCCGGCGATACCAAGCTCGATCCGCATCGAACGATGCCAGTATTCGGCAAGCCCCTCGGCGCACTCGACAGAGAGTCCGTGGAAGTAGAGGTAGTCAGCGTAGTCGTTGCGGGCAAAGAGTTCGGCGGCGTACTCGCTTGCACGTTGCCCCATCGTGACGATCTGCACACCAAGCGTGTCGAACTCGGGGGATTCGATAGAGTGGTAGAAGTCGCTGATACAGAGATGTCGTCCATGCGACTGACGGGGGAACTCGAATCGCTGCCACTCGACCAGGTTCTCCTCATCGAGTACGATGTCTCCCCACTCACTGGTCAACGCATCCGCTCCGAGATCCTTGGGTCGGTAGACGATGAGTGTGTTGTAGTCGGAGCGGCAAGGGAAGTACCCGTAGATCACCTTTGGCTCCAGCAATCCCTCCCGCTTCGCGCGGAGCTTCAGCTCCTCGAATTTCGGATAGACCACCTCGTCGAGCTCGCGTCGATACTCCTCACCGCTTCGGCTCCCCTTCTTCACCTGCCACTGGCCGCGGATGAGCGCCACGTCATTGATGTATTCAAAGACCTTTTCGAGCCGGATGTTCTCGACGACGCGCGAGCCCCAGAAGGGAGGCTTTGGCGCCGGGATGTCCCTCTCGACGTCGCTGGTGCGTCGGAAGAGGCGGACGCCACTATCCGATTCAAAGCCCTCGATTGCCACCGGAAAGTCGGCGTCGCGTCCCTGCTCTTCTTTCAGGTGACGCGCAGTGCGGATACTTGAATCCTCGGGCGCCTCTCCGAGTGCCTCTGCGGACCGAGCAATGAACAGAGCAGGAGCCTTACCGTAGGTGGCAATGCAGAAGTTGATTTTCGTGGCGGCGATATCAGCGCGCTCATCTGATTCGATGTCAATCTGCTCGAACCCGAGTCCACGATACACACGGATCAGCTCGGTATCGTCTGGATCGCAGACGATGAAGACCTTCGCGTCGGAATTGGCGCTTCGTGCGTGACGACGCATCGCGCGGATCAGGTCGACCCCAACGCCCCCCTTCCACTGCTCAGGTAGCACGACGATGTTTGTGAGTTCGTAAACGTCTTCCTTCTCCTTCCTCACACGTCCACCGCCGATAACGCTCTCATGCAAATCGGCGACGAGTAGTTCTTCCCGTGGTGCGGCCGCAAGGTCTTCATGCATGACCCCCATGAGATCCGCAAGCGTTTCGAGCTCATCCTCCAGCGCGACGCGAATGGCGACGGCCCCCCGATCGATGCCGGCAGGTAATGGAACCGACGGGGGCTTCTCCTTGTCACCTGTGCCACGCAGGTCGTACCACGACGCGTTCCCGGCTGCAAGCTGCTCCATGTAATGAAGGCCATCGAAGGCGTCCGTTGCATAGGCTACGTTCGAGCCGTAAATGGCACGCAGGTCCTCTTCGACGTAGCGTCTCGTCAGCGCCGCGCCGCCAAGGATCACAGGGACATCGATTCCGCGCCCCTTCATCAGCTCAAGATTCTCCTTCATCACCAGAGTGCTCTTCACCAGCAGACCACTCATGCCGATCGCGTCGCCGTTGTGTTCGGCTACGGCCTCCAACATTGCGTCGATCGGAATCTTGATGCCGAGGTTGACAACCTTGTATCCGTTGTTGGTAAGAATGATATCGACCAGGTTCTTTCCGATGTCATGCACATCCCCTTTGACGGTAGCCAGGATTAGAGTCCCCTTCTGCGACCCGTCGTTCTTTTCCATGTGGGGCTCCAGCCAGGCGACCGCTCTCTTCATCGTCTCCGCCGACTGCAGCACGAACGGGAGTTGCATCTGCCCCGATCCGAAAAGTTCTCCAACCACCTTCATTCCATCCAGCAAGATGGTGTTGATGATGGCAAGAGGCTCGTAGTTCTCCATTGCCTCCTGGAGGTCGGTGTCGATTCCGATCTGATCGCCATCGATGATGCGAGTCTTCAATCGCTCTTCGACCGTCATTGAGGCTCGGTCGACTTCGTTCCGCTCGATCTTCTTCCCCGCGTAGTGCGCCATCAGCTCAACGAGCGGGTCGAATACACATTTGCGTTCAGCCATAGGGGGCCAAAGTTACATCATAGAGTGTAGACGGTGTGGCGACGAGATGTGACGCGACGCACCTGCTGCAGTACCGCATTCGTGCAGCGTTCTCTCGGAGTCCAACGAGAAGGATCGCGGCGTTGATCCCGGCCCCGTCCCCCCGTGCCTCCCCTCTCTCAATATTGGGAGAGTGGGGGCGAGAGGGAATCTCCATCTACCATCGTTAATCCGTCATCGTACGCCATTCATCGTTTACACCTCATCCCTAATCCCCGATCCGCCATCTCCTATCCTTCCAAATCCCCTACCTTCGCGGCTGGATCGTTCTTCATGGTATGCAATCGTCCAGAACATGCGCACGCAATACGCTTTTGCCCTCCTCCTTCTAGCAACATCCATTACAGTCTCGGCACAGACGCTCCCGATCTTCCGCGATGCGTCCGCCCCCCCCTCCATCGATGTGCTTCCTGACGACGCCGGGCTCGTGGTTGTCGACTCCGACGTGCTTCGTCGCGTGGATGCGTCAACGTCGAGGGTCGTGATACCCCATTTTCACATTCCGGGCCTTGGACGGCGTGACCTGCTACTGCAACGGTTCGATCTCCTGACGCCGACGGCTATTGTGGTAGAAGGGCGCGGGGACGGGGACCACCCCATGTCGATTGATCGCCACATCATGCTTCGGGGGAACGTTGTCGGTCTCCCCGGTTCGTTCGTCTACATCGCCATCTTCCCAACATATGCCAGCGGCTATATCGAACTCCCCAGCGGTGTCGATTCCTACCCGCAACGCTTTCTGATAGCTCCCGACGACGCCACGAGTCAACATCCCGTCACCATTGTCTACACCGCATCCGATACACCCCCATCGGATCGCGGTAGCCACGACTACTGCGGCGTGGACGACGCCGGTCAGTATGTGACACCTGAATGGAAGGAGTTCTTCAATCGAACGGCCGCGCTGAAGGAACAACGTTCTATCGCAGAAGCACAGATCCTCTCCGTTCAGATCGCGCTCGAGTGCGACAGTCTGTACTATGTGGCGCGTGGGAGGAATCTCTCCATTGCCGCGAACTACGCTCTTGCCGTCATGGGAGCCTCGTCAGCGATCTATCAACGCGATATCCAATTGATGATCCAAATCCCGTATCTCCGGATTTGGACCACATCACAGAATCCGTACCCGGGTCCCGATGACGGCGATTTGCTGAACCAGCTGCGCACGTACTGGAACACGAGCATGCGATTCATTCAGCGGAGCGGTGTGATGGTCTACAGCCGATATCGAGGGGGACTCGCATATGTCGGAGCGTTGTGTGGCGAAAGCGGATATGCGATGGCGGGGCCCGGTGGCAACGTGAACTTTCCGGCCAACGGGTACGTGTGGGATATTGATGTCACGAGCCACGAGCTAGGGCACAACCTGGGGTCGCCACATACGCACAGTTGCTCATGGATGCCGGCGATAGATTCCTGCTGGGACGCGGAAGGAGGGTGCTTCCCGGCACGCAAGCCCCGCCCCGGTTGGATCATGAGCTACTGCCATCTGAATGCAGGGACACGCCTCTTCTTCCATCCTCGCGTCGCGTCGTTGATTCGAGCATGGGCGGAGCGGGCAGCCTGTATCACCCCGGAGCCACACCCTGCACGAATTGATCTGGCAGCCATCAACATCCTCGTCCCGGCAAATGGCGGAAGTGTGAAAGCTGGGTTGCCGATCGCGCCCGTCGCTATCGTCAGGAATGTCGGTCTTGGGACACAAAGCGGTGCAACCGCGACGTTCACGGTCATGTCATCGGACAGTGATGAGGTCTACAGGCAGACTGCGAACGTTCCCTCGTTGCCTCCGGGCGGATCGACAACGATCAGTTTCCCACCGACCACCATCTCCGACACAGGTGTCTTTCTTGCAACGATCGTGATCGAGAGTCCATCGGATTCGTCACTCTACAACAATCGCATTACACGCCCGTTCGAGGTAGTCCAGAATCCTCCGACGGCGACGATCGCCGTCAGCTACCCAAATGGAGGCGAGACATTGGCGGCCGGCGATAGCGTGACGATTCGCTGGACACATAGCGGTGTCAGCGAAGCAACGATTGATCTCTCGACGGATGGTGGGGGATCGTGGAGCACGATTCGCTGGAACACACCAGCCGACTCCGGAACATTCCGATGGCTGGTCCCGGCCGCTCCCACAACCGACGCGCTCGTCCGCATCAGCAATCGGCAGAACGCGAGTGTGAACGACGTGAGCAACAGTCCATTCACCATCGCACTCGACCGTGATGTCCAACCGATTGACTTTGTGCTCCCAACCGGCAATGACACAGTCGCGGCGCCGATCTCGCCACGTGTTCTCATTCGAAACAACGGCTCGCAGACAGTAACGAATCTCCCCGTCCACCTTCGCATCGAGTGGAGACCGGGGGGATTGACGATCTACGACAACGCCGTTACCGTTCCGACGGTGTCGCCGATGTCGACGATGGAGGTGGTCTTTCCAACGACAGGGGAGATTCCGGACGGGCCGTTCATCATGATTGCACGAACGGATCTGCCGGGTGATCGAAACATCGCAAACGATTCCATCGGTCGCTCCTCCACGAACCGTCGGGGAGTATCCCCACCGTCGATCGTCGACGCGGAAGGAATCTGTGGGGCTACGATTATCACCTATTCGCCATCGATATCCGGGGGCGTGGATGGATACGTCCTCATGCGTGGTTCCACCGCTGCGACGATGACGCCGATCGACACGCTCCCCCCTACCGTGACGACGTGGGTTGATGAGCCGTTGCAGGATCAGACCGATTACTACTACGCGCTCATGGCCATGAGGAGTGGGGAGCGTTCAATTCCATCCCGTGTGGTGGTGGGGCGACCGGCCTGCTTTGCCGCCGGGGATACAATGACGCCGCCTCGTCTTGTCCTCCCTCACTACAACGCGCGCGACCTGCGGCTACCGGTGGAACTTGTCTGGGAACGACTGAAGGGGGCCGAACGGTATCACGTCGAACTCGCGAGCGATCCTGCGTTCACGGCGATCGTCCAGGAATGGGTTGTTCGCGACGCGTCGCCAGTCATGCCCAAGGATATCACGTTTAACGGTCAGTGGTACTGGCGGGCGCGGGGCATAAACAATTCGCACCTGGGGCCTTGGAGCGATTCCCATCCATTCGCGACCGGAGGTTCGTGCGGCCAATCGGCGCTCCACTTCAATGGCACGGACGCATTCGCTATTGACAGTCTCTTTACCTGGAGCGGCGGCGCTGTGACTGTCGAGTTCTGGAACTACGTCCGCACGGATGAAATCACGACTGGCACCGCGTTTTCGGTAGGTCGAACCGACAACGTGGGAAATCGATTTCAGGCTCATGCGCCGTGGAGCAACGGTCGACTCTATTGGGACTACGGAAACATCAGCGACGGGTCGGGGAGGATCACGGTCGACTACACGCCATACCTGGACAAGTGGACGCATGTTGCTCTTGTGTATGACGGTGATCGCACCCGATCGATCTATCTCGACGGCCGGCGGGTTGCCCGTGCCGGCGGGGACACAGTTGGACCGGCGAATCTCTCGTGGCTGCGGCTCGGCGGAACGGGCCCAGGCTCAAATCATAGGCACCGCGGAACGGTCGACGAGTTCCGTATTTGGAGAACGGCGCGAACGGCGGAGCAGATCCAGGTCGATATGGGACAGACCGTCGATCCGGCAGCCGAACCTGATCTTGTCTCATACTACCGAATGGATGAAGGGGCTGGGACGGTTGCCGACGACCATGCCGGCGCAGGCGCCTACCTGAACGGCGGAGTCACCTGGACAACGTCCGATGCACCTATCAACTGCACACCGCTTAGGCAGCTGGAGAGTCCGGTACTGATAGCGCCGGCTGCCGACACCCTCCTCCCGATTTCGCCCGACACCTGGTTTGACTGGAGTGATGTTTCAGGTGCGGATGGATACGAAGTCGACGTCGCCGCAGACGCCGACTTCAACGACATCCGCTTCCATGTCGACGGTGTAAATGAAAGCCATGCGATTCGAGGGAGCCTCACGCCAGACAGAAGTTGGTACTGGCGTGCCCGCGCAATCGCGAACGATGCCGCCGGCGCATGGTCCTCGACCGGACACTTCATCACTGCTCCACCATGTGGCGACAAGGCACTCCGCATCGACAACACTCCATCGATCGTGACGATTCCGTCGTTCCAATGGAGAGGGCGAGAAGTAACCGTCGAGTACTGGGTCTACGTTGATTCCGCGGACGTGCGGAGGTCGTGGATTTTCAACGTCGGTGGAAGCGATTCCAGTTACCGGCTATCGGCGCATGGCCCTTGGAACGATCGCGCGCTCTACTTCGACTTCGGCAACTACAACGGGGGGACCGGTAGACTAACCACGCCGTTCGGCGACTACCTGGGAAAGTGGACGCATGTCGCGCTTGTTTCGAATGGACGGGACTTCAAGGGTATTTATCTCAACGGTGAGCTGGTTGCGAGCGAGGCCATCGCTGATAGGATGGAGAGACGTGACGGTGGGCTGACGATCGGTGGCGGACCAACCGTTGAGGCAACGAAGGGGCAGGTGACAGATTTCCGAATCTGGAATACCGCGCGAGATCAGCAACGGATCCGGGAGAACATGTATCGACGGTTCAGTGGCCCGCAGTCAGGGTTGGTAGGATATTGGAGACTCGATGGCGGCGATACAATCGTCAGGGACATCAGTGGCTTCGGCAACGACGGGCGAATAGCGAGTGATAGTCAGTGGGTATCTGCAGACTTCCCGCTACAGCCGTTGATCCCATCGATAATCGGACCCGCTCGCGGCCTGAAGAACGGAGCGGGCACCTATCGACTCAGTGATTCCCTGATGAACATCGTTTGGTCGATCGACGGAGGTGGCGTTTCGAACGGGCAGGGAACCGGGGTCATCTCGTTGAACTGGGGGAACGAGGAATCGGGCCGCATTGTAGTTCATGGTACCACGACGAACGGTTGTTCGGTTGCGTCGATTCTTGACGTCGAGTTGCGGGAAACGCTTGCGGCACCAATGACAGGTACACCGGCGATTGCGTCGATGTCGCTTCAACCAAACCCGACGCGCGGCGAATCCACGCTCAGTATTGACGTGGGTCGCCCGTCGACCGGGCGGGTTGATCTCTTTAACGACCGAGGCCAGCTCCTGGGCTCGGTACCGGAGCAGGACCTGGCAGCGGGTCTCAACACGATACTCCTTCCAACCGCGGAGCTACCCAGCGGCACAATCTTCTGCGTCGTCCACATAGGCAATGCGACCGCAACGCTCACGTTGACAATCATCCGGTAGGCCCGGGATTGCTTTGATGAGTGGCGACAAGCGGGTTCGAGCGCGCTCGACCGGGGGTGTCCTGTGTTGGGGTTCTCCCCCCGCAATCCGGTGCGCCTCCCGCTACCGCACACGCGGCGGAACCGGGCGGCGTAGTGGATAGAGCGGAGGCGGAGATCTGACCGCGAGCTGACATCAGTCTGTTACGGGTACCGGACAACAAACCACCTTCATGTTCACCCTTGACCAGAAGAAAGCGCACGACACGACACGTCACGTCTCCATCACGGCGAACGCCGGATCAGGAAAGACGCGCGTTCTGGTCGGGCGCTACTGTGATCTTGTCGAAGGGCTGACGGTGCATGGAGCCGTGATGCCTGATCGGATTGCAGCCATCACCTTTACAGAGAAGGCGGCGTCGGAGCTGCGTGATCGGATTGCCGCCGAACTTGACGCCCGTCTGTCCGATGAAGAGCATCGGCGTCACTGGGGCGACATCAAGAGGGGGCGTGAGGCTCTGAACAGCGCTACCATATCCACTATTCATGGATTCTGCTCCACGCTTCTCAGAACGTATCCTGTGGAGGGGAACGTCCCCCCGAACTTCAGAATCGTCAGTGGATTCGAGCAGCGACAGATGGCGAATGATGCGCTGATGGAGGCGATCGAAGCATCATTGATCGAATCGCGCGACGAGGAAGAGGGCGCCTATTCCGTTGCGCGCCGCGTCGGTCGGGAGCGAATGGAAAGTATCCTTCGACTCATGCTGTCGAAACGGGAGCTCCTTCATGTCAGCGGCGAGAGCGGCATTCTCGCACGCGACGATTCTGCGATTCTCGCCCTCTGGGAATCCAATCTGGTTGCCTCCCTGCGGGGAATGGTTATCAACGCGGAGACGCAATCATCCTTCGATATACTGATCGAGGGATTGCGGGAGGAACTTCGTCCCGTCGCATTGGAGGTCATGGGGGATGTGCGTCGCGCCCGGTCCGCCGATGCCATCAACAACGCGCTCGGAAATCTTCGTCGTCTACTCTTCACGAAAGCGTTCACGATCCTCAAGAAGAATTTTCCTCGCGAGCGCCACGACGAACTGGAACTCGTCGCCATACCGGCCGGGAAGGCCTTCAGGGAAGGAGCAAGATTCATGGATGCCTCGACCGATCCGGCCCTCCACGAACGCCTTCTGAAGGACACACGGATCCTCCTCGACGTCCACGCTCGTACCATACGGGAATATGATCGGACAAAGGAGCGAAACAATGCGCTCGACTTCGATGACCTGCAGCTTCGGCTGCTGACTGCCATTGCGGATCCGGACAAGCGGCGCACGATAATCGGTGACATCCGATTCCTGATGATCGACGAGTTCCAGGACACGAACGAGCTTCAGTACGAGCTCGCGCGAAGACTCACTGCGAACTTGAGCGATAGACTTCTCTGCATTGTTGGAGACACGAAACAGTCCATTTACGGATTCCGCAATGCGGACGTCGAGGTCTTCTCGAGAGCCACACGCGAGATCGAGGACGCAAATCGCAATGCAGAACGGGGGGTGACTCCACTCCAATACCGCGATGAAGAGATCGCACCGGCGACCAGACCGGAGGCCCTTGGGGCAATCCGGCTCGACGCATCGTTCAGGCTTCTCCCGTCCATTTGTGCCTTCGTCAATCTCGTCTGCGAGCCAATCCTGAAACGGCGCCCGCCGTTCAATGTCGGTGTTGACTATGAGGAACTCGTGTGCGCGCGACGAAGTGAGGGCATGGGGTCGATCGAGATTCTCCTTACAAGGACTGTGAAGGATGACGATGACGACGACGCCGACCGGGAGGCCGATTCAATAGCCAGGCGCATCGTTGGAATGATCGTTCATGGGGACGAGGTATGGGAGATGTCACGTGAAGAGGGAACGGAGATTCCGAGAGGGGCACGCTTCTCCGACATAGCCGTCCTCTGTCGCAAGCGTTCAATCTTCATCGCGCTGGAGGAGGCGTTTCGCCGGCATCGAGTCCCCTACTCGACGCATGGCGGAATCGGCTTCTTCAAGACGCAGGAGATGTACGATATCCTCTGTTATCTCCGCCTCCTGGTCAATGAGAGAGACGACGTAGCAGCGCTTGGTGTTCTTCGGTCACCCTTCTTCGGCGTGAGCGATGCTGATCTCTACCGGCTAAGCCTCCGCCGCGCATCGTCTGAGAAGGGGGGGCTCTGGGGAGCGGCGGCCGCGCTCGTTGCGACGGGGCATGCTCCGCCCGAAATGGAGAGAGCTGTCACACTCGTCCGAGACGATCGCGGAGTGGCTGGGCGCATCTCCATTCCAATGCTCATCCGCCGCATTCTCGAGCGCACGGGATGGCGCGGAGCCGTCATCGGCATCGGTCGGGGCGAGCAGGCGCTTGCCAATGTTGAGAAGCTGATCGAGATGGCGCGACGCTTTGAGGAGCGGGGCTTCACCAGCTTGTTCGATTTCGTTGCGCAGCTTGCCGCAATGGTGGACGCTGAAGAAATGGAAGGGGAAGCGCCCGTATCTGCCGGGCGAGATGCCGTGGCCCTGATGACGATGCACTCCGCGAAGGGACTGGAGTATCCGATCGTTGTTCTTCCATCGCTCCATTCACCGACTCCCTCCCCATCGACCCCGATTTTTGATCGCGACCTGGGATTCGCATGGACCTGGGCGTTCAACGAGGAGGAGTTCAACCCGGCAATTGCACCATTGATGACGCACCGCCAGCGTGCGCGCGAGCAGGCGGAGGAGGCCCGCCTCCTGTACGTCGCACTGACGCGAGCGAAAGACCGGCTGGTGTTGAGCGGTATCATCGAGTCGGGCAAGGAGCCCCCGCCGGGAACAATGCTCGAAGCGGTCTTGAAGCCGATTTGCGATACGACAGAACTGGACGAGGAGGGGATTACCGCGGCTCCCGTTCCTCGCATCCTTCGCTTCCTCGATGAGGATGGGAAGAGCGAACGCGAGGAAGAGTGGCCGCTGCAGATCGAGGTTGGTCGGGAGGTCGTGGAAGCGAACCTTGAGGAGGAGACGAAGGAGGTCGTTCCGTTCAGGCAGGCCCGGGTCAGAATCGGGGAGATACCGACGGTCGGTTCCGGAGAGGTTATTTCGGCAACGCAGTACCTCGTGTACACCCTCTGCCCCACTCGATACTACCTCCAGTACCGCCTGGGTCTTCCTGACGACCTGATCGACATCTACGGTACCGCAGATGACGCTGACGAGAGAGAAAGTGAGGAGGGGAGCGTCTTCGCGCGAGTGTTCCGGAAGCTTGCCGGGTCGATCGACACGATTGCTGCGACACCCGACAGCCTGCGCGATCGCATTGGAGACCTGATGCGCCTGGAACCGTTGATGGACGATATGAGGGACCGAATCGAAGAGCGCCTCATCGCGACGATCGAGCGTCTTCTCAATTCTGCGGAAGCAAGACAGGTGCTCTTCCCTGGGGGGAGCACCCCCCGCGTCGATCACGAGCTGCGGAGCGTCATCGAGGGCGAATTCTTGCTTGCCGTCATCGACCGAGTTCTCTTCGACGATGATGGTGGAGTGCAATTCGTCCAGTACCGGACGCGCCGCATCGCACGCGAGGATCTGCGTGCAGCCGCGGAGGCGTCGCTACCGCAGCTCCGCCTCTACGCATACCTTCTCTCGGCATTTGACACGCGTCGCACTGGAGTTGCCGGAACCATCCTCTTCACGCAGCATCCGGACGAGCCACAGCGATTCATGTTCACCACGGCAGACTCTATGATGATCGAGCAGGACATTGGGCGTGCCGCGCGCGACATTCGGAGGCTTACGTACGGGGGGCGTCGTGATCTCCCTGACCAAAGCTCGCATTGTCCCGCCTGTCCCTTCCACGTGCGAGGGAGTTGTATGATGTCGGCGTCGCGATAAAGAAAGGGCGGCAACGGCGTGACGGACAATGGGAATAGAAAAGGCCCACCGCCAGTTAAGGCGAGTGGGCCTTATTCAATTCACGTCCACACGCGCAGCAGGAGTCCACGAGAGACGGAGAGTCTCAAGTGGACCTGCGCTTGCGTAGACTAACGGACGACAGTTACCGGCTGAGTCAATCGAGTGCCGTCCGACGTAAGGACAACGCGATACGTTCCCACGGGAAGTGTTGATAGATCAACCACCAGACGGTGGTCCCCCATGGTTCGCGTCCCCTTGTCTACAAGTCGAATCATGCGACCGCTCTCGTCGAAAAGCTCGATCGTGACCGAAGAGGTGCGTTCCAGACCGAAGCGAATTTCCGCGCGGTCGCGTGTCGGATTCGGAACGGCTTGCCGGAGCGAAATGCCGTTCGCGCGCGTCGTTCCATCCACGGACGCAGCACCTGTCGGCGACTGGGTTCCGGGCGTCACGATGCCGCCACCGTCGTTTGATCCGATCGTACCACTGGGATCGTCGTCGACGAGCTTCGACTTCACGGCATTGCCGCTTAGGGCAACGATGACGTCGCCACCTTCAGCCGCGATCGTCATTGTAGCGCTCGACGAGCCAGCGACGCCAGGTCGCCATGTCACTTCGATGGTCTCGGTCTGACCGGGAACCAGGTTGTGACGGACCAGAGGCGTGGCCGTGAACTCACCGGCGTTCGCACCGCTAATGACCGGATCTCCAACCGTCGCTGGCATCGAACCGGCGTTGGTTATGGAGATCGTCTTCCGTGTCTCGTTGCCCACCGAGAGCGATCCGAAATTGATCGTCGTCGGTCCTGTTACGCTCTTAACACCCGCCTCACCGGAGAGGGCAGCGCGGATCGTATCACCACGGTCGCTCACCAGCACTAGCATAGCGGAGCGTGAGCCCGCAGTAGCTCCGGTCGGTGAGAAGACGATTGACAGTCTGAGCAACTGTCCCGGTATTACGGCGAACGGCGTCGTCGGCCACGGATTGGCAGGATCCTGCACAAAGTCGGCCGCGTCAATTCCAATGATGGTTGCCGTCTGAATGATGAAGGGGGCGTCGGCGGCGTTACGGAGCGTGATCTGCCGCGGCGATGACGAGGCCCCGATCTCGGTGACCGGGAACGTAGCGTTGTTGACGTAGAGACCGTCGGATCCCTCGCCGTAGAGGTCCATGTAGTACGTACCCCGCTCGGTCAGCCCGGGAACAACCACCATCGAGTCGTTCGACCGCATCCGCAACGTGGCGCGACGCGAGCCGATCTGTCTGGGATGGAACGTAAAGAGAATGGAATCGCGGGCACCAGACGGCAGAAGCAGATCTCCTGTAGAAGGATCGCGGGTCCACGTTGCCGATGTTCTCAGCAATGAGAACTCCTCGACGTCGCCCGACGTGATCATTAGATCGCCCTCGTCGATCCTCAGGTCGCACTGACCCGGATTGACGATCGACAACCAGAAACGGGCCGTGTCACCGACAGGGGTCGTCTCAAACACGACCGGTCGGCGAAGCGTCTGGTTCGCACTCTCAGAGAGGATTGCGCCGTTTGCCGTGCCGAACGCGTTGAAGCTCATCAGCCCCTCGGTGGCCGCGCCGGTGAATGGATCCGCGCTCGTGACATTCATGGCGTCGGTGGAGATGAAGACACGCGCGTAGCGCACGCCAGGTCGCTGTCCGACGAAGTTGATGTATACACGGAGCGTAGCCCCTCCCGGGACTGCCAGCGGATAGCTGGGGAAATCGGCGGGAGTGATCGGCAACGTCCCTGGATTCATCGTGATGAAGTAATCGCCGGCCGGAATCGGATTGCCCGACCCATCGCGTGAGAGTGGCCACGACGGAGAACCGTTGTTATCAACGGAATCGACCAGGTACGATGAGATTCCAAAGAGTTGAACGGGCAGGTTGCCCGTATTGACAAGGTCAAGCGGATATGTGACGATTGCTTCGCCGGCGCACGTAGCGGGAGCGACAAACGTGGCCGAATTTGAATCGATAGCATTCCCGTTGAGGAGATACGTCAAGTCACGACGATTCACGGTTGCGTAGAGGACGAAGTCTCTGGTCTGACCATCCACCGTCGCGGTCAGTGTCGCCACCTGTGGACCGACGGCCGACGCATCAGGCGTAAACGTCACGACTGGGGTGCTTGACTCGGTGCTGGCCAACGTAGCGCCTGGCGTCGACAGGGAGTACTGCCCGTTACCGCCGGTGATTGCGTACGTGACCGGCATTCCGGGCACCAGGTCCATCGTGCTGATGTTCGTGACCGTCAGCGGCGTCCAGTTCTGTGTCACCCCGGGCGTTGAGGAATACCCATTGAAGAGTGTGTCGCCGTTGTTCATTGTGATGGTCGCGGCACCCTGTGCAAGATCTCCGACCCACTGCGCACGGGTGGTCCCCGCCGCGGTCAGGTAATGAATCACGGTACACCCTGTCGTGTTGTCCGTGATGCTCAGGAAGGCCTGACGGACACCGGTCGTTGACGGACGGAAGATGATTGGTGGCGTCACGCTCGTCCCGGCGCTGATGATGCCGGGAAGTGTCTGGCTCCCTGTTCCCTGCCAGCGATAATCCGTCGCTCCGGGTCCGCTAATTGTCAGCGTGTAGTTGTGGCTGGCGCAGGGACCCGATGGGAAGTCGAGATTGAAGGGCGTGAATGTCGCCTCGTCACCGTAAACAACGCTCTGTCCAACCAGAACGGAATCGCCTGGGGCCATGGATGGCGTTGCCAGGTTCGTGTTCCCCGTGCGACGGATATAGCAGGGTGTGAACGCGAAGACTGTACCTGCAGGAATCAGCGAGACATGCTGCTGGATGGTGTTGTTGGAGACCGCAGAACTCACAGTGCCGGTCCCGCCGGTAGGTGTCACGCTCAGAAAATTGGAGGTCCCGTTGGCAACACCAATCGTTGAAGCGGTCGGCTGCCCCGAGCTAGCCCAGAGCGACCCGTAATGGAACTCGATTCTGTTTGTCCCCTCGAACAGCCGCATCTGGTAGCGGTTCATCGTGAGACCGCATCCGGCCCACCAGTATGAGTTTGCCGCGTCGCAGACCTGTGTGTTGAATTCAACAGTGAGCACGCGATTCGGCGCAACGCCGGTCAGCTTGTAGTGCACACCTACGAGAGGATCAAAATTGCAGCCCGCGGATCCACCCCCGCCGTTGTAGAGATGCTGATGATCCCACCATGGAGCGATGACCGGATACCTCGGAGCGTTCGCCAGGTCGTTGTTGAACGAACCGGACGTCTGATTCCCTAGATAGACGACGCCATTGGTTGACACGGTGAATGTCGTATAGGCCAGGCAGTCGAACTGAAACGAGAATCCAATGTTGATCGGACCGGCGACTGCGGTATCGTTGAACGTCCCGCTCCCGGGTCCACCGGTGTTCGTTCCACTGATTGCGGTCGTCGCGCCCGTCAGCGGCGTGTACGTCGCCGACGACGACGAGAACTGGTAGTCAGTGGGGAGCGTGGCTCGGGCGATGCCACCCGAGAGTGTCAGCAGAACCAGGCACGCAAGAAGGCGCAGATTGTAGCGATGCATGTTGTGACCCCTTCCATCCATCGTGGTTGGATTACTGTTTGGGCATATGTATTCCGAGTTGCCAAGTGCCGGTCAAGGTCGGATCGCGCGGCAATGGCAATCGGTTCGATCGTCATGTCAACGATATTCAGCTCGGGGCGGAGGTAGGCGCGGGGTGACGCGGATCGGAAAGTGGACCTACCTGAGGGTCTGATCGGTACGTAATGACATGAGGGACCAATACCGATGCAGACCGTCTAACATACGGCACTGTGGCGGAGTGACCAACATATTTGTCAAACAGGAAATAAGCGAAATCCTAAAAAAACGATGGCGCCCCGTGTCTCCACAGGGCGCCATCTACGATTACGCCTGCACACGCCGCTTGACAGCGGGTGGCGCTTATCTGACGACGGTGAGTGACCGAGTCAACGTCGTGCCGTTGGCACGGAGCGTGTAGCGGTACACACCGGCAGGAAGTGTCGAGAGATCCACTGCAATGCGATGCTCCCCAGCTCCACGAGTCCCACTCTCCAGCGTCGCAACCTCACGTCCCGCCCCATCATAGAGCGACAGGGCCACCGTGCCACCACGTTCGAGGGCGTAGCGAATCTCGGCGCGATCGCGGGCCGGATTCGGAACGCTCTGCCACAGGCTAACGCCGGCAGCGCGGCTCTCTCCGTCGACGGAACTCGTTCCGGTTGTCGGGCCCTGCGCACCCGGAGGTACGACACCGCCACCGTTGTTCGAGCCGATCGTGCCGGTTGGATCGTCACCGACGAATCGCGTCTTAACGCCATTGCCATTCAGCACCACGACAACGTCACCTCCCTCAGCGCCGATCGTCAACGTCGCGCTGGAAGCACCGACGGCAGCTGGCCGCCACGTCACTTCCACCATCTCCGTCTCACCAACACCCAGCACCGCTCGAGAGAGCGGACTGACCTCGTATTCCGAGGCGTTCGCACCGGTAATTACCGGAGGCGTGAGGCGCGATGGCATCGTACCGTTGTTGGTCATTGCAAACGTCTGGCGAGTCTCGCCGCCAACTGACAGCGTACCGAACGTCAGGCTAGCCGGGCCACTCACCGTCTTGGTCCCTGCCTCACCCGTCAGGACCGCGCGCAAGGTGTCATCACGATCGGTAATGAGCTCTAGCTCGGCCGTCCGCGGACCCGCGGTGGAACCGCTAGGCGTGAACACGAGCGAAAGCTCCATGAGCTGGCCGGGGATCACGGCGAACGGACGACCGGGCCATGGGTTGGCACCGTCTTCGGCGAAGTCACCTGCGTCGACGCCAACCACCGTCGCCGATTGAATGACGTACGGGATATCAGCAGCATTCCGGAGCGTAACGACCTGAGCCGTTGACGTCTTGGTCACCTCCGTCTGCGGGAAGGTGGCATCTCCGACATAGAGACCGTCCTTCCCCTCGCCGTAAAGATCCATGTAGTAGACACCACGTTCCGTCAATCCACGAGTAACGATCGTCGAGTCGTTCGTTCCCATGAAGAGAGTGGCTCGACGCGAGCCAACGTGGCGCGGTGTGAATCGGATCTGGATCGAATCGAGTGCACCGGCGGGAAGCAAGAGATCGTTGCCGACGTCACGGGGCCACGTCGATGAGACACCGAGTATGGCAAACTCATCGATGTCACCAGAATTGATCCGTAGCGCACCCTCGTCAATCCGGAGAGGGCAGTCACCCGCATTCTGAACCATGAGCCACTTATCCTGCGATGTGCCCAGAGCGGTCTTGTCGAAGACGAGTGACTGCGGCAGCCCGCCACCAGGGTTGTCAGAGAGTTGCGACCCGCTGCCCCGACCAAACGCATCGAATACCACCAGACCCTGTCTGAGGACTCCAAGCGTATCCGGTGCAGTGCGAATCTCGTCGTTGGTCCGAATGAACACGCGAGCGAATCGCTTGCCAGGGCGCGTCGGCGTAAATGTCAGGTAAAGCGTCTGAGACTGTCCCACCGGGATGACGATCGGGTACGTGGCGAATGAGCCGCCGCTGGTCGGCGGTGCCGTCGTCACGATGTAGTCGCCCGCAGGGATGAAGTTGCCGAACTGATCGCGTGCAAGCGGGTAGCGCGGTGATCCTTGACGGTAGGTCGTATCCGTGACATACCCGTCAACACCATCGATGCGGAATGGGAGCGATCCGATATTCGTCACCAGCATTGGCAGGGTGACGAACTGCTCCCCGACGCAACCATACTCGTTCACGAAAAGGAGTGAGTTCGTATCGAGCGTGGACCCACTGATGGAGAAATGACCACCGGTCCCTTCGCTGAACGCGGCAAGCGGGAACTTCAGCAGATCCCCGTCCGCGTTGACGATCAGCGTATCCGAGATCTCACCGACACCATACGGGTTGAACGTGATCGTGAGCGACGTCGTTTGGCCCGGGCTCAGTGACGCTGATCCGGTGGAAATGCCATACTGGCCACCACTATTGTTCGCGAGCTGGTACGTGATCGCAACGGGCCCCGTGGTCCCAATGTGCCGTATCGAGAATGGGATTCGGACGGCCGTCCCCAGACGCGGGATGCTGACGTTGGTCAACAGGCGCGCCCCGTCCACCATTGGGTTGGCACCCCCTTGTGCCAGGTCGGGTATGAACTGCAAGCGTGGCGTCGCCCTCGCTCGCAGATAGTACACCTGACTGAACTGATTGCCTCCGAAGAGGGTTAGCGTTGCCTGTCGAACACCGCTTCCCTTGGGGTTGAATGTCACAACCGGGGTGGATGGCGATGTTAATGTCGACGACGGGGTGAACGTGTAGTCTGCGGCGGCAGGGCCTGTGACGAAGTACGTCATCGGTCCGCCGATGCAGGAGTTGAAGATCGTGGTAAACGGCTGGCGTGTGGTGCTTGAGCCCTTTTCCAGCACAACGTTCGTAAGGAGCGTATCCCCCGCGAACATTCCGGCAGTTCCCCCCTGCGCCGGGTTTCCAGTCACCTGCACGACACACGCCGTGAAGAACGAATAGAGCGTGCCGCTGGATGGGGCATACTCTGAATTGTTCTCCTGCTTGTAGTTGAGTGTCTGCGGGCTGACCTTGATTGTCGCGTAGTCGCTAGAGCTGGACCAGAGCCCGAGAGTCGCGGAAAACGAGCTAGCACTCGTGGCGCTTCCGTACCAGAACTCGATCTTGTTGCTCCCTTCGTAGAGGCGAACCTGGTAGTTGAACTGATTGCCAGTATTGCCATACTGGTAGACCTCCCAATCGACAAGGAGGATTCGCGATCCGGCATTCCCCAACGTCTGATAGCGGATGCAGTTTCCCGTCGTGATCTGATCGTCCCAGAACGGCATCAAGACCGCCTGTGTGCTGAGATACGATGACGGTACGTTTGTGTACGAGGTAGTTACGGTCGTCGAACCCAAGCCCATCAGGCCGTTTGTCGACACCGAGAACGTCGTGTAGTCGGCATCGTTATACCGGAATGTAAACCCGATACTGAACCCACCCGCAGCACAGTCGTCACACGATCCATATGCCGTAGACGCATTCGTAAACGACATCCGGCTGTCCGAACTGACATTGAAGTTGTAGTCCTGAATGGTGGCCCTGGCGGACGTCGCGAACATCGCGACAAACAACGCAAACGCCGCTACCAGCCGACCGGGGCTGAAGGGTGAAGCAATGCGCATTGGAATGATCCCCTCTTGACTTGTTGAGCAACCCGATCCATGCACCGAGCTGCCGATGTGTTGTATTGTACTGTTCTCTTAAGCTATGCAACAAACCCCACGAGATCGGGGTGATCGATTGTCCTGGGTGCAACGGGGAGGGCAATCGGGGAAGGAAGCCGCAATGCGGCCTGCTAGTTTACGGGAAACACGTCATTCAACAAATAGTTTCCTCCGTGCCCCCCGCACTTTTTTTCACAAATCCACATCCCTTTGGAAAAACGGGCACGGGGCCGATCATGTGATGATGATCGGCCCCGTGCCTTTGCGTCAGTCTCTATGATTCGCGCCTAGCGGCTTACCACCAGGCTTCGGTTCAAGGTTACGCCACCCACCACCAGACGGTAGTGGTACA
>CAYWXV010000045.1:0-20487 GCA_964462535.1 uncultured Alphaproteobacteria bacterium
GGATGAGGGATGAAGGATGAGGGATGAAGGATGAGGGATCAAGGATGAAGGATGAAGGATGAGGGATCAAGGATGAAGGATGAGGGATGAAGGATCAGGGACGAGGGATGACAAGGTGATCGATCGAGTGCGACGCTACGTTGTACATCCATAGCAAACAGCGAAATAGTGTGACCTCCTCAATCAATGATCTAGCCCGCATTGTCGACGCCGCTGCAATGGGGCGACGCGAAATCGACATGCTCTCGCTGTCCCAGCCGGACCTGACGATCGAACTGGCCTATGACGTTCAGGCCGTATCCGTTGGGATGCGGCTCGAGCGGGGAGAGAGGCTGATCGGAATGAAGATGGGCTTGACCAGTCAGGCGAAAATGGAGCAGGTGGGAGTTAGCGAACCGATCTTCGGTCGGCTTACCGATGCAATGCTCGTCTCCGATGGCAATTCAATCACGATTGCGGAGCTGATACATCCAAAGATTGAACCAGAGATCGCGTTCATCATGGGGAGAGAGCTGCGTGGTCCGGTTACCTCGGCGCAAGCCGGCCTCGCTGTTGCCGGTGTCTGTGCAGCACTGGAGATTATCGACAGCCGTTTCCGTGATTTCAAGTTCACGCTGCCCGATGTTATCGCTGACAATACATCCGCGACGCGGTTCGTGTTAGGAAGTCACGTTCATTCGCTCGACGGACTGGATCTCGGAAATCTCGGAATCGTTCTCGAGGTGAATGGACAGGTGAAGGAGATAGCGTCGAGCGCGGCAGTGCTTGACAACCCGCTTCGCTCGCTTGCTGCGCTCGCCTCGATGCTTGCCCGCCGAGGTGAATTCCTCCGTGAAGGGGACATCGTCCTGAGCGGTGGCGCAACAGCGGCCGTCGAATTCCGCGCGGGAGATCACGTGCGCGCTGAAATAGAGCGTGTGGGAGTGGTCGAGACGTGGGGAATCTGAACATGTCACGTCGCTCCGGTTCTTTCGCCCCCGCTCTTCTCACCCTCGCCTTCCTATCCTTTACCCCTCTTCGGGCCCAGGTCGATTATCGCCCATGGTTCACACTTCAGCCGGACGAGGGTCGAATCTTTGTTCTGGACACGACAGCAGTGATCGATGGTGGAGCGGGCGTGCCGGGACTTCACATTACACCAATCGGCCAGGTGATTCTTGGATTTGGTAGACCCGGGGGACCAGGGCGTGGCACCGCGTTGCTTCAAGAGAACGGAGCTTCCGCCAGCATTCTACAAGGCGTCAGGAGCCCCGGGCAGATCGACGGCGGATTCATCTACCTCCCCGACGGACGGATCCGTTTTGTCACCGAGGAACCATCGCCAGGAAACACTCAGACCCGCCACCTCAGTCGCATCGTCAGCTGGATTTCAGCGAACGGACTTGACTGGGATCGCGAACCTGGTATTCGGTATCAACCGGGAACCGAGGACGATTCGATTTCCAGCGTCCCATCGGTTCTCCAGATCGGTGACTCGACGTGGCGTCTCTATTACGTCGGTGATTTCTACCGCACGAACGGAGTCCGTACGGCAATCTCGACCGATTGGGGCATGACGTGGACTCGCGAGTCGGATGGAAACGTGCTTCGCAAGGGGGACGTCGATCCTCATCCCGTGCATCTGAAGGATGGCCGAATGCGACTCTACCATCGGAGCGGCTTTGGTGCATCCCCGGGGAGCGATCCCGGTCGTATCGGAGTGGCGTTCACCGAGAGCGACGACGGACTTCATTTCGACACTTCCACAACGGTGGTCGTCATTCCGGATTCGACGGTCGATGGGATGTTCAAGCTCGATCCTGCCGTGATTCGCTTCCCCACTGGTGACGTTGCGTGCTACATCGGGGCAATGTCCCCGCGTGGCGAGAGGCCCGGAAAGGTGGTCGTCGCGTGGGATCGCGCGCGGTCCGATGTTCATAGAAGCGGGAACAGCGAAGCATCACCAGAGTTGATTCGCGGTGTGGTACGCGAGGGAGATATCGCCAAAGTCCTGCTGCGAGGGACGATGAACGGTCGGTTCGGATATTCCCTACATGGGCCGGATGGGCGACTCGTGCGGCAAGGAGAGGAACGGTCAGTATCGGGCCGAACGACGATCGAAATTGACCTCGGTGGACTCCCTTCCGGCTACTATCGTTGCGTTGTGATTGCTGGCGAACAGCGGGCACAATTCCCTCTGCAGGTGGTCCGCTAGGCCCTGTGGATCTTTCTTCCCCCTTCCGTATGTTCCGGCCCCTCTTTCTCTCAATACTCAACATCGGACGAGGATAGAAGTATGGCACGCACTGCGTTCAACCTGCGCGAATGGGTCGATGAGCATCGGCATCTTCTAAAGCCCCCGGTCGGAAACGATCAGCTCTGGAAGGAAGAGAACCCGGAGTTCATCGTGATGATTGTGGGGGGACCGAACGCGCGAAAGGACTATCACGTCGATGCCGGCGAGGAACTCTTCTATCAATTGGAGGGGGACATCACCGTGAAGATCATTGAAGACGGGGTGCCCCGCGACGTCCATATCAAGGAGGGAGACGTCTTCCTTCTCCCGCCGTTCGTTCCTCATTCACCGCAACGTCCGGCAGGGACGATCGGCATGGTGGTCGAGCGGAGGCGGCATGATGGCGAGCTGGACGGCTTCCAATGGTACTGCGAGAACTGCGGTCAGAAACTGTACGAGGCCTTCATCACGATGACCGATATCACGACACAACTCAAGCCAGTAATGGATGCCTTCTGGGCAGATGAGAAGCTCCGCACATGCGCGAACTGTGGCGCGGTCATGCTGCCTCCCTCCTAGGAGGCTGTGGAGAGACTTTCAAATCGCGCCACGAGCTGCGAATGAGGTGGACCGAAGGCACGCCACTGCGAGCCAGAAGGAGGGCGCCTTATAGATCGAGTGTATTTCGACAGGGTCGCAGGGGGTGGGGGAGGGCGATCTATCGTGATTCTATAGCCGGCATGTCGTGAAATGAGAATCGACGTTCACACACACATTCTTCCCGAGAACTGGCCTGACCTGCGGGAGCGGTACGGGTACGGCGGATGGGTCCGCCTGGATCATCACGCACCATGCCGAGCGAAGATGATGATCGACGATCGCTTCTTCCGCGAGATAGAGGACAACTGCTGGGACCCCGCGACCCGCATGCGGGAGTGCGATCGCGATGGCGTCGATGTGCAGGTACTCTCGACCGTGCCGGTTATGTTTTCGTACTGGGCGAAGCCAGACGACGCGCTCGATCTATCACGCTATCTCAACGATCACATCGCCGACGTTGTCCGTCGCTACCCCACTCGGTTCCATGGACTGGGAACGATCCCGATGCAGGCACCGGAGCTTGCCGCCGACGAGCTTGAACGTTGCGTGAAGGAACTGGGGCTTGTCGGCGTACAGATTGGTTCACATGTCAACGACTGGAATCTGGACGAAGAAGCCTTTGATCCGATCTGGGAGCGTGCGGAACGATTGGGGGCTGCAATCTTCGTCCATCCATGGGAGATGATGGGGCGAGAGAAAATGCCCAGATACTGGCTCCCGTGGCTTGTCGGCATGCCGGCAGAGACGTCGCTCGCGATCTGCTCGATCCTCTTCGGTGGTGTGCTCGATCGCTTCCCGAACCTTCGCTTCTGCTTCGCGCACGGAGGAGGATCGTTCCCCATGACCCTTGGCCGCATCGAGCACGGCTTTCACGTTCGACCCGACCTGGTTCAGGTCAGAACGACTACCGAGCCCCGCTCGCTTCTCGACAAACTCTATTTCGATTCGCTGGTCCACGACGCAGACGTTCTCCGCTTCATGCTTGGTCTCTTCGGAGCCGAACGAATCATGCTTGGCTCCGACTATCCGTTCCCTCTCGGCGAACTCCAGCCAGGCGCTCTCATCGCGTCGATGAACGATCTGACCTCCGACGTGAGGGATCGACTCTTCTCCGGAACTGCACTCGACTGGATGCAGCTCGAGAGGATTGGAGCGCCATCGTAATCCCGTCCGCATTCGCAATGCTCACTCTCGACATCGGAGCGCGCCAGTACATCGTTGCCGTCGATGATCCGATCGACATATCGATTCCGCTGGTGTTCGGTAGCGACCGCCCGAATGCGTTCTATCTCCCAACCGCAGCTGCGGTGGTTGCGGAAGGGGGGGATTTCATCGGGGACACACGACGGGGTGGGAGCTGCAATTGCGAAACGGTGACGCTCAATCCGCATGGTAACGGCACGCATACCGAGTGCGTCGGTCATCTCTCCCGTCAGCGTCTTGCAGTTCGGGATCAACTTCGGTCTCCGTTGATTCCGTCGTTGCTCGTCTCGGTTCCGCTCCGCGAACGGGACGACGGGCGTGTGATCGAACAGGATGATCTTGCCGACGCGATTTCGCGGTATCGCGATCTGCCCGAGGAGTTTCTGGAGGGATTGATTGTTCGTACGCTGCCGAACGAGGCAACGAAGAGAGAGGCCGTCTACTCGGGTGCGAATCCACCTTATCCATCCACCGAGGCGATGGAGATGATCCGTGAGCTTGGCGTGCGACACCTTCTGCTCGATCTTCCCTCTGCCGATCGCGAGGACGATCCGTTGTTGACGAATCACCGTCTGTTCTGGTCGATGAACGGGAGCAACATTCCCGAGGAGGCGATGGAGCGTACGATTACTGAGATGATCTTCGCCGAGAATGCGATCGAGGATGGACCGTGGGTGTTGAATCTTCAGATCCCGCCATTCATGCTTGACGCTGCTCCGTCTCGCCCCTTGTTGCTCGGAGTCAGACGTTCCTCGTGAGATGCTCCGCGACTTCTCATCCCGCATTCCCCCCCTGTCACGTCTGAGAGGCGGGGGAGCCTGAGTGATGTCAATTGTGAACGACTCAATGACAAACGATCAAGGTCATATGCCGAGCGGTCCGGCGTCCAGCCCCCAGCCACACGTCTCGTACACCGCGGATCACGAGTTCGCGCTCGCTATGGATCGCGACGACCCGCTCAAGGAGTTTCGAGAGCGATATCACATGCCTCGCACGGTCGAGGGGGAAGAGTTCATCTATTTCACTGGCAATTCGCTTGGTCTGCAGCCCAAGGGTGTCCGGACGATTGTGGAGCAGGAATTGAAGGATTGGGCCGAGCTTGGTGTCGAGGGACATTTCGAGGCGAAGCATCCCTGGTACAGCTATCACGAGATGTTCTCGAAACCCCTCGCGGCCGTGGTTGGGGCCCGTCCTGTTGAGGTCGTGGCGATGAACACGCTGACGACCAATCTCCACCTGATGATGGTGTCGTTCTATCGACCGACATCCGATCGTCACAAAATCTTAATCGAGGCGGGTGCGTTTCCTTCCGATCAGTACGCCGTCGCGAGCCAGGCACGGTTCCACGGATATGATCCGGGCAGCTCGGTGATTGAGCTGAAGCCACGCGACGGAGAGGATGTCGTACGGATGGATGACATTGAGCGGTTGCTTGTCACGCGGGGGAACGAGATAGCTCTGGTGATGCTCGGTGGGGTGAACTACTACAACGGGCAGGCCTTCGACATGGAGCGGATCACGGCCATCGCACACGCGCAGGGATGTGTCGTTGGATATGACCTGGCGCACGCCGCTGGGAACCTCGACCTTAAACTCCACGACTGGAACGTTGATTTTGCCGTCTGGTGCAGTTACAAGTATCTCAATTCCGGCCCCGGCGGTGTATCAGGCGCGTTCGTCCACGAACGTCACGCGTTCGACCCAGGCCTGCCCCGCTTTGCAGGCTGGTGGGGCGTTGAACCGGCGACGCGATTCACTATGAATCCAGAGTTTACGCCGCAGCGAGGGGCGGCCGGATGGCAACTCTCGAACGCGCAGATCCTCCCGATGGCCGCACACAAGGCTGCGCTCGATCTATTCATGGAGGCCGGCATGGAGCGACTGCGGGCCAAGTCGGTCCTCCTTACCGGCTATCTTGAATTCATGCTCGACTCCATAGAAGGGAGCCGTTACTCGATCATCACACCACGTGACCCGAATCAGAGGGGATGTCAACTCTCGGTCCGCATCCATGGCGATGCGCGAAAGCTTGCAGAAGAATTGAAATGGCTTGGCGTCATTGCTGACTACCGTGTCCCGGATGTCATTCGCCTTGCCCCTGTTCCCATGTACAACACGTTCGACGAAGTCTATCGACTTGTTGAGCTTCTGCGGAAAGTGCGATAGCCGACGGGCGGCCAGGATTCCAGGCTGCTGGGCTTCCTGGCTCATGGGCGATTGAGCCGCCGAAGGGGGCACGGCGAAGCCTCTGATGTGCGCCAACGGGGATATCTATCGCGTAGCATCACACATCCGCCTGCCGCGGCGGACATCTAACATTCAATGCCCCTTACCTGGGACGAATTCGAGCAGGTGGAGCTTCGGGCTGGAACGATCGTTCGCGCGGAACCGTTTCCGCAAGCCCAACGCCCCGCGTATCTCCTCTGGGTGGACCTCGGTCCCGGTCTCGGGATAAAGAAGTCGAGCGCGCAGATTACGGCACACTACGCTCCTGCCGATCTGATCGGACGACAGGTGATCTGCGTGACGAATTTCCCTCCCAAACAGATCGGGTCAATTCTTTCCGAAGTACTGGTAACCGGCTTCTACGATCATGACGACAACGTCGTCCTTGCAACCGTCGAACGTCCGGTCCCGAACGGCAGTCGACTGGCCTGACGAGATGGGTACGGGCGGGCGCAGTTTCCGACGGACGGTAACTCTCTCTGATATGGGGATCCAGCACATCGCGGGCCTTCTGACAACAAGCAACACTCGCAGCAACATCGGACCATGTCCCGACACATCACACTTCTTGGCGCCGGACTGACCGGGCCACTTCTTGCCATCTACCTCGCCCGTCGCGGATACACCGTGGATCTCCACGAGAGGCGGCCGGATATGCGAGTCAGAGATGTTGGCGGCGGACGGTCGATCAATCTTGCCCTGTCGACGCGCGGACTCCATGCGCTCGAACAGGTTGGTATCGGCGATGAGATCATGAAGGAGGCGATTGCCATGCCCGGGCGCATGGTCCATCCACTGGAGGGTGATCTCAGCTTTCAGCCCTACGGAAAGAAGGGGCAGGCTATCAACTCGATTTCGCGCGCCGGATTGAACATCGTTCTCCTGAATTGCGCCGAGCGGGAACCAGGCGTTTCGATTCACTTCAGTTCCCGATGTAGTGATCTGGATATCGGGAGGAAGATCGTTACGGTCACGAACGATGAGCTGGGGACGTCACGAACGATCGACGTTGACCTCCTCATTTCTGCCGAAGGGGCCGGGTCGCGTGTACGCGAGGTGATGGAGCGTGACCTGGAGGGATTCACAACTGAGACCGAGTGGCTCGACCATGCTTACAAGGAGCTGGAGATCCCCCCTGGCCCGAATAAGTCGTTCCTGATGGCCCCCAACGCGCTCCATATATGGCCCCGTCACGACTTCATGATGATTGCCCTCCCAAATCCGAATGCGACGTTCACCTGTACACTCTTCGCCCCCTATGAAGGGGAGAACGGATTCGACGGGATCACGAACGACGATGAGGTGATGGCGTACATGACGCGGCATTTCCCTGATGCCGTGCCGTTGATGCCGACGCTGCTCAGGGACTGGAACCAGAATCCGACGTCACGTCTGGGAACGGTCTTTTCCGAACCATGGAACATCGACGACTGGGGATTGTTGATCGGTGATGCTGCTCACGCAATCGTTCCCTTCTACGGACAGGGGATGAACTGCTGCTTCGAAGACTGCCTGGTCTTCGACGAACTGATGGGAAGAATCGGTCACGACAATTGGGGTGTCCTCCTTCGTCGTTTCACCGAGATTCGAAAGCCGAACAGCGATGCAATAGCCCGTCTTGCCGTTGAGAACTTTCTCGAAATGCGATCGAAGGTTGTCGATCCCGACTTCCTTCGCAAGCGTGCACTGGACGCCCGTCTCCACGATGCCTTCCCCGATCGCTGGATTCCCCTCTACACGATGGTCACGTTCACGACCCTTCCGTACTCGGAGGCCCGCCGTCGCGCGCGTGAACAGGACGAGATCCTCGACCGTGTCGGACTGGACGTGATCGAACAGGCCTTGAATCAGGGAGCCGAGTCGGTGGCCCGTCACCTCTGGCCCCGCTCGTGAATACGGCTGGACGCGGGGAGTTGACTATGTATGGCAACGCAGGTTATGTACCGCGTGAGGTCGTACCACTCTGACGGTTCGGTCATCCAACGTCCGCAGCTGCGGGCATCCAACAGCGAAGTCTAATCCTCCATTCTTCTGGACGAGCGCGAAACATCCTGGTACCGTGAACACGAATCGCGCGGATACGCCGATGAGTTTTCGCGTGGGTACGAGCGCGGACGCCGTGACGGAACAATGGTTGGTCTTGCGCTGGGGGCTCTCTCCGCGGCAATCACCGTTGCATTGATCGCCTGGATCATTGCGCGGTAGTCTCAACGGAACGAATCAAGAACGTATGCACCGTCTTTCCCTCGTCTTATTGCTTCTCACCCTCGGTACTCTTCGCGTGTTGGCCCAGGACTCGACAAGTGGAGTGAGCATCACCGGACAAGTCATTGATGCAACAACGCTCGAGCCGTTGCAAGGGGCGACGATCCGAGTGGTAAACACAACACGGGGCGCCATTGCCGATCGCGACGGGCGCTTCACTATTCGAGGCCTTGCGACGGGGTCCTGCGAGCTGCGGATAACGTATGTCGGCTATCAGCCCCTGATCATCACCGATCTTGTTGTCACAAATGTTCGCCCCGTGACCGTAGATGCACGCATGCAGACACAGCCGCGCGAGGGGAACTCCGTTGTGGTCCGCCCCGACTACTTCACACGCAACACCGATGCCGTGACCAGTGTTCAGACATTTGGGAACGAGGAGGTGCGCCGGCTCCCCGGAGGTTTCGAAGACGTGGTGCGGGCAATCGCGACGTTGCCCGGTGTGGCGAGGGTCGGAGGGGGGCGAAATGACCTTCTGGTGCGAGGCGGTGCTCCTTCCGAGAACCTCTACACCATCGACAATATCGAGGTCCCCAACATCAATCACTTCGGAACGCAAGGTTCCGGAGGGGGGCCACTCTCGTTCGTCAATCTTGATTATGTGCAGGGGGTTACGTTTTCCACCGGCGGGTTCGGCGTCCGCTACGGTGATCGCACGTCCTCGTCCCTGACTCTCGATCTTCGCGAGGGCCGCGACGATCGATTTGGGGGGAAGGGGACCATTGCCGCAACGCAGTTCGGACTCAACCTGGAGGGACCGGTAACCGATCGCGGGACGTGGCTCTTCTCCGCCCGTCGGAGTTATCTCGATCTGATCTTCCGCGCCGCCGGGTTTTCGTTCGTACCCGAATACTGGGACTTCCTTGGAAAGACGTCATGGCGGGTGGGTCATTCGGATCAACTCTCCGCACTCGCCATCGTGGCACTTGACCGTGTGCGACTCTTCAATGAAGATCAGGACGACGTCTTCGACAACTCCCGCATTCTCGATAACTCACAGGATCAGCTCGTCGCGGGGCTGACGTGGAAACATCTCTTCGACGGGGGATATGTGACATCGACCCTCGGTCGAACACGCATCGGGTATAGCTTCCGTCAGACGGATACCGCGGGTGTGGAGGTGTTTCGCAACGAGTCGACAGAGGATGAGATCACGCTCCGGACCGATGCTCTCTTTCTGATCGGCGAGGGGCATGAGTTATCGGTGGGTGCGATCGGCCGCACGACCGGATTTGACGCGGCAATTCTTCTTCAACAACCATCTACGCGGCTCGACATTGCTCCCTCCGACAGGTTCACGAAGGGGGGACTCTGGGTACAGACCGCGTGGGAGACCACGTTTGGACTAAAGATGATTGTTGGCGGGCGCGTTGACTATTTCTCCGGCATCGACAAGACCATCTATCCATCCCTCCGCGCCTCGCTCTCGCAACCTCTGGATGAACTGAGTCAATTCAGCGTGAGTGGAGGTCGGTACTATCAATCTCCGTCATACATCTGGCTGGTCGCCAATCAGGAGAATCGATCACTGAAGAACATCCGGGCCGACGTCGCGGTCGTCGCAATTGATCGAAGGCTCCGTGACGATACACGCATCAGCCTTGAGGGGTACATGAAGATCTATCGGGACTACCCTGCAAGCCTGACTCGACCGTGGCTCGTCCTTGCGAACGTGGGTTCCGGGTTCGGTGGCGCTGAAGAGGGCTTTGCCTCGTTTGGACTGGAACCGCTGGCCACCAAGGGTGAGGGGAGGGCGTACGGGCTGGAGTTGCTCCTCCAGAAGAAGCTGTCCGAGGTTCCGTGCTACGGGGCTGCGAGCCTGACCTGGGGCTATTCGTACTTCACGCCGATCGACGGGATAGAGCGACCGGGAGCGTACGATCAACGAGTGATATTCAACCTGAGCGGTGGGTACCGGTTCAGCGATCAATGGGAGGCGGGTCTGAAGTTCCGGTTTGCGACCGGGCGTCCATACACTCCGGTTGGGTCGGATGGCGACCCGAGTTTCGGCAATCAGATCGTCTCGGAGTACAACACGCTCCGCCTCGATGCCGTTCATTCGCTCGATCTCCGCGTCGATCGTCGCTGGACGTTTTCGAATTGGAATCTGATTACCTATATCGACGTCCAGAACATCTACAACTTCAAGGAGCCGCAGGTGCCCCGGTGGAACGTTCGAACGCAATCAGCCGATACACTGGGATCGCAGATTGGCATACTCCCGAGCATAGGCGTGAGCGGGGAGTGGTAGACCTGCGCGGCTGGGCTGTGGACGCTGCGGGACATTATCGGAGTCGACGAGGATGACGGCTCCCGTTTGCTCGGTAGAGCCTAGGTCCGTCGCTCCTTGTATGCAGCGCATCACAACGGATGCCGCCATGTCAGATTTCGAAATCATACGCACATGTCCGACCATACGTCCATGCATCAACCACCAACATTCAACATCCTGGTTGTCGGCGCCGGGTTGATGGGGCCGGCGGCGGCCTACAATGCAATGAAGGACCCGAGCGTCGCCCGTGTTACGCTCATTGATCGCGATCAATCGCAGCTCGATACCGCACGTGTGCTGCTCTCTGTCCATTCCGGATACGAAAAGCTGAACACCGCGACGGTTGATCTTGCCGACACAGAGTCCGCAGCTGAACTCTTCGCCGATCATGACGCGGCTCTTGCAGCGCTTCACTGGGACGTCAGCCTGCTCGCATTCCGCGCAGCCCTGGCAGCCGGTGTACCGATCGTCGATCTTGCAATCCCGATCGAGGGTGATCTCCCACAACTTCGCCGCCAGGTAGAGCAAGCGAACGGGACCGTACTGCTGGGATGCGGACTGGAACCGGGGTTGACCGAAATCATGGCGCGGTACCTTGCGACGGGACTTGACAGCGTCGATGAGCTGCACATCAAGTGTGGTGGAATACCCGACCATCCCGTTGGACCGCTCGGCTATCGCATTGTCTTTGGCGGGAAGTCGCTTCCACTTCGTGCCATTGATGCCCTTGTGATAGAGGATGGCAAGGCGACGATGGCGCCACGTTACTCGGGGCTGGAGATGACCTGGTTCGAGGGCGTTGGTGAAGTGGAGGCCTGGCACGAGGGGGTTCTTGCCTGGATGCTCGACCTGCCTGAGCTGCGCGGTCTCCGCAACGTGACACAGAAGACGCTCCGATGGCCCGGCTACGCAATGAAGGCAACTATGCTTAACGACCTGGGATTGCTCTCCACAGAGCCGATCGAAGTGAATGGACAGACGATCGTGCCGAAGAACGTTGTCGATGCAGTCCTCTATCCACATGTGCGTCTGCGGGAGGATGAAGGGGACATTACCCTTTTCAGAGTCGATCTGACCGGCGTGAAAGACGGACAGCGGGTTTCATTGCGCGCGGAGATGATCGACAGAATGGACTCGGTGCGTGGCTTCACATCGATGGCGCGAACAACGGCATTTACGGGCATGATTGCGGCCCGAATGATTGCCCGTCATCAGATCAACGAACGTGGACTCTTCACTGCCGAACAGCTCTTCGATCCCAGTCGCTTCCAGATTATGATGTCGGAGCTTGCGCAGGATGGGATTCGATTCACGATCTAGTTCGTTCCGTTGCGCTCGTGAACTCCTCTTCCGACATGCGTTTTCGTCATGCTCATCCGTCCAGAAACCGCCGCAGATTTCACCGCCATCACATCGCTCGTTGACGACGCATTTGGCGGAACGTTCGAGAGCCGTCTGATTTCGAATGTGCGAGCAGGGAATACCTATCTCCCGCGTCTGACGCTTGTCGCGGTCAGTGGGACGAGGGTTGTGGGGCATATCATGTTCAGCCGTATCGAGATCGTCTCTGAAGACAGCGCGGTAGATGCGATTGCTCTTGCCCCGCTGGCGGTCGTGCCAGAAATGCAACGTCGCGGCATTGGGTCGGCCCTTGTTCGTCACGGGCTCGCGGCGTGTGGATCCGATGGCCATGGCATCGTTGTTGTCCTTGGCCACGCGGACTACTATCCGCGGTTCGGTTTTCAAACGGCAAGACCCCTCGGAATCGTTCCACCGTTCCAGGTCGGGGACCCGTACTTCATGGTGGCGGAGACGATTCCGGGGGGCCTGCGGGGCGTGTCGGGAGAGGTTCGCTACCCGGCGGCCTTCGACGAGCCGTGATTAGAAGGTGATCGCCGCTTCAAACGTTCCGGAGATCTCGACCTGCACGGACGTGTCAAGTGTGTGGGCGATGATTCCGTGGAAGTGGCCACGCACCACACCGTTGCGGACATCGATCTCTTCGATGATCGTCTCACCACTGACACCGATGTACTGGCCGGCCGGGGAGATGCCGAAGGAGACCATGTTTCCAGCAAGGGTGTTCCAGACGTAGCGACCGACGCCGGTTCCCTGAGCCAGAAGGAGGGCGAAGCTCTGTCCCTTCCATGCACCACCCATCGAGATGTTGGACATTCCCATTGTGGCGTAGTAGGTCGTCGTGCTCGGGACGAGCTTGTCGTTGGTGTAGCCGTTGCCATCGATCGTGATTGATCCACCTGTCTTCACCTGCGAACCGCCGCCGTTTCCGCTACCATTTCCCCTCCCGCCGCCGTTCCCATTGTTGGGTGTGGTAGGATTGCTGGAGGTCGGGGGTGCGGTCGGATTGGCGCTGTCGAGGCATCCGCCAAGGCCGAGCGTGAGTGAAAGGGTGATTGCAATGGCGAGCGAGCGAAGTGTGTTGAGCGTCTTCATGGTTGAGTTCCTGCTTGCGATTTGATGTTGATGTCGTTTGCGTTTCAACTGGAACAACCATACATCGGGTCTTAAGCGAACCCACTACGGAAAAACCACGGAACGCCGTAGCTGGCGTACAATGATTCGATATCTGCAAGAAATGATCGCTTGTGGCGGGGAGTACACCCGGCGCTCCTGTTGAAGTGGAGCGACGCGCGTGGCCAACTACCGTTGTCGGTGGTGGTGAACAATCGTGCGGGGGTCTCCCTTTCAAACGGCAAGACCCCCGGGCATCGTTCCACCGCTTCGGGTCGGGGACCCGTACTTCATGGTGGCGGAGCCGATACCGGGGGGCCTGTGTGGGGTTTCGGGAGAGGTCCGCAACCCAGAGGCGTTCAACGAGTCGTGATTAGAAGGTGATCGCCGCTTCAAACGTTCCGGAGATCTCGACCTGCACGGACGTGTCAAGTGTGTGGGCGATGATTCCGTGGAAGTGGCCACGCACCACACCGTTGCGGACATCGATCTCTTCGATGATCGTCTCACCACTGACACCGATGTACTGGCCGGCCGGGGAGATGCCGAAGGAGACCATGTTTCCAGCAAGGGTGTTCCAGACGTAGCGACCGACGCCGGTTCCCTGAGCCAGAAGGAGGGCGAAGCTCTGTCCCTTCCATGCACCACCCATCGAGATGTTGGACATTCCCATTGTGGCGTAGTAGGTCGTCGTGCTCGGGACGAGCTTGTCGTTGGTGTAGCCGTTGCCATCGATCGTGATTGATCCACCTGTCTTCACCTGCGAACCGCCGCCGTTTCCGCTACCATTTCCCCTCCCGCCGCCGTTCCCATTGTTGGGTGTGGTAGGATTGCTGGAGGTCGGGGGTGCGGTCGGATTGGCGCTGTCGAGGCATCCGCCAAGGCCGAGCGTGAGTGAAAGGGTGATTGCAATGGCGAGCGAGCGAAGTGTGTTGAGCGTCTTCATGGTTGAGTTCCTGCTTGCGATTTGATGTTGATGTCGTTTGCGTTTCAACTGGAACAACCATACAGCAGGTCTTTGGCGAACCCACTACGGAAAAACCACGGAACGCTCATCGCGATGCAGAAAGAGGCCAATCAGAGACGGAAATGCCGATTTTGTGTTGTGGCGGGCGCAGCCCCGCCCGGGACCGGGCGGCCTCGTGCCTCGTCGTAGAGCTCGTTAGTACTACCAACCCCCACTATCTACACCAGTTATCCCTATCCAGATGATGCTCAGAACCGCCTTGCTCTCGGTCTCGCTTCTCCTGCCAACCCTCGTCCACGCCCGTTTGGTGGCGGTTTCGACATTTGACGGGCTCCGTGCAGCGTGCGCCTCCGCGCGCCCGGGGGATACAATTGAGGTGGCTCCTGGTATCTACGATGTGTCCGGCGTGAGCAGGATCATGATCTCGGACCGGCCGGGCCCAATCCTGGTCCGAGGGATGGGCACGAGCCCGCTCAATACGATCATACAGGGAGCGGGACAGGACGACCCCGCAGTCCAGATGATTTTCAACCTGGACAACTCCCCGATGTGGACGTTCGAGAATCTGATGACTCGGAACTCCTACTACCACGGATTCAAGTTCGACCACGCGTCGACCGATTGCGTCCTCCGACGCGTTGTGATGAGGGATCACGGCGAGTCCGGTGTGAAGGGAACCAGCGATCCGGCCGCCGGCACCTATCCGGATCGCCTGCTGGTAGAGTTCTGCGATATAGGATTTACGCTCGAGTCAGGCGGGACACGGGATGTGGTGGAGGGAATTGATGGCGTTGGCGTTAACGACTGGATTATTCGACGAAACCGTTTCGTCAACGTGCAGCGCACGGGAAGTCCCGCTACAGGCATTTTCACCAAGGGAAATTCTTCGCGGACGATTATCGAGGGAAATCGCTTCGAGAATTGCTTTATTGCCGCATCGTTCGGCGGTGGCGGGACGGGACCCTCGTTCTTCCGGGACAACGACAGGACATACGAACATCGAGGCGGAATTATTAGGAATAACGTGATGATCCGCTGCACCGATGCAGGTGTCTATATCAACAAGGGGACCGAAGCGAAAATCTACAACAACACCCTTTTCGAATGCGGTCTCTCCATCCAATTGAGATTTGTCGAATCGAGCGGATCGATCAGGAACAATCTCGTTCTCCCCTCTCCGACAAACCCCGGCGAACCAATATTCCGCATTCGCGACGGTGCGACTCTCCTTGCGGAGGAGAAGAATGTGGCCGCCGATTCCTCATACTTCATGGTTCCCTACGGGATCGATCGCGTCATCGATCCTCATCTGAAATCGACCGCTCCCGTCATTGACGAGGGAGTAGATCTTACCGACGACGTCCCAGACGATTTCGATGGTGGAACGCGGCCCGTCGGACGACATTTCGACATTGGCGCCGACGAGTACGGCGCTCCTCCAATCTCTTCAGCTCCAGACTTTCACCCTCCGGGTGGCCGTTTAGATTTGCGGTAGTCCCGGCGAAGGAGTGTAACCCATGAACGCACGCATCCTTCTCACAATCCCGCTGCTTCTCGCTGGCACCTTGCTATTCGGACAAAACCAGCGCGTCGCCACCTACGACGAACTTGTCGAGGGAATAAAGGGATGGTCGACGGTACCGGTTCCGGGTGCATCGATTTCCAACCTGGTCATCAGGCGCGACGCCGGAACCTTCACTCTAAAGAGTGGGACGATTGCCCTCCTACCGGCTATTCACTCAAGGGTGATTGGCGCGTGGTTCGAAGGAGAGGGGAGATTCGTCATGACGCCACCGACGTTCGTCGAGCGCGAACAATTGGAGCGTTTCACGAAACGTGATTCCGCGGACGAATCATTCAATCGCCTGCTCCTCCTCTTCACAGACTCCACGGCTCTCGAAATCCAATCTGCTGTTTCCGGGGCACCAGCTGTGCCCATGCCGCATGCTGGTGAATCGATCGCTCGCGCTCTCAGGTATGCAACGGATGAAACGACGGGCGATCTCTTCCCACCATTGGTCGCCTCGTGGTTGAACGGATGCGTTGAACCCTTCTTTGATGCCTCCATGATCGTTGTTGACGAAGCCGAGCACTTCTTCACCATCGATCCCACCGACGTGGAAGAGGTGATCTATTGGGATCGCGATCCCGATGCAACGTTCCGTCATACCCGGCGCCAGCTAAATGGCTTTCACACGGCGGCCGAATACGGACAGGGGAGTGTCAACCCGAGGGAGTCCAAGGATCGCGCCACGATACTCGCATACCGTATCGATGTAACGCTCCGCGAGAATCTAACGATGATGGTGCGCGCGGATGTTCGCATGAAGCGGCGAGGGGATCAGATCGTCTGGATCCCACTATGGCTGCAACCTGGACTTGTGGTGGATTCGATTCTCGGTCCTGGGCGTCGGCATGTAGAGTACCAGCAGACACCTGACGGAACCCTCTGGCTTCAGACCGTCGATGGCGTTTTGACGTTCTATTATCAGGGACGCGTCATCGAACGATCGGGGGACTGGATACTGTTGACGTCGTCGATCGGATGGTATCCCCATTACGGGTACACGTCGCGAGCAACATTCGACCTAACGTTCCACACGCCGGTTGCATATCCATTTGCCTCGGTCGGTCGCCTGACTTCTTCCAGCGAGGCCAACGGGATGCGTACCACGCATTGGGAGACTGATGGCGAAATCAGGAACGCCTCGTTTCATGTCGGAGTCTCGTCGGTCGATCTGTACACGAACGATTCGCTCCCAACGCTGATCGTGCTTCGCGGCCCGGAATCGTCGAAGGGTATCAGCGAGTCAATTGCCTCAGACATTCATCTGAGCATGGGATACTTCCGCATGCTGTTCGGCAAGCTGGAGATCGATACGTTCTATGCGGGCGAGATCCCGGCAGGGCATGGCGAGGCGTTTCCCGGTATGATTCACCTGTCGTCGTGGACATTCGGCCGGAACAGGGGGACGGGAGAACATGAGGCATTCAGGGCGCACGAAGTGGCGCATCAGTGGTGGGGTATCGGACTTGACTTCGCCACCTACCATGACCAATGGTTGAGTGAGGCCTTTGCCGAGTACTCTGCACTGATGTACATGCAGGCTGTACTGAAGGACAACGACAGATTCTTCGAGCGCCTGAAGAAGTACCGTGAGGAAATCCTGTCGATTCGCAAAGCACTCTTCGGACAGCGGCGGCCCCCGGGTCCGATCTGGTTGGGCCAACGAAATGATGCCGGCGTAGCGGGGAGCGATTACTTCCCTATCATTTACAAGAAGGGAGCATGGGTACTCCACATGCTGCGCAACATGCTCCTCGACTTGAACACAATGAAGGAGGATCGTTTTGCGAACATGATGAAGGACTTCTTCGTCACGTTCCAGGGGCGCGATGCAACGACGGAGGACTTTCAGAGAATCGCTGAGAAACACGTCGGCATCTCGCTTGGGTGGTTCTTTGATCAATGGGTCAAGGGAACCGCAACGCCTACCTATCACTGGTCGTGGACGAGCGAACCGGCGGAGGGGGGGAAGTACAAGCTGATGCTGAAGGTGAGGCAGGAGGGAGTTCCGCCATCGTTCCAGATGTTCGTCCCCATTCGCGTGGACTTTGGTTATGGAAAGTTTGTCCGATTTCGTGTGCAGGTGAAAGGGGAGACATGTGAGCCTGCAATTCCATTGATGCCTCTGAAACCCCGCAAGGTTATCTTCAACGATCTGGAATCCGTCCTTTGTGAAACGGATGAGGAGTAATGCGTTTCGGGGCCGACTCTCACCCCGCGGCTAGGCTCTCACCCGGCGGCTCGGCTCTCACCCCGCGGCCCACTCTCTCAATTCTGAGAGCGGGGGGGAAGAACGTCGCTAAGCGGCCCAGCGGCCCAGATGCCTAGCCGCCCAGATGCCTAGCCGCCCAGATGCCCAGCCGCCCAGATGCCTAGCCGCCCAGATGCCCAGCGGCCCAGATGCCTGGCCGCCAACATGCTAAGTGGCCCAGCCGCCCATCTGCCGGGGCGGCCCACACGCCCAGAAGCCTAGATGGACCCTGACCAGACAGAAATATGGACGATCCTCCGCATGATCACGTGGGGGACCGACTACTTTAAAAAGAAGGGAGTGGACTCACCTCGATTGACCATCGAGTTGATGCTAGCCCATGTGTTGAAGGTGACCCGCTTCGATCTCTATTTGCAATTCGACCGTCCTTTGATCTCATCTGAGCTCGAGGTGCTGCGGGGAATGGTCCGTCGCCGCGCCACCCGTGAACCACTGCAGTACATTCTTGGCGAGGCTCATTTCTACCGGCGTACGTTCACCGTCAATCCAGCGGTGCTGATACCGAGACCTGAGACTGAACTGTTGGTGGAGGAGGTCCTTCGCCGGACGCAGTCGATACGATGCCTCGATATTGGAACCGGTTCGGGATGCATCGGTATCACGATTGCGCTGGAGCGCCCGGAAACGGAGGTGGTAGCGATCGATGCCTCGAAGGAGGCGCTGGAGGTGGCCGTGATGAACGGTGAAGCCCTTGGTGCCAAGAATATTCAGTTCCAGGAGGTCGACTTCTTCGACGACGCCGGCATGCGGTCGCTGGGGACGTTTGATTTGATCGTGAGCAACCCGCCATACGTACCCGTAGCTGAGATGCCCCATCTCCAGCCTGAGGTCCGGGACTACGAGCCACGGTTGGCATTGACCGACGATGGTGATGGATACCGGTTCTACAGACGATTTCTGGATGTCGCCCCGTATCTGCTCCGTTCACCCGGAACGGTGTTCTTCGAGCTTGGTTTTGGTCATGCCCCGACGGTCCGTCAGCTCTTCACATCCGCTGGGTACGAGGTCGATGTGCTCACGGACCTCGATCGGGTAGAGCGCTTCCTCTACGCCACCACCGAACGATTGCGTTAACCTGGTTCTCAATAGACAGGGGTGGACTCACTCCCAATCAGCTACGTGACAGCAACGTGACCGTACGTGAGCAGGCAGGTGTTCAGTCCGCAAGCGCCAGACGGTGTGCATCCTCCACGCGGCGACGTTGGGCTACGATGGTATGCATCGAGTACTCGGTGAACGGGAGGGGGAGTTCCAGATGGACATGGTCGATGCCTGCCGCATGGAATGCCTCCAGGTGGTATAGCGCCTCGCCCATCTCGTTACGCCCCTTGCTGACGCGGTAGAGTCCGAAGTGCGCCGCCCCCTCCAATCGTTCGTCCTGTATCTCGCGAGCGATCCGCATGGCCTCCGTCAGTGAGGCCAACGCTTGGTCGGTCATTCCACGATTCAGCTCGAGCTCACCAACGATCAAGTGGACATTGGCACGCATGGCGATGTCGTCGCTCGCTAGAGCAAGACAGCTGCTGGCGGCGTGGATAGCATCAGCCCCAGCCCCCAACATTGAAAGTGCTTGTGCGAAAGCAAGTCGGGCTATCACCACCTCAACATGCAGGCTAACCGTTTCCAATTCACCACTCCCTTCGTCGGCCGTATCGCGCGCAGCTGTATAGTCAGCTAAATCGAGATGAATCTCGGCCGCGATCTTCACGGCGCGGGCATGTTCGACCGCTAGGTCGTTGGAGCGAGACGCACTTACTAGTGCAACGTCGACGAAGTGGCGCGCGGTGGTCGATAGGCGGCCGAAATGGAGAGCGGTCGCCAACGATTCAGCCACGCGTGTTTCCGTGCCAATCGAACCGCTGGCACGTGCAATCGCCAAAGACTCCGAGCCGACGGCGAGCATTAAATCGAGGTCACCCGCATCGGCGTGGATCATTGCCTGGGTGGCCAGCACAATTGCTCGACGAGCATTTCCTTCGGCGTTCTCGTCAACGACCTGGTACGCCTGTCTTCCGAGTTGCCCGGCGAGGGCGAACAACCCGATCGCCCGGAACAGAAGAGCCAGGTTGTTCAACGCGGCCGCCTCTCCATTGCCGTCGTGGAGTCGCCGGAACAGGCGGAGGGCTGCGATATTGGTCTGCAGCGAGTCCGGAGGATCCTGATATCGAGCCAGTTGCAAGAGTGCCCGTGCCCGGCCATGTGCCCAACCAATGGACTGAGCCAGTCTTACGGCCTCCGCGGCCATCGAGGCGCCGCTTTCCCTGTTGGGATGGACGTCCCGGTCTGCGGCCAGGCGTTCGAGCGTCTCCTCCACAACATGGCGAACCCTGTTCATCGTAATCTCGGATTTCGGCAAACGCATTGAATGGAGCCCTTACGCACCGCGTAGCAACGTGCGTTGCAGGTCGACGGACAAACTAGTAGTAGA
>CAYWXV010000046.1:0-20008 GCA_964462535.1 uncultured Alphaproteobacteria bacterium
TAGCGTTGTGCGGGGATTGCACTCAGGTCAAAACCCGGTTGCAGTTCGTTTTTCCTTATGTTTTCGCCCACCCCAAACCCGTGCATTGTGAAATCCATACTGCCACTCAGGTACCCCATCGGCGTTGAACGGGTCCGTGTCAGTGGTTCCCGTCAAACGTTCGTCTGGTGCCTGGGCGAGCGCAGGCGTCGCCCCGAGGGACAATAGTCCAGACGCCCCGTTCTCCCGACTATCGTAGACGCCCAGCAAACTCGCAGCCACCTGCATATGCGTGCACTTGTCGACTTCATGAATCATGGAATTCTCCCATTCACGGGTCGGGAGGATCTGGTTGAACGTGTCGTTGCGTTCTGGAGGAGTAGTGCTCACGGTCACATGCTCCAGGGCATGCTGGTGTTAGGGGAGGCGGGAGCAGGGAAGAGCCGCCTGCTGGAGGAGGCGGCTGGTCGAATTACGCGTGCCAATGGGGCGGTCGTTCATATCAAGCTCTTCCCGGAGTCGGCCACTTCCATTGTCCCGCTGGTCGCGCGGGCGATCTGGCGCTTTTCGGAATCACACCCACATCTTGCCATTGAGGCCGAAGAGACACCGGCGTCGGTCGTTGCCGCACTTCGACGTCTGATCCATCTCCGTCCCACGCTTGTGGTCTTCGAGGACGTCCATCTTCTGGGGATTGGAGGAAGCGCCGGGAGCAGTGTGATTTCAATTTTCGGGTCCATCCTGGAAGCGCTTGCCGATGAACAGGTGGCCCTTCTCTGTCTTGCCCGCCCGGTAGAGTTGGCCATCAAAGGGGTGTTGGAGCGCCACCTGGTCGATGAAATCGAACTCCCTCGATTGGACCTCGATGCACTTGAGGGCATCTGGAAGAACCTCTTTGGGACAGCACCGCAGCCGGAGATCGCACAGATCATGCTCGATGCAACCGGGGGGAACCCTCTTGCCCTTCGTTCAGCGCTCCGGGGTGCGATCAAAGTCGGTGCGGTGGGGGGTGAGGGGGGCGATCGCGGGGGGATATCGGTTGGACCAGAGCGGTTCCGAGACGTCGTTGAGCGTAGCGTCGAGCTCCTCTCGGAGGGGATGGCCGCCCACCTTACCGACGAGGAACGGAGATGCGCCTCTCGCGTCGCTGCGCTTGGTGAAATCGTCGCGCGTGAATCAGCCGTGGCGGCTCTCGAAGGCGACGAGTCGATGTTGGAGATCCTTTCGTTCAAAGGTGTGCTGGTAGAGGGAGGACTCCTTGTCGAGCCATTCCCGGGCCCCTCCAGTGCACAACCCCTCCTCTCGTTCACCCATTCGCTCCTCCACAGACGACTTGCGGGAGCCGGGGCTATCTCGCATTCGGATCTAGCCTCCATCCTTGCGCTCGATATTCCTCTCTATTCCGTTGTCCCATACAGCCTGTTGTTGGAAGGTGACGAGCCGACCAACATCGACGTGCGAGTTGTCGCGCGTGCGATAGCGCGCGGCGTTTCGATATGTCCGTTCCTGAATCGCTCGAATGATTGGGAGCTAGGGGACGTTGTCCGACGCGCGTGCAGCCGCCTCCTGGACGCGAATGCGGACCGATTCGATCAGCTGGAGCTTCGCCAACTCAGGGCAATGCTCGTCAATGCGCAACTCTACCTGCTGTGGCGTGGGGATTACGATGATGCTTTTGCTGCGCTTGTTGACGAGCTGGAGCAAATCACTTCGGCGGGGGATGATCCAGTGTTGGTCGAGCATCGCTTGCTGTCTCATCTCCATCGCACACGGCTCCTCCGTCGCAGGGACTACATGGCCTGCGGCCCCGTCTGGAGGTCGGCGTGCGATCTGGTCGCGGAGCATCCGTTCCTGATCGGTACGATGGCTTGGGTACAATACCTGGTCGAGGTGGCCACAAGCGCGCGCACCACCAGCGACGTAGCAAGATTGCGCGAGGTGGAGGGTCGATATCGACAGATTCTCGATTCCGACGTCACACAGAGCATCCGGATCGGGGCGCGCCACGCGGTCTTTCCATACCTGGCAGACCTTTACGACACGCCCCAGGAGGCGGCGGACCGGCTTGCGACCATCGAAGAATTGATGACCGAGCATCGACGAGACGACAGACTCTTTTCGATGAAGGCACTGATACGTAATTCAATGGGATGGATGGACGAGGCCTCAATCGTCGTCCGCAAGGAATTGATCCCTCGCTTCCGCGCCTCGGGACTGCTGTACAATGTTCTCCAGAGCTACATCATGCTCCTCCAGGTCGACTCGGCGCATGGCAGACCTTTGGAGTACATCGAGGCGGAAGGGGAGAGGATCATCCGCGATGCACCGTCCGGGATGCAGGTGCTTCTACGCCAGACGGCTGGTATCCATCTCCCGTATGAGGGGCTTCTGAGGGGAGACGCGGCATGGGCGCTAAGGGTCTACCATCACTTCCTCGGAGCCGAACCAAACGTCTCGTCAGCGCTCTCCTTCCTCCTCGATCTCGCGCTCGGCAATCATGAGGCAGCACTGGCGCGAGACGTTTTATCTCATGATCGCGCTCACGCTCTCCAGAGGCTCCTGGACGTGACACTGGCGAAGGGTCCACTCGAGCAGGTCGTGGAGCGGACGGAGGAGATTCTTCGTGCACCCCTTCTTCGCACCGTCGACGTTGTGACGCGTCGCATGGCAATCAGCCTTGTCGCCGGGAGGAAGAGCAAGGAGCTGAGCCGGATCATCGCGGCCAGTCTGACCGAAATCCTTGAGTGGTTGAACGCACGATCGCTTGGTGTCTACATGGAGGCGTTACTCGAGGAGCATGGCGACATGCTGCCGCCGGCTGAAGCAGCGAAATGGAGAAGCGAGGTTTCGCGCATCGCGCGAGCCAGGGAGAAAGCGACTCTCGCTGGCAAAGGAGAAGGGGGGATACGGGTCTCGATGCTTGGCACGATTTCCGTTCGACAGAGCAACGGGGAGGTAGCGTCTCCGCGCGGCATCCGCGTCAAGACCCTTCTGGGTCTGATGGTCGCTGATCGAATTCTGGAGACTCCTCTTTCGCATCGTGAATTCTGCAGACTGGTTACGCCGGAGGCCTCGGAATTCGAGGACGCGCGAAAGAGCCTGAACCTTGCAGTCCATCGTCTGCGCGAATCGATAGGACACGAGGCAATTCTGACAGATCGCGAAACGCCGCGCCTCGATCCTGATCTTGTCGAGATAGACCTGGTGCGGGTGCACGATCTGCTGACGCAGGCCTCTCGTGGTGTACGGGAGGGATCGTATCCCCGGGCGTTTGCCGCGTTGATGGAAGCACTCGAGCGAATTGGTGGTGACGTCCCGTTTCCGACACTGTACGACGACTTCTTCGAGGCCGCTCGCGACGATTTCGAAAGTCGCCTCCGCTCGATCGTTCTTCTTGTCGCACGCGGTCTGAGTCGAGAGGGGGACGTGGCGGGCGCGGCACAGATCCTCAACCGGGCGGTCATTTCCATGCCAGGGGACGACGAGGTCTCCCTCGCTCTTGCCGAGGCGCTGACTCAGCTGGGACGGCGCACCGAGGCCGAGCGGATTCGAATGGAGGTGGACGGTTGAACTTCGTCGACTTCCTCAACCACGGAACGCTCCCGTTCGCCGGGCGATCGGACCTCAGACATCGGCTCATAGCATTCTGGAGTGAAGGGGCCGCTGGTGAGGGTTTGAGCGTGATGCTGTTGATTGGCGAGGCCGGTATCGGCAAGACGCGGCTGGTGGAGGAGGGTGTGGAAGGAATGACGCGTGCAGGGGGGGCGATCGTTCAGACGCGACTCTATCCGGAATCCCCCACGTCCCTTGTTCCACTCCTTGCACGCGCGCTGTGGCGTTATGCCGAAGCCCACCCGGAACTTCGGATCGATGCCGACGAGAGCTTCGGATCGGTCCTTTCCGGTCTACGGAGACTCTGTCGCCTCCGTCCAACTACGCTCATCGTTGAGGATCTCCATCTCCTGGGTGGTGGCGGTGTGGGTGATCTGGGAATTCTTCTGGATGCTTTATCCGACGAGCCCCTTCCCGTCATCATGACTGCGCGCCCGCTGGAGCTTGCAGCGCGGGGTGTGCTGGAGCGACACGCGGTTACCGAGCTCGAGATCCCCGGACTGGATGCAGATGCTCTTCGTCATCTCTGGATCGACATTTTCGGCGGCCCCCCGTCGGAACATGAAACTCGGGCGCTGATTGTCGCCACCGCAGGCAATCCTCTGGCGGTACGCTCGGCGCTCCGAGGTGCCGTCAGATCCGGGACCATCGCCCTTGATGAGCCGACTCGCACGTGGCGGATGACGTTGTCCACGGAGGCTTTCGCCTCCTCATTGGAGCGAAGCGTTGCCCTCCTGTCGGAAGGTATGGCTGCTCATCTCGATCGAGAAGAGGGGGACGCAGCCGGGGCAATCGCACTACTGGGTGAGCTTGTTGCCCGTGAGACGGCGGTTGCGATGGCAGGAGGGGCTGATGCTGTCGACCGGCTTGTCTTCAAGGGCATACTCAAGACGGGGAGCGTGGCTACTCCTCATCTCCAGGGGGGTGACCGTAGCCGACACCCTGTGCTGTCGTTTACGCATTCATTGGTGCATCGTCGCTTCGTTGAGGCCGCGTACGTCCACCACACCCGCCTGATCAATGTCATCTCCGAAGGGCTCCCGCTCTACAGCGCCCTCCCCTTTCAGATTGTGCTGGACCAGACGAAGGGGCACCAGATTCCGACCGACGTTGGATTGCGCTACATCGATCGTGCGCTGGACACTGCCCTCTCGCTTGACTATGGTCCGGATTGGAAGCTCGCCACCATGGTGCTGGATTCGGCCACGCACGTCTTTGATACGATGCGCCACGGATTGGATGGGCGTCAGTGTCGCGTGATCGAGGCACGGTTGGTGATTCGCCGCAACGCAATCCTCCATCGCAACGAGCCGCTCGAACACAAACAGGCGATGGTCGAAAGGATGCTGGAGCTGACGGAGGCTCCCGATGATGATGAGACGCGACGCCTCCGACTGGCGGCACTTGTCAACAACAGTATGGCGTCGGTCTGGTCGAACCGAAGACTCAGTCCCGAGGCGATCGAACGCATACGTTCCTTTGTTGCTGAACATCCGTGGCTCCGATTGACCGAACCATATCTGGCATACCTCAATCAGGTTGTCATGTACGGAGCGATAGGACGTGATGACGATGTTCTCCGTCGCGTGGAAAGGGAGACGGAGGAGATGCTTGACGATCCGACGGCGGGGGACGACTTCCGCCGCGATCTTCGCCGCGCAGTCTATCCCGATCTACTCGGTCTCTTTGATGATGCCGGAGAGCTGGCCCGCAGAATGCATCAGCTGGATCAACTCGATCGGGGACCCGAGGATCGCTACACGTCGGGAATACTCTTTTGCAAGCTCACGCTGCTGGAGCAGACGGGACGTCTGAACGAGGCAGCCCTCAGCTGCACCGAGGCGATCTCCTACTTCAGAGATCGTGCAATTCAACTCAATCTGATTTTTGCCGAGCGCCTGGAGCTGATGATCCGGATTGTTCGCGGGCTCCCGTTCGAGCAGGGGGCGCGCGAGGCCGACCAGGTGTGCGGGCGCGTGGCAGCGGAGCAGATGGCACACCAGCGATATCTGTTCGGAGTACAGATGGCCATTGCCGCCGCGGTCACGGGTCGCGAGCGCGAATGCGCCCCATACCTCGAGCGTTTCATCGGCAACGAGCCACTCCCATATCTCTCTCTGAGCCTGTTGATGGAAACGGACAGCGAGGGGCTCGTGGGAACACTGGTGGAGGGATGGACCACCTACGATTACAGGTACGGCGAACTCCTCTCGCGCCTGCGATACCTGTTCTCTGGAGCACCCGAGCAGATCGAGGTGGCAGCCGGCGCCATCCGGGCAATCGCTGATATCCCTCTTCTCCGGCTGACCGACCTACATGCGCGCCTTGCGGTGGTCCACACCGTTGCTACCGCGGGTGAGGGGGCTATTGCACACCTTCGTGGCGATGTCCGAACGATTGCACTGGAAGCGCTGGAATGGTTAGAGGAGAGGTCGCTCGCGACGGCGGTTCGGGCTTTGCTCGATCGGGCATTGCCGTTCCTCTCGCGACGGGACGTGTCACACTGGCGATCTCGCCTGGCCGACATGCCGGACGGGGGTGGTCGTGAGTCGGGCGGTAAACCACAGGGAGAGGTGCGCATGCTCGGAGCAATTGAGGTCGATCGCGGCGATGGGGAACCGATTCGACCCAAGGGGATTCGCTTGAAGACACTTCTGGGTCTGATGGTTGCCGATCGATTGCTTGAATCACGACTCGGTCACCGTGAGTTTGCGCTTCTCGTTGCCGGTGCCGGCACCGATCCTGATGATGCCCGGAAGACTCTCAACCTTGCGGTACATCGACTCCGCGAGGCCCTGGGTCACGACACCATCACGACACAGGGAGATACTCCGCGACTGAACGACGATCTGATCGAGGTTGACCTGTGGAGGATTGATCGGCTTCTGGATGGTGTGGAGAGCAGCGTGCGTGACGGAGCGTTGCATCGGGCGCAGCCGATGCTCAACCAGGTGCTGAGGATGTGGAACGGTGAGATTCCGTTCCCTTCCCTATACGACGAGTTCTTTGAGGCTGCCCGTGATGACTTTGAGAGTCGCATTCGAAGACTTGTGGTGCGCCTCGCGCGGGCTCTGATGCGCGAGGAGGATGCCGCGTCGGCCGAGGAACTGCTCCGCTGTGGGTTGGCAGCGATGCCTGACGAGCCGGAGCTTGTCGAACTCCTCGTCGAGGCATTGACGACCCTCGGAAAGAGAGTGGAGGCGGAGCGGCTTCGGATTACAGTTGACTTGTGATGTGATTGTAGTCGTTCACCACGGTTCGGAGAAACGCAAGTGGCGGGAGGTCCGCGACGATACCCATCACCCCCTGCACTCTATCGACCAGTACGCGAAGCATAACTTCGTTCTCAGCATGCGTAGGCGAGTCGATCACCTCCTTGATCACTGCAACGTCTCTGTCATTCAGCTGAACTACCTGGGGGTACCTGGGAGTGTAGTCGACCGCCGTGGGGACGAAGATCGTGTCGGCCAGCGAAACCTTCGAGCTCGTACGGACCACGGTGGTTCCAGCCGCCATGTCACCAAGCCGCTGGCCCTTTCCGCTGACCAGGATGGTAATCAGAGCAATGATGCCGAAGAAGAAATTCTTCTCAATCAATCCCAGCAGCCACCTCATCACGTAGTTCCCCAGGGTCGGCTGGGAGCCATCGAGCCGGACGACCTTGATATTCACCGCCTTCTTCCCAATTGACTGCCCATCCATGAAAACCTCGAACAGGAGGTGGTAAAAGAGCAGAGGAGAGTATGCAAGGATGAAGAAGATGATACCCAGTCCACCGAGCGTACTCGGGTTAAGATTGACCATGAAGAGAACAATCGCGACAACGTACGCCCCCTGCACCAGGAGGTCGACGAAGGCAGCCCCTATCCTGTGCCCGACGTCGGCCGGCTCGTACTCGATGGTGACGTTCTGTGCGGTCTGGATTTGTACTTTCATGGGTCAAGAGGATGTAGGCAGGAGCCCAACATACAAACGGATCATTGGATGAGGGAAGCGGCATTTCTAAAGCAGAATGCGGATCGCTGGAAGGAATTCGAGCAACTCCTTAATGCACGGGAGCGTCGGACATCACCCGATCAGCTTGCCGATCTTTTTGTTCAGGTGACCGACGATCTGTCATACGCCCGGACGTTTTTCCCTGAGAGCCGAGCCACCACATACTTGAACGCCCTTGCACTACGGGCTCATCAGGCCCTTTACAGAAACCGAAAGGAATCGAAAGGGAGGATGTGGCAGTTCTGGAAACTAGAGGTTCCTCTTGCGTTATATGACAGCCGCCGCGAGCTTCTTTATGCGTTCGTGATCTTCCTCCTCGCTTCAGCGGTCGGCGCCGTCTCAACTGTTCATGACGATTCGTTCGCCAGGATGATCCTGGGGGATGGGTACGTCAACATGACGATCGACAATATCCGGTCAGGCGATCCGATGGGGGTCTACAAGCGGTCGGGTGAGGTCGAGATGTTTCTCGCCATCGGATTCAATAACGTCCTGGTCGCGTTCAAGGCGTTTGCGATGGGGGCCATGGCTTCGATTGGAACCGCCTACATTCTCTTCACGAATGGTGTGATGCTTGGAACGTTTCAGACGTTCTTTCAACAGTACGATCTGCTGGGGGAGTCCGCGGTGGTCGTGTGGATTCACGGGACGATCGAAATCTCTTCCATCGTGGTTGCGGGTGCCGCAGGGTTCGCGATGGGAAACGGGATTCTGTTCCCAGGCACGTACACTCGCATGACTGCGTTCCGTCGCGGTGCGAAGCGGGGAATGAAAGTCGTGATAGGAATGATCCCCTTCTTTGTCGTTGCTGCATTTCTTGAGTCGTTTGTTACCCGCCACACGGATATGCCAATCGCGCTAAGTCTGTTCATCATCGGTGGATCCCTGACTCTGGTTCTCTGGTATTTTGTCCTCTATCCGCGATCGGTGTTCAGGAGGGTAGCCCATGGAGGCCAAACCGGCGATTGACCTCCGTCTCGTCCCTGAGAATCACCCTTGGACCAGAATGGGGAGTGCAGCTGTCTGATTCCCCGTTTCGCGTGTGGCAGAGTTGCAGCGACTACCGTTCATCCCATAACCCTTCCAATGTCGACTCAACTGAACCTCCGCGCCGTCCGTCCCTTCGGCGATGTACTCGGGGTGGTCTTCGAGTTCATTCAGCTGAATTACCGCACTCTCCTTCAGAGTGTCGTCTTCATCATCGGCCCCGTATCACTCCTTCGCTCGTTTCTGACGACAGGCTTCACAAGCGTTTTTGATGAGTACGATCCGTACGCAGCAGGGAGTGGTCTTTCAACGATGTCGATTCTCATTCCACTCCTGGTCGTGACTCTTACACTCTCGGCCTTCACGTACGTACTTGCAAACGCGGCTGTCCATGTATTTGTGCGGGACGGCCGGCCGGCCGGGGTGAGAGAGGTATGGTTGGTTATGCGCGAGCATTTCGTGATGGTTGGCATTACGACGCTGGGGGTCGCAGTGATCACCGCGTTGGGTCTCGTGGTGCTGCTCGTTCCAGGGATCTGGATAGGAACTGTGCTATCGCTGATGTTGATCGTGAGGATCGAGGAAGACCTCGATTTCGGTCAGGCGATGTCGCGATGTTTCGAGTTGGTGAAGGGGCACTGGTGGTCCACATTCGGACTTCTCCTGATCACGGGAATCATCGCCTACATGATCAGCATCGCCTGCTCTATCGGACCTGTCCTCGTCCTTTCCCTCCTCCGCGACCTGGACCTCCCTTCGACGCTTGGACGCATTACCGAGATTCTCATCATGCTGGTCACCGAGCTGATATCCGTGGCAGGCTACTCGATCGTCCTGATCGCTGCCGCCGTGCAGTACTACAATCTTGTCGAACGGGTCGAGGGTGTCGGACTCATGGAGCGAATCGACCATATTGGGGGTCCGGTATAGCGTCCGCTGAATGAACTCAAGCCTGTTGACACGGAACTAGCAAGGGGAAGCATGAGCGATTCGACATTCATACAACTCAGACAGCAACGGAATTTCGGGGATCTTCTGAGCGCAACAGTCGCCTATGTGCGCGTTCATTTCCGTCATCTCTTCAAGGCGGTCCTCTTCGTTTGCGGGCCTGTCGTCGTTCTGGGTGGGGCGATCATGGGGACGTCGATCGGAACGCTGATCGGTACTACGATCGATCGCGCGGAACCACCTTTCACCACGTTTATTCCCATCTTCGGCGGTGTGCTCGTAATACTCTTTGCGGCAGTGTTGATGGGGGCCGTCGTCAACGAGTACGTCATTCTATCGGTAGACCGAGAGCGACCCGTCGAAGTCTCGGAGGTCTGGGAGGCCATCCGTCGCGATATCTGGATCATCATTCCAACCTACATCGGGAACTACGTCATTATCGTCGTCGGATATGTTCTGTTGATCATCCCCGGCATCTGGGCCGCTAACGTCTTCCAGATCATGATCACCGTGCGACTTCAGGAGCGCATCGGATTCGGTGAGGCACTCTCACGATGCGTTGAGTTGATGCGTGGTCGGTGGTGGTTTACGTTCGGGTATGTCTACGTCGTCAGCATGGTGGCCGGTATGATCAGCTATGCGTTCATCCTGCCTGCCTACTTCACACTCTTTGCCGGAGCGTTTACCGAGTCTCTCAGAAATCCTCTGATGATCGTCGCCATCGCGGTCTGCGGTCTGATTGCGCTCCTCGGACAATTCATGGTAAGCTCGCTCCCTCAGGCGGCGATCGCAATTCACTACTACAATCTTGTCGAACGACATGACGGCGTCGGGATCACACGCCGAATCGGTGCTATCGGTCAGAACGACGATGCGTCGGGAGCGGCCGATCGAACACCGCAGGAGAAGAATGGGCACCCGGGGTAGCGCATCTGCGTTGGGCCTTTTGTTCCTTCTCCTCGCAACGCTTCCGTTGGCGGGTCAGGAGGGAGACGATCGCGCAGATTCATCGGGAGTCGACGTCCTCGATTCGATAGCTCGCGCGATCGGCGAGGTCGACGACGCCCGGATCTCAAACTGGACGATTGCCAGGCGAGCTGATTCAACCGTCGTTCGCTCCCGTTCGGTTCGCAAGGGTTTTATCGACGAGTATCGCAACCAGGATCGTTTTGACTACGAGCGTGTTCGAGACCCCCACTCACTCTGGGACTACATCAAGGAGTGGCTGCAGGACCTGATTGAGCGAGTGTTGCCACGGGGTGTGGCAAACGACATAGTCTCGACACTGCTTGCCTGGTTGCCATACGTCATCCTGGCGGGGGGAACCGGGGTGGCAGCCTGGAAGCTCTACCGCACGCGCTTCGGCGGGTTGCTCGGTCGCTCCGACGGATCATTCGTGAGCGACATGGCTGCGATCGAGGAGAACCTGGAGGCGGCCGATCTCGATGAACTAATCCGCGAGGCCGTCGCAGCCGGTCGATATCGCCGGGCAACGCGTCTGCTCTACCTCCGCTCGTTGCGTGACCTGTCCGAACGCAATCTTATTACCTACCGCCGCCAGCGGACGAACGCCGAGTACATCCGCGATCTTGGCGACTCTCCCATTCGCCCCCTCTTCGAACGGATCACACTCCTCTTCGAGTACGTGTGGTACGGCGACGTTCCAATCGATCGTGATCGCTATCCATCTGTCGCCGCATCGTTCGATCAGCTTCGGATTCAATTGCGCGAGGAGAACCTGTGAGGGGGTATCGAACCTACATCGCATTCTTCGTGGTGGCAGTGGTGTTCTACATCATCACACGCACGACGGGAGTGCAGGAAGTCGATTGGAGTCCGAGTTTTCTCGGTAACGACGATCGTCCGTTTGGATGTCTGATCGTGCGCGAAGCGATGGAGGGGCTCTTCAAGGCGGAAGGGGTGAAAAACGTGACCATGTCGGCCTTCAATAATCTGGAGGGGTCCGAGCAGGGCATGGCGTATGTGTTCGTCAATGAGGACTTCAATCCGGGGGACGTGGATCTTAGGTACCTCCTGCAATTCGCGAAGCGAGGGAATAGCATCTTCATCGCGGCCAACGATCTGGGGCGTGACGTTGAGGATTCGCTCGGTGTGACGATCGTCCGTGCGAGCGAGGCCAGCGGAGACTCTACCGCGCTGAAAATTCTCAACCCGTCGTTGAACACCACCGAACGATGGTCCTTTCGCAACGCACTCGTCGATCACGAGATTGACCGTTTCGACACGACGCGAGCACGCGTGATTGCCGTGAACGACCGGGGAAGACCTGTGATGGTTCGAGTTCCATTCGGGAAGGGGGAGGTTCTCGTCAGCTCGGCACCGTACGTCTACACGAATCATGCGCTGCTGCTCCAGAGAAACGGGGACTTCGCGTGGAAAACGTTGTCCAACGTGCAGGGAAAGCCGGTCATCTGGGATGACTACTACAAAGCCGGCCGGACAGAGTCATCGACTCCGATGCGATACTTCTGGTCGCAACCGTCGTTGAAGGGGGCCTTCTGGATTGCATTTGCCGGAGTGATTCTCTTCGTCATCAACATGGGACGTCGGCGTCAGCGGGTGATTCCCGTCATTCCCCCCCCAACGAACACAACGCTCGAGTTCGTCAAAACCGTCGGCCGCCTCTACTATCAGAACGGTGATCATCGCGATCTGGCGGCCAAGAAAATCCTCTTCTTCCTGGACCATCTCCGTCAGCGCTACGGTGTCAGCACGATCCATCGCGACGAACGGACCATCGGCGTCGTTTCAGCGCGAAGCGGAGTCGACAACGCGATTGTGAAAGCAGCGATCGAGGCTACAGTGCTCCCCGGCTCTGTCTTGACAATTGCGCCGGTCGATCTGCTGCGTACCGTCAACCGGGCCATCGAAGATTTCTATCAGGCAGAGGCCGCGGGTGGAAGCATATCAAAGGGACACGCATGACCGATTCCACATTCTCCTCCAGAATCGATCTATCCTCTCTCCGCGACGCGACAGAGAGGATTCGGACAGAGGTCGGAAAGATTGTCGTCGGACAGACGGACATGATCGATCTGATTCTTGCTGCAATTCTTGCCGACGGTCACGTACTGATCGAAGGAGTACCCGGCATAGCAAAGACATTGACGGCCAAGCTGGTTGCCCGCACGGTCACCGTGGACTTCTCCCGCATCCAGTTCACCCCCGACCTGATGCCCAGCGATATCCTTGGGACATCGATCTTCAATGTGAAGAGTTCCGAGTTCGAGTTCCGCAAGGGACCGATCTTCAGCAACGTCATACTTATCGACGAAATCAATCGCGCTCCGGCCAAGACACAGGCGGCCCTGTTCGAAGTCATGGAGGAGAGGCAGATCACCGTCGACGGAGTAACTCGCGATATGGAGCTACCCTTTCTTGTCCTGGCCACACAGAACCCGATCGATCAGGAGGGGACGTATCGTCTCCCCGAGGCCCAGTTGGATCGCTTCATCTTCAAGATCGAGGTGGGATATCCCTCCATCGATGAAGAGACCAGAATACTTCGTGAATTCTCGGTGCGCAAAAACGCGAACGATATCAGTGCCGTTCAGGGGGTAATTTCGGCCGACGAGATTGCACGGTATCGGGAACTCGTTCGGCAGGTACACTGCGAGGAGTCGTTGCTCCACTATATCTCGTCGATCGTTGCGGCCACCAGAAACAACCCGTTCCTCTACCTGGGGGCCTCCCCCCGCGCATCGATTGCAATCATGAACAGCTCGCGCGCGCTAGCCGCGATGGCGGGTCGGGATTTTGTCAGCCCGGACGACATTCGGCGGGTGGTGGTTCCCGTTCTTCGCCATCGAATTCTCCTCACACCGGAAAAGGAGATGGAGGGGGCGACCGCGGAGGATGTGATCAACGGAATTGTCAACGGCATCGAGGTTCCCAGGTAGCTCATGCCATTCTTTCTCGGTCCCCGTTTCTTCCTGGGCGTGGGCGTCGTCGTTGCCGTCTTTCTCGTCGCCTATGTCGTACCGGGGCTCCTTCCAATTGGAGAGGTTCTGGCAGGAACGCTCGTCCTTCTCACGGCCGTCGATGCGTTCCTCCTGTTCATCACCGGGGGGGACATGACTGGCGGGCGGGATGCGCCGGAGCGCTTTTCCAATGGCGACGACAACGACATCCGCATCCATCTACGCAATCGCTATCGCTTCCCCTTGTCTGTGGTGATCATCGACGAGATCCCACCGCAGTTTCAACGCCGAGACCTTCAATTCGCTGCACAGATGGAAGGGGGAGGGGAGGCAGGTGTTCGATACGCCCTTCGTCCGGTCCGACGTGGTGAGTATCACTTTGGTGCCCTTCATTTCTATGTTTCATCGCCGATTCGACTCGTGCAGCGTCGATTCAGCCTCGCGCGCAATCAGATGGTTCCGGTCTACCCGTCGTTCCTCCAGATGCGCCGCTACGAGCTCCTGGCCATCTCCGATCGACTGACAGAGGCCGGTATCAAGAAGATCCGGAAGATCGGGCACACAATGGAGTTCGAGCAGATCCGTGAATATGTGCGCGGAGATGATTTCCGGACGGTAAACTGGAAGGCCACGGCTCGGCGCTCCAGCCTGATGGTCAATCAATACGAGGACGAGAAGTCGCAGCAGATCTACTCGCTGATTGACAAGGGGAGGGTGATGAAGATGCCGTTCGAAGAAATGACGCTGCTGGACTACGCCATCAACGCCTCGCTCGTCCTCTCGAACATCGCAATTCTAAAGCAGGACAGGGCCGGCCTGGTGACGTTTGCCGAGCGTGTGGGGAGTTTCCTCGCGGCCGATCGTCGTCCATCGCACATGCTGAAGATTTCCGAGTACCTCTACAACCAGGAGACGGACTTCCTGGAGACCAGCTTCGAGGCTCTGTACGCGACAATCCGCACTCGCATTACGAATCGCAGCCTCCTGATGCTCTTCACGAACTTCGAGACCTTCAGCTCGTTGGAGCGGCAACTCCCGTCACTGAGGAGAATCGCTCGCGATCATCTGCTGGTCACGGTCTTCTTCGAGAACACCGAGCTGCGAAGTCTCATTTCCAGAAGGGCGGAGAGTCTGGAAGATGTCTATCAGAAGACGATCGGCGAGAAGTTCGTACATGAAAAACGGAGGATCGTCAAGGAGCTGGAACGCTTCGGCATTCACAGCATCCTGACGACCCCCCGTTCTCTGACCGTCAATACGATCAACAAGTATCTTGAATTGAAGGCCCGTCGACTCATTTGAGACCTCCAGAGGCCTCTCTATTCCGCGCAGTTAGTTCTGCTTCACATTGAACGAACCGTTCACCACCACTACCGAATCACGCGAAGAAGGATCGCCATTCCGGTATGCGGTGAAATTGAACGTCCCTGCCACGCGTCCCGACCCGAATTGAGACAACGTTACCTTCCCACTGGGGAAGAGGGAGGTTGCAGACGTCGTGTAGATGACGGAGTCCTTCTTGTATGACCCGACGGCCGCGTTGATCCCACCCAGCGAGAACTCGCCCGTCGCTGTCACACCCGTTAGCGTGATTGATAGTATATCGTCGGTCGACGTGATCGATTGCGTTCCGGACACCACAGTTACGCCGCTGTTGGTGACCGACGATGCCACCACCGATGTCCAGCTGACCCCGCGAACCGTTGCCGACATCGTGTCCGTAAGTGGATTAACGGGGGAGTCGCTGCAGCTGGCAACGAGCAGAACAAATAGAAAGACCAAATAGCGCATAGCGAAGAGGGGGTTTGCGACGGATGACTGCCGGCCGATTGGCGCCGGTTGTTGTCCATCAAAGGATTGGCGTCAGAGTTTGCACCTGTGCTCTACACGAGCGTGGCAACGACTTCGATCGTTTCAACGGCCGCCAGAGCGCGCGACACCGGGCATCCAGCCTTCGTCCCCATGGCGATCTGCTGGAACGTCTCGTTGTCGATATCGGGAACCTTCGCCTCGGTGTGAAGCTCAATCTTCACGATTGTCTGACCGGCATCTCTCTTCTCCAGGTGGACCTTCGTCTTCGTCGAGACCTTTTCCGGAGCAAAGCCGGCACGCCCCAGGTCGGCGGCGAGGGCCATTGAGTAGCAGCCGGCATGCGCAGCCGCAATCAATTCCTCCGGATTGGTGCCCGTCCCTTCTTCGAATCGCGACGAAAAGGAGTATGCACCCTCAAACGCTCCACCACCAAACTTCATCGTGCCGTTCCCCTCTCGAAGACTTCCATTCCATGTAGCATCTGCTGTGCGAATCGGCATTGCGAATATCCTGTTGAGTTGAATGTTTTTTTTGGCCTGCGAAGGTAGAGAAGAAAGTAGAGAGTAGAAAGTAGCGGATGGTGAGGATGGGGTTGGCGGACCTCGGTGGCGTCGGGAGCGCAATCCCGAACCGATCGTTGAAACAAGGGGCGCCGACTGTATGCCGGCGCCCCTCTCTTTCACGTTGGGTCGATCCCCAGGCATGCGGTCCGTCGGCCGTTCGCTGGGGATGACTCGGCCTCACGCGTTGTTCCTCATCACGTCAGATCGTCGTCTATCTCACGACCAACGTTCCGCCTGGGGTCATCTCCGCGCCGACGGTAATGACGGTGGTATACGCGCCGGCCGGCAGCAACGACGTCGAGAAACCGGCGTTGTATCGTCCCGGTCCCTGCGCCCCCGGCTCTATCACGGCCACGAGCCTACCGACCGAATTGTAGAGCGAAATTCGTGGCGATGCGGTCGTCGCAAGCGTGTAGGAAATCGTGGCAAACCCGTGCGCCGGATTCGGTGCAATCGTCACTCCTTCTGCGACCTCGTCCCGGTCGACCGATGTCGTAATGTTCGAAAGGAGAGTCATCGGGCGCTGATCCAGGATCGACGCGTCGAAAAGGAGGTTCACGCCGAGTGATCCGTCCGTCTTGCGTCCAGAGACAACCGCCGTCACGACCTGATCCGGTTCCAGGCTGCCTGATACGTCGAGTATCGAATCCGCCGCACCGTTTTCGTACAGCTTCACGTTGATCCGCCCGGATGGTACGATCACGTATTCCGTGTGGGCCTTGAAGGCCAGGTCGTTGTAGCCCTGCGTCGGGTTTGTCCCAAACGTCATGCCGACATCCAGCGGACCGCAATCGGGACACGCGTGAAGCAGTCGAATTGATACCTTCCCCTGCGGCGGCGAGTCGGCGAACGACGTCTCGAGTGTCAACGTGTCAAGTGTCTGGTCGACGATCGCTCCAACGGCGTAGAGGGTGGTTATTGCCAGTGGTTTGACGGCGATGTCGCCACTGAGGATCGCCGAGCCGATTCCGAGACCCTGCGCAGCCACCTTCACGTTGACATCGCCTGAATCGAGGTTCACGAGGCCAGAGGCACCTCGGAAATTCACGAGTTGTTTGTCAAGGGTGTCGTTGTAAAAGAACGCCTCGACCGACGGTGCGTCCGGCGAAACATGTACGAACCGGATCGCCCCCCTCCCTGTCGGCATGAACTCATACATCGGCTGTTGCGCATTCGCGTCGCTCTCGATCAGGGCGTGGAGATGCCCTACACCACCAGTCTGTGTGACCATCACGGTGACGATCGAACCGGGATCGAGCGTGCCGTCTCCAACGAAGACCGGGCGTGAGGATCCAGCTCTTGTAACGCGGACATGGAGCTTCCCGGCCGAGATGGGGGAGTACCCAGTCCAGGTCTCAAACGCGAGCCCATTCGTCCGGATCACATTCCCTTTCGCATCGGTCAACTCGAAGTCGAGCGAGTCAAGATCGAAGCCTGTATGAAGGAGACGGAGAAGAATGGTAGAGTCCGTTGCAGCCATATCCATCCGTCGCTTGAGGGTCAGGACGTTCAGCTTCGCGCCGAGCAGCGAGCCGGAGGCGACAACCATGTAGGCCGTATCCTTGTTCAGGTCTAGAGTGGTGTTCAGGACAGCGTTCCCCAGCGGCTGCCCCGCAATTGTCACGCCGACAGAATAGTTCCCGGAGTCAAGTGCTACCTGCGGAGAGGCATCGCGGTAGTTCAGGAACTGGGCCGCAATCGTGTCGTTCAGATAAATGTCGATTGCCGGACCGTCGGATACCGCGTGAACGACGCGAAGGGCAGAAGCTGGGGGCTCGACAAACGAACCAAGTTCCATCATGGGATTCTGCAGGGTTGTCGACGTCTCGGTCAGCAGATGGACCTTTAAGCTCCCCCCATCCTGACCGGAGAAGATGATTGACGCATAGATATTCCCCGGAACGGTCCCCTTGAACTTCTTGACAATCGTTCCACTTCCGGGCGTCAGAAACCATACCTCCGTTTCTCCCGGTGGAATTGCGAAGAACTGGGTGTTCGATTTGAACGAGAACGCAGAGAAGGTTCGCACCGCTCCCGAAGCGTCTTTTAGCCGCACGTCAACTCCCCCCAATCCTGCTGCTCCGTTCACGAGCCGCACGTACGCGCTGTCAGCCACTGGTTGCCGCGCCAGATTGAATGCTATCGTGAATGCCTCGATCTGCGTGAACGAATTCACCGCCAGCACATTGATTCGCCGCGCAGTGTCGAGCTGAACGATCGCGTCGATCGCTCGTGGCATTGTCATGCCGGTCTGCGTGGCAATCAACCGATGCAGCCCCGCCGTCCTCGTCAGCGAAGCGGATGCACTCCCGTAGGGGAGGTTCGCGACCGCAACACGCGTCGTGTCGCCAATGAAGAAGTCAAGCGCCGGGGAATCGGGTGAGAGGTTGACCGTCCGAACGTCACCCTGCTGCGCACGGACTGTCCCACCAAGCAGGAGGAACACTCCGACGAGAGGGAGCAGAATTGAGATAGGGTAGCGTCGAGTCATAACGAGTCCTCTATGATGTGTGTCAATTGTAGACGTTCTGCGTGCTTAGCACCCGGCAAGTTCGTTCAGGGCCTGCTCGTACTTCATGCGTGGAACAACCGCATCGATGCTGTTGCACCGATCAATCGCGTTCCGAAGAAGGCGTTCCGCCTCCTTCAAAGAATCATCGTCACCCTTCAACATCAGCAGCCGGGCACGGGCGCCATACAGCTCGCTCAGATACCAGTCGCTTCGCGACTCACCGAAGTGTTTGAGCCCCTCGTCAACCAGATCGAGTCCGTGGTCTATTTGGCCGGCCATTCCGCATGCGCCAGCGAGCATTGCTCGAAGTTGTGGCTCACCCAATCGTGCACCGGTGCGCTCGAACAGCTCAAAGCCCTCTTCCATGGTCCGCAACCCCTCGATCATGTTCCCCGAGTAGACGTGGAAGAACCCCGTCTGCACAACACCCCACGAGATCCAGAACGGGAATTCCTGTTCCCGAGCTATCGTCAGGAACTCCTCCGTCACCACCTTCGCCTCATGCAGACGCTCAGCCATGAAGAGATTCCCTGCGCGGAAATTCAGAGCAAGTACGAGCGAGAGCGGATGATTAAGCTCGCGTGCTCGCTGAACGGCCTCTTCCGACATTCGCATCCCATCTTCGACTCTGTTGCGCGCGAGGAGGACAAGGGCGAGATACGACGTCGCAATGACGCCCGGATCCTGCCCGTACGCGGCCAGGTACTGTGCGGTGCATCGGGGATCGTACGTCTTCCGGGCCAGCTCCAGATGCTCCTGTGCCACCGAGAGGTGCCTTATGTATGTCGATGAAACGCCAAGCAGAACATGGGACGCAAGCTCCAACTGTGCCTCCCCTTCACCCGCCATCGTCGCCATGCGTAGACCAAGGTCATACGTCTCGTGTAACTCACCCCGGAGAAACGACGAGATGGCCAGTCCGGTTAGGGCCGGAGGGAGGTGGGCGGTCGATCCGCATTCCCTGCACAGCTCATACGCACGACGGTATGTTTCGGCCGTCTCCAATGCTCCATACCCCCGGGCAGCCATCATTGCGAGACCCAGGTAGATGGTCAACGAAAGCTCCCGTTGATCGCGTTCGGCCGATGGGGGGAGATCCTTCACCAACTGGAGGCCACGTTGGAGGCGATCGATTGCTTCCCGGTTTGCGGATGTGCGGACTGCCTGCTTCCCTGCCTCTTCCCAGTAGTCGATTGCCTTCGGAATAATCCCGGCGGCTGTGTAATGATGAGCAAGGAGCTCGGGGTGGGCCGATGTCAATTGCGGGAATCGCTGCTCCATCGTCCGTGCGATGGTGCCGTGGTGGATGGCCCGCCGTGAGCGGAGCAGCGATTCATATGCCGCCTCCTGAATGAGTGCGTGCTTGAACGTATACGTCGTCGTGGGCGCCTCGCCATCCACGTACAGGATGCCGCTGTCAACCAGCTGCTCGAGGGCATCCCGCAAGTGAGTTTCGTCGATGGACGAAACCGCGGAAAGGAGTTCGAACGTGAACTCACGACCGATCGTCGCCCCCAGTTGTGCGATGTCTCGAACGGGCGCAAGCCGATCCAGGCGGGCCATCAGAGAATCGTGGAGCGTTGCCGGTATCGCGAATGTTGGGAGGGGACCCGTCATTTCGAATCGGTCCCCAGCGGGTGTCAGAAGTTCCGACTCGA
>CAYWXV010000047.1:0-19750 GCA_964462535.1 uncultured Alphaproteobacteria bacterium
AGGAGTCGTACCCCCACACGTCGTCAAGAAGCATGTCGCGCGTGATCACCTCCCCCTCGCGCTCGACGAAATACCGGAGGATCTTGAATTCCATCGTCGAGAGTTTTATCTCCTCTCCGCTTTTCAATGCCGACTGTTTCTTGAAGTCGATATGGATATCGTCGAAGGTGATGTCATCCAGCATTCTCACGTCGCTTCCCGAACGACGGAGCAGAGCACGGATACGGGCCTGCAGCTCCCGTACGCTGAACGGCTTGGTGACGTAGTCGTCGGCGCCGATCTCCAGTCCGATGATCTTGTCGATCTCTTCTCCCTTCGCGGTCAGCATGATGATCGGCGTGCTGATCCCCTCGCTCCGGAGTCCGCGACAGATTTCCTCTCCACTCTTTCCCGGCAGCATCAGGTCGAGCAGGATCAGGTCGAAGCGTTCCTTCCGCGCGATCTGATAACCGACTTCGCCGTCTCCGGCGACGGTGACCTGGAAATGCTCCGCGGCAAGACTCTCCTGCAATCCGACCCGGATGGCCGGGTCGTCCTCGATCAATAGAACGGTTCTCATGCTGATGTCTTCTGTATCGAAGGAAACCGTAACGTGAAGGAGCTTCCTCCCCCCGGCCGGCTCGTCAACAACACCTCCCCTCCATGCGCCTCCATCGTGTGTCGGACGAGCGCCAGCCCCAGACCTGTTCCAGCGACACGGGTTGTTCGATGGATAGATGATCGATAGAACGGCTCGAAGATCGACGCCACCTCGTCCGGATCGATGCCAATCCCGTGATCGGTGATGACGACGCGATGACTCTCTCCGTCGGTCGCCGTCTCGACCTCGATATCGCGCGACGATCCCGAGTACTTCATGGCGTTCGAGATCAGATTGACCACGGCGTCAAGAAGGGCGTCGGTGTCTGCTTCGATCGTCTTCGGCGTCTCGACCCTCGTCCGCTTCAACTGGAATCCACCGGCGCGAAGTTGATAGGCGACTACCCGTATGGCTTCATCGACAAGATCATCCAGATCGGCCGTCCGCAGCGTGTATTCCTTGATCCCCTTCTCCACCCGCGCGTAGTCCAGGATGTTCGTGATCGATCTGCTCAATCGTCGACTCTCCCCCTCTATAAAGAGTCCGTACTCCTTCGCCTTCTCGGGATCGACGCCCTCCTGCAACAACTCGGCGAACATCCGGATCGACGTGAGTGGCGTCTTCATCTCGTGCGAAACGTTCCTGACAAAGAGCGACTTCATCTCGCTCAGCTCTCGCAGTTGCCCCGCCCGGGCCTGTTCAAGCAGCAGTCTCTTCTGAAGCATGATCCGGTCGATCGCAAGACTGGCCTGGGTCATGACGGCGTTGATGAGATCGCGATCCTCCGACGTCAGTCTCGTGTTCGATTTCTTCTGTCCGACGACCAGCAGCGAGACGGCTTCCTGTCCTGAGCTCCGCGTTCTCTGGGCCAGTGCAAGACCATGCATCCGGAGCAGATCGCCGAAGGAGGAGCGGACCTCCAGCCCCGGCTCGACGCGGAATGGATCAACCCAGGGAATCGAGTCGTCCTGATCCGAGGGAAGCTCTTCTTCCACCTTCTCCAACTCATCGATATCGATACCGCGTGCGATCACCACCGGCGTCTCGGTTCCCTCTATCGCGACAAAGGCGATCCGTTCGGGAGCCAGAAGAGCATCCAGGCCATCGACGATCAATCGACCGATCGACTCGACATCGATCGCGTCGCGAATGCTCTCGATCAGATTCCTCTGCGCTTCGCGGAAGTCATAGCGGACACGGAAGAATCGTCGATCGACCCAGCGTTGAATTCGGGCGCGGGCGGGGGCGAAGAGGATGGCGATCAGCGCGGCGCCGACCAGTGCGGGATAATTCGATCCGGCGGTGTCATGCACGAAGACTCCAGCAAGGGCGACGCCGCCGACATAGACTGCGGCCAGCAATCCTATCACCATCGCATAGGCGGTGCTCCGGCTGAGGATCAGATCGATATCCAGAAGTCGATGCCGGACGATACCGATGGCGAAGGCGATCGGTGTCAGAGACGACAGGAGGATAATTGCCTCCTGCTCGAGAATGCTCTTCTTCCAGATCAGATCGGGAAGGAGCCAGAGGAGGATGAACGCAAGCGGGGCAACGGATGCGCCGGCAAGCAACCATCGGAGACGGATACGCTCCACCTGATCCTGCGTCGACAGATAGGTCTGGACCAGACTCCCCAGACTGACCACCGATCCGACGATGAAGAGCCACTGACAGAGAACGAACGCCCTGATGAGGAGGGAGACCCAGAAGGCACGCGAGGGCGAGACGATGCCGAGGATGAATGTGGTAGCAAGCCAGAGGGAGAGAATTGTCGCGACACCGTAAAGGAACGCCATCACCCGTTTGCGGGACGTCCATTTCTCGTTTGGGAATAGGAGGGTGAAGTGGAAGAAGAGAAATGGGAGAAACGTGTAGGCGGTCGTGTAGACGATGGCGACTCCCCACCCGATGCCGTACGGTGGGACGTTATGACTTCCCGCGGTTGCCATGATCATTATGGCAACGCAGTTCATGGCGAGGTGGAAGACGAGAGCGGCCTTGTCGTTGCGACGTCGGACGAGGACCATGAGCCCGAGGATCAGGAAGATCGTCCCGACAGCGGCAATCGTAATGACAAAGAAGATGTTGTAGAAGGGAACCAGACGTACGGTGAGATCCATCTCCCTTCCATCACGTTCCACCCGGAGCTTCACCTTGTCCCCCTCCACGTAGCCGTCAAGCAGATGCTCGAGCTCCAGATCGTTCCCGACGACGACACTATCGGCGGCAAGTATGTGATCTCCCGTTCGCAGGGGAGAACCCTCACGTGCCGAGGCGACGACGATCTGTTGCCCGGTGGAATGGAGTTCGGCATCGACGGTTCCGCGGATCGAGACTCGATAGAGTCCGAGCGCACAGACGACGACGACGATGGCATTCAGAACCAGCAGCGGGAGGGGAAGACGCATGAGACTTTGGTTCCCTCTATCCTTTGCGGCAAATTCGCGCGACCTGATTGCTTTAAGCTCCCCAATGGTCCGCACTCTCCGTCACCTCGACCGATCGATAATCAGCACACCAGGCACCTACCACCCGGAGTCCTCGATGCATTCAACTGCATACACGTCGGCGAAGCTGCTGATCCTCATAGCGCTATTCGCCCCCTGTGAAGTCATCAGTCAGCTCCCTCCTCAGCCCCCCTCGATTCACGGGCAGGGGGTAGCGACGTACTTCTCAGGCTTCATCGGTGGAAGTCCGACGTACGGCATCCGGAACGACTATGTCGTCGCCATTGTTGACGTCCACGATCCCATCGCCCCTCCGTCGCTCTGGTCTCCGCCGATGTATCACGGACCGGGGAACAGTTGGCGTGCCGGTAATCTGGGACAGGTCTTCGGAATCGCCATTGACAAGAGGAACAACATCTACGTGGCAGCGACGACTGCATACGGAAGCTACAACGATCCGCTTGCGTTCGGCCCTGGGGGATCGGGAGCCATTTACAGGTTGGACGGTACGACGGGACTCATAAGCACTGCGGCCGGGAGTCCAGGGACGTTCATCACGACGGCTTCCTACACCCTCTCCCCCTCCGCGGCCGTGGGCACGTCAACGTTGCCGAACGGGAACGGAACAACGGTGCGTCCTGGGCTGGGGAACATCTGCTACGCAGCCCGTCACGATCGTTTGTTCGTGACGAACATGGAGGATGGGGTGATCTACCGGGTCAATCCGTTGATCGGTAGGATCGATGCCTTTTACGATCCGGTCGCATCCCCCAAACCTGGGGGTACCGCCAATCCCGCAATGACCGTCGACAAGGGAACGCTTGGCGTTGCGCCACTGGGGGACCGTATCTGGGGCATCGGCTTCAATCCTATCACCAATCGACTCTACTACAGCGTGTGGGTGGAGGACTATGGGACCGGCGGTCCAGGGATCGCGAATGTCGTCAGATCGATCGCGTTGGACAGCGCAGGTATGTTCCAGCCGTCCACCGACCGACTGGAGGTGGTTGTCCCCGAACCCCCATTCTATCATCCCTACACCTTGAATTCGACCGGTCGTTCGGCACCAGTTTCCGACATCGCCTTCAGCTCGACAGGGCGAATGCTCCTGGCGGAGCGCACCATGACCGGATCGTCACGACCGGGAGCACACGGTGCACGTGTGCTGGAGTATTCCGGCGCATGGCCTGACTGGTCGGCGCCCAAGCAGACGTTTGTTGGGGAGGCCGGCGGCACGTTGGCCGGTCAGAATGGGGCCGGGGGAGTCGACTATGGGTACGGGCGCTGGAGCGAGGCGACAAACGACCCGATGGACTGCGATTCGGTGATCTGGGCTTCCGGAGATCTCTTATCAAACGCTACCAACTTCACTGGCATCCACGGCTTGCAGCGCTCGCCGGCATCGGGAAACGGACCGTCGAGCGTCCAGACAACCGGCTACTTCATCGACCTGAACGGACTCTCGGCGCTTCAGAGCGACGACGAGAGCCGGATAGGTGACGTGGAGATCTTCCGCTCCACGTGTGATACGAGTATCATGGAACCAGCCTGCAACAATCTCTCGATCGTCGTGAAGAAGGATGGGTCATTTGGGCTTGCCGCCTGCTGCTTCACCGTCACCCTTACGAACAACGACTCGACAACAACCTACAGGCAGTTTGAAGCGACGTCCGGCGGATCAGGCGTGGAATTCGAGAACGGAGTGGCACCCTCGGGATGGAGGGTTGGTGGGACCGAGAAGAGAGTAATCTGGAGCGCCCCGCCAGCCGGCATCCCACTTGGTACGACTGGATTGTCATTCTGCCTGAACATCGGTCAGAACACTCCCCCGCATCCGATCACATTCACCTGGACAACGGCCGAGGGGAGAAGATGTACAACCAACGTCCAGATCGACTGTAGTCCGCCGGCTCCCTCACCCGGATGCGGCCGATTGATGAACCTGCGGGCGCAGTGTCTTCGGACGTCACCCGAAGGGAACGTGTACAGAGTCGTATTCCAGTTGAGCAGTCAATCGCTCGTCAACGTCGTGACCGGACTGAACATCGTCGGCGTCACTCCAGCCGGCATGGGTATATCAAGAACGACGTTTGGCTTCACCCCCGGCATTCCGATCGGCAGTACGTCGTCGACGCAGACGCTCGACCTGTTCAGCCCGCATGCGGTAGGGGGAGACACCGTTTGCCTTCGTTTCATAGTGAACGACTCCACGACAGCATGGTGCTGCATCGTTGATACCTGCTTCATCCTTCCAGACTGTGCAGCGGGGTGCGAGGGCATTCGGATAGACCTGGGACGAGGGCTGTCGGGATCGGAACTCGACCACAACGGTGCCGGCACCAGCACGATCGCGACGAGTGTCACCGTTGGTCCATCGTTGATCACGCGGGCTTCGGCAACCCTTGTGAGCGCCGAAATGAAACGGAGTGGATGCTCGCCCACTGCAGGCTGGGTTCCGGTATCCGGGGAGATCACGGCCCAGCAGACATCGTTTGCTGGACTTCCGATTTCGCCCCCCGTCGCGCCATTTGGCACACGCCCTTCGCCAGGCTATAGCGAGGTCCGGTGGGGTACGCTCCCGGCCGGTGTATCGTTGGGAACGCCGACGCAGCTCGCCCTGCACATTCTATTCCCGCCACCTCCACCAGCGACCAACGGATGCTTCGATTCCGTCCGGTTCGCGGTGCGCTATTCGTTCACGGACGTCAACAACGTCACATGCGACACGCTGGTGCACTACGTTCAAAAACGGGTCGGACGAGCGCTGATCGATCGTGACGCGAGGGGCTCGACGATGCATAGTCAAAGAGTCGGATCGATTACTATGACCAGCGCAACCGAGGGAAGCCTGACGGTTGCCCTTCCGACGGTGAGCCCGGACGCACCACCGGGAGAGGGGGTCCGCATCGTAGGAGTCGGGTTCCAGCCATTCGTTGGTGTGAGACTCGCGCTATTCAACGGAGAGCTCCCAAGGGACAATACCGGCAGCGCCACCATTCGGATCGAGCAGGGGGGATCGGCGTCGTTCGACCTGGCATTCGACAACTATGCGCCGATCACCAGCTGGGGGAACCTCGTCATCTACCGCTACGTCCTGGTTGGCGCCCCAAACGACACGCTTGAGACCGATGAAGTCGTAGTCGCTCGTGTTCCTGGTGACGTCGGAGGCGATACGCTTGCAACGGAGCGAGGGACCACAAGACCAACTGACGTCCGAACGTTTCTTCTCTATTTCGTCAACGGTAATCCCCTCGCCCAGGCAACAGCGGAGGTCGACATCACCCCGCTCTACAACGGATCTATCATTGCCATCGGACCGCCACCAGAGAGGAATGGCACCGTCACACTGGCCCCGGTCGCTGACGGCTCCAACGGTGTTACCCTTCGGGCCGCCGGAGATGGCATGGACCTCGTCGCCGGGTCGGTTATTCGACCGATCTACCTGACCGTCACACACGCGGGCGAAGGGAAGCAGGTGCGACTCGAATATGTGAGCCGCAACGGCCACGGAGAGGAGATCGGGCGTGGGATTCTCTCGCTGGATGATCCCCTAAGCGCGTCCCGCCCCGACGACCCTCGCGTGGAGCGGGTCGCCGACGGCCTCCGCCTGTGGCCAGTTACACCCAACCCATCGGGCGACGACAGAGTGATCCGGTTTCGACTTCCACACCCCTGCACCGTCGATCTGGGTCTCTATGATGTGGCCGGTAGAGAGGAGCGCAGAATCATCGACGGAATCGCGCTTGCCGATGGAGATCACGTTGTGGTCCTCAGTTCCGTTGGGCTTGCCCCGGGGACGTACTATATCCTTCTCAGTACACCAAGCGGATCGACAAGCGAGGTGATGAATGTGTCGAGATAGGTACCCGACTCGCAATCCCCTCTGATTCATCTATCTTCCGGCATGTCCACGATTGAGTCCCAGAACACCGTTTCGTCGCAGCTCGCGATGGAGCGATCGGGCCACGAGGCATTTGCCGAGAGCCGTCGTTACGCCTATCTCCCGCGGGAGAGTTATCTGGATATTCTCGATCGACACCTTACGGAGAGCGAGTCAGCCCCATTGGTTGTTCACGCCCCTTCAGGTGTTGGGAAGAGTGCCTTACTGGCTTTTTGGGCAGCTCGCCATCGCGAGCGTCATCCCGGTGCGTTTGTCGTCGAGCACTACGTTGGGAATGGCTCGTCGCCAGATCATGTGAGTGTGATAAGGCACGTGTTGATGGAGATTCGGGAGCGCTACGACCTTCGGGAAGATCTTCCATCGACACCCGAGGGACTCGAATCGGCGTTTGCGGCCTGGCTCTGGTATGTCCGCGAGGACGACCCGATGATTCTTCTCATCGACGCCCTGAACCAGGTTAAGACGCGCGATCCAGGTATTGACTGGCTGCCGGAGCGACTCCCTGACAGCGTTCGGATGGTCATCTCGACCACCGACCCTTCCACAGTGGGTCAGCTTGTTGCCAGGGGATGGAGCGCGACCTCGCTGGCCCCATTCACGTTGAAGGAGCGACAGCAGGTGGTCGATCGCTTCATGACCGAACGAGCGAGCGCCATCACCAGCGAGCAAGCCCACGGAGTCGCCAAAGCCGCCGGTAGTGCCAACCCGCTGCTGCTCCGCACGCGGCTCGAGGAGGTGGGGCGGACCCCCCACAACGCGGAAACGCGTGACACTATTGCCTACTATCTGGGGGCACGTGATCTGGACGAGCTTCACGAGCGGATGCTGGCTCGACTGGAGGAGGAGTTTGATGAGGCCCTCGTCTCCACCATCCTTCCTGTTGTTCATCTGTCGAGAGGAGGCGTTGAGCGCGATCGCCTGGCCCGCATCGTCGCTCGCGACCATCGAGACGTTGATCGTCTTATCGATAGGCTGTCGTTCCACTTTATCGAGCGGGAAGGGAGGCTCGGATACGTCCATGAGTACCTCCGCGGAGCAATTGAACGACGCTATCTGGCCGACCCCCGCCGAGCACGTGAATTGCGGGAAAGACTCGTCAGCGATCTCCTCCTTCCTCCCATCACGACGCAAGTCGCACTCGAAGCGGCGCATCAACTCTCCATCCTGCAGGACGATCTGCGACTGAGGGACTACCTGGCGGACATTGATGTGGTGATGGCAATGCAGACCGGTGAGGCGATGTACGAGTTCCTGACGCATTGGAGGAGCCTGAGCGAGAAGCACGACATCGTTGAGGTGTACCGGCAGAGTGTCGATCGGTACAGAGCAATGCGAGAAGAGGGTCCGGAGATCTTCCGCGTGCTGAACACGCTCGGCATTCTCATGGAGAACGTGGGGAGGCTGGAGGGGGCCAGAAGGATGCAGGAGGATGCCCTAGCCCTGGCGGAGCGGATCGAAGATCCCTCTGCAATTGCACGGGCAGCCGGCGACCTGGGAATGATCTGCTACCATCAGGGGAAGCATGACCGCGCCATGGAGTACTACCAGCTCCAGTACACGATCTGTGATAAGCTGGAGGATGAAGCTGGGCTGGCTCCGGTGCTCAGTCGCATGGCAGCAATCCACTTCCGCCGAAAGGAGTTCGACAGCGCCCAGTCCCTCACGCTTCGTCGGCTTGATATCAGCACGCGTCTCAATGACCGTCGCGGTATCGCACTCTGCTACGGAGGACTCGCCAGTATCTGTCACTCTCTGGACGAGAAGGAAAAGGCACGCGACCACTTCGAAAGACAGCTGGAAATTTCAAGGGAGATCGGCGATCGCCGTCTGATCGCGCTCACTCTGGGCAACCTGGGAGTAGTCCTCTCTTCGCTGGGAATGGGGGATCGCGCCGAGGAGTGCTTTCAGGAACAGTTGCGAATCACCGAGGAAATTGGCGACCGGATTGGAGTGGCCTCGGCGATGGCGCATCTGGGGGACGTATGGAAAGCAGCTGGCCGAACGGATGATGCCTTGTCGGCATATCGAACCCAGCTTGCGATCGCCCGGGAGATCGGCGACCCTTCCAAAGTCCACCCCGCGTTCAGCTCGATTGTAATCCTCCTGAAGGAAAAGAACGACCCCGAGCTGCGAGCCATATTGCTCGATTGGATGGAAGTGGCGCGAAAGGACGCCCGCGCCGATGCGGTTGCAGAAGCTGCTGAACACCTTGCCTTGCTTGACACGCGCGAGGGGAATCTCGACGATGCGGAGAAGTGGCAGCGAATCGCTGACGAAGGGGTGAACCAATGAGCCTCGAGAATGCCACGGACGATTCGTATTCCGCACGCTCCGATCAGCCCGAGGACGAGTTGACGATCGACACAATGCGACGCGATGTGCGCGCGGCAAGGGAACGAGGGGATATCCAGGAGTCACACCGACTGCTGGCTACCATGCTCGACACCGCGACCATCGCCGGCGACCAACACCGAATGGCGTCGATCGAGGAAGAGATAGGCGACCTGTACACGGCGCTGGGGGATTACCCCAATGCCCTGTCACACCTCCTTCACGCTCTGGCTCTCCGGGAAGAGACTGCAGATCTTGACGGGATAGGGAGTCTGCTTGGCGTCATTGGCATTGTCCACGGAAAATCGGGCGACCTCGAGAAGGCACATCACTTTCTGACCGAGAGCCTGACGGCCCACAGGGAATCCGGGAACGCGGAGATGGAGGTGCTCACGACGCGAAACCTCGGCGAGATCCAGTATTCACGCGGAAATCTTGATGAAGCGCTCGATTGCGGCCTTCGCGCTCTTGCCGTCTACGAGGCACTGGGTGACCACCGAAACAAGGGGGCCACGCTGCTGACTCTCGCGCGCGTCTACGAGCGGCAGCTCCGTATCGATGCCGCATTCTCGGCTCTCACCAGCGCACAACGCGAACTTCAGAACGTGGAGGACTACGAGCTTCAGGGGGCGGTATTGCTGAGCCTCGGGAGACTCTATCGAAAGTCGGAACGGTACGAGGAAGCCCGATTCGTACTGGAACAGGGGGCGGCAATAGCCCAGGAGATCGAGGACCCGTCGACACTACACGAGTGCCACGATGAGCTGGCGCGGACGCTTGAAAACATGGGGGCCTATCGAGAGGCGCTGGAGCATACGCGAAGGGCTCAGGCCATCAGGGACGCGTTCGCTGCACAGGAGACGCAGCGGACGTTGGCCGACATGCAGATGCGGTACGACATGGAGCGGAGGGTAAAGGACGAGGAGATTCGTCAGCGGAACAACGTTGTCCAGGCGATTGTGGAGACGCAGGAGGCGGAACGTCACCGTATAGCAGGTGAACTACACGACGGTATCGGACAGATGCTTGCAGCGGTGAAGATGAATCTCCTCCTGGTCGACGGAGGGATGTCGGAACTTGACGAGAAACGGAGAAGAGCCTTCGCGACGGCCATGACTGTTCTGGACGGGGCCGTCCGGGACGTTCGCACAATAGCTCATTCCCTCTCGTCGAGCACTCTTCAGGAGCTGGGCATCGTTGCGGCGATGCAGGAGATTGTCGACTCGACGGTTACGTCGGAAGGGGTCCGTTTCACGTTTGATGCGCATGGGGTGGACGAGCACATTCCCGAGCCGGTGGAACTGGGAGTGTACCGCATCGCGCAGGAACTCATTACGAACGTCCTGCGCCATGCTCACGCCGAGACCGCCCACATCAGTCTTGTGAATGGAGAGGAGGAAGTGATTCTCATGATCGAGGACGACGGTGTCGGGTTCGATCCGACTGTTAGAAGCGGAGGGGGAATGGGGCGAAGGAACATGGAGGCCCGCGTCCGCACGATGAACGGCAGGATTATGTTTGACTCGATTCCAGGCCATGGAACGACGGTCACCGTGGCGATCCCCATCCCGTCATCATCTGAACACCACTGAATTCAGGGATAAAGGCGAATCGCTGATTCCCGTGATGCGCCGCACGCGAATCGATGGCATTTTTCAGTCACCTCCCCGCCACGTAATTCCCTCTGTACAAGAAGGTGCCGTGAACTGTATCAAGGTTCTTATAGCGGACGACCATCGAATGGTCGTTGATGGCCTGATCGCTCTGCTGGGGGAGGCTCCGGAGATTGAGATCGTCGGCACTGCCTCGAATGGCGCGGAAGCTGTGGAGCTTGCAGAGTCGCATCCCGAGGCGAACGTCATGATCATGGACATCAGTATGCCCGTGATGGACGGTATCCAGGCAATGAAGACGCTGTCAAAGAGCCGCCCGGATCTCCAACTGCTTGCGCTGACGCAGAATGCGGACAAGGGCTCGATAACGCGTGCCTTGAAGGCCGGTGTGTCGGGCTATCTTCTGAAGAGCGCGCAGAAGGCAGAGTTTCTGGAGGCAGTACGCACCGTCGCAGAGGGTGGGACTTACTTCAACGATCAGATGAAAGACGCCCTGATTTCTTCAATGACTTCAACATCCCCCGCGCCACCCTCAGCTGATACCGGGAACGCTTCGGCCAGTCTGACGGATCGGGAGAGGGAGATTCTACGGCTGATCGCGCTGGAACACACGACCAACGAAATCGCTGAGCGGCTTTACATCAGCCCATATACCGTGGAGACGCATCGGAAGAATCTCATCCAGAAACTGGGTGTGCGGAACTCTGCTGGTCTGGTAAAGGCTGCCGTCCGGCTGGGCCTGGCTGAGTAAAGCTCCGGCAAGCGCGTAGGATGCCTGTTTGGCAATTGAATCGGCGCGCGCTATCTTCGTTGCAGATCGGTCCACACAGTCCATGTAGGCGTGTCCTCGCCTTGCATCACGACCCACGATCTTCCTCCCTGAAAACAGGTATACGCCCAGAACCCCGGTTACCGGGTATGGTATAGACGACCGCACCGCCGCATCTTTGCATCGGATGTGGTTGACAATCGTCGCAGGAACTACAGCCCAGGCTGGAAGCCGAGTGAAGGCGGCTTCCAGCCAAGAATAGGGAATGTGGATTGCGGTTTCTGCACAAACGCCACAGCGATGTGGCGTTTTTATTGCCTCCAGAACAATTTCACAGCGCGCGCGGGCGCTCACCCCTCCACTCGGTTAACGGGCTTCTTCCAGCAGAAGCCCGTTTTTTTTGCGCTATCCCGTTGTTACAATTTTCACCTACTCTATAGGGAATAAAACATCTTTGGATTGTCGGACCATGATGGTAGCTTCATCTGCTCACCCCCCGCCCGGACACAACAGATCTCCCCCCTTTCATGATCGTCGACATCGACATGAGCGATGGCTGTTTGGGTATTGCGTGCGGCGATTCCACACTAATTAACACTGGGAGACAACCTCATGTATCCACGAGACCGCCACTGCCCTGGCGGTGGCAGCCGTGAGTCCGATCGACGCGGAGCGTTCCGACAGACAGGACTTTTCATTGCAACACTTGCCATCGCGCTGACGGCGTTCGGGTGCTCCGACTCGTCTGCACCGGGTGACCCCAACTCGGAGCTTAACAATCAGCTTACAACCACGCTGACCCAGGCATCGGCCGGAAAGGGGCTCGCCTTCTTTACCATGCCTTCGTCGGATGACTACGCGAATATCCCGCAGGATCCTCGCAATCCGATCACGAAGGAGAAGGTGGAGCTCGGAAAATTTCTCTACCACGAGACCTGCCTGACGGTCAATCCAAAGTTTTCAGGAAACCTGATGCAGGGATCCTGCGCCTCCTGTCACCATGTTGACGCCGGCTTCCAGGCCGGGGTGGCGCAGGGAATCGGCACCGGTGGAATCGGATTTGGATCGCATGGCGAGGGTCGTCGACGCGACCCCGCGGTCCCCGCAGACTCGCTGCTCGATGTCCAACCGATCCGCTCACCGTCGGCACTCAATATTGCCTGGCAGACCAACATCCTCTGGAACGGTCAGTTCGGAGCGAACGGTGTCAACGTTGGCACGCAGGCACGCTGGACGCCAGGCACGCCGAAAGAGAAGAACAATCTTGGATACGACGGCGTCGAGATACAGGCGATCGCAGGCCAGAATGTCCACCGCATGGATATCGCCAAATCGCCTGTGACATCGTCAAGCTCCTATGTTGACCTCTTTGCGAGGGCCTTCCCGGGCGTTCCTTCAGATCAGCGCATCACCGATGAGAACGCCGGGCTGGCAATAGCCGCCTACGAGCGGACGCTTCTGGCTACGGAGGCTCCGTTCCAGCGCTGGCTGCGTGGTGACCACTCTGCGATGAATACGCAGCAGATCCGCGGTGCAATCGTCTTCTTCGGAAAGGGGAATTGCGTCGGATGCCATACCGGACCCGCCCTCAATTCGATGGCCTTCTACGGAATGGGAATGAACGACCTTGACGGCCCGGGCATCTACGGCAACGATCCCAGCAAGCCGGAGCACAAGGGTCGCGGTGGATTCACTGGTCGCCCTGAGGACATGTACCACTTCAAGGTCCCCCAGATCTACAACCTGGTCGACTCGAAGTTCTATGGGCATGGCGCCAACTTCCACTCTGTCCGCGAAGTGGTGGAGTACAAGAACAATGGCGTCCCGCAGAATCCCAACGTCCCAGCCGCGCAGCTCGCACCCTCCTTCAGGCCCCTCGGTCTGACGGCGGACGAGATCACTGATCTGGTGGCGTTCATCGAGCAGGGACTCCGTGATCCGAGCCTTTCACGCTATGTCCCGGCGACACTGCCGACCGGCTTCTGCTTCCCGAACAACGATCCCGAGTCCCGGACGGATCGCGGGTGCAAGTAGGCTGGAGATGACTTGGGCGTCGCACGAGCTGCGATGTTCTCATCCATGCTCGTGCACGTTCGAGTAGGCCGGCCGGGTCTCAGCTTGGCCGATAACACAACGAAAGGCGGCCGCGATCGAAGATCGCGGCCGTCTTTGCTTTCAGACCGTGACTGTCTACACAAATCACACTTTCGCTACCGACACGCATTCCGCATCAACCTTCCCGGCGTTGCAAGCCTTCTAGCTCCCGGTCTCGACATCCCCTCCCATCGCGTGCCAGGCGATGATGCCCCCCTTGAGGTTCTCAAGGTTCTGGAACCCTAGCGACTGCAGGTGTTCAATGGCTCTCGCGGAACGGGCACCGCTCCTGCAATGAATGATCACCCGCCCCTCTCTGGGAATCTCGTCGACGTGACTACCCAGCCTGCTTAGCGGAATGAGCTTCGCACCCAGATTCGCGGCAGCGTATTCATGTTCCTCGCGCACGTCGATCAGTATATGCTCCTCGCCATTCGCGCGGAGCTCCGAAAGTTGCTCAGCGGTGATTTCCTTAACTGCCATTGGAATCTCTTCGTTCGGTTGATGTGTCGACCCAGTACCGTTCCCAGCGGCGGGCACCCCGCAGAACTCATCGTAGTCGATCAGCTCCGTGATCGTCGGGTGCTCTCCACAGATGGGACACGCTGGATCCTTCCTGATCTTCATCTCCCTGAAACGGAGGGAGAGCGCATCATAGAGAAGAAGACGTCCGACAAGTGGTTCGCCGATGCCAAGCAGTACCTTGATTGTCTCCGTTGCCTGCAGCGAGCCGATGACCCCGGGGAGGATGCCGAGAACACCCCCTTCGGCACAACTCGGCACCATGCCGGGTGGAGGTGGCTCGGGGTAGAGACAGCGATAACATGGTCCATGCTCGGCCCAGAAGACCGAGACCTGTCCCTCGAAGCGGAAGATCGACCCATAGACGTTCGGCACCCCAAGCAGGACGGCGACGTCGTTGCTCAGATAACGGGTCGGGAAGTTGTCAGTGCCATCGACTATGATATCGTGCCCTCGCGCGATCTCCATTGCGTTAGAGCTCGTGAACGGCTCCGCGATTCCAGTGATCTCGACGTGAGGGTTGATATCGGTCAGACGCGCGCGAGCCGAATCAATCTTTCGAACTCCAATACGCGACGTTCCATGAAGGACCTGTCGTTGCAGGTTCGACATGTCCACCACATCTGGATCTACTACTGTGAGATGACCGATTCCAGCCGCGGCGAGATATAGTAGGAGTGGTGACCCTAGTCCCCCGGCCCCTATGACCAACACGCGAGAATCATTAAGTCGCCTCTGCCCTTCAATCCCTATTTCGGGGAGAAGGAGATGGCGGTCGTAACGTTGAAGTTCCTCGGGCGACATGTTTGGTTCTGGGGACGTAGGACTGGGGAACGGTCAAGATAGCACCGATCCATTCGACGATGACCCCACGATTGAATTGCCGGGGAGAGGGGCGCAGCGGTTTTCGTTCACGGGGCAATCAGCTACATTCATCGCTAGTTCGGCCCGTTTCAATTCGTCTCGCTCACCTCTCGTCGCCATTGCAGCATGACACCATCTCGCGCGCATCACCATTTCCGCCAGGCACGCCTGCCGCTTGTTGTCCTCCTGTTCCTAACCCTTCCACTTGCGGCACAGGAGATGACGTTCGAGGAGACGATGACACGCGGGAAGACGATCTACAAGGAGGCGGAGGAAATGCGATGGAATGGATCCGACGAGTCTCCCCTCCCCCGGTTCAGGGAAGCAGCCAGGCTGTTCGAGGTAGCATCAACTCTCGATCCCTCAAGCCAGGAAGCCCTCTACTTTCTTGGATACGCCTACGATCGGATTGCACAAGTGAGCCTGTCAGGGGACGGATATCCCTCGTCATCGCTCGCGGAAGCAAAAGAGATTTCCGAGCCGTTCGAGCGTCTGATTGCACTGGATCGCCGATATGAGGGTGAGATTCTGTTACTGACGCCGAGATCCAAAATCACGTCCGTCTGGGGGTCGTTGGCTGCCGCGTATGCTATGCGCGGTTTGCGTGACTCGGCGACGTGGGCATTTCGGGAGGGGAAGCGACGGGGCGGTTTCCTGGAACCCAATCTTTCGTACTGCCGGAACATACTGGCTTCCTGTGATCGAAACGCCATCCTCTTCGTAGGCGGGGACGCGGACACCTACCCGACCTGGTACGAGCAGCTTGTGGAGGGATTTCGACGTGATGTCATCGTGGTGAATCTCTCCCTCCTCAATGCCCCCTGGTTTGTCCGGAGCATGAGAGACGGAAATCCGTTTGGTGAAGGCGCGCTACCCGTTGGTTACGTCGACGCGGAACTCGCGGAACTGAGAGTCAAAGTCATCGATGCCCCCGAGCAGATAGACGTTCTTGCCGGCGAGCAACGGGCGAAAACACGACTGTCGATAAGCGGCGTACAGTCCGGATCGCACCAACTGCTCCGCGTCCAGGAACAAGTGGTCATGAACGTGCTTCGTATGAACAACGGTCGGCGACCTATCTATGTGTCCCACACGATCGCAGACGTTGAGATGGAAGTACTCGGAATGCTCCCCTACCTTGAGTTCAGAGGGTTCGCGAGAAGATTCGTTCCCCGCCGAGCACTCTCGCAACTTGCCAAACGCTCTCTTTCCGAGCTGACGATGCTCATGATGAACGACCGGACGGGATTTGATTGGAGGGGCCTGCGGGATTCGTCGGTGTGGACGGACGACAACGCACACACGTTCATGGTTGCGTCGCTCGATGTCTTTCTCTATGTGGGGGGTCTCCACCTGGTTGGCGGGAATCGTGCGGGCCTGGCGGAACTCCTCGCCCGCATGGAGCAAGTAATCCCTCTCAATGCTCTCCATAGCGATGAGCTGGACGCCGTGGAACCGCGCGCCCACGAACTCTACGAATTTGCCGGCCGCCCTTTCACGCTCTTCAAGGCCACATCCCCCCACTGAATGCGCTGGGCGAGTTGCGCGCTATCCGTTCCTCGGTTCCCAGACCTCGGACAGGACACAGTCCCACGGGAACTTGAACTCATCTGCCGGATCATAGGGATGGCTTTGGAGATTGACGACGATCGTTTCGGGTCGAGCGAGGGCCTTCCATCCATGCATGATTCCTGGAGGAATCATGATAAGCGCCGGGCGCTGCACACCAATGATGAAGCTGTTGACGTGCCCATAGGTCGGTGAATCTTCCCGCACATCGGCGCAGACGACCTGGAGTTTGCCGCGTGTCACCGTGAACTGATCGGTGTGGACCTCGTGGAGATGCCAGCATTTGGTCACCCCGTAGTCTGTTGCCGACTGATAAACGTGTTGCGGGACCACCAACCCCTCACGCTCGACCCAGGGAAGACTCCACAGCTCAATCACGTCTCCCCGTCCATCGACGATGGGACGGAGCTCACGAAAGATCACGCCATTGATGGTGGGGCCGTGAAATGTAGAGTGCTGATGAAAGGAAATTCCCTGAATGTCGGCGGTGGTCAACGATGCGGCTCTTTTCATGGGGGGCAAAGATAGCGTCAATAGACCGTAACGGATGTGGGCGAGAAAAGGACCACCGCATTCTGTAACTTATCGGCCCTTTGAAACGTCCGGGTGGAATTCTCGGGCATACTCAAGGACTATACTACTCAGGAGCCCGATATGCCCGAAGAGACCTCGGCCGTCGCATACGATACACGACTGAGCGACGAGCAGATGGCGATCCGCCAGCTGGCACGCGATTTCGCAGAGAATGAGATCCGTCCCGTCGTCATGGAATTCGACGAATCGCAAGAGTTCCCGACGGAGATCTTCAAGAAGATGGCGGACCTCGGCTTCCTCGGAATCACGGTTCAGCCGGAGATGGGGGGATCGGGGCTGGGGTACACCGAGTATGCGCTGATCGTCGAAGAGATCGCGCGCGTTGATCCGTCGATCGCACTGGGCGTGGCCGCCCACAACGGACTCTGCACGGGTCACATCAATCGGTTTGGGTCAGACGAGTTACGGGCAAAGTATGTCCCACGGCTGGCGACCGGCCAGACTATGGGTGCGTGGGGCCTGACCGAACCGGGCTCGGGATCTGATGCCGGTGGAATGCAGACCGTTGCCCGCCGTGATGGCGACGACTGGATCGTCTCCGGATCGAAGAATTTCATTACGCATGGAACCGTTGGCGAGATAGCCGTCATAATGGCTGTGACCGATCGTGCAAAGGGCTCCAGTGGCATCACGGCGTTTGTCCTTGACAAGTCGATGCCGGGGTTCTATGCTTCCAAGAAGGAAAACAAGCTGGGCATGCGGTGCTCCGATACGTCCAGCCTGGTGATGGAGGATGTGCGGGTTCCGGCGGCAAACATGATTGGAGAGGAGGGTCAGGGCTTCAAGCAAGCCCTGCAGATTCTGGATGGTGGCCGCATTTCGATTGCGGCACTCTCCGTCGGACTCGCCCAGGGTGCTTTGGACGCCGCATTGAAATATGCGACCGAGCGTCGGCAGTTCGGAAAGGCGTTGGCCGATTTTCAGGGAATCCAGTTCAAGCTGGCGTGGATGGCCACGGAGGTGGAGGCGGCGCGCCACATGACGCTCCTCTCAGCATACCTCAGGGATCAGGGGAAACCTTACGCCATCGAGGCGTCAAAGGCAAAGTTCTTTGCAAGCGAGACCTCCGTCCGGTGCGCTACAGAGGCTATTCAGATCCACGGAGGCTATGGTTACATCAAGGAGTATCCGGTAGAGAAGTTCTATCGCGATGCGAAACTGCTGACCATCGGCGAAGGAACCTCGGAGATTCAGAAGATCGTGATATCACGAGATATGGTGGCGCGGTAACACCGACATCGATGTGCAGGTGTAGACGGCGCGTGACAACGGCAATCAGAAACGACACACGAGGTACATAGCGAGACAACTGATACAGGCTCATTACTGCACGGAATGTTACTTCGGACGTTCCCCGAACGTCCTCCATTGAACGTTGTACATCGGTATTGGAGCCCATGCAACATGGAGTGAGGGAGGATACGAACATGGAGCTGAGCCTGCAGATCGAGGAACTGTTTCGACGAGACAGAAACAAACTGATCGGATTCATCCGCGAGCGCGTCCGTTCGAGGGAGGAGGCCGAAGACATTCTGCAGGATGTCTTCGCCAACGTCCTCCAGGCCGCCTCGGAGGTGACCCAACCGATCGAGAATATCGGCGCGTGGGTGTTTACCGCGATCCGGAATCGCATCATCGATTCCTATCGCAAGAAACGTCCGCAGTCGTTTACGGATACGATCTATAACGGCGACGAGGGTGATGTCGCCCAGTTCGAGAATTTCCTGAGCGATATCACCATGAGTCCTGAACGGTCTCTGGTGAGCAAGACGATCAGGGAGGCGGTGATGGAGGCGCTCGATGAGCTTCCGAAGGAGCAGAAGTACGCGTTCGTCAAGAACGAGTTCGAAGGGGTGAGTTTCCGTGAGATGGCCGAGGAGACGGGGGAGAACATCAACACGCTGCTTGCCCGGAAGCGGTACGCTGTGCTCTATCTCCGCAAGCGATTGAAAGAGCTGTATGAGAACCTAAACGATTGATCGCCCCAGTACGTCGTCGGAACGTAGTCCCTCCCCGTCGATAACCATCGGCAAGGTGACCCAGGTCTGACCGACCGAGTGATTCCAACGATGACACGAACGCGATCCAATACAACACGAATGACGCTGCTTGCAATCGGCGCAGGTGCTTCGGCACTTGCGCTGATTGCGTTTTCGGGGACCTGCTGGCTGGCGTCGAGTTGTCTGGGAGAGTCGGTGGTCGGTGACATCACGTTCTGGGAGATCCTCGCAGTCTCGTTTGGTGGATCAGCGGTCGTTCTCCTCGTTCGACCAGTGGCGGGGAGGCGTCGCCAGTCCAACGATGATGAACGAGCAATGGGTCCAGATTCATCGCGAGGCACGTCGTCCCCCCGATGGCGGCAGATGTACGATCAACTGTCAGAGGAAGACCGGAAGGCCTTCAAGGCGGCGATGAAGAAATACTGCGAGCGATAGCATCAACACCCCCATCTCTCCGCGTCTC